>JAFYXO010000002.1 GCA_017546125.1 Bacteroidales bacterium
CCTGAGCCAGGATCAAACTCTTCATTGTATATTTTTTTATATAAATTTCTAGCTTGTCCTGAACTTCATTGTTTGTACTAAATTTCTCTAAAGAAATTAACGCTTGTACTCTTTTCTTGGTACTTATAAATTGTACTTGTTCTTCATTATTTCAATCAACTTTTGCTATCATTTCGAAAGCGGGTGCAAAGATATGTCTCTTTTTATTATCCTCCAAATATTTTTGAAAAAAATTCGCACTTTTTTCGAAAAAAAGTACCGCTGCATAAATCTGGTCAATATTACGCAAACTTACAATCTGTAAGCAAAAATACCCTCCACTACCCATTTTTACCAGACTATTTAGGGTCATAGTACCTGAAAAGCGGGACATGGATGCACAATATACTTAATAATTAAAACTTACATCAGCTAAGTTGTCTTCAGTATAAAAAATTCAATTTTCCTGGAAGTATTTCACGCAACTTGACGTTATGGATGTAGAAATAAATTTTAAATAACTAAATTTACAACATGAGAAGAGTTATCATAAAACTTGGGTGGTACATTTTGACAGCATTAGGTATCCAATCCATAATGGGCTGCGAGAGGCAATGGCAACAAGCAGATGCCTACGGCACCCCATATGCCACCTATGAAATAAAAGGTACTGTCATAGATGCTGCTACAAAAGCACCTGTAAAAGGTGTAAAAGTTTACAGGCACAATGCCATTCAAGATACTACCTCAAGCACACTCACCCCATTATTGGACGCTGATCAATCCGACTCGATAATGGTTTATAATGGCAAATTTGAATTTAAATGGCATTTTCACGGATTAAATAGCGAAGCAAAGACAGTCTTTATAAGAATTAAAGACACAGATCCTGACAATGATGGCTTCTACCAAGAGCAGACATCCCAAATAAAACTTGAACAGACAGAGGGTCCTGATAAACAAATACCTTTTCATCAAGGGAAATTTGAAGCACAAAATATCATTATAGAGATCAAACAAGCTAAAAAGTAATGAGAGGCAGACCATCCTTAAAACAACTCCTTGCGCTGGAACTAAACAGGCAAATTACGAAAGAGATGGAGCAGAAGCATCCACTCCACCAGATTTTCTGGGAATCCACACTCAGATGCAATATGAAATGCCGCCATTGCGGCAGTGACTGCAAAAGCTCTTCCATTCAGCCCGATATGCCCTTCGAAGACTTCAGAAAGGTGCTTCTCCGCATTAAAGAGTGCTACGACTCCCATAAAATAATGGTTATAATATCTGGAGGGGAGCCACTTATGAGAGATGATCTTCTTCAGTGCGGTAGGGCAATATATGATCTTGAATTCCCCTGGGGTATGGTTTCCAACGGGAGATTGATGACACCAAAGAAGATAGACGAAGTGCTCCGGGCTGGTGCCCACTCCCTGACTATCAGTCTTGATGGATTTGAACAAGATCACAACTGGATGCGTGGGAGCAATGATGGATTTATATACGCATCGAAAGCAGTTGAGATTCTCGCAAAGGAGCCTTCAATTAAGTTTGATGTTGTCACATGCGTAAACAATAGAAATTACAAATATCTGGAGCAATTCAAAGAGTACCTTATATCTCTTGGACTCAAAAAATGGAGACTTTTCACAATATTCCCTGTCGGTAGAGCAGCACACGATCCGGAACTCCAGCTTTCAAAAGAGGATTTTCGAGGGCTAATGGAATTTATAAGGAAAACCCGTAAAGAGGGAAGAATATCTGCAAGCTACGGCTGTGAGGGTTTTCTTGGAGAGTTTGAAGGCGATGTAAGAGACCATCTGTACAGCTGTCAGGCAGGTCTGTCAGTTGCATCAGTACTTATTGACGGCTCAATATCTGCTTGCGGAAGCATCAGAGCAGACTATCACCAGGGAAATATCTATCAGGATGACTTTATTGATGTATGGGAGAACCGATTCAAACCATACAGAGACCGCTCTTGGATGAAAAAGGACCAGTGTGGCAAATGCAAGTGGTTCAGATACTGCCAAGGGAATGGCATGCACCTTCGCGACGACCAAGGCAACCTGATCCTCTGCCACTACGAACGACTGTAGCATATTTACCATACCATTTGGGGTTACAACACATGAAAATTACCTTTTCATCAATAGAGATGCTTTACAAAACACCAATCACTTCTAAAGCAGCATTTCCACTGCTCCATTAACTCCCTTACTCTCAGCCACTTCCCCCACTGAGGGTGGGTAAAATCACCCACCCTAAAAGTAAGGAAATAACTGTGTCTCAGAAAGTTGCTGGCGCAATAAAATAGCGCAGTCTTATTCGCGACGCATCGTTTGAGGGCTTAGATCACTGCGTCATACCTAATTTCAAGCATAATTCATCAAATTTCCCACTCTCACGCAGCGTCTAAAGCCATATTTCACTGCGTGACAACTCTCCTCGAGGTGAATCTCCCCAGTATAGACACTCACTCCCGTAACTGCGAGCTTCTCATCTTACTCGCGTCGTTTGCCGGACTCCGGCTCGGAGTTTTGTTCTGCAGTCATCCTCTTCATTCTTCCTATCCTTTCTTCATCGCGTCAGCAACTCCCTCATCCTCAGCCACTTCCTACACCTGAGGGTGGGTAAAATCACCCACCCTAAATACCAGCATATAGCTGTGTATCAGACACTTGCTGACGCAATGATTTAATGGATATTGGAATGAAAGTTGGAAGTTCTTGGGGGTTAAACAAAAAAAAGCCTTCAAGTTTTGCAACCTGAAGGCTTCTAAAGGGCGGCGGCTACCTACTCTCCCACCCGGGTTAGGGCAGTACCATCGGCACAAGTGCGTTTAACTTCTC
>JAFYXO010000021.1 GCA_017546125.1 Bacteroidales bacterium
CTGCCAGAATCCCTATAAGATACACTGGCGGAATATTATAATTGTCATCACCCTTAATGGTCTTCATATCATAAACCTTCGAACTATACGATACGCATCTCTTGAAGAAGTTCTCCTGATCATATCTCTGCATCTCGATAATAAACGAGGTGCCATCCTCATCCTCACATCGTAAATCTAGCTTGACAGACTTATTGCTCTGCGTCAGTCCCTCTATCTCTGTTGTTGCATATGTAAGATCTTTTACTCTTCTTCCATCAGGAAGAACGGCATTCAAAAAATCAATCAACACAGGTTTATTGTCCTGATCTCCAAATACTGCCTTAAAGCCACTATTGGACAAAATGTCTACGTAACGTTGTTTTTCTTGTGTCTTCATTTTCTTTAATTTAAAATGTTCGGATACAATATTCAAACATCCTTTCTACTTATTCATGCTATTTCTACAAAACTTTAAGTTTTGTTGATTTTTCAAAATTCAATCACAATTTTGGAAAAATGAAAAGGGCATTTTAAGTATAGTAGGGATGGGTTGAGATGAGATGAGATGAGGTAAGATGAGGTAAGTAGGGATGGGATGCGGCTGTTAGATGGGGATACAATAGAGAAAGCGCCTCTGCGAGGGGAGGCAAGAGTTTGATGGCTCTTGCTCTCCCCTGGCTCAGAGGCAGAGTGGTATCAGAGCGGGGTGCCATATATCCAAGCACCCCACTCTGATGCTTTGGGTGAGGGCACTATCGCACATAGGCAGGTGCTCACCGCTTTTATACCGGCTCTCGCCGGACTAGCGCTCCCGGCCTTGCCGTATTTGCTGCGCAAATACACGGCCTCCGCGGGGCGTCTGATGACGTCTTGTTAACACTCTGGTAGATTTTGGTGATGTCATCACGAATAGATTAGGCACATCAATCCTTGCTGCAGGTACTTCTACGAGTGATTAGCGTGCCCAATCCATCTATCCCAGACGGGATTGGGAACACTTTTCCCTCTTGGGGGCCCATTTTCGTGCCTAACCTCTCCGCGATTCAGACACCCGAACAAGTCAGGTGTGTGACAACAGGGAGACACCTCGCTTGAACCGGATCAGTTGTACCGACAGGGTGTGACGACAGGGAGACATCCCATCTGACCCGATCGGGTGTGACACAAAAAAACCGCCACATCGCTGATTGTGGCTGACAAAACGATGTTTTTGATAATACTCAGCTAAATTAAAAAGGTGCCTGGCTCTACGCTGGGCACCTTTCATGAATTTAAATCTTACTAACTAAATAAATACTACATCTCCTTTTTCCAGAGGCCGTGAAGGTTACAGTATTCGTAAACTGCCACCAGTTCGTCACCCTCTGCGAGTACAAAAGTGTGGGTAGGTTTTTGGCCTGCTTTGAGCCATTTCACCTGGATACCCTCTTTTGACTCTACAAGGATCCACTCGATAAAGTGCTCAGTAACCATTGGGTGCTCTACGCTACCTACTGTTACCATTACTTTATTACCTTCTACTTTAACATCTGGAACGTGTTTCTCGGTAGCTGCATCTGTGGTATTAGGAACTAGTTCCACCATTTTTTCGCCACAGCATACTAATGGTACACCACTATTTGTAAGATGAGTTATAATGTTTCCGCAATGATTGCATCTGAATATCTTTGTTGCCATAATCTTTAATTTTAATTAAGTTAATACATAGTTTTAATTTCTTCTATCGGAAATTATTTCAATAACCGTGCCAAGATTATTGGAGTCTCTCGTATTTGTAACCTAATTTGTGTAATTGGACAGATACGCCGACACAAAACATCACTTGCACACACCTTGCCAAGATATAAAAGGCGGTAGAGGTCTGGGCCTCTACAGACTCTTTACGGATAAGACCGATGGCACATTGGGCACAGCTCTGCAGCACACCAGAGAGTTTCATAGCCTCAAATGAGTCAAGGGGATGGCCGAGAATATCCCTTACTATATGTTCATCCATATCATCAAACCCTCTGGATCCCAACATCTTGGAATATCCGTCACGGGAGTGCTTTCTCCAGTTTTTATCCCACAGGGCAGCATATCCCATACCCAAATATCCGGCCCAAGCAAGGGCCACTTCAGGATAAGAATTGATCTCTTTCACAGCATCAGCCATATACTCAGGGGCCACCTCTTTCCATTTCTCCTCCAGATCAGGGGTCATAAGCCACCCTCCGTCAAGTACGCCCAAAGAGGTACACAATTTCAAAAGGTCATCTTCAAGACGCCCTTGAAAAAGATCTAGCTGCTCGTTTTGATTGATTTTATCCATAACGGTATCTATTTTTTATATACAGCATCCTGAGGAAGTCTCTCATCAAGGTTTGCAAGACCCCAGAACACTACAGCGTTTACAATAGCGGTATGCTCCATATAAGGAGGGATACTCATATTGTAAAGGTCACGGTCGGTATGCCAGATCTCAGAGTAGCTGAAATTGTATCCAAGAGGGTCACCTGTACCGAATGAAAGTGCAGGAACACCATTCATCACGAAATGGGCATGATCTGAACCACCAGCGGTTTTAGGACGCTCTACAGGGTAGTTTTTAGCCTCGGTAAGTGTGAAAGGCATATCTGGGTTAAGGTTCTCAAGTGGTGCACACACAGCTTTAAGAGGTGCATACCACGATGTAGGAACAGACCAGCTGTTTGCCACTGTAGGGCCGCCGTCACGATTGAACACATTCACGATATTTGGAAGCTTGCTTGGATTGCTCTCAACATAATGTTTTGAACCCCAAAGACCGAACTCCTCTGCTGCCCAAAGTGCGAAGACGATGGTTCTCTTTGGTTTTGCACCGGCCATTGCCAAAAGGCGTGCAGCCTCCATTGCGGGAGCAACACCTGTACCGCAGTCCACACCACCGGTAGCCACATCGTAGCAGTCCAAGTGGCAGCTGCTGATAATAAGCTCCTCTGGGTATTCAGTGCCACGGATATAGGCCAACACATTGTAATAAGGGACAGGACCCATGAAGAAATGGTTTCTGATATCAAACTCCAAATCAACACGTTCGCGTACCGCTACCCTATCGTAAATCTTCTTGTATTGTCTCTCGTCAAGTTTGATATCGGGAAGGGTTGGAAGGGTCTCCCAGGTCATATTTTGTACATTTTTCCTATCGTAGATAGTGGTGATTGGAACCGCTGCTGACTGGATAATACCAAGAGCACCAGCCTCGATCATTTCACGGTAGAATAGTGCAGGCTCCTCGATCAGTTTGGCAGGTTTCTTCTCCACAAGGGCATCAAGTTCAGCGCGAAGCTTCGCAATCTCCTTTTTCGAAGTGGTAGCCGCTATCTTCTTCTCAAGCTCAGCCCTCTTCGAGCGCAAACCGTAATTGTACCCGCGCAATTTGCCGTTTTCTGCTGCGATAGAGTCATTTTTGGCAATAATCTTTGCCCTTGCCTCATCTCCGGCAGGGGTATAATCTATTGGCCACCCATTGCTCTTTCCGCCGATAAGGACCCAAGCGCCTTTGATGGTATGTTTCATCCTCTCGAACTCTGCAGTGGTTTTTGGCTCGATAACCACATGGCCGCGTTGCACTCCGTGGGTACCTGCAGTATATGAAGGGGTAGTGAAATGGAGAGACTCCTCGCCATTGATCATCTTGCCAAACCAAGGGCCTCTGTTGAACCCTACGGGCAATTCGCCCACTTGCACTTTCTCTGCTTCAAGGCCCCATTTGCGGAACATATAAAGTGCCCAGTCTACAGCGTGCAGATATCCGTCAGAACCTGTCAAACGTGGTCCGATGGTATTGCAGAGGACATCCAGATGATCCATTGTCTGGTTATCCTGCGCTGCAAGCTCTATAATTTTGTCCACGACAGGGTCTTGTGCTACGACCTGTGCATTCATTTGGAAATTGGCCGCCGCTGTCAATATTGCGCAGCAGACCAAGGTTAGAATTTTTTTCATATCAAACGGAACATTAGTATTAATATTATTTTCTTTTATCAAAAGCTTTCCTGCAAATAACCTTTCCGGTCACCCCCTCCAGAAGTACATCTGTGACACTTCTGCGGAAAGGTGGGGCAAATTTGGCTGACCTTTCCACCAATATCGCCCAGAACACCATCTATGGCCCATTAATGGAAAGGTGATTTGCAGGAGGTTATCAAATTACCCAAATAAGAAATCCTGCACAAATAATCACCCCGGTCACAATCAGGTTGATAAGGCAGAAGCCCATAATATCCTTAGCATTGAGCTTCGCAATGGCAAGGGCAGGGATCGCCCAGAACGGCTGGATGAGATTGGTCCACGCATCGCCCCAGGCAATAGCCATACCTGTCACTGCGGGATCCACACCGAGCTGTGCTCCAGCGGGGAACATAATCGGAGCCTGTACAGCCCATTGTCCGCCACCGGAAGGGACAAAGATATTCACCACCGCTGCACTCAGGAAGGTTAGCAATGGATATGTCGTTCTGGTCGAAATCGATATGAACGCGTCACTGATCTCACCGGCAAGAGAGAGCCCGGAAGCACCTGTACCGGTAATAATACCCATAATACCGGCATAGAACGGGAACTGAAGCAGAATACCGGCAGCACCCGAAGCGGCACAAGTGAAAGCATTCACATACCCGATCGGGGTCTTGTGGGCAAGAAGTCCGATGAAAAGGAAGAGCAATATCACCGAATTCAGATCAAGTCCCCCACCCTTCACAAAAAGTCTGATCACAAGATATGCAAGACCAAGGAGGGAGATCAACCAGGTAAGAACCCTACTGCTCTCAAGCTTCTGTGCAGGGGTCTCAGCCCTCTTATTGCACTCAGTGCAAGACTCATCAAGCAGGCAAGGATCCACCACAAAAACATCATCCCCTTTCGGATGCATCAGGGCATTCACCACCACAAGAGAGACAATTACCGCTAACGCAATGCCTATATTGTATACACTGAAAATGGTCTCACTAAGGGCAATAGGTTCGGTAACAACACCATTGGTAGCTTTGGTAAGGGCATCGCCGGCGGTAGCCATCGAGAGAGGGACAGATCCGCTGATTCCGGAGTGCCACACCACGAAACCGCTGTATGCTGACGCAATGAGGAGGCGATAATCGACGCCGCGGAGTTTGCGGGCCACCTCCTTCGCCAGAATGGCTCCGACAATCAGGCCGAAGCCCCAGTTAAGCCAACATGCAACAGAAGATATTGCCGAGACAAATGCAATGGCACCTGCAGGGGTCTTCGGCTGTGAAGCAAGACGGCTGATTCCCCTCTTCACTGATGGGGCTGCAGCCAATGCCGAACCACAAACCAGCACCAATGCCATCTGCATTGAGAAAGCCAATAGTGACATCACACCATTGCCCCAATTCTCAACAGCCTCCACTAACGTCTGGTCACAAACTGGAATTGCCACCACAAAAGCGACAAAAGTCAATATCACAGCGAAAATGAATGGTTCAGGAAGAAACCTCTGGACCAGCTTCACACACGAATTTATAATCTTCTGGAACATGATACTTATACTCTAAAATAATAGAGCGAATTTACATAATATTCACCACTTTTCTGACTGAAAACAAGAAAGTTTTTGACGATTTTTACACATATGCGGTGGTGATGCACACAGGTGTCGCAGACGAGTGGCTGGGGAGGGTGCGTGGGGTTAGATTTCGTCGCCGGTGTGGAAGAAGTGGATATTGGTGTGGGGGGCTAGGAACTCTTTTGCTTTGTCTCCAGTGCAGTGACCGGTGTAGATTTGGGCGTTCGGATGGGTGGTACTGATATAAGAGATAAAGTCATCGACATCTGCGACGAGATTCTCTGAGCGGTCAGTAAAGTGAAGTCCGCCGATAAAGGAGAGAAGTCGCCTCTCACCTGTGGCCGACATCGCTGACTCGATAATATTCGCTGCTCCGCAATGCGAACACGAAGAGATGACCACAAGTCCGTCCTTCTGCTTGACCGCCACACTAAGCTCGTGAGAGAAATCGTCCTGAATCACCTCTGCACCCTCTTCCAGGGCACATTTGAAGAGAGTCTTATTGCCACTCGGTCTATTATATTTGTCACATGTACACTTCACAAGTGCTATATCCGGAGTCACCCACCAGCACATCGGCTCAGGATAGGCATCCGATGCAGCAACACCATCTGTACCATCTCCATTTGAGTGCGGAAACTCCTGCTGACCATTCCAAGACCTGACCGTTCCATGAGACTGAATAGCGGGCGAATCTGTATCCAGACAATTGAACCTCTCCAGATATTCATCCAGCAGATCTCTATCGACACCTATCTCAGTCATCTCTCCTCTGCTGTTCGAGAAGTACTTGTTAGTAAAAATCTCTGATGAGAGTATCACTTTGGCCTTTGAATCGAGTTCCAGAAAAGATCTCAGACCACCTGTATGGTCATCGTGACCGTGAGAAATGACGCAAAAATCTACAGCCGATACATCCACCCCCATCCTGGCGGCATTCTCCAGAAATGCACCTGAAGCACCTGTATCCACCAGAAAATTGGCACTATTGCTCTCCACATACAGAGATAGCCCGTGCTCACATGCCAGATCACCCCCTTCCGTGGCTCTATTGTCTATCAAAATCTTTATTTCCATTCTCAAACACTCTCTTTTTCTGCGTCAGTAACCCTCTGAATATCTGCCACTTACCACACCTGAGGGTGGGTGAATTTACCCACCCTCAGAGTAAGAAAACAATTGAGTATCAGGGAGTTGCTGACGAAGGTCATTTATACCTTACATTATACTTTTGTGATAGCTTCAAGCTGGAGGTCGGCGACAATTTTGTCGATTACGGATGTAACTACACGGTAGAGCTTACCGTAACGTGTATAGTCTGTGGGGCAGGCGAAGTTGACACGATCTTCAGAGATGAGTCGCTCAGCCATCTCACGGGCCTTACGTTTGGCAGGGTCATAAACAGCGATGGAGTGCCCTCCAAACTGCTTCACAAGCTTCATACAAGGGATATCTGTGGCCCCGTCACCGAAGTAAATCATACTTGAGAATGGGACTGCACGGTCTTTCTCCGGGACATATTCGTTTACACGGATATGGTCTCTGACACTGTGGACACCTTTATTGATTTTGAAGATGAACTGTGTCTTTCCAGTGTAGTCAATAGCTACAGCGGGCCAGGTGGCCACACCATTCTCATACAGGAATGAGCAGGCGAATACCTTTTTGAATTCGTGATAGATGATACTACCCTCGATCATCTCCTGCAGACCCGACGAATTGATATAGTGTTCGATATTGATCCCTTTTGACTCACCATAACGGTTAACCATCGAGAACCACTCTTTCACACCCTCATAAAGTGGAATCTTGGACCCGAATTTCTTAAAATCCTCCCTTCTGATCTGGATATTTGAGGCCTTTGCCTCGTCAAGCATCAGTTTCATATAACTGAGGATCTCACTCGCATCCTGACTCTGGGAGAGCTCAGCACTCCTTCTCCAAAATGTCTCCGGATCCTTCCCTATGGCCTGAATAAAGCCGAACTCCTGCATGTTACCGGGCGACAATGTCCCGTCAAAATCGTAAATCAACGCTACTGTGTGTCTCTTCCTCATAAAATGTATAAATATTAAAATGGATAGCCGATACCGAACTGGAATGTATTGCCCCCTTTATTGAACCAATCTTTAGGACCATACCACTTCTGCTCCGCAGGTTCCCTGAGTTTCAAGCCCAAGTCAAATCTCACCACTACGAACTGGATGTCGAGACGGAGACCGACACCGGTATTGAGGGCAATACCATTGGCAAGGCTCTTCAAGTCTGTAATTTCCCTTTTGATCCATACGTTACCGGCATCGAAGAACAATGCACCGTAGAATATCGAGAAAAGTGGGAATCTGAATTCCAGATTGGCCTCAAGTTTCATATCACCGGTCTGGTTAGGGATGGTGAGGGTGGAGTCCATCGGGGTGATGCCGGGACCTAGCGAGCGTGCTTGCCATCCCCTCATACTGTTGGAACCGCCTGACCAGAAAAGCTGCTCAAAAGGGAGGGCGTTTGAATTGCCGTAGGCAAAACCGCCACCGGCCAAAAATCTGGCAGCTACCGCCATACGCTCCCTTTTACCGAATTTCCAGGTGTGGGTATAGGAGCCCTCTGCCCTCACATATTGGGCATAAGGGGAATTCCAGACTGTCCTGCTTCCGGTCGAATCGACAGGCATAAGCTTATTAAACGCACTCAAAAGGTTACCTGCTATATCGAGTCTGAATGTGGCTTTATAATTGGTATGTTTAGGGTTCAAGGATGGGTCCGAATAGAACGACGCGTGATATACGCCACCGACGTCGAAGTGGTCGATGTAAGAGTCCTTCACGAATGGGTTCTGAATCATCTCATTGAAAGTGGGGCTCTGATTCGACATCTTCACGATGTTTACCCTGGCAGGATATATCTGAAAGCCCCATTTCTTGGAGGTACTGTTCCAGCTGTATCCATACTGGGCTGTAATCATATTTCTGGTATACTCGGGACGCTCCTGATAATTGTAAGCCACTGTGAAGTCTGTTCTGGGGATCACATTCGAGAAGAATGTATCAGGGAACAGGAAGAAGGTCGGAAGGCTGATATTGGCCGATGTACCGAACTCTGTAGACCTCACGGGATCCTTGACACCAAACTGGAAGTTACCCGAGAATGAGAGGTTAAGCCACTCACCCCCGTTGAAGATATTCCTGTTGTAATATGACAGTGCAGGTGAAATACCGATAAGTCCGGTCGAGTTTGTAGAGGCCTCAAGGTTAAGTTTGTACCCTTGCAGCTTCGCGGGGATAAGTCTGATATTACAATCAACGATATCCGAAGTCACCTGGTCAAGAGAGACATTCACGCTGCTGAAAAGGTTCATATTCGAGAACCTCTGATAGGTATTGTTCACGACACTCTCTTTGTAGAGGTTACCGGGGACTACCCTGTTCATTTTGGTCAGGATCGAAGGACGTACCCCAAGTTTCTTGTCGTATAGGACATACATCTTCTCACCTACCTGAAGGGTATCGAGTTTCTGGGTAGCCTTCTTGGTAAGGGCAGCACGGTACCTGATGACATCAGAAACCGGATAGATGGTCACTTGTCCGATATGGAACTGCTTGTGTGGCTTGGCATTGCGCTCGAGCTCATTACGTGTATAATCCTTGATGGATATCTCCAGAATAGCCGAGTCACGGACTGTGAGGGTGTCAGCTGTAAAGAAGAAGTAGTTCTTCGAAAAGCTGTAGTAGCCGTTCTCCTTAAATAGCGAAGTGGCCCTCACAGACTCTGCATCGAGGCTCTTTTCCGATATTGGCATCCCCCTCTTTATCACCGAATTGGTAGTGTCTGCCATATACAATTGCCTCAATGTGCTGTCCTGAATATCGTATCTGATCTCCGAGATGGGGTATTGCTTACCAAGGGTGACATTATAGACGACAGACACCTTTTTATTGCTGGTCTTGAGCGAATCGGTCACCTCCGAATGGTAGTACCCGAGATAGTTCAAGTGGGTCTCCATGTTTGAGATGCTGGACTCCACCTGAGTGGGATCAAAAATCACCGGCGCCTGACCGAGCTTCTGCACAAAACGGTCCCAGCCTCCCCCCTTTCCATTGCTCCAGTTGTAGACATAGATAAAAGGGTTCCATTTGCCGAAGAAATATGAATTGGGCTTCTGCCTGATATATTTATCGATATCTGAACTCTGATATTTGGGGTAATCCCCTTTATTTACGACATTTACGGTATTGTCCACCAGCCTGTACGACCCCTCTGGCACCACACGGGTAGTGCTGCAGGCAGCCACCAGCAAAACGAATATTGCAATAAGCAGAACAGGGACTCTTCGGAGCATAAATGTCATTTTAGGCAAAAGTACGAAATTTTCCGATATTAGAGGATTAAATCGTCGAGCTGCACCTTGGGAACGTAGTGAATCCCTTTGTCGCGGAAATAACTGTGCCCCTCGTCCTCACGGATCGAGAGCAATTGGATCTTCTCAGCCCCCTTACCTATTGCAAGGACCATCACCGGATCGTATTTCAAATCGAAGGCAGAGATCAGCTCCTGCTTGTTGAACGCCCCGATGCAAATTCCATTGAGCCCCATCTCGACACATTTGAGCAATATGCTTTGCGCCGCAATACCAAGGTCAATGTCGACCCATTTCCCCTCAGGAACAGTCGAGCAGATGATAATAAAGGCATATGGGGCAGTCCCCTCAAATGGAAGATTCAGCTCAGGCAACGCCCCGCCGTAACGGGTATGCTTCAGAACAATGTCGCCGCCGGTATCACGGGTCACAAGCTTAAATCGAAGGACCTGCTGATTTTTGGCAGAGGGGACCTTTGTCACCACCTTCACCATCTCGCGCAATTCGCTCTCACTCACCACATAGGACTCGTCATAACCCCTGTAGCTCCTATTCTTCAAAAGCAATGAATCGAGAGAAATATTCCCCTTTTTTGCCCCCCTCTTTTTAGGGGCAGACGCGCCGTTGAATACCTCATCGTAGCGTTTTTCCAAATAATTATCTGCCATATTCTTATTATTCTCTTGGCAAATCTACAAATTTTTGCGATTTTTGGCACGAAAATTTAATGCTTAGGGAATATGCACTACTTTAAGAAACTTCTGATCCTCACCGCAGCGCTTTTCGCCACATTGGCATTCTCGTCTTGCGACAATGATAAAACCAAAAATATCCTTATCGTCTGCTCCGATTCGGCAGAGCCATTTGCATACCGCGACGCAAGCGGAGAGCTTACCGGCTTCGAAATCGAGCTGATCAAAGCTATTGCAGCTGACCAGAAATTCAACGTCAAACTTGTCCCAATGGAGTTCGAGGAGATCATGAGACAATTCGACAAATTTGTCCCAAAATTTGACGGAGCAATATCTCTTATCACCTGGACCACAGAGCGTTGGGAAGGGATGGAATTCACCCACCCATACTTCAGGTCAGCAGTCGCTGCTGCTGTAAAAAAAGGTGTTTCAGGAATCAGTTCTATGGAAGACCTTAAAGGCAAGAAAGTAGTCTGCAAAAGAGGAACCACTATCCATGAATATGCTGAGTTCCTTAAGGATACCATCGGTTTCACAGTGACCCCTTACCAGAAAGTGGATGACGCATTTGCAGCTGTTCTATCCGGCAGTGCAGATGTTGTTTTGGAAGAGTATCCGCTAATCCACTACAGAATACACACCAAAGGTGCTGACTTGGATTTGGCATTCAAGGGTGACACCCAATTCACATTCAATATGGCTGTAAACAAATCAGAGAACTATTCACTTATCAGAATGTTCAATGATGGTCTTTTGAATCTTGAGAAGAACGGCACCTACGAGTCAATATTGAACAAGTACTTCCCAAATTATCCGGATAAAATCTAATCAGACATGTATATTGTCATAGCCTTCATGTTGTCGGGCATTGGGCTAGGTATACTTCTCAGAAAGGTAAACCTGGGCTGGACCGATAAGGCTGTGGTCTATATAATCTGGCTGCTCCTCTTTCTCCTCGGACTGGAGATGGGTGGCGACCCCAATATCGTATCAGCACTCCCCACACTCGGGCTCAAGGCACTTGCCATTGCGGTAGCAGCCACCACAGGAAGCTGTATTGCGGCAGCGGCTCTCGCCAAATGGAGCCGACTCAAATATGAACCGGCCAAAGGTGCATCTGGGGAGAAAGTTTCACTATGGGCACCATTGAGAGGGAGCCTTGTGATCCTCTCATTCTTTGCCGCCGGTGTCCTTACAGGATATTTTGACCTTCTCGGCCAATGGAAACTCCCGGAGGAGACATCCTTCTACACACTATGCCTGCTAATCCTCTGCGTGGGCTTAAGCATCGGGCACAACAAAAGTGTTTTTGCAAACCTGCGCAAACTCGACAGGAAAATTCTCATGCTGCCACTATTTACCATTGTGGGGACACTGCTAGCTGTTGCCCTTCTGGGGATATTCCTCCCATACCGCCTCACAGAAGTATTGGCCATAGGCTCAGGGCAAGCCTACTACTCGCTATCAAGTATCCTGATCGCACAAAGCAAAGGAATTGAACTCGGGACCATTGCCCTCTTGGCAAATGTAATCCGCGAAATCATCGCACTGATAAGCGCCCCATTCCTACCCAGAATCGCCGGACCACTATCCCCTATCGCAGCTGGTGGAGCCACCACAGCTGACACCACACTCCCCATCATCCGCCAGGTGTGCGGTGACGACCTCTCAGTCGTCTCAGTTTACCATGGCTTCCTGGTAGACTTCTCCGTACCATTCATGGTAGCACTATTTTGTTCAATGTAGTAGCTGGGCTCGCCGTCGTCTCAGTTTACCACGGCTTCCTGGTAGACTTCTCCGTACCATTCATGGTAGCACTATTTTGCTCGATGTAGGAGCAGGGCTCGCTGTCGTCTCAGTTTACCACGGCTTCCTGGTAGACTTCTCCGTACCATTCATGGTAGCACTATTTTGCTCAATGTAGGAGCTGGGCTTGCTGTCGTCTATGTCTGCAAAGGTTTCTTTCTTGCTATCACGGTTACACCCTCATTGTTCGCCAGCTTACCAGCTTCCCGCCACACATTGTATCTTGACTGATGCCATGACTGCTTTCCTGCAAAACACCTTTCCAGAAGACAGCCTCTGAGACCATTTTGGCGAGGGTTAGCGGAAAGGTCCGGCAAAATCGCCGCACCTTTCCAAAAAGCCCCTCTACAGACACATCCAAGCCACACATGCGGAAAGGTGTTTTGCAGGAGAACGATGTATATATCCAATATAAGAGAAGAGGGGCACTACAGTATAGTTATTACAAAGAGATAAGGCGACAAAGAGATACTGCAGCGTAGTTATTACAATGTGATGAGCACATAACGAGATACTGCAGCATGGTTATTACAGGTGAAGATGATAGCAGATTCTATCTAAATGAAGCTGTAGAACAAAATGGCCCTCAGGTGATTGATCATAGTTGACCGCAGGATATGGGTAAGCGCAAAGCCTTAGCTATAAGGCTCCCGGTATTTAATCTGCACAATCCACTAAAGTACCTTCACGACGGACCCTTGATGGGCAAAGATAGTAACAGTTTGCGGTTTTCGCGATATTGCCCTGTGGTCCGAATCACCAAGCAGATAGTCAAGTGCCTCTTGTGGGATATTGATCTGGATAGTCGCATCCCATTTTGAGAAATTGGCTGCCACCAAGTACACCTCTTTACCATCCGATCTCAGGAATGCATAGTGGTAACGGGGGTCAAAGCACTCTGTGTGTGGGTTTGCATACATCAGATCATATGTTTTGCCCTCTCTGAACGAAGGTGTATTCATGGCTAGAGACATAAGCTCACGATACTTTCCAAGAAGAGCTTTCTGCTCATCAGACAAGTACTTGCACTCATCGCCCTCATTAATCCCGTTAAGATAGTTTCGCACAGAAGGGAGACTCCAGAAGTCGTAGATGGTAGTCCTGCCATCCGGGCCACTATAGCCGGCGTGCTCCATACCATCTTCACCAAGTTCCTGACCAAAATAGATCATGAATGGAGCTGTATTGAAAAACAAAGAAACATATAGTGAAGAGAATGCACGTTCTGGATGACCCAGGAAGAATGTAGAGGCAATTCTCTGTTCGTCATGATTCTCCAGAAAGTTCAGCATATTTGACTGGAACTCCCCTAATGAGAGCCACACTGATGTGAGAGCTGAGGCTGGTGTTCCCCTACCTTCACTTGTGGAAATCCATCTCAGATGGTCATAGAAACCTGACTTGTCGTATAGATAATCAAACCCTCCTCTACAGATATATGGCTGATAGTTATGTGGCTGATAAATCTCAGCTATGAATATCAGATGTGGATATCTCTTTTTAAGATCAGCTATACACCACTCCCAGAAGTCGACAGTGACAAGTTCCACCATATCACATCTGAAACCATCGACCCCCTTGGCGGTCCAAAACTCAAGAATATCTCTCATTTTCGACCATGTGTCGCGACACCCGTAATTCAGTTTGACTGTATCGGTCCAGTCTCCATCATGAATTTTACCAGGGTAGAAATTCTCATCACCAAAAGGTGCCACCTGTGAATCGTATTCACGTGAGAGATGGTTAGGTATAAAATCAATCACCACCTTCAGGCCGGAATCGTGTGTCCTCTCCAATAGTGATGAAAACTCATCCATGCGGAGAGATGCATCAGTAGCCATATACGGGTTAACATCATAATAATCTTTAATGGCATATGGTGAGCCTGCCTTCCCTTTGGCTGTCAAGTCACCCTCAGTAGCATGTCTGATAATTCCAGTGTACCAAACATGTGTTACTGATAGTTTTTTCAAATCCTCAAGCACAGCCTCTGACACATCAGAGAATTTACCAGATCCATTCTCTTCAAATATCCCGTCATATACACAATTTGGATTTGTGTTACCAAAGAGTCTTGGCAACATCTGATATATTATGAATTTACTTTGCATACATTCTTCGCTTAAGCGGCAAATATAACACTAAAACCCCGCTATCGCAATAGAATACCCTTGGTCTCTTCGGGCAAAAGCCCACACAGCCTGGTTATCTGCTTGACGGAGCTACGATATTTGCTCCACAATATCTTTGCCAACCTCAGTCTCTGCTCCACATTAAGCATCCTTATCGAACTGACAGAGAACACCTCACGGCATAACTCATTTCGGTGTTGACGCATCTCCTGGATCGGTATTGACAGACGCGAGATCACACCACCCTTCGACTCAATATCCTCTTCCTTGGTAGTATTCATAAAATATGAGAATGCTTTATGGGTTTTAAATATATTTTCAACCAATTCATAAACAACATATTCACCTGGAAATATTGTATTATTTATTATTCTCAGATGGCTGATATCCAGAGATGTATAAATTTTCAGAAGTGACTTTTTCTCTCTCTTGGAGACTTTAGTGGTCATACATTTATGTCTGTCTGTATCTTCCCATGTCGGAGAACACCAATATCCTTTAGTCCTGAAATATAGGGCTCCAGTTGACCACGGATAATCACTATAAGTGAATTTTAACCCTGCTGTCGCCGGATTTTTTAGCGTATAACAGATGGCATTCTTAAGATATTTGTCATTATCGATGACCTGGTGATGTATTGGAACAATTGACAACTTGTTATTTTCTCCATGTCGGCTTGAAATAAACATAGATGTTCTTCTGATATACTCATGGATAAATTTGTAACATTCATCATATTCGCCATAGAGTATGAAGTGAATGTGGGTATCCATTAGACAGAACGCGAGAATGAGTATTTCATAGTTCTGAAAAACTACAAAGATTCTGTTCATCCCAGCTATAAAATCCTCGTCGTCGTCAAAGATTCTGTCGATAGCATTGCCATCTGTAGTGAAATGCCAACATTTGCTGACTGTAACTGTTTGCCCTTTGATAAATGGCTTGTTCAGACCAAGGTCAGATTCCGCTTGTCGGAGCAGGTCAGTTTTGTTCTTCATCATCGATCTCGCGCCTCTAGTGGCTGCTCATCACAAAGATAACACTTCAAATATACCTATCCAAGATATTTCTGCAGATTTCCTGCAAAACACCTTTCCGCAAGTATGGCTTGGAAGTGTCTGTAGAGGTGCCTTTTGGAAAGGTGTGGCAAAATCGCCGCACCTTTCCGCTAACCCTCACCAAAATGGCGTCAGAGGCCACCTTCTGGAAAGGTGTTTTGCAGGAAGCACCTGGCCAGTCCCGACTATTCGAACTGCCTAACAAAAAAGGCAACCCTGGCGGATGTGCCGGATTGCCTTTGATTATATCACACAGTCTGACGTGGTGTCAGTGGTAATTAGTCTTGTGGGTATTCCCAGTTAAGGATTTTGTAGAAGTCGTACTCCTCAGGGTTAGCAAGATATTTCTTAGCTGCCTCGTAATCCTCTGGTTTGATGTAGTGAGTTTCGTATTTGAATACGTTTTGTACCTCTTCGCTGGTGATGTCCACAAGTCTTGGTGGAATCTTGCCAGTCTCAGGGTCTTGTAGATCTGTCAAGTAAAGTGGAGTAGCGATACCTCTGCCATCAACATAAACCATACAACCGGTCTCGCCAGCGTGGAACAATTTCCAAACACCGTAAGCAAGTTGTGAACAGTAAGTAAGGTCAAATGCTACTGGAGTTTGACATCTTACATCGTAACCGATCTCTACTGGACGGGTCTTAACTTTGATACCAAGCTCTTTCATCTTGTTCTCAAGAACAGTGTTGAACACTTGTGCTTTAGACACTTTACCAAGCTCTGGGTGACCGTGAGCATCGAAAGAGAATGTCACACCTGAGTTCTTAAGATCCTCATCGCTAAGGATATGGAACACACCTTCAGAGATCATTACACCACCATAAGTTACACCCATAAGCTGTCTCTTAACGATAGATGAGATAGCCAACTTAACGATCTTCTCGATAGAAACGTCAGTTTTGTTGAACATCTCAGGGATAACTACCATAGGATAGTGGCAAGAAGCTGCAATACCTAGTGCCAAGTGACCAGCCGAACGGCCCATAGCAGAGATAAGATACCAGGTACCGCTGGTACGTGCATCTTCATACACTGTGGTAGCCACTCTGGTACCCTCAGATTTAGCCGAGTTGTAACCGAAAGTAGGTTGGTTGTTAGGAAGAGGAAGGTCATTATCGATAGTCTTAGGAACGTGGATGTTCTGGATAGGATAATTCTTGCTCTTTAGGAATTTTGCAATACGGTTGGCTGTAGAAGCGGTATCGTCACCACCTACAGTAACCAATAGTTTGATATTGTTCTCTTTGAAGAATGTCTCGTTGAAGTTTTTCTCGAAATCTTCTTGGGTTGGTTTGTAACGGCTCATCATAAGATAAGAACCACCACGGTTGAAGATTGAGTCAGCAAGGAAGAAGTCCATGTCGGTATATCTTGGCTCTTTAGAGAAGATAGCCGAATAACCTCCGTGAAGTCCGATTACTCTATACCCTTTTGAAAGGAAAGTTTTGGCGATAGTACCTACTACTGTGTTAATTCCTGGTGCTGGACCACCACCGGTAAGGATAACAATTGAATCTTTCATTGTTTAGTCTCTCTAAAATTAAAATCTCTCTTATTTTTTGTCGGCGCAAAAGTAATACATCTGGCTAATTAAAAAAAATTTATAAGCACTATTTTTATTGAGGATTTTTCCTCTATTTTTCTTAATTTTGTGAGTTATTATGGGCATAAAGAGACAATACGCAGAAAAGAGGATTAAGGAGCTTACAGAGGAGCTTGAAAGGCATAATCACAGTTATTATGTCATGAACGCCCCTACTATAAGCGATTTCGAGTACGATTTGCTTATGAATGAGCTCTCTACACTCGAAAAGATGTTCCCTGAATTCCTCTCAACCACCTCCCCTACCCAAGTGGTGGGAAGCGACAAGAATGAGGGTTTCGCCCAATACCGTCACCGCTTCCCGATGCTTTCACTCGGCAACACATACAACATCGAGGAGCTCTATTCATTCGATGAGAGGATCAGGAAGGTGACCGATGCCCCATTCCAATACTGCTGCGAGCTCAAATTTGACGGCACAGCGATATGCCTCACTTACAAAAACGGTATCCTTATCAGGGCACTCACCCGCGGAGATGGCACCGTCGGAGACGATGTGACTGAGAATGTCAAGACAATCCCATCCATCCCCCACACCATCGCCATGCCATCCGCTACCCCAGTCAACTCCCCTGCAACAGAAACTTCAGGTGACCTGTTTGCCAACACCGGCAACACCCCCACCACCCTTCCAGCAGATTTTGAGATTCGTGGTGAGATTTTTATGCCGTATGAGGCATTTGACCGTCTGAACCTGCAGCGCGAAGAGGAGGAGGAGACCCCGTTTGCGAATCCACGCAACGCGGCAGCAGGCTCACTCAAGCAGCAGGATCCCGCCATTGTCCGTGAACGCGGCCTGGACTGCGTCCTGTATCACCTTCTCGGCGAAAACCTCCCATTCGACACCCATTTCGATGCGCTACGCAATGCAAAATCGTGGGGTTTCCCTGTCTCCGAGCATGCAGCCCTCTGCGACAATATCGAAGGGGTAATCGAATTCATCCGCAGCTGGGACGAGAAGAGGAAATTCCTCCCATTCGCTACTGACGGCATCGTGATTAAGGTCAATGACCTCGCACTCCAACGCAAACTCGGCTTCACCGCAAAATCACCAAGGTGGGCCACTGCATACAAATTCAAACCCGAAGAGGCCCTCACCCGTCTCGTTTCAATCGACTACCAGGTGGGAAGAACAGGGGCAATCACCCCCGTGGCAAACCTTGATCCGGTACAGCTCTCCGGAACCGTGGTCAAACGTGCCTCGCTCCACAACAGCGAACAGATGGAGGCTCTCGATATCCATCTTAACGACTGGGTATACGTGGAGAAAGGTGGGGAGATTATCCCCAAAATCACCCGTGTGGAGCTCTCCCGCAGGGATTCTTCGGCACAGGTACCCCAATACCCTACCCACTGCCCCGATTGCGGCAGCGAACTGGTAAAGAGGGATGGTGAGGCGAAGCACTTCTGCCCCAATTCGGACCATTGCCCTACTCAGATCAAGGCCAAATTTGTCCACTTCATCTCACGTAAGGCGATGAATATCATTGCGGGTGAGGCGACCATTGACCAGCTCTACGAGAAGGGGATGATCTCAGATTTTGCAGACCTCTACCGCCTAACCAAAGAGGAGCTCATGACCCTTGAAGGGTGGAAGGACCGCGCTGCAGAGAGGTTCCTCGAGAGTATTGAAGGGTCGAAAAAGGCCCCATTCCATAGCGTTCTTTTCGCATTGGGCATCCGCCACATCGGCGAGACCACTGCAAAAATGATTGTATCCCATTTCAAAACCATCGACGCACTGATGGCCTCCACCCGCGAGGATCTCCTCTCGGTGGACGAAATCGGGGATATCATGGCAGAGAGCATCCTGCAATATTTTGCAGATTCTGCCCACCGCGATATGATCGGAGCGCTCCGCGCAATGGGTCTGAAATTTGAAGCAGAAGCAGACGATGGGAAGCTTTCGGATCTTCTGGAGGGGAAAACGATAGTGATTTCGGGCAATTTCTCGATCTCAAGGGAGGAGATGAAATCGCTCATCACTGCACACGGAGGGAAAAATACCGGCTCAGTGAGCAAGAACACCACATATCTGCTGGCTGGAGAGAAGGCCGGGCCTGAAAAACTTAAAAAAGCAGAGAAACTTGGAATAGAAATTATAGACGAAATAAAATTTAACAAACTAATTAACAGATAGATATGACTCTGATTTCAAATAAAATACACTATATCGGTACAAACGACCGTAAAAAACACCTGTTTGAAAACAACTGGCCACTCCCTTATGGAGTCGCTTACAACACATACTTGATCGCTGACGAGCACCCTGCCCTTGTGGATACTCTTGAGTATGGCTCAGACAACGATTACCTGACCCGCATCAATACCATTCTGGAGGGTCGCCCCCTTGAGTATCTTATCATCAACCACCTTGAGCCTGACCACTCAAGCATGATCGGTGAGATCCTCAAAGCCTACCCAAATGTGACTGTGGTAGGCAACTGCACCACTTTCAAACTTCTCGAGAACTACTACCCTGTACCAGCAGAGCAGAAACTTGAGGTGATGGATGGGAGCACATTGTCACTAGGTCATCATGTACTCACTTTTGCGTGGGTTCCATGGGTTCACTGGCCAGAGACTATGGTCACATACGACACCACAGACAAGGTCCTTTTCTCTTGCGACGCATTCGGAGGCTTCGGTACACTTGACGGAGGTATCTTCGACGACGAGATTGATTTCGAGAGAAATTATTTGTCAGAGATGAGGAGATACTACTCAAACATCGTGGGCAAATGGAGCGACAAGGTGCAGCTTGCATTCAAAAAGCTGGCAGGCCTTGAGATAAAGATCATCTGCCCTTCTCATGGCCCTATCTGGAGGGAGAACCCAGGCAAAGTCCTCGGACTTTACGACAAATGGAGCCGTCACGAGGCTGAAAAGGGTGTAGTTATTGTCTATGCTTCCATGTATGGCAATACTGAGAAGATGGCAGACAGCATCGCCCGCGCTATCGCTGAGGAGGGTATCAAGAACATCCGGGTGTTCGACGTATCTAAGACTCACGTATCTTACCTGATCAATGAGATCTGGGAGTACAATGGCCTTATCCTGGGCACATGTGCTTACAACGGCGAGATGCACCCTATGATGCACCACCTGGTACACGAAATATCTGTGGCTAACCCTCAAAACAAAGTGGTGGGCGTATTCGGTTCGTCATCATGGAATGGCGCAGGTGTAAGGACACTTAAAAAGAAACTCACTGAGATGAAGATGGATTTCATCGAGAAAGGTGTGGAGTTGAGCGGTGTCACCACTCAGGAGAAGCTTTCAGGTGTTAAAGACTTTGCTAAAGAATTTGTAAACAAACTATAAGGATATCACTATGGCGGAAAGGGGCAGAAAATTCATCCTATGGGGCAAAAGGCAGCTCAAAATAGTAGCCTTTACCCTTGACAACTACAGCAAGCTGGGTCTCAACTGGCAGGCTGTGGCTTTGAGCTTTTTCTCCACTATGGCGGTGGTCCCCCTTATCGCTGTGATTTTCAGCATTACTGACGGCTTTGGAATCAGCAACATACTTTACGATCTGATTCACAAATATTTCTCTAACCAGGAGATCATAAATCTCTTCCTCGGATTTGCAAACAACATTCTGGCCAGCACAGACTACAGCCTTTACGGGATAATCTCCTTCGGAGTCTTCCTCTGGCTGGTGGTGTGGCTGATGCTTTGCGTGGAGAGATCCTTCAACAATATCTGGTTCGTGGAGACATCGAGAGTGTGGTGGAAAAGGTTGATGTCATACTTCCTCATCCTTTTGATGGCCCCATTTGTATCGATCCTCTTCCTAGGTATGGCGGTAGTCATATCAAATGGGATCAAAAATATGTGGATGGTGGAGATACCGTTCCTGGATATGAGGGATATAATCCAATGGCTCATATTCTACGGTGTGGCGGCATTGATCTTTGCCACAATGTTCAAATTCATCCCGAACGCCAAAGTCAAATTCTCAAATGCATTCAAGGCAGCGCTGCTCGCTTCGGCGGCATTTACCATAGTGCAGTTCTTTTACCTTGAGACCCAGATTTTTGTCACCAGAATCAATGCAGTGTATGGTGTATTTGCAGCCATCCCCCTATTTATGGTGTGGGTAAACATCGGCTGGTTCATAATCATCATCGGTGCGCAAGTGTCATACTCTATCCAGAACCTCGACTCATACCACAAGGAGTTCCATCTGAGTGACCTTGAAAAACTGAATTTATTAAGAAGACGCAAATGAACAAATATAAGAATTTCATAAACGACGCCCATCTTCAGGCTCTTATCCGTGATACCCGTGAGGACATGGCCAGGAGCAGGGAGATTTTTGCCAAGAGCAAGGAGAAAAAGGCCTTGAACCTTGAAGAGGTGGCAGCACTTATTGCCATCGAATCGAAAGAGGGGCTCGACGAGCTGTTTGCGACCGCGAGGGAGCTTAAGAGATCGATTTATGGCAACCGCATTGTCCTCTTTGCCCCCCTTTATATCGGCAACTATTGCATTAACAACTGCAAATATTGCGGTTTCCGCAGCACGCTGAATACCACCGTGCGCCACACATTGAGTACTCAGGAGCTTGAGAATGAGATTACTGCCCTTGAAAACGAGGGGCACAAAAGGCTTATTCTGGTATACGGGGAGCACCCCAAATATACCCCTGAGTTCATTGCCCAAACCGTCAGGACCGCCTATTCGGTCAAATCGGGCAATGGGGAGATCCGCCGTGTCAATATCAATGCCGCTCCGCTCGATGTGGAGGGGTACAAAATAGTGAAAGAGGCAGGTATCGGGACATTCCAGGTGTTCCAGGAGACCTACCACGAAGAGACTTACGCCAAATATCACCCTGCAGGGAGCCCTAAGAGCGATTACCACTGGAGACTCCACGCGATGGACAGAGCTTTCGAAGGGGGTATCGACGATATGGGTATCGGCGCATTGTTCGGACTTTACGACTGGAGATACGAGGTCCTCGGACTTGTATCACACGCCATCCACCTTCAGGAGACTCACGGAGTGGGGCCTCATACCATCAGTTTCCCCAGAATCCAGCCAGCTAACGGCTTGAACCTCGAACTCCCATACAGGGTAAGCGATGAGGACTTCAAGAAATTGGTAGCAATCCTCCGCCTTGCAGTCCCTTACACAGGTCTCATCATGACCGCCCGCGAATCGAAAGCTATCCGCGACGAGGTGATGGAGTTCGGCGTAAGCCAGATAGATGCCGGGACCAAGCTTGAGATCGGAGGGTACAATCAGGAGAGAGAGGGAAATGAGCAGGATCTTAAGAAAGAGCAGTTTGCAGTGGGTGACACCCGCAACCTCGATGAGGTGATGAGATGGCTTCTGAGCAGAGATTTCATCCCAAGTTTCTGCACAGCATGTTACCGTGTAGGGAGGACAGGCACACACTTTATGGAGTATGCCATCCCCGGTTTCATCAAGAAATTCTGCACCCGCAACGCCATCCTCACACTGGCCGAATATCTGGAAGACTACTCATCCGAAGAGACCAAAAAGGTGGGATACGATTTGATAGAGAGGGAGATAGAGATGCTCCCCACTGAAGAGCAGAAGGAGAATACCCGTCAAAGACTGGAGAAGATTAAAAAAGGTACACGCGATATACTTTATTAATTATGGTAGAATTTACACAAGAGGATCATGACCTTATCAATCAGGAGTTCGAAGAGCTCAGAGTGGTCAGTTTGAAAAGATGTGCTTCCCAAGAGGAGTATGAAGGTGTCATCAAGGCGTTCGAGTTCGCCAATGAGGCCCACAAGGGTGTGCGCCGCCGTTCGGGCATACCTTATATTATACACCCCATACAGGTAGCAAAAATAGTGGTTCAGGAGATAGGTTTGGGTTACAAATCTATCGCAGCGGCACTTTTGCACGACGTAGTGGAGGACACAGACTACACTGTTCAGGATATCGAAAGGCTTTTCGGCACCAAGATCGCATCCCTTGTGGATGGTCTGACCAAGATCAAAGCTGCCTTGGACACAGGTCCTGGGGCAAATTTGCAGGCCGAAAACTTCAAGAGAATTCTACTTACACTCAATGAGGATGTTCGCGTCGTCCTCATCAAGCTTGCTGACCGTCTCCACAATGTGAGGACCATCGACTCGATGCCTGACCACAAGAAGGACAAAATCCTCAGTGAGACCATGTATATCTTCGTACCCCTTGCTCACAGGCTGGGTCTCTACAGCATGAAGTCGGAGATGGAGAATATATGGCTCAAGACCAGGGAACCGGAGGCTTACGCCCAGATCAAAGCGAGAATCGACGACATGGTAAACCGCAAGGATTGTCAGATGGACACATTCCTGGAGCCTATCGTGAAGGTCCTATCTGATGAAGGATTCCAGTTCTCTGTCCTCAAAAGGACCAAGACCCCCTACTCCATCTGGAAAAAGATGGCTACCAAAGGGGTGGCATTTGAAGAGATCTATGACCTTTATGCCGTACGCATCATCTTCAAACCACTCGAAGGGTACGATGAGAGGACTCAGGCCTGGCACATATATGCCCTTGTAACAGGGATTTACCGATCGAAGACTGACCGTATCCGCGACTGGGTATCACAGCCAAAATCAAACGGTTATGAAGCACTTCACTGCACAGTAATGAGCAACACCGGAAACTGGATAGAGGTACAGATCCGTTCGGAGAGGATGAATGCGATAGCCGAGAGGGGTATCGCCGCCCATTGGACATACAAACAGCAGGGGATCGACAATGATTCCCAGGGTGTGGAACAGAAGATGGACCACTGGCTCGATATGGTGCGCGACGTATTGGAGAACCCAGATGCAAACGCACTCAAATTCCTTGACAAATTCCACGAAAGCCTACTTGGCTCAGAGATATATGTTTTCACCCCTAAAGGTGAATCCAAAACACTTCCTAAAGGTGCCACTGCACTCGATTTCGCATACTATATCCACTCTCAGGTGGGTAACCACGCGATCGCTGCCAAGGTCAATATGAAACTGGTACCTCTGTCACAGGTGCTTAAGAACGGCGACCAGGTGGAGATCATCACCGCCGAGTCGCAAAAGCCACAGAGGGAGTGGCTCGATTTCCTAAAAACAGGAAAGGCGAGAAATATCGTTTTCGACCACATAAAAGAGTCGATTGCAGCCACCCTCAAGAAGGGTCAGGATATCCTTGAAGAGGAGTTGGCCAAATATGGCATCAAACCTCAGAACAGAGTCCTCAAAAAGCTCATCGAAGCATACAATATGAACAACAAGGATGAGCTCTACACCAAGATATCTGCAGGTATCATCAAACTTGACAATCTCGAGAGTATCCTCAAGAAGAACACCCTCAATAAGAATGTGATGTACTGGACACTCCAGTTCCTCAAGAGCAATAAGGAGCCTGTGGTGGATGACCCTGAACTATATGAGGATGATGATGACGATTTCACCTTCGGTGGCAGCTCACCCAAGGATGAGGTCAAGGTAAAGATGGGTAAAAACAAGGAGTATATCCTTGAGGAGAATGCCAAAGAGAAGACCCTCTCCTACACCACTGCCGACTGCTGCCACCCTATCCCTGGTGACAATGTCGTGGGATTCATGGAGTCTGACGGCACAGTGATAGTACACAAAAAGACCTGCCCTAACGCCATCGAGAGGGCTGCCAAAGAGGGTGAGAAGATAGTAAATGCCAAATGGTCAAAGCATACAGTGATGTCTCACCTGGCACGTGTAAGGCTATGGGGTATGGACAGGCTCGGTATCTTGAACGACGTCACCAAAGCTATCTCCAAAGAGCTTAGCATCAACCTCAGAAAGGTGAATGTGGAGACACACGACGGCGTATTCGAAGGGTTCCTTGACTGCTATGTACACCACACAGAGGACCTGGAGAAGATGATGTCGGTATTGAAGAAAATCAAAGGTATCGAAAGTGTAACCAGAGTAGATATCACAGAATAGTAATGAGAAGAAGCACCTATATAATATCAGTTATCTGCCTGACACTGGTCTCGATGCTTTTTGCCCCATCGTGTGCAAATACATCCACACCACCATCGGGCGGACCGAAGGATACCATCCCACCCACACTGGATGAGACAGTTCCCCTACCCAACAGCACAAATGTATCTGTTCTCCCTAAAAAGAACAGTGTCATACTTACATTCAGCGAATTTGTGGTATTGAAGGATCCTGCATCCAATTTCTATGTATCGCCACCTTTGAAGAAGAGGGTACAGCCCAAAATCAAAGGAAAGAGTGTCGTCCTCACATTCCAGGACACCTTAAAGGAAAACACCACCTACTCCATCGACTTCGGTGACGGCATAGCAGACAACAATGAGGGAAATATCTTCCCCAGAATGTCATTCGCATTCTCTACAGGTGACCATGTGGACTCCATCTATACATCCGGCACAGTTCTGGATGCCAAGACCCAGTTCCCAAAAGAGAAAATCACTGTGGTTCTCCATACTGACCCATCAGACTCGGCTGTGTTCAATCTGCTCCCTGTAGCAGCAGCCAAGAGTGACAAATGGGGCTACTTTACCATAAGAAACATAAAACCGGGCGCATACAGAGTTTACGCTATCGAAGACCTCAATAACAACAACAAATATGACCCGGGCGAAGAGTCTGTGGCATTCCTTGACTCACTTTTCGTGGCAGACAGCGTAATGAGGGCAGACAGACCCGAACTTTTGTCGTATGATCCTAAAGATACATCAGGGATCATGTCCAGACCATCCGCGATGCAGCTCAACCTCTTCAAAGAGCACTCATCCAAACAGTACATCAGGGAGAATGTCCGTCTGAGCAAAAGGAGCGCCTACATCAAATTCAACGCCCCATACGTCAAGATCGACACACTTCAGATCGCCGGTATCCCCGATGACAAGATTATCAGGGAGTTCAACATAATGGAGGACAGTTTGTCACTATGGTTCAACGACCAGGGTGAGATCCAGGACACACTCCAGTTCAGGATAAAATACCACAAGACTGATGACTCTCTCCAGACACTGGTATCTACCTGGGAAGAGTTCAAAATGATGCCTTACAAGAAGAAATTCCAGGAGAACAAGTTTGGCAAACAGGTGGAGGTACTTGACTCTATAGCGAGATATAAAGTGAGCATGACCAGTGAGACTATCGAACAGGAGGGTATCACCATAGAGTTCGATTATCCACTTATCAAGGCACCTTTTGACTCTATCCAATATTACCACATCACTGCCAAACAGCAGAGAGGTGCAGAGGCTTATACTGTCACTCCGGACAGCACCAACATCAGAAAATTCTACATCAAGCCTTCTGGTGAGTTCATGTCGGGATACGAGTACCATCTTAAGATTCCACACAGGATTTTCGTCGACATCAACGGAAACCCTGCCGACAGTCTGGTCAAGAAGGTGACCCTTCCAAACAATGACGACTTGAGCACACTGTTTCTATCTTTGGAGAATGTCAACGGGAAATATATCGTGGAGCTTATCTCCGAGAAGAGGGACAGGGTATTCAGAACATATCATGTATCTGAAAGCGGCCAGCTTAAATTCCCATACCTGCAGAAGGGCAAATTCTCCATCCGTATCACAGAGGACAGGAACCGCAACGGTATCCTCGACACCGGCTCGATACTTGAAAAGAGGCAGCCGGAGAGGGTTATCCTCTATAAATTCGGAAACACTGCCACAGACAAGGACTACATCCTCGAGATACCCGAGAGGACAGAATTGGAACAAACCATAGATATTACACAACTGTTCAAATGATCAGATTTTTCAGACATATACTCATCATAGCACTCTTCGTCACCGTCGGGACCACTGCTGCCAAGGCTCAGGGGGGATTCGTGGAGATCGATACCACTTTCTCCAAAAAAGTGACGGTGAGGCCCACCGAGCACCTGTTGGGTGTCAGGTACAGCTATGATATTACCGGTGTCCACTTCGCTCCAGACCTCAAGGCGGAGCAGGTTCACACCTATAAAAACTACTCTATTTTGTACACCTACTACCACAATTTGTGGGATGTATGGTCATTCTTCGGGATACAGTTCGGTGCCAAATATTGCCAGTATGGCTTCACATCATACTACAATATTGACAATATGGACCAGACCCTGACTGCGATAGAGGTACCCCTGGTGACTCAGCTCAAATACGATGTAGGGAAGCACCTTCGCCTCATGCTGGATATTGGAGGATTTGCCGGTTACCGTCTGGCTACAACCAATCCCAAAGGGTTTGACGAGTTTGACCAGAGATGGGACTACGGAGCACAGGGAGGGGGTGGAGTGGCACTCAAATTCCACCCTTTCGAGATCCATTTTGAGGTGCTATACCAATACTCGTTCGCGTTTTTGTACCATCCCGAGAAACTCTCGACCGAATGGTGGCTCTACTCCTACCCCAACAGGTTGAGTTTCAACGTAGGTCTACACTTTAATTTTGACTAAAAGATTGATTATGAAAAATATAGTAGCAAATGTAGCGGGTCTTCAAATCGGAAGGGGTCTTCCGATAGTGATTCAAACCATGTGCAATTGTAACACAAATGACATAGAAGCGGCTGTAGCCCAATGCAATGCGATGAGGGATGCAGGTGCCCAGATGATCCGCCTTACCACCCAAGGACTCCGCGAGGTGGAGTCTCTCAAAGAGATCAAGAGGGTATTGCGCGAGCAAGGGAACAACACCCCACTCGTGGCAGACGTCCATTTCTCGTCAGAGGTGGCCATTGCGGTAGCGCAAGTGGCGGACAAGGTGAGAATCAACCCGGGCAACTTTGCTACTGAGCACGAAAAGGCGCAGCGCGATTTCAAACGCTTCATTGAGGTGTGCCGCGAGCACAACACTGCAGTGAGGATCGGTATCAACCACGGATCCCTCGGAAAGAGGATTACCGAGCTCTATGGCAATACCGCAGAGGGTATGAAGGAGGCGATGGTTGAGTGGGTGCAGATGTGCATTGCCGAGGATTTCTACAATGTGGTCCTCTCGCTCAAAGCGAGCAATACCGTCGTAATGGTGGAGGCCTACCGCCTCTTGAACCGTTGGATGGAGGAACAAGGGGTCATTTTCCCATTGCACCTTGGGGTCACTGAAGCAGGAAACGGGGATATGGGGAGGATCAAATCTGCTGCAGCCCTCGCAACACTTCTACAGGATGGAATCGGCGAGACCATACGCGTCTCCCTCACCGAACCTCCGGTCAATGAATTGCCCGTGGCTGCCGCCATTGCATCATATTTCCAGGGCAATCCAAAGAGAAATACAAGTGGGGAAAATCCACAATTCTCATACTCGACACCCGATTGGGACACTTTCATCATCGCAGCATCCTGCGAAATAGGGCCACTCTTGCTCGACCGCCGCATTGACGATTTCGGGATCGATTGCACTTGTGCAGGGGAGAAGGTCTCTGATGAGGCACTCCAGGATTTCAAGGACAACCTCCTTCAGGCGACCCGCCGCCGCTTCACCAAATGCGAATATGTCGCTTGCCCAGGGTGCGGCAGGACCCTTTATAACCTCGAAGAGACCTTCAATGAGGTGAAAAGGAGAACATCCCACCTCTCAGGCTATTGCATTGCAGTGATGGGTTGTATCGTGAACGGCCCCGGCGAGATGGCAGATGCCGACTACGGATATGTGGGTGAAGGGAAAGGGAAAGTGTCGATTTACCGCGGAAAAGAGGCTGTGATGCGCTCTGTACCGCAAGAGGAGGCGATTGACGCCCTTCTCAATCTGATAGAGAATGACAAAAAGAACAAATAGTTAACCGATATGAAAAGATTTCTGCTAATTACATTGGGAGTGCTTGCCATCACTTTTGGCATGAGCGCCCAGAATGACATCGAGACAGGTAGCTGTACCTCGATCACAGTAGGTAAAAACGCCTCTACAGATGGCTCTACCATGACATCACACACCTGCGATTCAGATTTCAGGACATGGATGAAGATGGAGCCACGTGTACAATACGAAAAAGGGGCTATGGAGAGTGTATACAAAGGACTTCTTCACACCGACCTCCCCTGGGACAGAAGGACCGTAACCGAAGCCGGCAAAATCCCTGCACCTGAGGAGACCTACAAGTTTTTGAATACAGCATACCCTTGTATCAACGAGTACCAGCTCGCTATGGGTGAGACCACTACCGAGGGTCGTCCCGAGCTTGTAAACCCTGCAGGAATTTTCCAGATCGAAGAGCTTCAGAGAATAGCCCTCCAAAGGTGCAAAACTGCCCGCGAAGCTATCAAACTTATGGGTGAATTGGCACAGGAGTATGGTTACGGTGACTGGGCAGAGTGTCTTACCATCGTAGACAAAAATGAGGTATGGCACTTCGAGATAGCTGGTTCAGGCCCTGGCAAACCAAGTGCACTTTGGGCTGCACAGAGGGTTCCTGATGACCATGTCAGCGTCTCAGCCAACATCTCACGTATCGGACGTATCGAGTGGGACAATCCCGACTATTTCATGTACAGTTCAGACTTGAAGGAGCGCTCTAAAAAGCTTGGTTACTGGGATGGCAAATCTGAGTTCAAGTTCCACAATGTGATCGACGGCAAAAAGCCTTTCGGTATCAGAGAATTCTTCATTCTCAGCACATTGGCACCATCACTGAACCTTTCATTTGATGCTGAGGAGCTCCCTTTCTCTGTAAAACCTGAGGAGAAAGTGTCACCAGCCACCATCACTGCACTGCTCCGCTCTACCTACGAGGGTACAGAATACGACATCACCAAAGATTTGTGGATAGATTTCAAAAGAAGAGTATGGAATCCATACGACAACTCTGTCACTGTTACAGATGAGCATATCACCCCGGCATCACCATTCATGTCCAATGAGATGAGAGCATTGCTCAACAGCATCAAACCCGATATCGCCCCTAACCAGAGGACCATCGCTGTGATCAGATGCTCTTATTCATTCGTTATCCAGACCAGAAACTGGCTCCCTGATGCAGTGGGTGGAGTGGTTTACTTCTCGTATGACAACCCTGCCCAGTCTCCACGTATCCCTATCTACGCAGGCATCGACCAGATACACGAAGATTTCCAGGTTTGCGGTCAGCACGAATATCGCAAAGATGCAGCTATTTGGGCATACAGGGAGACCAACAGACTCTCAACCATAGACTGGAACAAAACCAGAAAACTGTTGGAAGATGAGGTGATGGCACTTGAAGCAAAAATGTTCAGATCAGGTGCATCTGTAGAGGCTGAGGCTGCCAAACTTATCGAAGAAGGAAAGGTAGAAGAGGCTCAAGAACTGCTCACCAGACATACCAATGACTTCGCATCGCTCACAATGCAGCGCTGGGAGGAATTAAAGGAAAAATTGTGGATGATTTTTGTCAGAAGTATGTAAAAAAACTCTTACATTTGTGTTCAATATGAAAGAAGCAGTATTACATCTAGAGAATGGCCTTGAATTTCAGGGCTATTCATTTGGTTATGAGTTCCTTGCCGAAGGTGAAGTAGTTTTCTGCACCTCTATGGTAGGATATCCCGAATCTCTAACCGATCCCACTTATGAGGGACAAATCCTATGTATAACCTATCCACTTATCGGTAACTACGGTATTCCTGATGACAATAAGGAGAATGGAATATCACTTAACTACGAATCTGACAAGATTCACGTGAAAGGTGTTATCGTGCTTGACTACTCATTCAACTACAGTCACTGGAACGCAGTCAAGAGTCTTGACCAATGGTTAAAAGAGAACAAAATCCCTGGTATCTACGGTGTGGACACCCGCGAGGTGACCAAATATCTCCGCGACAACGGGACTCAGCTTGGTGCCATTGTTCCAAGAGGCTTCAACACCCCTACCAAATTCTACAACCCTAACCTTGAGAACCAGGTGGCTAAAGTGAGCTGCCCTGAGGTGATCAAATATGGCAAAGAGGGTAGCAAGAGAGTTGTTCTTGTAGACTGCGGTGTAAAAAACAGCATTCTTCGCAAACTTGTAAACAAAGATATCGAGTTGGTCCGTGTTCCATGGGACTACGACTTCAATACACTTGAATATGATGGAGTGATCGTTTCAAACGGTCCTGGTAACCCTGACTTCTGTGCAGAGACCATCAAAAACATCCAGGTGGCTATGGAGAAAAAGAAACCTGTATTCGGTATCTGTATGGGTAACCAGCTACTTGCCAAAGCTGCAGGTGCCACCACATACAAACTCCCTTACGGCCACAGAAGCAACAACCAGCCTGTACGTATGGCAGGAACAGAGAGATGCTTCATCACATCACAGAACCACGGCTACGCTGTAGACCACAGCTCACTTGGTTCAGACTGGGAACCATACTTCATCAACATGAACGATGGTTCAAACGAAGGTATCAGACATAAGAGCGGATTGTTCTTCTCAGTCCAATTCCACCCTGAGACCAATTTCCTATTTGACGACTTCCTAAATCTACTATAGAACACTATGGACAAAAGCATTAAAAAAGTTATTCTCCTTGGTTCAGGAGCCCTAAAGATTGGTGAAGCTGGTGAGTTCGACTACTCAGGTTCTCAAGCGATCAAAGCGATGAGAGAAGAGGGTATCGAGACCATCCTTATCAACCCAAACATCGCTACAGTTCAGACATCTGAAGGTGTTGCAGACAAGATCTACTTCCTACCTGTAACCCCATTCTATGTAGAGAAAGTCATCCAGAAAGAGAAACCACAAGGTATCCTCCTTGCATTCGGTGGTCAGACTGCACTTAACTGCGGTGTGAAACTTTACGAGCAAGGTATCCTTGAAAAATATAACCTTAAAGTGCTCGGTACCCCTGTCCAATCGATTATGGACACTGAGGACCGTGAACTTTTCGTTAAGAAACTTGATGAGATCGATGTAAAGACCATCAAGAGCCACGCAGTAGAGAATATCGAGGACGCTGTCGCTTCTGCAGCTGAACTTGGATATCCTGTCATCATCCGTGCAGCTTACGCACTTGGAGGTCTTGGCAGCGGTTTCTGCGACAACGAAGAGGAACTTCGCAAACTTGCAGAGAAATCTTTCTCTTACTCACCACAGGTACTTGTTGAGAAATCTCTGAAAGGCTGGAAAGAGATCGAGTTTGAGGTGATGCGTGACCGCTTCGACAACTGTATCGCAGTCTGCAACATGGAGAACTTCGACCCACTTGGTATCCACACCGGTGAGAGTATCGTAGTGGCACCTTGCCAGACATTGACCAACCAGGAGGTGGCAAAACTTCGTGAACTTGCCATCCGTATCGTAAAACACGTTGGTATCGTTGGTGAGTGTAACGTCCAATTCGCATTCGACACACATTCAGAAGATTATAGAGTTATTGAGGTTAACGCCCGTCTTAGCCGTTCATCAGCACTGGCTTCTAAAGCTACCGGTTATCCATTGGCTTTCGTAGCTGCAAAACTTGGCTTGGGTTACGGTCTGTTCGATCTTAAGAACTCAGTTACCAAGACTACCCCTGCATTCTTCGAGCCTACACTTGACTATGTGGTTTGTAAGATCCCACGTTGGGACCTCAGCAAATTCCACGGCGTGTCACGTGAGATCGGCAGTAGCATGAAGAGTGTCGGTGAGGTGATGTCTATCGGCCGCACATTCGAAGAGACCATCCAGAAAGGTCTCCGTATGATCGGTCAGGGTGCTCACGGTTTTGTAGCCAACAAAGAGATCGTAGTAGAGGATATCGACAAAGCTCTCCGTCAGCCTACCGACAAACGTATCTTCGTCATCTCAAAAGCATTCAATGCAGGCTATACAGTAGAGCAAATACACGAACTTACCAAAATCGACAGATGGTTCCTTGACAAACTTTACAACATCAAGACCACTGCAGATGAACTTCGTGCCCTGAATTCACTTGAAGAGGTAGATTTTGAACTTCTCAAGAGGGCTAAATGTCAGGGTTTCTCAGACTTCCAGGTAGGTCGTCTTGTACTTAAAGACTCTATCGACGGTGAAGAGATGGCTATGGCCGTAAGAAACTACAGAAAAGGTTTCGGTCTTGCCCCTGTAGTTAAACAGATCGACACATTGGCTGCAGAGTATCCAGCTCAAGCAAACTACTTGTACTTGACATACAACGGTACTAAATCTGATGTGGACTTCAAGGGTGACCGCAAGTCTATCATCGTACTTGGTTCTGGTGCTTACCGTATCGGTAGCTCTGTAGAGTTCGACTGGTGTAGTGTGAATGCACTTCAAACCATCAGAAAATCTGGCTGGAGAGGTGTGATGATCAACTACAACCCTGAGACTGTATCTACTGACTACGATATGTGCGACAGACTATACTTCGATGAGCTTACATTCGAAAGGGTAATGGATATCCACGACCTTGAGAATCCTCACGGTATGGTGGTATCTGTAGGTGGTCAGATCCCTAACAACTTGGCTATCCGTCTCGATGCAAACGGTGTTAACCTTCTTGGTACATCAGCAAGCAGCATCGACAACGCTGAGGACAGACACAAATTCTCATCATTGATGGATGAGCTTGGCATCGACCAGCCAAAATGGAAAGAGCTTACATCACTCAGTGATATCCATAAATTTGTAGAGCAGGTGGGTTATCCTGTATTGGTTCGCCCTTCATACGTACTTTCAGGTGCAGCTATGAATGTCTGCTCAAACGACAAGGAGCTTGAAGAGTTCTTGTCACTTGCAGCAAATGTATCTAAGAAACACCCTGTGGTGGTTAGCGAATTTGTAAGACACGCTAAAGAGATCGAATTTGATGCAGTAGCTGAAAATGGTAAAGTTATCGCGTACGCTATCTCTGAGCACATTGAGTTTGCAGGTGTACACTCAGGTGACGCTACCATCCAGTTCCCTCCTCAGAAACTTTATGTGGAGACTGCACGCAGAATCAAGAAGATCGCCCGCAAGACTGCTGAAGCCCTTAAGATTTCAGGTCCTTTCAACATGCAGTTCCTTGCCAAGGAGAACGACATCAAAGTTATCGAGTGTAACCTTAGAGCTTCACGAAGCTTCCCATTCGTATCCAAAGTTCTTAAGATCAACTTCATCGAACTTGCTACCAAAGTTATGATCGGTGAAGAGGTTACCCCTCCTGCCAAGAGTGCATTTGACTTGGATTATGTAGGTATCAAAGCTTCTCAGTTCTCATTTGCAAGACTTCAGAAAGCTGACCCTATCCTTGGTGTTGATATGGCATCTACCGGTGAAGTGGGTTGTATCGGTGACAATACCGATGAGGCTATCCTCAAATCTATGCTTTCAGTAGGTTACTCTATCCCTAAGAAGAATATCCTTATCTCTTCAGGTGATGCAAAACAGAAAGCAGAGCTTCTCAAAGCTTGCAGACTGCTTGCAGACAAAGGGTACACTATCTACGCTACAGGCGGTTCTCACAAATATTTGAGCGAGAACAACATCCCTTCTATCAGAGCTTACTGGCCAACTGAAGAGGGCAACGAGCCACAAGCTCTCGAAATGCTACAGAACAAGCAGATCGATATGGTGATCAATATCCCTAAGAATATGACCCATACCGAGCTTACAAATGGCTATAGAATCAGACGCGCCGCTGTAGACTTCAACATTCCGCTTATAACAAATACCAGACTTGCTTCGGCATTCATCATCTCGTTCTGCAACATGACAGAGGATGAAATCGAAATAAAGAGCTGGGACGAATACAAATAGTAAATGTTCACCCCACGGGCCTATGTTCGTGGGGTTTATTATGAAAAGTAATGCGTTTCTCATTTAGACCTAAAATTTTTGATCTTTTCCAGAAAGGAAAGTACACTATGGATGACTTCCGCGCAGACTTGATTGCCGGAGTTATTGTCGGAATTATTGCTTTGCCGCTCGCTATTGCGTTTGGTATTTCGTCAGGTGTTTCCCCTCAGCAGGGTCTTATCACTGCTATCGTGGCCGGCTTCCTGATGTCGTTTTTGGGTGGTACCTACTCTTTGATCGGTGGTCCTACAGGTGCATTCATCGTGATTATTTACGGTATTGTCACCAAATTCGGTATGGACGGACTTATCATTGCTACAGCCATGGCAGGTATAATGCTTGTGCTGATGGGTGTGTTCAAACTCGGAACCCTTATCAAATTCATCCCATATCCTATCATCGTCGGATTCACCTCAGGTATCGCTGTGGTTATCTTCTCGACACAGATCAAGGACTTCTTCGGCCTTCAGATCGAGAGTGTCCCATCTGGCTTTTTGGAGCAATGGAAGTGCTACTTCCACCATTTTGGCACCATCAAGCTCTCTGAAACACTTCTTGGTCTTGTCTGCCTGTTGGTATGTATTTTCTGGCCTAAGGTGACCAAAAAGGTCCCTGGCTCACTTATAGCTATTGTAGTGGGTATCATCGCTTCAGTGGTAGCCACCAAAGTGGACGGAATCTCATTCCTTACCATTGGCGACAAATTCCCTGAGCTTGCAGGCGGATTGGCATTCCCTACCCCATCGCTCCCTGCAATCAACATTGACACCATCCAGGAGCTTTTCTCACCGGCGATTACCATTGCACTTTTGTGCGCCATTGAGTCTTTGATGGCAGCAATGGTGGCAGATGGTGTGACCGGCAAAAAACACGACTCAAACACTGAGCTTATCGGCCAGGGTGTTGCCAACATCGTAACCCCTTTCTTCGGAGGTATCCCTGCCACAGGCGCACTTGCCAGAACTATGGCAAACATCAACAACGGAGGTCGCACCCCTATTGCAGGTATTGTACACGCAGTGGTGCTATTGGTTATCTTCCTGTTCCTATTGCCTTACGCTGTGTATATCCCACTATCTTGCCTTGCAGCTATCCTTGTGATGGTAGCATACAATATGTCTGAGTGGAGAACCTTCAAATACCTTCTAAAAGGTGAGAAGACCGATGTGTCTGTGCTACTTATCACCTTCTTCCTAACTGTAATTATCGACCTTACTGTCGCTATCGAAGTGGGTATGCTTTTGGCTGTTATCCTATTCGTAAAACGTGTAAGCGAGACCACCAATATCAATGTTATGGGCAAGGATCCTATCGCCGCTACCGAGAATGTGGAGGTGATCAACCCCACCGATACCCAATATCTTGATATCCCTGACGGTGTAGAGGTATACGAGATCGACGGTCCTTTCTTCTTCGGTCTTGCATCGAAAATAGATGAGTTCGACAGATTCAGAGGCGAGAAACTTAAAGTGAGGGTAATACGTATGAGAAGGGTACCTTTTATGGACTCTACAGGTCTCAACAACTTGCGTAACCTATACCAACGCTCTAAGAAAGAGGGTATCCAGATGGTACTTTCAGGTGTTACCGAGAAAGTTCACGCCACACTACGCAAATCCGGCTTTGCCAACGAGATCGGTGAAGAGAATATCCTTCCACATATCACCCCAGCTATGAAGAGGGCTTCAGAACTACTTAATGCAAATAATTAAAACAATATAGATTATGAAATTTTTTCTAGACACTGCTAACCTTGAGCAAATCAAAGAGGCACAAAGCCTTGGTATCCTTGACGGTGTAACCACTAACCCTTCTCTAATGGCTAAAGAGGGTATCAAAGGTCAGGAGAACATCCTTAAACACTATGCTGACATCTGCGAAATCGTAGACGGTGACGTTAGTGCTGAGGTTCTTTCTACCACATACGAGGAGATGATCAAAGAGGGTGAAGAGCTTTCTAAAATCAACCCTCAAATCTGCGTAAAACTCCCTTGTACTATCGATGGTATCAAAGCTGTGAAATATTTCTCATCTCGCGGCATCAAGACCAACTGTACTTTGGTGTTCTCTGTAGGTCAAGCCCTTCTTGCTGCCAAAGCTGGTGCTACTTATGTATCACCTTTCGTAGGCCGTCTTGACGATATCTCTACAGATGGTATCGGTCTTGTAGCTCAGATCGTGGATGTATACAACACTTACGGTTACCAGACACAAGTACTTGCAGCTTCTATCCGTCATACCCAACACATTATCCAATGTCTTGAGGTAGGTGCAGATGTGGCTACATGTCCTCTTAAAGCTATCCTTGGTCTTATCAACCACCCTCTAACTGACAAGGGTCTTGAGACTTTCATCAAGGACGCTGCTAAAATGGTATAATGAACCGCAGTGCAAGCATATTAGTAAAAGTACTGTTCCTAATATATGTAGGAATGGTACTTTTCTTTTGTTTTTTCAACTTCTCCATGCCGGACATGGAGTTGCCCCAGTATTTTTTGGGTATCAGGATTGACCGTTACTTCCACTTCATAATGTTCCTCCCCTACCCGTTTATTGGTTGGCTTACCTACAGGTATTCCCGTCATGTAGGTAAATATAAGGAGTTTGCCACCAGTCTCACATTTGTGACAGGTCTGTTGTTTGCCGTGGCTACAGAATTGGCTCAAAAGTATCTTTTCGAGCCAAGGGCCGGGGAGTTCCTCGATTTCGTGGCAGACTGCTGTGGCATTATTGTTGGTACCATCGTGGTACGATTTATAGGTGAGTGGATGATAAGTGTAGTGGAGAGAATAGTAAAAGATAAAAAAGAGATATAGTTATGAAAAGAATAATTGCCATCCTTTTTGCAGTGGCTCTGCTAAGCGGATCTGCTTGGGGACAAAACAGTTCATCAAAGGTGGATCCTGATCAGAAGATAGCCCTGAAACTCAATGGTGCTGCCCTTCTGGGTATAGTAAATCCTGCTGTTGAGCTCAAAGTGCATGATAACTTCTCTGTACAGATGGATGGGATAGGTATCTTCTACCCATATGGCTTCCCAGGCACTGAGGCTCCGCTCAATCTTGGTGCTACATTTGTAGAGGCCCACTGGTATCCAAAAGCCACTTTTGACGGATTCTATACCGGGCTCAATGTCGGCTGGGGTGTATGGAGACTCTCGAAGTATCTTGTCCCCGCATACTGGGGTACATACCCGGACAGTTATCAGGTCGGGACAAACATTATGATGGGTCTTACATTGGGTTATCAGTTCTGCTTCGGCAAAAGATGGGCTGTGGATCTTGCATGGGGTCTCGGCTACTCTATCTCTGCATATGAGGGTCACAGAAAATCTGACGGCTCCATGTATGTCGGATGGAACCACTCCGGCGAATGGCTCCCCGCCTACAAAGGGGCAATAAATATTGTCTACCGCTGGTAGGATACCAATAGCTCCGGAAGGAGTGTTCTCACTGACTTCCGGGCTACGCCCTTCATCCCCCCACCGCTTCGCGGCGGTCCCCCCCTCTAACTCCCCGAGGGTGGGTAGGTCAGTTCGAACACTCCTTCCGGAGCTACTATTAACAGTCTCAGTTATAGACTACCAGGTGAACAGATCGGCATTTGGGAATAGGCCGAAAAGACCACCGGTATGGATGAAGAGGATATTCTCACAGTCGGCTAGTTTGCCACCCTCTTTGATCTCATTCACTACACCATAAAGACCTTTGCCGGTATAGCAAGTATCGAAGATGATACCCTCCATTCTGGCCACTTTCTTGATAAACTCAAGCTCTTCCGGACGTGAAAGTGCATATCCTACACCCACATATTGGTCTACCATATCTATATCCTCGATCTTGAAATCGCAGTACTCTTTCCACTCCTGAAGTGATTTTCCTGCAGGGAGTTTGCCGAATTTATCCAGATATTCCACTGCATCGTGAGCCATAGGGGCGATTCTCTCCTGGAAGTAAAGATTGTCGTCGCAAACGCATACTCCAAGCACCTTCTTTCCGAGGCCGAGCACCCTGTTTGCAAGATTAAGACCTGCACAGGTTCCACCAGAACCTGTTGCGACAGCCACTGCATCAAATTTTACACCCAACTCTTTCTCTTGTTCCACGATCTCCTCCATTGCGCCGTAATAGCCGAGTGTACCTACAGCGTTTGATGCTCCTTCAGGAATAATATAAGGTGTGTAGCCCTGTTTCTTGTACTCCTCAGCAAGTTGTGCCATGATGGCATCACGGCTGTTGCTGTACTCTGATGGAGAGCAGAAATGGATGTCTGCACCGAAGAGACGGTCCATAAAATAGTTTCCTGCCACCTCAGGATTGATAAGGTCCTCACGTGGGCACTGTGGAGCAGGCTGTGCTGTACATGATTTGTCCTCAGGGTGTTTTGCAGGAAGAGTTTCTGCTGTATGGCCCGGTTTGTATGGCATGGTGATGGCATCTTTTGGTGAGATACGGAGAAGGACAGCCGATTTCATACCAAGACGTGTGGCAGATGTCACAGTGGCACGGCAGTGGTTTGACTGAATACCTCCGGTGGTGATTACAAGGTCACAACCAAGTTCCTTTGCTTCAGCAAGAGCATACTCGAGTTTACGCACTTTGTTGCCGGAAAGCTCAGCACCAGTCTCCTCATCGTGTTTGACATAAATATTTTTACCAAGTTTTGCTGACAAACGCTCCAGTTTGACAATCTTGGTAGGAAGATTTGCTAACGATATTTTTTTCATAATTTGTTGATTAAATATTCTAAGCAAAGATACAAAATTTGTAAATTTGCAAGATGAACATGAGAAATTATAATCAACAATAAATCTATGAAATTCAAACATCTTTTGGCGTTAGTATTGGCTATTTGCTTTACTGCTAATGCATTTGCCCAGAAAAAATCCCCCAAGAAACAGGAGATTGCTGTGGAGCAATTTACAGCTATTGCTGACTCGATCCACAGCTACCTCAGACCATTTGCTGTCGTAGGGGGCAATATCACTGTAGAGAATGTATACATCTACCCCGAAAAACAAATGGATATCCATTTCTCAAGGGTACTTGGAGATTACCCTATCAGAGACGTGGATGTGAAGGTTCTTTACTCTATCATCAAATCGCTGCTGCCTGAAGGTTATGAGGGTTACACCGTGACCGGCTACTCAAGCAAAAGCACATTCGAAGAGCTTTCATCCCCCTACTATTCAGGGAGAAAGAGCGCTACTGCCGCTGCTTCCAAAAAAGGGAAAACCCCTGTAGTCAACAAATGGGTATCAAGAATTGACCCCGAGTACACAGTATCCAAAGGTCTACAGAACAGTCATATTGCGATGTGGCAGAGCCACGGATGGTACTACGAGCAAAAGCTTATGCGCTGGGAGTGGCAGAGGGCACGTATCTTCCAGACAGTAGAGGACCTCTACACTCAGAGCTATGTGGTTCCATTCCTTGTTCCAATGTTGGAAAATGCAGGTGCATATGTTACAATGCCAAGGGAGAGGGATTTCCACAGCTTCGAACTTATCGTGGACAATGATGCCGCCTCTACAAGCAGAACCGGCGGCAAATACTCTGAGACCGGCAATTGGGCTGAGGGCACTGCCCCTGCATTTGCCGATGCAAAAGAGAGCTACGAATATCAGGAGAATCCTTTCCAGATGGGTACCTCCCGTCAGGTAGCGGCAGTCAAAGGTGAAAAGGCTACCGCAACAGCTTCCTGGAGCACTCATGTGGATGAGGATGGTGAGTATGCAGTGTATGTATCATATAGCACACTTCCAAACAGCACTGACTGTGCCCAATATAAAGTGAAATACGAAGGTGGTGAGCAATCATTCTCAGTAAACCAGACAATGGGTGGTGGCACATGGGTTTATGTCGGCAAGTTCCCATTCAAAGCCGGCAAAGAGTACTCTGTGGAGCTTTCAAACAGCACCCCTAAAGGGAAAGTATACAGAGAGAAAACTGTCGTTTCAGCTGATGCTGTAAAAGTTGGTGGCGGTATGGGTAACATTGCCCGCAAACCATCCAAAGAGATCATCAGCAATATGCAGAGTGCCAAAGATCTTGACAACAACCCTATCGAGATGCCAGACTTCAATTATGTAAGCGAAGTGAGCGGCTACTCGAGGATCAGAGAGGGTGCACGCTACTGGCTCCAATGGGCAGGTTTCTCAGACACCATCTACTCTCCAAACAAGAATATGAACGACTACAATGACGACTATATGTCACGTGGTCGTTGGGTAAATGTCCTGTCAGGCGGATCAAAGGTAAACCCTAAGGAGAAAGGTTACAATGTTCCATTGGACCTGTCAATGGCATTCCATACAGACGCCGGTACCACTATGGATGATGAGATGATCGGTACCCTATCCATCTATACCCGCTTCTCAAACAACAAGGATGTATTCCCTACAGGTGAATCGAGAATGGCCAACCGCGAATTGGCAGACCTTATCCAGACCCAAATTGTGGACGATGTCAGGGCTCTGTACGAGGAGAATTGGCCAAGAAGGGGTCTATGGGACCGCTCTTACAACGAATCAAGAACACCGGAGATTCCATCCATGCTTCTCGAGTTCCTGTCTCACCAAAACCTGGCAGACATGAGATATGGAAATGATCCAAGATTCCGCTTCTCAGTAAGCCGTGCCATCTACAAAGCAATGCTCCGCTTCCAGGCCGGCAGATATGGTTTCGAATATGTAGTACAACCTCTCCCTGTAGAGTCATTTGCAGCTGTATTGGTTGACAACAATAACAACAAGCCTTCTGTAAAACTGTCATGGAATGGCGTGGAAGATCCACTTGAGCCTACTGCTACCCCTACCGGATATGTGGTATACTACTCTAAAGAGGGTGGTGAGTCAGGTTATAAAGTGGTTGGTCCTAAAGATGGAACATCATTGACTATGGAGATCGATCCTGATGCGGTATACAGTTTCAAAGTGGTGGCTACCAACGCAGGTGGCGCCAGCTTCCCTTCAGAGGAACTATCTGTAGGTACTACTGCTGACTGGAAAAACAACTACACTGTACTTGTGATGAACGGTTTTGACAGAGTATCAGCTGCAGCTTCTTTCGCAACCAAAGACTCCACAAGGGGTGGTTTTGACAACTTCCTTGACAGCGGAGTTCCATTTATGAATGATTACTCATACATCGGTGCACAACACGAATACCGCAGACATATCCCTTGGATGGATGATGATGCTCCAGGATTCGGTGCATCATACACCAACTATGAGGACAAAGTGATAGCCGGAAATACATTTGACTATCCTCGCAAACACGGTAAATCTATCCTTAAAGCTGGTTTCAACTATGTATCAGCGAGCAGATCTGCTGTGGCAAACGGCACTGTATCTCTATGCGACTACCCTGTTGTGGATATGATTATGGGTAAACAAGTGAAGACTCAGATGGGTCGTGACGGTGCAAACAAAGCACAGTTCGAAGTATTTACCCCTCTACTTCAGAAACAGATCACCAAATATTGCCAAAACGGTGGCCGTCTCCTTATCTCAGGTTCATATGTGGCATCTGACATCTGGGACAACCTTCTGGACAATGAACCAAGCCGCCCTTCACATACTGGAGAAGTGAAAGATATCGTCAAATCACTCCAGAAGACATCTTCTGATCTTCAGGAGCTTTTGAACACCATTCATGCAGAATACACTCAAGTTCAAAAATCAAACGAGTCTCTTGGTTTCAACTACTACAAATATGACGAAGAGGCTGTAAGAAAGATTACCGAGACTATCGACCTTAGCAACAAATACATCGATTCTATCGGTTCTACCCTTGCAGTAACCAACAAAGACCTTAAGGCATTCGAGAAAGGGACCGATGCTGACGAACGCTCTAAGAGCTTTGCTGAAGAGGTGCTCAAATTCCGTTGGATGACCCACTACGCTTCATCTACAGGTAAGGTTAAGATGGCTCAGAATCCACTTGGAGTAGGTTACAACAAGATCCCTTCAAACGTGTACTCATTCAACACCAGACCTAACTCTAAAGTATACTCTGTAGAGTCTCCTGACGGACTTGTCCCTGTAGGATCAAATGCATGGACCATCTTCCGCTATGCAGACAACAACATCTCTGCAGGTGTGGCTTACAAAGGTGCTGATTACCGTTGTGTAACCCTTGGTTTCCCTATCGAAACTTTGGAGACAGAGGAGCAGATTGACGCCATCCTTGCAGACATCCTCAAATTCCTAACCGCTGAGGAGTAGTCGCTGCGACAATTTGTCAGTAAACGGACATTGGTATAAAAATTGCCGGTTTGCATATCGCAAATCGGCAATTTTTAAATTATATATACTATGCAAAAAGGTACAATTGGTGTAACTACCGAGAATATTTTTCCGGTTATCAAAAAATTTCTTTACTCTGACCACGAGATCTTCCTTAGAGAGCTTGTAGCAAACGCAGTGGATGCTTCCCAAAAGATGAAAACCTTGGCCAACAATGGCGAATTCAAAGGTGAACTTGGAGATATGACCATCCACGTCGATCTTGACGAAAAGAAAAAGATCCTTACCATCACCGACCGCGGTATCGGTATGACAGCCGAAGAGGTGGACAAATATATCAACCAGATCGCTTTCTCAAGTGCAGGTGAATTCCTTGAGAAATATAAAGACCAGAGCATTATCGGCCACTTCGGTCTTGGTTTCTACTCGGCGTTTATGGTTGCCAAAAAGGTGACAATCGACACACTTTCCTGGAAAGATGGTGCTGAGGCTGTGAAATGGGAGTGCAGTGGCGACCCTGAGCACAAAATGTCAGCCGGTAAAAAGGCTGAAAGAGGTACCACCATTACCCTATACATTTCTGATGAGGAGGGTGATGCTGAGTTTACCCAAAAATCACGCATCCAGGAGCTTATGAACAAATATTGCAAGTTTATGCCTGTATCTATTGCTTTTGGCAAGGAGCAGGAGTGGGACAGCAAGAAGAGCGAGTATGTGGACACCGACAAAGATAAAATCGTAAACGGCACCACACCTATCTGGACACTCAAACCATCTGAGCTTAAGGAAGAGGATTACATGAAGTTCTATCGTGAACTTTACCCCATGCAAGAGGAGCCTCTTTTCTACATTCACTTGAATGTGGACTATCCTTTCAATTTGACAGGTGTCCTTTATTTCCCTAAGATCAAAGAGAAAATGGATGTTAGCCGCAATAAGATCCAGCTTTTCTGCAATCAGATGTTCGTAACCGACTCTGTGGAAAATATCGTTCCAGACTTCCTTACACTTCTTCACGGTGTTATCGACTCACCTGATATTCCTCTAAACGTATCAAGAAGCTATCTTCAGGCAGATGCTGAGGTTAAGAAGATCTCTACCTACATCACCAAAAAAGTGGCTGACAGACTTGAGGAGATCTACAAGAAAGAGCGCAAAAACTTCGAGGACAAATGGGACAATCTCAAACTCTTCATTGAGTACGGTATGCTTACAGAGGACAAATTCTGCGAAAGGGCTATGAAGTTTGCCCTTCTTAAGAATACCGACGGCAAGTTCTTCAATTATGAAGACTACCGCAAGGCTGTAGAGGGTGAGCAGACCAACAAAGACAAGAAGGTGGTTTATTTGTATGCCACTGACACCGTGGAGCAATACTCATACATTGAGGCTGCCAAAGCCAAAGGTTATGATGTTCTCCTTTTTGACTGCCATCTGGACTCCCATTTTGTGAATCTGCTTGAGAGCAAGCTATCTGACACCACATTTGCACGTGTGGATGCAGACACTATTGACAAGCTTATCCAAAAAGAGGATGTGGAGAAACCTACCCTTTCTGAGACAGAGCAGACAGACCTTTCAAATATCTTCCAGACAGTTCTCCCTGCCGGAAACAACTACTATGTTCAGGCAGAGAACCTTGGTGAGAACAGCTCCCCTATCCTTATCACTCAGAGCGAGTTTATGCGCCGCTATCGTGAAATGTCTTCACTTGGCGGTGGTATGAATTTCTACGGTGAGATGCCTGAATCATACAATGTCGTGGTAAATATGGAGCATCCACTTATCAAGAGGGTTCTTGAGGCAAAAGGTGCTGCTACAGCCGACAAAGTTACCGCTTGGGATGCCACCCGTGCCGAGCTTAAAGATGCCGTTGCGAAGATTGACGAAGCTAACAAGGATAAGAAGTACGATGAGATCCCTACCGCTGACAAAGACGAGAAAGAGAGACTCAATAAAGAGCTTGAGACCCTTGCCGCTACCCGTAAAGAGTCTATGGAGGAGTTTGCCAAAGGTAATACCCTTCTGAAACAGGTTACCGATCTTGCCCTCCTGGCCAACAATATGCTTAAAGGGAAAGAGCTCAGTGACTTCATCAAGAGAAGTACAGAAGTTCTGATGTAATACCGGTCCCTATAGGGCGCCCAATGCCCCACAGGTCCAGACCGCATTATCTGAACGGGCACAGAATCATACGATTTCGTGCCCGTTCTGCATTTCCAGCACACTTTGGGCACAGAAACACCACTTTTCGTGCCCGTTTTTATGGGAGTTGTTTTGGCGGTGATCGGAGGTCAGTTCTTCAGGCGTTCGCTATGCTCACTCCCACCACCGCTTTCGCGGCTGCTCGCTGTGAACACTCACAGAGTGTTCACCAATCGCTCACGACCCCGCTATCAAGCGCGGGTGCTTAGGCCTTCAGAACCTGATCCTCCAAATCACCTTCAGCCTCTCTATTTTAGACACCATCCTCACCAAAATATCTGACACTGATCCCGTTTCACATTTCCAACACACATTGAGCACAGAATCACCTCTATTCACGCCCAATCACATTCATACCGGAAGTTTGGGCATAAAATGACCGTATTTCGTGCCCGTTTACCTTTCCGCAGGCACTTCGGGCACAGATTCGGCCTTTTTCGTGCCCGTTCTGAATCTCCAGCACACTTTGGGCACAAAAAAGCCACTTTTCGTGCCCGTTCAAATTTTTAATTGCACATGAGAAGTAAAGTACATATCTTTGATATAACAAAACTTATGAAGATATGACGGGAGGGAAAGCAAAAAGTTTTAGAGAGCTGGAGCAAGAGTGTGAATCTTTATTTTTATGCCAGGGTCCTATCTGGCACCTATATACTCCGGGTGACTCTACAAATCTGTTATTCAGAAATAGCGAAGACTTCATTGCCGGCATGAACATAATGGCATTCAGTGCACTTGACTATCCACAGCTACGCTATTTTACATTTGAATTGATGAACAATCATCTTCATGCTGTCATTGCCGGAGAAAAAGAGGTGATCCTTCAATTTTTTAATAATTTCAAAAAGAGACTCTCCAGATACCTTCTTTCAAAAGAGATATATGTGGATGTCCTCTCTACTGAGCCATCTTTGAAACCAGTTCTGGATTTGAAGTCCTTATGTACTCTCATATTATATGTCAACCGAAACGGATATGTTGTCAATTCTAACGTAACACCTTTCTCTTATCCATGGGGGGCCAACATGTACTTCTTCAACCCTATTACACGAAATCAAAACCGTCAATATTTCTCAGATCTGAAAGTAAAAGAGAGAAGAAGAATCTGCAGAAGCCATAAGTGCGATTATCCGGACTCCATATATTTGACCAGTGGTTATATCTCCCCTCTGTGCTACTGTGACATCGATACTGCCGAAAAATTCTTTCGCAATGCACACCACTATATGTCTATGATAACTAAAGGTATTGAATCATATTCAGAGATAGCCAAAGGGTTGGGTGACAAAACATTCCTCAGTGATGATGAGATGTATTCTACTGCCACAGGCATAAGCATGAAAAAGTATAACAAGCTGAAACTTACTGAATTATCAAATCAGGAAAGAATAGAAATAGCCAAAACTCTTCATTTTGACTACTATGCGTCAAACAAGCAGATAAGTAGAATTCTGAAGCTTGATATATATTCCGTAGAGTCAATATTCCCTAAAGCCAAATAAAAAATTTATCAAATTTCTTTGATTTTTTATTGTTTTTCAATAAAAGTATATATCTTTGCATATCGAATAACAATAAATAATTATTGAAATATGAAACAAAATTCAATTAAATCAATCACAGCGATATCTGTAGCCATTATTGCTTTCTGCGGACTATCTGTTCTTTTTGTTCTTGCTCAAGGATTCATTGGATTTATCTCTCCTGAGAATGTAGGTGTTATATGGTCAGAAGAAATTAAGGGTTTTCAAATGCTTGTTGCTTTAGGGAGAATGCTTGGTGGAGCAGCTTTCTTCGGACTGATTACTGCATTTCTGATTAAAAGTATCAAGGGTCTGAAGAATGGTGTACTATTCCCAGCATCAAATGTACCTGTTCTGTACTTTAGCGCCCTGGCACTATTCATTTATAACTTCTGCTATGCTAATGGAGGTATATTGACCGGAGCCGACCACAATCTTCTTCTAGACACAGATGACATAACCATCTCATTGATCATCGTTGTATTCGCTATGATCTACAAAATCGCTGTCAAAATCAGCGATGAAAACAGTCTGACCATATAATACCAACAGATATATGAAAAAGAAAATTAATATACTTTGTACATTGATGCTTATCGCCCTTGTTGTGGGGGTAACAAATTTTGACGATTTCAGAGGCAAAAATCCTAATATGAAGTATCAGGATATCTCAGAGAACAATAGTTCACCTGAACAAGTTTGGCAACACATAGACATTTTTCCCGACAACCTGATAGTTGCAGACACTTTATATAGCTCAATTTCAGGAGAAGCATACGACGCCTGCCTGTACTCCAAACATGTCGCACTTAAAGTACCAGCACCTTCTGCCTTTATGGGGACACTTGTAAAAACAGGCTCTTTGATAACAAATATCGCATTGATATTGTTTTGGGTATGCTTTATACGACTTATAGTGTTCATCAATAAAGGAGTGTTCAACGAAATGTCAATTAAGAGAATAAGATGGATGGGATGGTTTGCTCTCATTATTTATCCTGGAAAATGGTTGTCCGTTGGTATTCCTGACTTGATACTTAGAAAACAAATATCGCTTGAAGGGTATGAAATAGTACAATCAATGCCACAAATGACCTGGCTCATTATAGGTTTTGGATTATTGATGTTCTCTCTTATAATGAAGATGGGTATGGAAATGAAGGAAGAACAAGATCTTACAATTTAATTTGGAGGAGGATTATTATGTCAATTATTGTGAATGTAGATGTGATGTTGGCCAAGAGGAAGATGTCCTCAGGGGAGCTGGCCGAGAAAGTGGGTATTACCGCTGCAAATCTCTCTATCTTAAAGACAGGCAAAGCCAAAGCTATCCGTTTCTCCACACTTAATGCAATCTGTCAGGCCCTTGATTGCCAGCCGGGAGACATTTTGGAATATAGAGAGGGTGAGGAGTAGTCTGCTATGAAAAGGTTATTTTTGGTGTGTGCATTGTTGGTCTCAGCCATGGCAAATGCACAAGATATAAAAATCATTGGTGGCGAACTCGCCCCTGCTATGGTGGTGGATAGTGATACAAAGGTCAAGAAACTTGTCGGCAGCGGCTCCAGGGTTCCAGGTGGAATAGGTATTATATCAGCTGAAAATATTGGCAATGAGATTGGTAGTGTCATAACTGTCAAAAAAGATTTTGAAGTTATCTCGATCTGTCTCACCACACTTAAGAACAGTCTGGAGAATTGCAAAGGTGATTTGAAAATCTACACCATATCACCCGACGAAAATCTTGACTGCATATTACAGATACCTATTATCCAAAACATTCCTGTCTCAGAGGTGAAGAGTACATACAATATTATCCCACAGGAAAAGATTAAGCTTCAGCCGGGGAAATACTATGTAAGTTTCTCAATCAATGAAATTGGCTCCAATACAAAGAGTGGGGACACAACTGAAAAGAAAATTGTCTTCCCCCTATACATGAAAAATAGTTTCGTCAAGAAGTCAGATTCATCCCAGCTGGAGAAAATAGGGTTCAATATCGGAATTACCTTAAAAGGGGTATAGAAAAACGGGCACAGAATCATACGATTTCGTGCCTGTTCTGAATTTCCAGGGTACTTTGGGCACAGAATCGACCATTTTCGTGCCCATTTTCATTTTCCAGCACACTTTGGGCACAGAATCATACGATTTCGTGCCCGTTCTGAATTTTCAGGATACTTTGGGCACAGATTCGACCATTTTCGTGCCCGTTTTCTATTTCATGATCTCCATTTGGACTTTTACAGACTCTTCGTGGATGGCCTTCATGATTTCGTGTACAAATGTGGTGCTCAGTCCCAGGCCGGCACCTTGCTTCTCTCTGTTTTCCAGAATATCACTGTAACGTCCCGACTGGAGGATAGGCATATTGTGCTCCTTTTTGTAGATACCGATCTCTTTAGAGATCCCCATCCTCTTGGCCAGAATCGAGAGAAGGGCTTCGTCGATCTCATCTATCTTCTTACGCAGGACATTGATATTCTCTGTGGTCTGTGGATTGTCTCTTACTACTAACATACTCAATGTATAATCTAAAACTTCGGGGGTAATTTGCTGACCGGCATCACTGAGGGCATTATCGGGGTCACAGTGTGACTCCACTATAAGACCCTCAAACTTAAGGTCCATTGCCTGCTGGGCAATAGGTGCTACAAGCTCCCTCTTTCCACCCATGTGGCTTGGGTCACAGAATACGGTAATGTTAGGATACCTTCTCTTGAGCTCGATAGGGATGTGCCACAAAGGAAGATTGCGGTAAAGCTTCTTCTCGTATGAGCTGAACCCTCTATGGATAACACCTACCCTCTTGACTCCGGCACGATAAAGCCTCTCTATACCGCCAATCCACAACTCAATATCAGGATTGACAGGATTCTTCACCAACACAGGTATATCTGTCCCTTTGAGCGCATCTGCAAGCTCCTGCATGGCAAAAGGGTTGGCTGCTGTCCTCGCCCCTATCCACAATATATCTATACCAGCCTTGATAGCTTCAAACACATGATATGGGGTAGCCACTTCGGTAGCAAGGAGCATACCGGTGGTCTGTTTCACCTCCTTCATCCATGAGAGACCCACTACACCTACACCCTCAAATCCTCCCGGTTTGGTACGGGGCTTCCAAATACCCGCTCTGAAAATCTTGACACCTTTGGCTGCAAGCTCTGTTGCTGTCCTTAAGACCTGTTCCCTACTCTCCGCACTGCACGGACCGGCAATAACTATGGGACGCTTGTCATCCATCCCTTCAAATTTGAGTTGTTCGATTACCATTGTCATAACTATCTGTTATTTATTTTTTTAATCCTTTCCAATGACTCTGCCAGCTTCTCTTCAGGACGGCAGAGCGATATTCGTACATAATTTTCCCCATTGCTCCCAAATATAAAACCTGGGGTGAGGAAAACTTTGGCTTCATAGAGTACCTTGTCGCAGATCTCCTTGGCAGAGCCGTCCACCTTGCCCCAAAGGAAAAGGCCGACCTGATCTTCCCTTGCCTGAGCCCCTATCTCCCTCATTATCTCATGGGCAAGTGCCCTCCTCTGCGAATAGATGGCGTTCATCCCGTCGTACCAGCTTTTTGGTGCCTTCAGGGCCTCGACTGCTGCCAATTGCATTGGGCGGAACATTCCCGAATCCATATTGCTCTTGACCCGGAGGATCCACTCCATAAATGTGCTGTTGGTAACCACCATACCGATCCTCCAGCCCGGCATATTGGATGATTTGCTGAGCGAATTGAGCTCGATGCAAATATCCATTGCCCCCTCTATCTGCAATATGCTCAGAGGTTTGTCATTGAGGATAAAGCTGTATGGATTGTCGTGGCAAATTACAATATTGTACCTCTTGCCGAATGCTACCAGCTCTTCGAAGAGTTCGAGACTCCCGTTTGCCCCGGTAGGCATATTGGGATAATTGCACCACATTATTTTGGTGTTGTCAAGGTCAATTTCACCCTTTGCATGAGCCTCCTCGATCCCCTTCAAATCGGGCCACCACCCCCTCTTCTCATCCAGAGAGTAGGTATGGATGGTCGCACCTGCAAGCTTGGCTACCGATGAGTATGTCGGATAGCCTGGGTTTGGGATGAGGACGCCGTCACCCTCATTGAGGAATGCCAACGAGATGTGCATCACCCCCTCCTTGCTCCCGATAAGGGGGAGAATCTCATTGGTAGGGTTGAGCTCCACACCATACCACTGTCTGTACCACGAAGCGAAAGCCTCACGAAGCTCCGCAATACCCACATAGGGCTGATAGCCGTGGGCGTTGGGGAGGGCGACATTCTCTGCAAGAGTCCGGATAACCTCGGGTGAAGGGGGCATATCGGGGCTGCCGATACCGAGATTGATAACATTTTCCCCTCTGGCGTTCATCTGTGCTATCTCTTTGAGTTTCACAGAGAAATAGTACTCCTCTACGCTATTGACTCTATTGGCTGGTACAATTTTCATAATCTTCAACAAAAAAACTCCCACCGGACCGGCAGGAGTTATTCTACAATGTTATAATATATCACACGCAACTCCTGCCTTTACTAAACGTAAATAAACTCTTGATTTGTCAATCTCAAATATATGCTTAGTTATCAACTTGTTGCTCGTTAATATTGTAACCGTATTGTAAATTTGCAACATACAATTTGCATACAAAATCGGAGATTTCGGGAAAATAGTAATGATAA
>JAFYXO010000022.1 GCA_017546125.1 Bacteroidales bacterium
AAGAGCATATCGTTATACTTCCTCTTGATGGTTGAATAGAAGTCTATGAGGATCTCGTTTACCTGCTTCTCTTCTTTAGTCTCGCCCTTAGTGCGGTACTCCTCCGGAAGCCAACGATCCGGACTGATGTAGATCTTGGTGGAGAAATGAGCCATCTCCTTGTTGACGGTTATGCGAGCGAGGATCGGGGCTTTGCCGTCCGCTCTGCATTTACCTTTCTGGATTAAGAAAATCGTCTTGAATGTGCTTTTCTGACTTGCCTTCATCTTTTCTGTTTTTATAAGTGACACAAAGTTATGAAGCCTTGTCCGCTCGACAGCAAAGATGGAGAAGTCAAAAGTAGTCGCTTTTTAGACACTTGTAGTCATGGTATCCGTTGGTTACGGCAATGACTACTATGGGTTACGAATTGGTTATAAAAGGAGGTCTAAACTTGACTATTCGCAAATGCTCTGTAACCCTCTGGGGCTGTGTTTGCAGTAGTCATGATTAGACAAGTTCTGGAGCACAATATTTTGCAACTCAAAACTTTAGCGACATAATATATTGAAAAAGAGGAAGTTACTTTTGTTGTAACTTCCTCTTATCAGCGGAGAGAGAGGGATTGGGCCGCTGGCATTCCCTGCGGGATTGAGCCTCCGGCATTCCCTCTCTCCTCGCCGGAGGGGCCCTTGCAGACCGATGATTATCTGCATCTGACCCTATCATACGTCAAGAGTGATATCATAAGCAGCTCAGATGCCTGCGGCATCTATGGCATTTTCTGTTTATCACATCGCTCGAGCAAGCTCGGCGCTGCTATAAACAAAAAAACGCCCAGTGCTTCGCACTGAGCTGCTTGTTCGAATCCCTCTCGAAACAAAAAAGCCGATGCATTTGCATCGGCTTTGCGGAGAGAGAGGGATTCGAACCCCCGAACCCGTTAAGGTCAACGGTTTTCAAGACCGCCGCATTCGACCACTCTGCCATCTCTCCAATTCCCGTTTGGGACTGCAAAAGTAGAAATAAATCTCTATTCTGCAAAAAATATTGTATTATTTTTCAGAAAAGAATTTCCATTGGAAGATCATAAGGTATAATGCACCCACTGTAATGCACGAATCTGCGAAGTTAAAGATAGGTCTGAAGAAGATCAGACTGTCTCCACCCACAAATGGGACCCACTCCGGCCAAGTGGTGTCAATCAATGGAAAATAGAGCATATCCACCACCTTTCCAAGGAAAAATGGGGCATATCCCCCACCCTCAGGGAGAAACTGGGCCACTTGCATCATGGTAGATTCTCCAAACAGGATTCCATAGAACATACAGTCCAGGATATTTCCGAGGGCACCTACCATTACCATCATTATACCTACACAGACCCCCATTGGGACCTCGGAACCTTTCTTCAGCAATTTTCTAAGGTATATGATCATCACTATCACCAGAACGATTCTAAGAATAGTGAGGAAATATTTCCCTATGCTTCCGCCGAACTCCATTCCGAACGCCATCCCTGGGTTCTCTATAAAAAGAATTTGGAACCAATCTCCAAGAACGGAAATTGATTCCCCTATAGTCATATTGGTTTTGACCAGGATTTTGGATACCTGGTCAATAACCAATAATATTGCCGCTATAATTGTTAGTTTATGACCTCTATTGAGTGCCATTCTATCTATTATTTATTCGAATTGAGTTTAGCCTCCACTGACAACGTAGCGTGTGGCACCAATTTTAGTCTCTCCTTAGGGATCAGTTTGCCTGTTTCCCTGCAAACACCATAAGTTTTGTTCTCAATGCGGATTAGAGCTGCCTCAAGTGACTGGATAAATTTAGCCTGTCTTTGAGCCAATTGTCCGCTCTCCTCTTTTGACAATGCTGATGCACCTTCTTCCAATACTTTGAATGTAGGAGAGGTATCCTCAGTGTCATTGCTGGTACTGTGGGTTACAGCTGCCTTAAGGTGAGCATAGTCATCTCTCGCTTTTTCGAGCTTTTGTAGGATCAGCTCTTTAAACTCCTGTAGTTCTTCATCGCTATAGCGTACCTTTTCTAGAACTTGATCGCTGTTGTTACTAGTAGCCATAATTATTACATTTTATTATTAAGAATATGTAAATATAGTAATAATATTTACAATATCCTCATTATTACGATATTTTATTAACGTCTATCTTTATAGTTGCATCTCCCCACTCTACATCCTTACCTTCTGCCAAACCCTCAACAAGTTCGATTGATAGGGCAAGAGTCTGGGCGCATACATACTCTGAGAACATCTGCAAAGATTCTGCCACTTCCTCATTAGACTCGATACGAACTTTAATCTTGTCTGTAACTTCGAAGTCACAATCTTTTCTCAAGTTCTGGATTCTGTTGATCAGCTCGCGTGCAGTACCCTCTTTCTTCAACTCATCGGTGATGGTAACATCAAGGGCTACGGTCAGTTTACCTTCGGTAGAAACCAACCATCCTGGCATATCCTCTGAGGTGATCTCGTAGTCAGCTGCCTCAAGAACCACATCGCCTGATGGCAATGCCAATGTGTAGCTTTGCTCTGCAAGACCTGCTAGTTCAATAGCTGTAATTATCTCCTGAGATAGCTCTCCGAATGCAGCAGCAATCTCTTTCATCTGTTTGCCATACTTCTTGCCAAGTACCTTGAATACAGGCTTGATCTTCTTGGTGATAAGACCTGTGGTATCTTTGATGAATTCCACCTCTTTTACATTGACCTCATTGAGAACAAGTGATTTGATCTTCTCGAATTGCTCTTCGATCTTAGGATCAAGGACAGGGATAATCATTTTGGCAAGAGGCTGACGCACTTTGATATTGACTTTTCTACGAAGTGCCAGTACCATTGAAGAGCTCCTCTGTGCAAGTTCCATTCTCTCCTCAAGATCTTTGTCTATATATTTCTCTTCGCATGAAGGCATCATTACGAAGTGTACAGACTCTTCATTATAACGTCCGGACACGGCATTCAAGTCAGCAAACAATCTATCCATATAGAATGGTGCGATAGGTGCTGCAAGGATAGCCACTGTCTCAAGTGCAGAGTAAAGTGTCTGATATGCAGCAAGCTTATCCTCATTCATCTCACCACCCCAGAATCTCTTACGGTTAAGTCTCACATACCAGTTACTTAGATGGTCACATACAAAGTCCTGAATCATACGGCCTGCAGTGGTCACATCGTAGTTTTCGTAGCAGTTTTTCACATCTTTAATCAGACTGTTCATCAATGAGATGATCCATCTGTCGATCTCAGGTCTCTTCTCTACAGGAACCTCAGCCGCTTTAGCGTCGAAGCTGTCAACATTTGCATACAATGCAAAGAACGAGTAGGTGTTGTAAAGTGTTCCGAAGAATTTTCTCCTCATCTCATCCACTCCAGCCTCATCAAACTTAAGGTTATCCCAAGGCTGTGCATTGGTAAGCATATACCATCTTAGTGAGTCTGCACCATATTGGTCCAAAGCTTTGAATGGATCCACCGCGTTGCCAAGTCTCTTGGACATCTTGTTACCATTCTTATCAAGGACAAGACCATTTGACACTACTGTCTTGTATGCACATTTGTCGCTCACCATAGTGTTGATGGCGTGTAGTGTAAAGAACCATCCGCGTGTCTGGTCCACACCCTCTGCGATAAAGTCTGCAGTCTGGCCGAATGCATCTTCACCAAGCTTGGCAAGACCTTCCTGAGCATAAGGCATTGCACCCGAATCAAACCATACGTCGATAAGGTCTGTCTCCCTTACCATCTTCTTGCCTGACTCAGAAACAAGGATATAATTGTCTACGTAAGGTCTGTGAAGATCGATCTTGTCATAGTTCTCTTTACTCATATCAGCTAGATCAAAACCTTTCTCTTTAAGAGGGTTTGATGCCATGAAACCTGCTGCCACTGACTTCTCAAGTTCAGCATAAAGCTCTGCTACAGAACCGATACATTTCTCCTCAGCACCATCTTCACTTCTCCAGATAGGAAGTGGGGTACCCCAATATCTGCTTCGGGACAAGTTCCAGTCCTGCAAGTTTTCAAGCCATTTGCCGAAACGGCCTGTACCTGTAGATTCAGGTTTCCATTGGATGGTCTTATTCAATTCCACCATTCTGTCCTGAACAGCAGTGGTCTTGATGAACCAGGAATCAAGAGGATAATACAGGATAGGTTTGTCGGTTCTCCAGCAGTGTGGGTAATTGTGGACATGCTTCTCAATCTTGAACGCTTTGTTCTCCTGCTTAAGCATAACGCAGATATCCACATCAAGTGTAGGGGTATCTTCGGTAGCTTCGCTATCGTAAGCATTCTTCACATATCTGCCTGAGAATTGAGCGTAGCTCTGCTCATCCACATTGGTTTTCACAAATTCAGGATCCATATCCTCAATGCGGTACATTCTTCCTGCTTTGTCCACTTGTGCCTGACGTACACCTTGGGCATCAACCACCACAAGAGGTGGAACCCCTGCAGCTTTTGCCACCTTGTTATCGTCAGCACCAAATGTAGGTGCAATATGAACGATACCTGTACCATCTTCTGTGGTCACATAGTCACCAGGAATCACTTTGAAAGCGCCTGCCTCAGGTCTTACCCAAGGGATCAGCTGCTTATATGAGATACCGCATAGTTCAGGTCCCATCAAAGGCTCACCAACTACCTCCCAAGGAACAAGTTTGTCACCTTGCTTGTAATCAGCCATTGCCACCTCTGCCGCTTTAGGGCTGAAATGTGCATTAAGCAGAGCCTCCGCCACTACATAAAGGGCAGGGATACCTGTATAAGGGTTAAATGATTTAACAGTCAAATATTTGATCTTAGGACCAACGCACAATGCAGTATTTGAAGGGAGGGTCCAAGGGGTTGTGGTCCAAGCCAAGAAATAGACAGGAAGTTCGCCTGCTCTTGAGAAGAGCACTTCTGATTTCTCGTCTTTGACAACTTCAAACTGGGCAACACAAGTGGTATCCTTAACATCACGGTAGCAACCTGGCTGGTTAAGCTCGTGTGTACTCAAACCTGTACCCGCTGCTGGTGAGTATGGTTGGATGGTATAACCTTTATAAAGAAGACCTTTGTCATAAATCTTCTTCAACAGATACCAAAGGGTCTCGATATATCTGTTATCGTAGGTAATATATGGATCATCCATATCTACCCAATAACCGATCTGCTCAGTAAGTGCCATCCACTCCTGAGTATATTTCATCACCTCTTTGCGGCAAGTATCATTATACTCCTCCACGGTAATGGTTTTTCCTATATCATCTTTGGTGATACCAAGCATCTTCTCCACACCCAACTCCACTGGGAGACCGTGTGTATCCCAACCTGCTTTTCTCTCTACCAAATAACCTGTCTGACTCTTGTATCTGCAGAATACATCTTTGATACTGCGGGCCATCACGTGGTGGATACCGGGCATACCGTTTGCCGAAGGGGGACCTTCAAAAAATACAAATTTAGGGCACCCTTTTCTTGCCTCAAGGGACTTGCCAAAGATGTTATTCTTTTTCCATTTATCTAGTACTGCACGATTTACATCGACTAGATCCAAACCTTTATACTCTGCGAACTTCATATAGTTTTAAATTTTAACTTGCGAAGATACGAAAAGATAATTATATTTGAGAAAAATTGGACTTAGAACTATGAGTATTATCGATATTATCATCCTGATCCCTTTTGCTTACGCGCTATATAAGGGCATTTCAAACGGATTTGTTGGTCAAGTTGCAGGTATCAGCGGCATCGTATTGGGTATCATCCTCGGCAGCAGATTTTCCGCACTCCTATCTTCCTACGTAGCCCAATGGATCAGTGCCAGCGAGGCTGTCATCAAAATCATATCCTTTGCAATTATCATCGTGGCAGTTATACTTTTGGCCAACATTCTGTCCAAACTCATTGAAAAACTGTTCTCGCTTGTAATGTTGGGATGGCTCAACAAACTGCTCGGAGTCCTGTTGGCATTTGCCGGCACAGCTTTTATTGTAGGATCTGTCATTGCACTTATCTCATATATTAACGAGAGCTGGTTCACTATTATTCCTGCAGCCAAGATTGAGGAATCCGTCCTATACCACCCTCTGGAGGACCTTGTGAATATGATTTTCCCATATTTCCAAAATTTCTTCACCAAGTAGGAACACCCCACCGGAATTTTAAAATTTTTCTAGAATAAGACGATTTTTACAACAGATGCAGATGTTGTAGAAATCGTCAAACTTTTTTATTGCCATCTCCTAAGTTTGCCCTCGAAAAGAGACGAGGTATGAAAAATTTGAGGAGAGAGATATTGGAGAGTGTCGGCAGAATATTGCCGGAGTTCAGCCCGAACCTGCTCATAGTTTATATTGTTTCCCTCTGCCTGGCCTCCGCTCTTTTCATTATCCTATCAATCGTAGTGTTATGAGCAGAATAATGAAAATACGCCAATTGGACAAGCATGACTGCGGAGCGGCATGCCTGGCATCCATCTCATCATACTACGGACTGACTATACCCGTTACCGAGATCAGACAAAAATGCAATACCGGCCTAGAGGGGACAAATATAGGGGGGATTGTCCGAGCTGCAACATCTTTACAGCTCGAAGCTCACGCTTATAAATCTTCAACACCTTGCTATACATCAAAACATCTTTCAGAAATCCCCCTCCCCTCTATTCTCCACTTCAGAAACACTGAAGGATGGCTGCATTTCGTGGTGCTATACAAAGTAACAGAGAAACATATCCATATAATGGACCCTTCAGACGGAGAGGTGCACAAGCTTAATGAGAAGGAGTTCTCTGAGGCTTGGACAGGCTACATTATAACTGTATCACCCGGGGAAGGTTTTCTCAAAGGGGACACTACTACCCCATTCATCAAAAGGGTAATCGGACTGGTTTCACTCTACAGGAAGGAGATAATACCATCTCTGATAGGATCTATGATATATGTACTGATAGGGCTAAGTATCTCCATATTCTTACAGAACATCATAGACAATATCATTCCAAACAGGGACACTTACACCTTCGGATGGTACTCTTTAGGGATAGGGATACTGATAGCTCTGTCGGTATTCATAGGGTATATCCGGTCTGTTCTCACCATTCGTGGGAGCATCAAAATAGATGGGACACTGATTTTGGGATACATACATCACATCCTCCGCCTCCCCTTGGCATTTTTCCATGAAAGGAGTACCGGAGACATAAATTCGAGGGTGAATGATGTTTACAGAATCAGGGCTTTTGTCTCAGGGAAACTCATTATGATCTCAATATCTGTAGTCGCACTGATATTGTCATTCATACTTCTGTTTACCTTCTATTGGAAGCTGGCTGCCCTGACTCTGGGGTTCATTCCCCTCTATGCGATTCTCTATTTCATTGCCGACAAGAGGAACAAGAGGAACAATAAAAGGATTATTGAGGCATCTGCCATTTTTGAGAACAGCACGATCGGGAGCATCACATCCATTGAGACGGCCAAATACTTCTCATCAGAGGAGCTTTTCTACAAAAAAGTGGAGGGTAAATATACCGATATGGCCCACAAACTTTTTTATGGTGGAAAGAGCAATGCAAAAATTCATCTGATGATAGACACAGTCACACAGATGCTCTCATTTATCACCATCATCCTGGGAACACTGTTCGTTCTGAATGGAGAGCTTACCACAGGGGAACTGGTCTCATTCTACACCATCTCCAGTTTCTTCACATCTCCACTCTCAATTCTCATAGAGAGCACCTACGAGCTAAATGATGCCAAGATAGCGGCTCAGAGGGTGTTTGAGATTCTCGATTTGAAGGAGGAGTTCATTTGTGATGAAGAGAGGATACAGGTGCCCCCTGCCTCGGGGGATATAACCTTCAAAAATATCTCATTCCGCTATCCGGGGAAAAGAAACCTCTTCCAAAACCTTAACCTTACTATCCATCAGGGGGCGATAACATCGGTAATTGGGGACAATGGGTGCGGCAAAAGTACCATTGCATCGCTTTTGATGCGGGGGTACCTCCCCACAGAGGGGTCAATAGAGATAGATGGGACAAATATAAACGACATAGATATTCAGGAGTGGCGCAAACACATATCAATCATCCCACAAAAGGAGAGTTTGTTTGATGGAACCGTACTGGATAATATTGTGCTTGGAGATTGGAGCAAGGGCATTGACAATGTGCTGGAGACATGTGAATATGTCGGGATGATTGATTTTTTCAAACAACACCCAGAAGGGTTGCAGACGCGGGTGGGTGAACAGGGGAAGTACCTGTCCTCTGGGGAGAGGAGCAAAATATCCCTCGCCAGGGCAATAATACGCCAACCCAGGATTCTGATTATGGATGAGGTGACATCCCACCTCGACTCAGAATCGGCATCCAGAATATATGAGATCTCCCGGGAACTCACCTCCAAAGGGGTAACAATTCTAAACATTACCCATGATAAGAGGTTTCTGGAGTATTCAGACTATATAGTAGATCTTAATAAATGTGTACACAACGGTGAAGAGCGCACACCTGAAAGTTGCACTCAAGCTTAACATCAACATTATGGAAGAGAAAAATTCAATGGGAAAGAACTGGGTAGAGCTGAGCACTTCCGAGGCAGAGGCAGTCAGAGGTGGAATCGGGTTAGGAAACATCAAACATCTGTTAAAGTTGATTGGAAGTTTGTTCAACTTCGCCCACGACTATTATGAAGACTTCAAGCGTGGCTACGAAAATGGGTGGAATCTGTTCTAAAAAAGGGGGATATTATGTACAAGAATTTTATAGCATTGACCGAGGATGAATTATACGACATATACGGAGGGAGATCGGAAGATATGGCCGACATCGTTGAATTTATCGGTATGGGATTCGGGATTATTGCCAAACTTATAGACAAGATCAAATCGGCATTCAAGGATGCCCAGAAAAAACCTGCACAAGCACAATAATGGAGAGGATTGCCACCTTAATGTTCTTGCTTCTGCTTCATGCCTCTCCACTTTTGTGCTCCGGTCAAAAGATATGGACATTGGATATGTGCATAGAATATGGTCTTGAGCACAATCTGGATATAGAGTATAGCAGAATTACCTCTATTCAGGCCAAAAATGAACTGATCAGGTCCAAACTGGAGTATTTGCCCACCCTAAATGGGACAGCGGCACTGAGTATTCATCCCGAGTCTCAGTTCACCCCATCAATAGGTATGTCATCCATACTGTTTGACGGAATGAGAAGATACAACAGCACTAAGAGCCTGAAGACATCATTTGAGATATCTGAGGTGGAGAGTGAGAGGATCAGAAACGAACTCTCTATCTCCATCACCAAAGCATATTTGGATGTACTACTCTCCATAGAGCTGGAGAGGGTAGCAAAGGAGAGTTACAGAACTATTGAGGAGCAATGCCTTAAGCAGAAAATACTTTTCGAATCGGGGAAGAGCACATACTCATCCCTATTGGAGATGGAATCACAAAAATCTTTGGAGAAGGTGGAGCTGGTCAACTCACATAACGTTTTATCAATAAACCTCATATCATTAACACACTTGATGAACCTCCCCTTCTCTGAGGATTTCTTCATATCAGACCAGCTGGTGGAGAACATGCCGCTTATAGAGTGGTCAGATATAGAGAGGATATATAAATCTGCACTCTCCCTACCCTACATAAGATCAGCTGAACTTGGCGTTATCCAAAAGGGATATGACATGAAGATAGCTGCAGGTGGAATATCTCCCACTATCTCCATAGATATGATATACAACCTGAAGATGGACATCAACCAAATAGGGCTGACGGTGACAATACCCATTTTCAACAAAGGCCAAACACTGACATCGGTCAAAAACGCCACTTATGAGTACAGAAAATCTGAAATTGAACTGCAAAGGAGGCATCAGGAACTCTACAAGGATATCCAACATAGGGTACAGGAGGCCATATCATACTACCATGGGCATATGGCTGCCATTGACCGGCTCAACGCTGCCCGAACAGCCTATGAAACTATCAGAGAGAAGTTCGAAGTGGGGCTTGTATCACCAAACGATTACATCAGAGCCAGGAATGATCTGTATGAGGCATCTTCCCAATCCATACAGACCAAATACAGATATTTGTTTCAAATCAAAATTCTAGATTTATACCAAGGTGAAGCCAGGTAAAATAAAGATAAGATGGTGGTATTACCCCTCCGCTTTCCTTCTACTCATTATAGTCTTACTAAGTGGAGGGGATGAAGGGACTGCAGTGTATGTGTCCACCCCGGAAATAACCGACATCTCCGAGAGTATCCCGGCAAACGGGAAGGTTCGCCCCGTATCGGAGGTCCATATCAGCCCTGATGTTTCCGGGGAGATAATAGAGATCCTTTTTGAGGAGGGTATGGCTGTACAAAAGGGGGATCTCCTCATCAAAATCAAACCTGACATTTACATATCCATACTGGACCAGGCAATGGCCACATTCAAAGCGACCAAAGCGCAATATGCACAGCAGGAGGCAACACTTGAGAGGGCAAAGGTGCAGTTTGAAAGATACTCCACCCTCCTGGAGAAGAGGGCCATTTCACTCGCAGAATATGAGGAGGCCAAGATAGATTACACGATTGCCCTGAAAGGGCTTGAAACCTCCAAATATCAGATCCAAAGTGCTCAGGCAGGGGTTAGAGAGGCTCAGGAGAATCTCTCCAAAACAGCAATATACTCACCTATGGATGGGGTTATCACCAAGTTGCTTGTGGAGAAGGGGGAACGTGTAGTGGGTACATCCCAAATGGCAGGCACAGAGATAATGAGGATATCTGATATGACCCAGATGGAGGTGGTGGTGGATGTGAATGAAAATGACATTGCCAAGATATCAAAGGGGGACAGTGTGGAGATAGTATTCGACGCACTCAGACATGAGCTTTTCCAGGGAATCGTCACTAAAATAGCCAACTCATCCAAAAGTCTGGGATATAGTGCCGATCAGGTGGCATCTTTCGAGGTGAACATTCTCATTATTGGGGGGAGTGAACATTTGAGACCAGGAATGTCAGCATCGGTCACTATCAATACAGAGAAAAAAGAGGATATTATTACTGTTCCTCTTCGGTGTATAAATCCAAATGGTTGTATATTTGTAGTCTCAAATGACCGGAACACGGTTCAGGAGAGGAGAATCATCACCGGTATCCAGGATATCCATCGGATAGAGATAATAGATGGTCTGGAACCTGATGAGGAGATAGTAATCGGCCCACATGAAGCCATAAACAAAAATTTGACCGACAATGGAAAAATATTTATTGATCGAAACTAGCACAGATGCATGTTCTGCTGCTATTGCCGAAGGGGAAAATATTATAGCATCCGAGTATATTCAGGAGTATAAAGCTCACGCCAGACTCCTTGTACCTATGGTAGAGAAATTACTGAACAAAGCAAATATTACCCTTTCAGAGTGCTCAGCTGTGGCGGTAAGTGAGGGGCCCGGATCGTACACCGGCTTGAGGGTAGGCGTATCTTCTGCAAAAGGGTTGTGCTACGGTGCAGGTATTCCACTGTTGGGTGTACCCACATTGGATATTTTGGCACAGATGGGTATAGAGAAGATCAATACTGAAAAGAGTGTCATTGTCCCTATGCTTGATGCAAGGAGGATGGAGGTATATTGCGCAGCATATGACCATTGCGGAAAAAGGGTATCGGATATTAAGGCTGAGATTCTCGATGAAAACAGTTTTGAAGCGCTCTTTGCCGAGTACGATCAGGTAATCTTCATAGGTGATGGCGCGGAGAAATTTGAAGTTTGCCTTGATGAAGCTAAAAAAGCGAAGTCCACTATCGTAGGGTGCAGACCAGACGCAAGATATATGGTCAAGCCGGCGATTGATGCATACAAAAAAGAAGAGTTCAAAGATATTGCATACTTTGAACCCTTCTATCTTAAAGATTTCGTTGCCGGAGTAAGCAAGAAATCGCTTATCTGACCAATCTTGAAATCACCTTCTCCAACTTTGCTGGCTCGAAGATATCTTTCTCTACGATATCACCTTTCTTGTCAATAACGTAAAGTGTAGGGATATTGGTGACATTGTACAGATTCAATGTACCTGATACATTACCCGGGTCACATACACTTACCCATTCAAGGCCTTGTGCCTTAACTTGACTTGCCCAAGCTGTCTTGTCTGTATCTGCACACACCTGATACACCTCCAAACCTCTGTTTTTATATTTGTCATACAACTCCTTCAACTCAGCATTGAAGATTTTGTGTGTAGGCTCTGTAGTGGACCAGAATGACAGGATGATAACTTTACCGTCAAGTTCTGACAGATTTCTGACTTTTGCATTTACATCATAAAGGCTGATGTCAGGGTGACTCATCTCTGATGCGTTATCAATCTTGGATCCCAAATATATGTATTGTTCCCTCTGTTTGATATCATCAGCCAAAGATGATACATATGGAGAGTTAGGATATACCATACTTAGAGAATCGTACACTTTTTTGAAGATGAACACATCATTTACATCACCATACACAGGGAGCTCCTCTGAGAATTTCTGATACATCACAGGGATCACTGAGATAGATTTGGAGTTGTTGATGAGGTATTTGGTAGAGTTCTGTTTGTGTTGTACAAAAAGTTTTGTCAACTGAGTTGTGATTTCTCTGGCTTTCTTGTCATCTTTTGCTTGCTGGGCAGCATCCAAAGCATTGAAAAGATTGTTCACCTTGGTCAACATCTCCTCTTGTGATCTCTCCCATTCTGCATATCTGACAGCCTCTTCTGAACCCTCTACGGTAGAGATTCCACCATCTTTAGCAACATTTACAGACAGTTTGTCCCCTTCCTGAAGAACTACAGATGCGATCTTGTTACCATCATTCAAGAAATAGTAGAAATCTGGTGATCCAGGTTGGCAATTTGCCCCGAATTGGGCCTTTCCACCCTTCACATATATGGTATCTACCACATAGATTCTGTTGATAGATAGTTTGGTAACGATAATTTCTGTACTGTCAGCAGCACCCTCTACATTGAAGGTAACCTTTGCATTATGGTTTTGTGAACATGATGCCGCTACGACAAGTGCGAAAAGTAGTAGTACAATTTTTTTCATCGGTTATTCAAATGATAATGATATTTTCTCTGCAATTTCTTTAAATGTATCTGGAGTAAGTGACAGTTTGGCCTTTCTGAAATCCATATCCCCCTCTGACTGTAGAGGTACAAGATGGATATGGGCATGAGGAACTTCCATACCCAACACAGCCACACCTACCCTCTTGCAAGGGATAGCCTTCTTGATGGCAGCAGCCACCCTTTTGGCGAATAAAAAGAGTTCCTGATACTCCTTATCCTCTATGTCGAAGATATAATCTGTCTCTTGTTTGGGTATAACCAATGTATGCCCCTGTGCAAGTGGATTGATATCGAGGAATGCATAGAATTTGTCACTCTCTGCCACCTTGTAGGATGGTATCTCTCCGTTGACGATACGTGTAAAAATTGTTGCCATGTGCTATGATTAAATAGAGATATCCAACACTTCGAATTTAAGTACACCTGATGGCACCTGAACCTCCACTACATCACCTTTCTTTCTTCCGATGAGTGCTTTACCGATAGGTGTTGCAGCTGCAAGCTTGCCCTCTCTGAAGTTAGCCTCACTTTCACCCACCAATGTATACTCTACAACGGTATTGTTGATAAGGTTTTTAAGTTTTACCTTGTTCAACATCTGGATTTGCTCGGTATTGATGCGTGACTCATCGATCACCCTTGCATTAGCGATGGTATTCTCAAGTTTTGATATTTTCAACTCAAGCAGACCTTGTGCCTCCTTAGCTGCATCGTATTCTGCATTCTCAGACAGGTCACCTTTATCTCTTGCCTCAGCAATCTGTTTTGAGATTACTGGTCTTTGGGCGATCAGCTGTGCCAATTCACCTTTTAGTTTCTCCAGCCCTTCAGCCGTTACATAATGAATTTCAGACATAATATTTTTTAATCTTTATTTCAAATCAATACTCTTTATATTTAGGGCTCATCACCTCTGAATAGATGATCAGCTTCCTCTTTTCCTCTTTGGACATCCCCTTCCCCACTTTCACCTCATCCTCTTCATTCTGTACATTTTTCACTTTAGGCTCTGCCTCTTTGGGGACAACTCTTGTCTTTACAACAGGTCTGGCATAAATCTCCTTCTCCGGCTCCGCTTCGGGCTCAAGCTGGTCTTCGCCCAAACCCAGCTCTGACAAAAACTCCTGAAAGTCGCTTTTGTCCTGTTTCGACTGTGTCTTCATTTTATTCTTTCCCAAGACTAATGGTAAAATAAAAAAAGCCACCATTGCGAGAACCGATATCCAAGATCCTTCCATGCTGCCTAAAGTTTATGTACAAATGTACTAAATTATAGTTTGATAACAAACTCTTTATCTTTGGTAATTTGCTCCCTCAATTCATCCATTGAAGCAAATTTCCTTTCATCTCTGATTTTTGCCACAAATTCTATGCTCATCTCCAAGCCATAGATGTCTTCATCAAAATTCAGAATATGTGTCTCTATTGTTCTGCTCTGATTCTCCCCCACTGTAGGTCTGTTTCCGATATTGCATATACCCTTATAGTCCCTACCCAACACATGCACATCCACAAGATATACACCATTTGCCGGAACCAGCTTCAATGGCTCGTAAAGTTCCATATTGGCAGTAGGGAAACCAATGGTCCTCCCCAACTGCTTGCCTGAAACCACGACACCATGCAGAAGATATTTGTATCCCAGCAACTCCGATGCACCCTTTACATCTCCATCAAGAAGTGCAGCCCTCACTTTAGTTGAGCTGACCATCTTCTCACCCAGATGGACCTCCTCCACACGAATGGTCTCTATTCCCAGTGAGGCAGCGATCTCGCGCATCTCCTCTTGAGTCTGTAGGGATGAGTTTCCCAATCGGTGGTCATATCCGATAACGAGAGTGGAGACATTGAATTTTTTTATCAGATACTCCTCCATAAACTCTCTGGTCGAGAGTTTACTGAACTCTCTGGAGAAATTGACAACATGGAAGTTGTCAATCCCCAGTGAGAGTACCCTTTGTTTTTTCTCTTCAAGAGAGTTCAATAATCTTAATGTATGTGCATCTTGCTGCAGTACAGTTCTAGGATGAGGCCAGAAAGTGATTACAGCACTCTCCATCTGTTTCTCAGCAGCTATCTGAAGCAGACTGTTGAGAACAGCGCGGTGCCCACCATGCACCCCATCAAAGAAACCGGTAGCTGCTACAACCATTTTACTAGTTCGAAATCTTGACGGTGAGGAAGTTTGTCGCTCTTAGCGAAGATTCTACCAGCGATCTGGTATGCACCTGTAGTGTTAGGAACGATAGTTGATGAGTAAGTTGCCACACCATTTTCGATCTTCTCTAATTCAAATGTGTAAACACCCTCTTTAACATATCTTCCTTTGGCATTCTGACGAGCATATACCAACTCAAATCCGATATCGTTAGGATCCATATCACCTACGAATACTGAGATATAAGATCTGAACTCTTTACCTAGTAGCAATTGGCCTTGGGCATCGTTCATGAAGTTAGCTTCACGGATCTCAAGTTGCTCCCAACCTTTACGCATTTTTCTCTTCCAAAGTGCGATCTCTCTTGCTTCAGCATAGTCAGATGCGATAAGTTTGCCAGCTCTTGCTGCAAGTGGATTATAGTATTTGTTGATATAATCGTTGAACATTCTGTTGGTAGTGAACTCGCAAGCTACCTGAGCGATACAGTTCTTGATGATCTTGATCCACTCTACAGGGATACCTGTAACAGGGTTCACATCATAGTAAGTAGGTGCGATTTCGCTCTCGATGATATTGTAGATGGTTGCTGCATCCAATTCATCCTGGAAGTTCTGGTCATCGTATGTTCTCTCTTGTGGAAGAGCCCAACCAGCACCCTCTTTGTAACCTTCTACCCACCATCCGTCAAGTACAGAGAAGTGCATTACACCGTTCATAGCAGCTTTCTCTCCTGATGTACCAGAAGCTTCAAGTGGTCTTGTAGGGTTGTTCATCCATACGTCAACACCTTGAACAAGATATTTTGCGATGTTGATATCGTAGTTAGGGACGAATACGATCTTACCGATAAACTGAGGCATCTTGGAGATATCTACAATCTTCTTGATCAAATCGCTGCCGGCCTTGTCTGCAGGGTGAGCTTTACCTGCGAATAGGAATTGAACAGGTCTCTTAGGATTGTTTACAATAGCAGAAAGTCTGTCCAAGTCTCTGAATAGAAGGTGTGCTCTCTTATATGTAGCAAAACGTCTTGCAAAACCGATGGTCAAAACGTCGTCTCTAAGTGTTCTCTTGATCTCTACGATATGTTGTGGAGAGTAGTGGCTTGAAACTGTAGGATCAGAAAGTTGTTTCTTGACAGCCTTGATAAGTCTCTGACGAAGTTCCTGACGAACGCTCATAATTTCAGCATCCTTCACCTCATAGATACCGCTGAAGCACTCTTTGTCGTATTTGTGTGTTTTGAATTCGTCACCGAAAACTCTGGCGTGGATCTCTTTCCATTGTGGAGCAGTCCATGTAGGATAGTGAACACCATTGGTTACATAACCTACGTGGTTCTCTTCAGGAAGGTAACCTGGCCACATGCTAGCCAAGATATCCTGACTCACTTTACCGTGTAGCCAGCTCACACCGTTAACCTCTTGAGAGATGTTGCAAGCAAGATTACTCATAGAGAATTTCTCATTCTGATCGTATGGGTTATTCTTACCTAGGGACATAAGTGTATCCCAACCAATTTTCAATCTCTCTGGATAGTGTGAGATATATTTTCTCAACAGATCCTCATGGAATGCATCGTGACCTGCAGGTACAGGGGTATGTGTAGTGAATAGAGATGAAGCTCTAACTACCTCCAATGCTTCGTCATAAGATAGGTTATCATTGTTGATATACTCTCTTAGTCTCTCAAGACCGGTAAATGCAGCGTGACCTTCGTTGCAGTGATATACATCTGCATCAAGGCCCAAAGCACGCATTGCTCTGATACCACCGACACCTAGAAGAAGCTCCTGTTTCAAACGGTTCTCCCAGTCGCCACCATATAGATGGTAGGTAACCTGACGATCCTCTGGAAGGTTTGCATCGTAATCAGTATCCAACAAGTAAAGCTCAGTTCTACCTACATCCACTCTCCAAAGTCTTGCGTAGATATTTCTGCCAGGGAATGCTACAGAGATGGTAACCCATTTGTCCTCTGCGTCTCTCACTGGAACTGCAGGTATTTTCATGAAGTCCTGAGGTTCGTAGTCAGCGATCTGATCACCGTAACCTGAAAGTTTCTGATTGAAGTAACCATATCTGTAAAGGAGACCGATACCGATCATGTTAACATTAAGGTCACTTGACTCTTTCAAATAGTCACCAGCCAAGATACCAAGACCACCAGAATAGATCTTGAGTGATGCGTCAAGACCATACTCCATACAGAAGTATGCAATCGATGCACCCTCACGGTGATTCTTAGCCTCCATATACTCATTGAACAAAGCTGCCACTTTATCCAATTGGCGTACGAATTTCTCGTTTTTCTCCAATTGTTGGTATTGTTCATATGATAGATGGTCTAGAAGTGCTATAGGATTACGTCCCAATGCTACCCACAACTCTTTGTCAATGCTCTTAAACAAATCCATCGCTTCCTGGTTCCAGCACCACCATAGATTCTTAGAGATTATATCAAGATATTTCAATCTCTCTGGTATGTTCCTTGTCACCAAAACTCTGTTCCAGGAAGGTGTTCCTACGTCAATTTTCTTGTATGTCATATTTTTTATATTGTTTTTTTCAGGGAATTTCCCTTTTCTTTCTATTACTCTTTCTATTGCCAAAGAGTATGCCTCTTTGTAAAATTTCAAATGGTTTTTCCACAATGCTATCTCCGATACAGATTTGGCATTGTCTCTATATTTTTTCTGCTCTTTTTCGCTTAGAGAAGATATCTCCACGATCTTTTCACAGACACCATCCACCACCTCCGAGTAGTTGGACTCACCCCTTTCAAGGACAGAGATTCCCGGATGGTCTTTGGTGTAGTACTCATTTACCCATAGACCAAAACCGGCAAGTGTCGTAGTGACTGTTGGTACCTTGAATGCCAATGACTCAAGAGGTGTATAACCCCATGGTTCATAGTAAGAAGGGAATACCGACAGGTCTAGACCGGACAGAAGCTGGTAATATGGGAGGTTGAACACACCATCATTTCCATTCAGATAGGATGGAATGAAGAGCAGTCTCACTTTCTTATTGGACTTGTTGTTCAAACCCAACGCACCCATTCTGCAAAGCACAGGATCGTTTTCAGGATACTGCAAATTGTGTGAAGTATGGGTGGTGTAGTCACTCTCTTTTCCGTTCAGTTTGGCTACAAGCTCCTTGTCATATCCATTGATGCCTGCAGGTACCAAAATGAAGCCCAAAACAGTTCTCCCTTCGTAAGAAGAGTTCTCCAATTGGGCAAGAGACTCCACAAATATGTCTATACCTTTATTCTTATATTCGTATCTTCCTCCGATTCCGACCAGTACAGGATTCTCAAATTTCTCCCCTGTCATAGCCTGAGCCACCTCGATAAGTTTTGCTCTACCCTCTTTCTGGTATTTGACGAACTCTTTTGACTCAGGGACAATAGTGTCTTCAAAACCGTTAGGGGTCACAAGATCCACATCTTTGCTAAGGAATCGCGAACACTCCTTGGCGGTAAGGTCGCTTACGGTGGTAAATACATCCGCATTGTGCGCAGCACACTTCTCCAGTGAGTGTTTGGCTGCCACATTCAACTCTTTCGCCTTCTGATCTCCGTCTACAATATCAATCACATCATAAAGTTTGATATTGTTATAAGCAAGGCTACGCCCCAATGTGGTGGCGTGTGTGGTAAAAGCTGTCGCAACAGGGAGTGGGCACTGCTTCAAATACAATACGCCGGCACCTGTCATCCATTCGTGGAATTGCGCTACCACCTTCTGGCTTGGAAGGAGATTGAAGTTTATAAAACTCTCGATAACCCTACCTGCTGCATATCCAAATAGGGCCGATTCGACATAATCCCAGCCACCACTCAAAGAGTCAAGATGATACTTCTCCCAGAACTCTGAGAGAATCTCGTTTTTCCTGGTGATGTACTGCGAAAAGTCTACTAAAAATGCTATTGGTTTCCCCTGTACATTCCATCTACCTACCCTCACTCTGATACCCTCCTGGGCAGCAGAGACCCTCCATGTTCTATATAGGAGCGGATCCTCAGTGAATTCGGGGTTCTGGGTGGTGTCCATCCAGACATCGGGACCAATGAAGATTTGCTCCTCATTGATCCCATCTGCCATACCGATGGATTTGGTAGCAATTACGGTGTGGATACCCCCCACTTTATTGCATACCTCCCAACTAACCTCGAACAAGTAGTCGGGGCTAATCAACTTTTTCTGCTTCATAAAAAGGTTTAAATCCGTTTATCCCAATCTTAGCTTTCTCTCAATACGGATTATCAAGTCACTTAGAACATTCATATAGTTGATGAATGCCTCATATGGTGTATCGTAAGGATTGAAGTATGTATGAACAGCTCCATCAGAGAAGAACTTGGTACACATATAGTAGAAGTGGTCACTCTCCTGAAGTTTCATATAATCCTTGGTGATCTTGTCGTCTTGAAGAGCCAATACTCTATCGCTCAGGTCATACAACTTGCTGAATGCTTCGTTTTGAAGTTCATTACCAAGCCAAGCAGATGTGTCTCTCTCCTCATCTGCCCAAGAGATTGAGAATGGTACATTAATAGGTGATACTGCATCGTGTTTCTTGATAGCCTCTGAAGGGGTTACAAACTCAACATTTGCATTGTTGAGAAGGGCTTCAGGAAGTGCTCTCATGAAATCGAAGATACCGCTTGCTGCACTTTGGTGCTCACCAAATGTCTCATAGTCCATAAATAGGTTGATGATCTCATCTTTAGATGCCTGGTCAGCTACCCAAGAGGTGAACTTGTTGGTATCCAAAGGCCACTCATTCCAACCTTTGTCTGAGAATCTGAATGCGATATCATCACTCAAAGTGAAGTTTCTTAGAAGAACTTTCAACTTTGGATTGTTTGCATTTGAATATACATAGTTAGGTGATTTCCAACCAAGGATGTGTTTTGCACCCTCAGTCAACATACCTTTGAATCCAAGTTTATAAACCATCTCACCGATCTCGTCAGAGTAGATAAGCTCAGTGTTTCTGAAGCATTTTGGTTTCTTGCCGAAATGTTTCTCGATAGCCTTGCTGTGAAGCTCCACTTGTTTTTTGAACTCATCTTTAGATACCAAAGATGCAAGTGAGTGGGTATAGGTCTCAGCCAAGAACTCCACACAACCTGTAGCTGCAAGAGCTTTGAAGCTGTCCAATACCTCTGGAGCATATTGCTCGAACTGCTCGATAGCAGAACCTGAGATAGAGTAGGCAATCTTGAATGATTTGCCAAGTTTGTTGATGTTCTCAAGCATGATGGCATTCATAGGAAGGTAGCATTTCTCTGCCACTCTTCTTACGATGGTTCTGTTTGAGAAATCGTCGAAATAGTGAGAATCTTTTCCGATGTCGAAGAATCTGTATTGTCTTAGACGATCAGGTTGGTGTACCTGGAAGTACAAACAAATTGAAGGTTTCATATGTAGTAATTTTTATTTCAATGCTAATTCATAAATATGTTTCATCTTAGCTGCAGCGTGATCCCATTTAAGGGCATTCACCTCATCATAACCCTTATCAGCAGCCATTTGTGCAAGGGCAGGATATTGTAGCAGACCATACATAGCATCTGCCAGTGCGTCTACATCCCAGAAGTCCACCTTGATAGAGTATTTCAATACCTCGGCAACACCCGACTGTTTTGAAATGATGGTTGGTACACCTGTGATCATAGCCTCAAGAGGTGAGATACCGAATGGCTCAGATACAGAAGGCATCACATATACATCTGAGTATGCGAACATCTTCTGAACATCTGCCCCTCTAAGGAATCCTGTAAAGTGGAATTTGTCAGAGATACCCAACTTGGCCACCTGTCTGATACTACGGTTAAGAAGGTCACCGCTACCCGCCATTACGAAACGGACATTAGAACATCTTTTCAAAACCTTATTGGCAGCCTCGATGAAGTATTCAGGGCCTTTCTGGAATGTGATACGACCCAAGAAGGTTACCACTTTCTCATCTACGCTCCTCTCTACCAACATCTGTTTTCTGTCGGCAAAGTCCACTGCATTGTGTACAGTAAACACTTTGTCAGGATTGATACCATATTTATTGATTACGATATTACGGGTAAGGTTACTTACTGTAATAACTTTGTCAGCCTCCCTCATACCCATTTGCTCGATAGCAAAAACCTGGGTATTCACATTCTCACCTGTTCTGTCGAACTCGGTAGCGTGAACGTGAATTACAAGAGGTTTGCCTGAGATTCTCTTGGCAGCTATACCGGCCATATATGTAAGCCAGTCATGTGCGTGAATAACATCGAACTCATCTTTATGTTGAGCTGCTATCTCACCACCCACCATGGCATATCTTGATATCTCCTCCATCAAGTTTGTGCCATACTTGCCTGAGAATTTATATTTCTGTTTGAAATTTACTTTGAAATCTTCGATTTGGGATTTCTGGTCCTTAGATGACATCTCTGTGAATTTTACAGGATCCATATAAGGTACCATGTTGGTCCCTACGCGAAGGAATTGAACCCTCTCAAGAAACTCTTTTGGGTTCCTTACCACATCACTTACTTCGACATCACTCGCATTAAGAATTCTGGTATAGGTCTGATCTTCATCTCCGGATGCCGAAGGCATTACAAACAGTGTATCCACACCGTTGTTTGCCAAACCTTTAACTATACCGTAGCAAGCGGTTCCGAGACCACCTGCAATATGGGGAGGAAACTCCCAACCAAACATAAGTACTCTCATAACCTAGTCGTTTTTAAATTTAGCAATAATATGTTTAGCTCTCAAGATCTCTGAGATGGCACCTGTGTGGCAAATTGCTCCGTGAGGTACATACTCAGGGTCACCATTGTAAAGCTCTGAGATAGAACCGATACCGTGAATATTCATATCAGCCTCATATGCATTTACAAGTTCTTCAGCTTGAGAGATGAATGCTCCACCGAAAAGTTTTAGTGAAGATTCGATATAGAAGCAGATCATCCATGGACGGGTACATCCCTGGTGATGTGCATGGTCTCTCTGGTTCTGGTTACCCTCATATACACCTTTATATAATGGGTTCTTAGGTGACAGGGTTCTGAGACCTCTTGAGGTAAGAAGCTCACGATTGATGCTTCTCAAAACATTTGCTTTTACCTCTTCTGATACAGGTGAGTACTCAAGGGCACAAGCAAACACCTGGTTTGGTCTTGTGAACTTGTTCTGACCCTGCTCGTCAACATAGTCAGCAAGATGAGCTCTCTCCTCTACCCAGAACATATTGTAGTAGTTTTTCTCGATTTTCTCTTTTACATCCATCCAAGCATATACGGTCTTTCCACCTTTACCATACTTGGTCTCATTTTCGATAAGGTAGCAAAGGGCATTGTACCAAAGTGCGTTGGTCTCTACCTGATAACCACCTCTCTCTGCGATAGGACGGCTGTCGCTACCATAAGCATTCATCCAGCTTAGTGCCACTCCGTTCATCTTGGTCCAAAGCATGCCGTTATCTTTATTAAGGTGAACACCCATTCTGCCACCCTCGATAAAGCTGTCGGCAACCTTCTTAAGAACGGTTTTGAATTTGTCCCAAGCACCTTGAGCATCACCAGTGAATGCTGCATATTGTTGTGCTACCCAGAACATCCAAAGTGCAGCCTCTGCCTGACGTGAGCCATTGTAAAGCTGATTTTGGTAAATCTTGATGGTAGTTTTAAGAATCTTGTCAAATGTAGCTACATCTCCATCTGCAAATAGTGTCAGACCAGGTAGTGAGATAAGGGTCTCTCTAAGACCTTTGCTCTCCCAAGAATAACCTGAAAGGATCTCTGTACCTTTAGGGGTCTTAACGATGAAATCTTTGGCAGCGATCTTCAAGCAAGCATCATAATCAGATCTGCTTGGAGCATTCTTCACTTCCTTGTCGTACAATTTCTTAAGACCTTTTGTAGATACTTCTGATGTAGATACTGAAAGGATTATTGATTCACCCGCTGCGATAGGCATCTCGAATACACCTGGAACGAAAAGATCCTCCTTGTATTCAAAACCACGTCTCTGCTCATCGCTGTACACTACATCTTTGTACCAGTCAGGATTGTGAAGATAATCACTGTCCTTGCTCAATTGGAGGTGAAGTGTAGGGAAACCTTCATACATCTTGTAGCTTGCGCCATTGTCTACAATGCCGTAGTTGGTTGATGCCTGAGGGTTTTGTTGGGTTAGTGTATGAACCTCTCTGAACGCCATGAATGGTTTAAGACGGAGAGAAGTTTGTGAATGGGCCTGAACCAATGTGTATTTGATAAGCAGCTGCTCTTTTCCTTTGACGAAAATCATAGATTTTCTGAAGATCATGCCGCCTACCCTATACTCTATAGTACATTCCTTGTCGAATTGGAAGTCAACGATGTATTTATGACCTCTTGGCTCATAAATCTTACCGTAGCTTCTGATTCCAAGGTTAAACTCTTTTTCATGTTGAATAAGGGTCTCGTCAACTGATGAAAGAAGAATGTGGTTTACTCCACCGAACTCTTCGATGGGCATTACAAACAATCCATGGTACTTTCTAGTATTACAACCGACGATAGTGGTATTGCAATAACCACCGGTTCCGTTGGCTAGAACTACCTCTTTAGGTAACGAGTACTCAAGATTAACTAGTTCCTCTTGATTAAATTTTAAATAAGACATTTGATATATCGATATTATCTAATTTTTTCCAATACTATTGCGCTTCTGCTCGGGAGATACAAAGAAAGTTTGTCACCTCCATCCTTTCTTATTGTATGGTGGTGAACACTATCATCTATCCTGCCAAAACCATCATAAATCCTGGCATCCGAACTTAAAGCTACCCGATACTCTCCGGATGGTGCGCAGAACTCAAAATCTGTGAAAGAGTGTACCGAATTAAAATTGAGCGCAAAGATAAATCTTCCTCTCACAAAAATCAAAACTTTTTGTGAATCGGACACATATAATTGCATCGGAGTCTGCCTTAGAACTTTCCCTTCGCGTATGACATGAATCATGTCACGGTCGAAATCGACCAACGCCTTGTAGTGAAGGTCAGGATCATCCTTGAGGCTCCATTGTCTTCTGGCATGCTTGTGCGACCAGTTGTTCCCCTCTCTCGGGAAATCTATCCATTCAGGGTGTCCGAACTCATTTCCCATAAAGGTCAGATACCCGTCACCGGCTGTAGCAACAGTTACAAGCCTTATCATCTTATGGAGCGCAAGGCCCCTCTCCACCAACGGATGATGGGAAGCCTTATCCATACTGAAATACATCTCCTTATCTATCAGCCTGAAGATGACTGTCTTATCCCCCACCATAGCCTGATCATGACACTCCACATAGCTGATAGTCTTCTCATCCTTGCGTTTATTGGTAAGTTCGTAGTACATACCACCCATACTCCAATCCTCCTCGCGAACATCTTTAATCCACTTGATACAATTGTCCGGAACTCCCATGCTCATCCTAAAGTCAAAGCCCCAGCCGCACTGCGATATAGGTGCCGCCAGTCCCGGCATACCGCTCATCTCCTCAGCGATGGTGAAAGCATCCCCGTTGATCTCCTTGACCATAATATTCGCCAGACCAAGGTACACCAGTGCATCCACATCCTGTCCGCCATCATAATAGGCATCATACGAGCAGAAATCTCTCCCCAATCCGTGGTCATAGTATAGCATACTGGTCACTCCGTCAAATCTGAACCCGTCCAGATGGTACTCTTCCATCCAGAATTTCAGATTTGATAGTAGGAAATGTACCACGGCACTCTTTCCGTAGTCAAAGCACCTCGAATTCCAGGCAGGATGCTTACCTCTGTCACCGGCATGGAAATAGAGATCCTCTGTGCCGTCAAATTTACCCAACCCCTCTATCTCATTTGAGACAGCATGAGAGTGCACCACATCCATAATGACCGCTATACCATAACCATGCGCCTCATCCACGAGCTGCTTGAACTCATCGGGTGTACCGAAACGTGAACTCACAGCGAAGAAGTTAGCCACCTGATAGCCGAAAGAGCCGTAGTAAGGGTGTTCCTGAAGGGCCATTATCTGAATGGTATTGTACCCGAGCTCCGCAATGTAAGGGAGGACATTCTCTCTGAACTCATTGAAAGTTCCCACTTTCTCCTCCTCCACACCCATTCCGATGTGCACCTCATAAATGAGAGGATTCTTGAAGTCCCTGGTATATTTCTTTTTCCATTTGTATTTCTTGGCCGGCGCCCAAACTTGCGCAGAGAAGAGTTTTGTCTCCTCGTCCTGCACACACCTTGTGGCATAAGAGGGGAGTCTCTCCCCCGAACCATCCGACCACTCTACTATATATCTGTACAACATCTCATGCTTGAGCTCCTTCTCCGGAACTCTAAGCTCCCAATTGCCGTCCGACAATTTGCTGAACGCGTATTTCTCATCCTTCTGCCAAGAGTTAAGCTCACCTATAAGGTAGATGGCAGTGGCATTTGGCGCCCACTCTCTGAAAACCCACTCCTTGCCCTCCTTATGAAGCATATAGTAAAGATGGTTGTTGATATTTGAGGATATCTTCCCATCCTTACCCATTAGATCCTGTCTTTTGTTTATCAACATCTGATACCTGTCGGTAATAACCCTTTTGAACGGCATCAAATAAGAATCTGAATCAAAAATCATATTGTATTGAATTAAATATGTTCCAATGTATTTTTCACTTGCTCTTCGCTTTCGCGCAATTTTGCCCTGCAGAGCGCCAGCAAGGCCACAGCCCTCTCGACATCCTTTGAGACCTCCGAAAGGGATTTGTTGGGATCCTCGATCCCCACCACCAGTTTTTCGAGCTCCGCTACCAGCTCCTCGTAACTTTTGTTCTTATCTTCCATAATCTGAAATTTACCTTTTAACGACCTCCTCAACCCTGCAATCCACCTCTCCATCCTTCAGGACAAGCTTCACCACACTTCCACATTGCACCTGCTCCACAGAGCTCACCCTTTTACCATCCACCTCTGCTACGCAATATCCACCCCCCAACAATACTGAAGGATCCCCTTTCATCACCCTCTGCTCAAATAGTGCCAATCTGTTGCCACGGGCAATATAAACATTGCGGAGCGAATGCTCCAGCCTCTGCCGGAGGGAATCCAGTCTATTGCCTGCCGAGGCAAACTTATGGTTCATGGCCAATGCAAGTCTTGAAGCCAATGAGGCAATCATCGCATCCTCGGATGCAAAAATATCAAGCAGGTAATCTGCCAATGCGGTCGGGGTCTTGACGCTGATGCAAGCCACCATATCGCAGATGTGGTAATCCTGATCGTGCCCCACTGCCACCATCACCGGAAGAGGGAACTGCGCCACGTTTGCGCACAAATCATAATCATCAAAGCAAGCCAGATCGGTCGCAGAGCCGCCTCCTCTGAGGATCAGCACCGCATCGAACCTCTCCGTCCCGCTCTCCACATCCTCCAACACAGACTCAAGGGCACCGATAATCCCTGCCGGCGCTCCACTCCCCTGCATTGGGGCCGAATATAACTTTGTATAAAAAGTGAAATGGTACTCATTCTCGTGCAGATGCCGCATAAAATCGCGGTAGCCTGCTGCAGTTTCGGAGGAGATGACTGCAAAATTTCTGGGGAGCGCTGGGAGCTCCAAGGTGGAATTCATCTCAAACATCCCCTCATCCTTGAGCCTTTTGATCACCTCCCGGCGTCTGAGTTCAGCCTCACCCACCGTAAAGGAGGGGTCAATATCGTACACAATAAGGCTCAATCCGTACAATTCCGAGTATTGGACCTGAGCCTTCACCAGAATGGACATCCCTGCAGAGATCTCACTTCCGGTGGTACTTACGAAATACGGTCTCAGCACTTTCCACGAAGAACTCCAGATGACAGCATGCCCTTTGGCCCGTATATCTCCCTCAGAATCACCCTTATCTATAAGATCCATATAGCAGTGGCCGGAATAATTTGCCTTAATGGCACTCACCTCAGCCTTAACCCAATACTGACGTGGGAAACCCTCCTCCAGGCACCGCTTGATGCGTTTCTGCAAATCATATAGACTTATCCCTTCGTTCATATCTACAAATGTAAGAAATTTTTTCTATTTTTGCGACCAAAATAGAGGCAATGAGGATAACCAAAGCAACTTTCGCCGGCAGTAGCCAAAAATTGGATCAGAGACCCAAACTGAGGGCTCCCGAATTTGCATTTATCGGGAGGTCAAATGTAGGAAAATCCTCACTTATCAACATGCTTTGTGAGCAGAGAAAACTGGCTCACACCTCAGCCACTCCGGGTAAAACCAAGCTTGTAAACCACTTCTACATCAATGACCAATGGTACTTGGTCGACCTTCCCGGATACGGATATGCCAAAATATCGAAAAAGAAGACCGACAAACTCTCAGACATCATAACACACTACATCTGCAAATCTGAAGAGCTCGTGAACCTCTTTGTCCTCCTGGACTCACGTCACGACATCCAGAAGATCGATTTGGAGTTTATGATGAAACTGGGTGAACTCGGGATCCCATTCTCAATCATCTTCACCAAAGGGGACAAACTTGGGGTAAATGCCCGTGCATCACAGATTGAGAAGAACAAAAAAGCACTTCTCGAATATTGGGAAGAGCTTCCACCCGTATTTGTCTCTTCAGCAGAGACAGGTTTGGGAAAAGAAGAAATACTTGACTATATAGACACTACTCTAAAAACTTTATAACCTATGGATCACAAACATACCATCAAAATTTTCTCTTGTAGAGGATCAAGATATCTTGCAGAGAAAATCGCAAGATCTCTAAACATGGAGCTTGGCAAATCAATCGTCACAGACTTCAGCGACGGAGAGTTCCAACCAGCATTTGACGAATCTGTACGCGGTGCCACTGTATTTATCGTCCAATCTACATTCCCACCTATCGACAACCTCTTCGAACTGCTTCTTATGATCGATGCAGCCAAAAGAGCTTCAGCTTACAAGGTGATTGCAGTTATGCCTTATTTCGGTTGGGCAAGACAAGACAGAAAAGACCGTCCAAGAGTCTCTATCGGAGCTAAATTGGTAGCTAACCTTCTTCACGCTGCAGGATGCGACAGAGTTATGACCGCAGACCTTCACGCAGACCAAATCCAAGGTTTCTTTGATTTCCCGGTAGACCACGTATATGCAAGCTCACTCTTCTTGCCTTATATGAGAAGCCTGAACTTGGAAAACCTCTCTATCGCAGCACCTGATATGGGTGGTGCCAAAAGGGCAAATGCATACTCACGCGTACTTGGATGTCCACTTATCGTATGCCACAAATCGAGAGAGAGAGCCAATGTAGTAGGCTCAATGACCGCTATCGGTGAAGTAGAGGGTAGAAACATCATCATCGTGGATGATATGATCGATACCGCAGGCACCATCGCTAAAGCAGCTGATATGCTTATGGAAAAAGGTGCACTCAGTGTTCGCGCACTGGCTACACACCCTGTATTCTCTGGTCAGGCATATGAGAAGATTGCAAATTCTGCCCTTTGCGAAGTGGTAGTATCAGACACTATTCCATTGAGAGCACGTCCGGATCAGGATACATCCAAGATCAAAGTGCTTTCAGTAGCTGACATCTTTGCTGATATCATCAACAAAGTATACAACTACGAACCTATCAGTCCAAGTTTCATTTTCTAAGACAATGAAAACTTTTGACTACTCTATAGAGGAGATACACAGCACCCTCGTCACATCCCTTCGTGACTTCTTCGCCAAATGTGGGCAGAAGAGGGCCGTTCTCGGCCTTTCCGGAGGTATTGACTCAGCTGTGGTAGCTGCCCTGGCGGTAGAAGCATTAGGTAAAGAGAATGTGTGTGGCATCATGATGCCATCACAATTCTCTACCGTACACTCCCTTACCGACGCTGTCGATTTGGCGAACAACCTCGATATGGAATATATGGTAATCCCTATCGAGAAGATGTACATGAGGGCTATGAGAGACCTTGAACCTCTCTTCAAAGGGGACGATTCATGGGATAACACCCAGGAAAACATCCAAGCCAGAATCAGAGGTATGATTGTAATGGCATACTCCAACAGACACGGAGCACTCGCCCTCAACACATCCAACAAAAGTGAGCTGGCTATGGGTTACGGTACCCTTTATGGAGACTTGGCTGGAGCATTGATGGTTATTGCAGACATATACAAAATCCAGGTGTATGATCTTGCCCGCTACATAAACCGAGACAGGACCGTCATCCCTATTTCCACCATTACAAAAGCTCCGTCAGCCGAACTCCGTCACGACCAGAAAGACACAGACACATTGCCTGACTATGCCGTTCTGGACCCAGTGCTTCACGCACTGATCGAAGAGGGCAAAACCAAAGAGGAGCTTATCGCAGAGGGTGAAGATGAGGCTTTGATCGACAGAATCCTCACACTTAAAGCGAGAAGTGCCTTCAAAATTCACCAGATGGCACCGGTAATCAAAGTGAGTGAGAAGCCGATACATTACTCACAAAAATGGGTATAAGTAATATATGAAAGTAATAATTGCAGCTCTGATATTTGTAGGAATTGCCATCTTTCTGATGTGCTTCAACATAATATTCAGAGGGAAAGACTTCCCGGACACAGAGATATCCCACAACAAGGAGATGAGAAAACGTGGTATCATCTGTGCCAAAGAGGACGAGCTCCGCACCTGGAGGAAGAAGGGTAAGAACCACAGAGGCGGCTGCGATGATGACTTTTGCGTAAGCTGCAATGAGATATGCGCAGCAAAAACAATAATGAAAGAAAAGGAGAATAAGAAATGAGTTTATTAGCCATCGTAGGACGCCCTAATGTAGGAAAATCTACCCTGTTCAACAGACTTGTAGGGATGAGACAAGCCATAGTAGACGAGACTGCCGGTGTTACCAGAGACAGACACTACGGCAGATGTGAATGGTGCGGTCACGAATTCTCTGTAGTGGATACAGGTGGATATACGTCCAATTCAGATGACATATTTGAAGGGGAGATCAGAAAACAGGTAAGCATAGCGATACAGGAAGCCGATGCCATTCTATTTATGGTAGAGGTGGGTACAGGTATTACTGACTACGACTCTGAAATTGCAGAGATTCTCAGACAATCCAAAAAACCTGTAATACTTGCTGTAAACAAAGTTGACTCTGCTGCCAAACAATACGACGCATACGAATTCTACTCTCTTGGCTTGGGTGAGATCTGGAGCATCTCTTCATCCAACGGAAGCGGTACAGGTGACCTTTTGGATGAAATCATCCGCATCCTCCCAAAAGAGGAAGCAGTGGAAGACCCTCACGCAGGGATACCGAGAGTAGCCATCGTAGGAAAACCTAATGTGGGCAAATCCTCTCTGACAAATGCATTGTTGGGAGAAGACAGAAACATCGTTACCCCTATAGCGGGTACCACACGCGACTCTGTAGAGTCACACTACAACAAATTCGGACACGAATTCATATTGGTGGACACTGCAGGTTTGAGAAAGAAGACCAAAGTGAAAGAGGATTTGGAGTTCTACTCTGTGATGCGCTCTATCAGAGCCATCGAACACTCTGATATCTGTATCCTTATGGTGGATGCACAGACTGGCATCGAAGCTCAGGATCTGGCCATCTTCAACCTTATCAACAAGAACAAAAAAGGGTGCATAGTCGTAGTGAACAAATGGGATACCATCGAGAAAGGGAACAATACTATGAAAGAGTATACAGAGGTCATCAAACAACGCCTCTCACCTTTCAATGACCTTCCGATCATCTTCACCTCTGTAATCAACAAGCAGAGAATTTTGGATGTATTGGATGCAACTGCCAAGGTTTACGAGAACTTCTCACAGAAGATCCCTACTTCAAGACTCAACGAGGCTATGCTTCCTGAGATTGAGAATTATCCTCCACCTGCTACAAAAGGCAAATACATCAAGATTAAGTTCATCACTCAGCTCCCTACACAGAGCCCGTCATTTGCATTCTTCTGTAACTTGCCACAGTACATCAAGGACCCTTACAAGAGGTTCCTGGAGAATAAACTAAGAAGCTATTTTGATTTCACAGGATGTCCCATCCAAATATATATGAGACAAAAATAAAGAATTAGAGTAGTGAATCATTCTTTTTCGATGGAGAGTTGCTGGATATAATTCCCTCTCTCCGTCGTTTTTACAAAAATAGTCACCTTAAATCTGTTTCCGCCACCCTCCAACTGTCCTATAGCATAGACCATAGGGTAGACTCCGCTTTTATGCACTATCTCAAATGATCTGGGGGTATAATCGGCAAAGAATTTCCTCATTATCTGTTTGGCCTGATTTCTGCTACAGTTGTTTCTGTTACCAAACATCACCAGTTCTATATTTTCCGAGAACCAGGCAGAAAGGCTTGACGCATTCCCTTTTTCCAGATATTTGGAGATAGGGACGAAGACATCACTCTTCTGCGGCTGTGAAGCAGCCACAAATGAGAGGGCACAAAGGGATAATATAAGGAGACAGTATCTCATTATTTCTTTTTTCCAAATTTTACTACAATAATCAAGCCATAGAAATGTTTCGGTAATTGGTCAAATCATACTATATTTGTGTACAAACTTGTAATGATATGAAGATAACACTCCTTACAGTAGGCAAAACCACTTTCCCTTTTGTTAAAGAGGGGTGCAATGTTTTCATAAAAAGGATCAAACATTACACCACGTTTGAATCGATAGAGATTCCTGAGCTGAAGAACACATCCTCGCTATCGAAGGAACAGATTAAAGATAAAGAGGGGGAGTTGATTCTAAAGCATATCAAAAATACAGACAAAGTCATTCTGCTGGACGAAAGGGGGAAGTGTTACTCCTCTATTGAGTGGTCCAAAGCGATAGAGAAAGAGACCACATCGGGGACCAAGTCCTTAGTCTTCATAGTTGGAGGGGCGTACGGTTTCTCCAAAGAGATTTACGACAGGGCCGACTCCAAGCTGTCACTCTCTACCATGACTTTCTCCCACCAGATAATCAGACTGTTCTTTATAGAGCAGCTATACCGGGCATTTACCATTATTAAAGGGGAACCATATCACAATGAATAAACGGTGGAGCAACATAGTAGCCTTTATCAGGAAGAACCTCACAGCAATACTTGGGGTTCTCTCACTTGTATTCTTCTTCCTGTCGTTTATCCAATACCATTATGAAACCCCAAAGGAGGAGGCAGAGCAGCTTCAGAAGAGGTTAAACATCAGGATCAGCATAATGGATGAGTATGCAAGGAAAGCCCTTGACACACCATCCGATGAGTGGCCCAATCTGTTTAATTTCCCGGATGACATGGTGCTGTACAAATATGTATCCGACACTATCCAGTCATGGGCAAACCTCTTCCCAATACACAATGACCTTGTAGACAAAGTACCTTCCCGCTACATTTTTCATGACCTTGCCAATACGAATCCGTTCAACACCAGGCTTCCATACCTCCACCCTGAGGCTCAATATGTAAACTTGGGCAACTGCTGGTATGTGGTAAAGACATACAGTAAGGAGGACACCAAAGTCATAGCAGGCATATTCATCAACTCCGAATACCTCTCCCAGAACAATATCCTCCAGAATGTTGTAAATGAGAAATTGAAGCTCGATGACCAGTATGAGGTCGTCCCTATAGGAAGGGATGATTCCAATGTGGTATCCACCCGTGACGGCGAACCGCTATTCTCCATCATCCGCACTGTAAACACATACAACAGTTCACCTTACACTATGTTGAGATGGCTCTCCATCCTCTTCATAGGTTTTGCTTTGTTCTCATACCACTTCAAAACCAGAACCAGCAAATCCCTCCTTATTACCCTATGTTCATTGCTCACATTGAGGGTGGTAGCATTTACCATATCCAAACTCACCTTCCAGAACATAGAGTTCTTTACCCCTCTGCTTTATGCAGACGGTACACTTTTCAACTCATTGGGAGCCATAATTATAAACCACCTCTTCATGTTTCTGGACATTCTGGCCATATACATGATGAGGGTATGGATTATCAAGAACATCAAACACTCTTCAGAGGTAGCCAGAAAGATAAAGCTGACCATCGTAACTTTAGCACCCATATTTATATTCTGTTACATCCATTTTACACTCAAGTCACTGATCCTGAACTCCAGCATCGACCTTGAGCTATACAATATCCAGGGGATAACCATTTATACTATAATATCGTTCTTCTCATATGCGCTCCTTTTCGCCGCATTGCTCCTCTCGCTCCAGTTCGTGGCTCTCTCATACGAGATGAAGCGCAATATATCTTTATTTTCCGATAAGGGTATTCTGGTATATCTGATTTTTATATCGATATACAGTGTGGTATGTGTGGCCAATTACGGATTCACCAAAGAGTATGAAAGGAACAGATCGATCACCAACAAACTTGCAATAGACAGGGATCTCGACCTTGAACTCCATCTCAGGTCTATGGAGAAGCTTATTCAGGATGACCCCATTATCAATCTGGTCATATCTGTCCCCAATAGTGGAGAACTGATAAAGAGCAGACTTGAAGAGCTCTATTTCTGGAGTATAATCAACAAGTACGACATCCGTATCACAGTCTGCAAGCCACACGACTTGCTACAGATAGACAGCCACTCCCAGCCAGTGGATTGCTTCACATTCTTCAGAAAAGAGATTGTGGAGAAATATGGATTGCTGCTCAGTCCACGTTCCAATTTCTACTCCCTCAACAACAACAACAGTTTCATCAACTATTTCGGGCAGTTCACATATATAAAGGATTTCAATCTGTACAATCTCTATATTGAGATAGACTCCAAGAAGATCAATGAGTCGTTCGGATATCCGAGCGATATGCTAGATTCACGGGCATTGAGCAGACACGACCTGCCAAACATTTACTCGTATGCCAAATATTATGAGAACAAACTGGTAGCGTACGACGGCAAATACAATTATCCTCTGGTGAATGAGAAGGAGTACAAAGAGAGATATTCACACCACAGATCGAAAGGATATGTCCATTTCGTAAACAAAACATCTCCTGAGGGATTCGTCATAGTATCCAGAAGAACACGTTCTATCATCCCTTATCTGGTGACATTCTCATATCTTTTCATCTTCTATGCTGCTGTAACTTTCTTCATGTTCAGATTCAAGAGGGATAAAAAGAGGGAGAACAGCAAGAAACACTTCAGATCATTCCGTAATAAGATCACTTCATTGATCACATCTTCACTTGTGGTGGCCATTGCCTTCGTGTGTGCAGGAAGTATCATCTTCATTATAAAGGTATTCGATGAAAACAATGTCTCCATAATGGAAGATAAACTGAGCTCCATCCAAACCTCCGTATCCGAATTGTGCAAATACGCCAATAACCCACAGGATATCGCGACAATGGAGATTGTAACCGAACTTAAGGATATTGCCCTCAACACCCAGATCGATATAAACCTTTACAACCCTTCAGGCAAACTCATCACATCTACAAAAGATGAGGTGTTCAGCCAATATTTGCTGAGTACCCGTATCAATCCGAAGGCATACAAGGCTCTACTGCTCAACAACGAGAAGCAATTGATCGAAAAAGAGAAGATTGCATCATTGGAATACTTCTCACTATATGCTCCGATATTCAATATCAATGGTAAGTTCATTGCCATATTGAATATTCCATATTTCCTGGACACTTCTCAGGTTAAGGAGGATGCTACCCCTATCATTGCCACCATAATAAACCTCTTCCTATTGCTGATTCTGGCTTCACTTGCAGTAAGCAGTGTTTTGTCGAACTCTATTGCCAAACCGGTAGTTATGATCAGTAAAAAGATGCAGGAGCTCGATATTACCCAGAAAGGGGAACATATTTCGTATAGCGGAAACGACGAGCTTGCTGCACTTGTAAACGCATACAACAATATGGTGGACGACCTCGATGAAAGTACCCGCAAACTCGCCGAGACCGAAAGGGAGCAGGCTTGGAAAGAGATGGCGAGACATATTGCCCACGAGATCAAGAATCCTCTAACCCCGATGCAGCTTACCATCCAGCACCTGGTAAGGTTAAAACAGCAGGATGTTCCGAACTGGGAGGAGAAATTCTACGCAGCATCATCTTCTCTGCTTGAGCAGATAAATATATTGTCGCAGACAGCTTCCGAGTTCTCAAGCTTCGCAAAATTCTACAATGAGGACAGCAGGGTCTTCGATTTGAAGGGGCTCATCCAGGACCAGCTCCTATTCTTCGACAATAGGGACAATATCAGGTTTGAGTTTGTGACTTCACTTGACCAGGCAGATGTATTGGCGAAAAAGGATCAGATAACCAGGGTGCTTGTCAACTTGATAAGCAATGCCATTCAGGCTTTGGAAGCTCTCGATGGAGGTACCATCAGAGTATCCCTTGCCTCAACCGGCAGTTCATACTCAGTATCTATTGAAGATAATGGCGAAGGTGTTAAAGAGGAGAACTTGTATAAATTATTCAAGCCCAACTTTACCACCAAAAGCAGCGGTACAGGATTGGGCTTGGCTATATGTAAAAGTATTATAGATCAGAGCAATGGTGAGATCTCTTACAAGAGATCCGATCTGGGGGGTGCCAATTTCTCGTTCACCCTCCCTATCTATCAGCAGGGATAGCGTAAGTGATGACATCATCTCTGGTGATGACACCATTAGAGAGGATAAGGAGACGTTCCACGACGTTACGGAGCTCTCTGATATTTCCGCTCCATCCGTATTGCATCAACTCCTCCACTGCATCCTTTTCGATCTTCATCACCGGTTTTCCGTTTTCTGCAGATATCTGTTTGATGAAGTGGTTTACTAGTAGTGGTATATCCTCTTTTCTGTCTGCCAAGGATGGAAGGTGTATTATGATGACGCTGAGTCGGTGGTAAAGGTCCTCACGGAATGTCCCTTTAGCTATCTCCTCTTTGAGGTTTTTGTTGGTAGCTGCCACTACCCTTACATCCACCTCTATATCCTTATCACTACCCACTCTGGTGAGTTTGTGTTCCTGAAGTACCCTGAGAACTTTTGCTTGGGCAGCCAGACTCATATCACCTATCTCATCCAGGAATAGTGTACCACCATTGGCTTGTTCGAATTTTCCTTTGTGCTGTTTGATGGCTGATGTAAATGCACCTTTCTCGTGGCCGAAAAGTTCACTTTCGATAAGTTCACTTGGGATCGCTGCACAGTTCACCTCGATGAATGGTGCCGACACCCTGTTGCTCAATTCGTGCAGCCATCTTGCCACCAGTTCCTTACCTGTACCGTTTGAACCGGTTATCAATACCCTGGCATCTGTTGGTGCGACCCTCTCTATCATCCCTTTGACTTTGGTGATGGATGCTGAGTCACCCACGATCTCCTGTACCTTGGAGATTTTTCTCTTCAGTGTCTTGGTCTCTTTTACAAGTTCGGTCTTGTCTGTGGCATTCTTGAGTGTGATGAGGATTCTGTTCAGATCCAAAGGTTTCTGGATGAAATCGTACGCACCTTTCTTGATACAGTCTACTGCTGTATCGATGTCACCGTGTCCGGACATCATGATGATAGTAGATTCGCACCCACCCTGCACAAGTTTGTCCAACAACTCTTTTCCATCCATATTGGGCATCTTGATGTCACAGAATATTGCGTCAAACTGTGATGCCTGGGCTTTTTCTACCCCTTCTGCACCATCTGACGCCAAAGTGATTTCATGACCTTCAAATTCCAGAATCTCCTTGAGGGTATTCCTGATACTCCTCTCATCATCAACAACAAGTATTTTCATAGCGATAAATTTATTCTACAAAGATAAGACAGAAAAACCAATCCACATACTCCCTACAAAATATAAGCCACACTCCCGCTGCACATAGAGATGCAAGCTTACGTGTATAACAGATTATTGGTAATAAAAAAGCCGAAAGGGCTGTTAGCAAAACATTGTTAGAGATATGTAACTATATACTCCCAATACATAGATACTTACCTACCTTTTAAAGCACGAATGAATACATTGACTTTAAAAAGTTTTGGCATGCCAATTTTGACCGTCAGCCGAAAGTCTAGAGAAAATGTTCTTATATGCATGATTCTATTATTACTTCTTGTAGAACATTTCTTGAACTATCGCGCCTCCTACATCAGTACACCCCTTCGGCTAACTTTCTAAAAAAACAGGCATCTATTTGGGAGATAGACACCTGTAGTTTGGATAGAAGTAATATCCTCATGCATTTATGACGCAAATGTATAACTTTATCTATAAACTAAAAAACATTTCATACAATTTTTTGATACACACGATAATATCACATCCGCTGCACATAGACGCTCACTCAGAGTGGGTGTTTGCTACTCATTTCGCTTTACGCAAAACCCACATTCGTTCGCTTGCTCTATGTGCATCGGAGGGATTTTATTTTTCAGATTTTCCTAGTCCATATGTAACTCCAACTAGCCGGACCGGGTATGTGTACCAGAGGGGCTTGCAGAGAGGGGTGATGCGCACAAGCCCCAGTTGCAACTGGGGTATAGACCACCACTACCCCCCAGAAGGCATTTATAGGCACATCTGCGGTCTGAGCAGTTGGCTTTACAACAAATTTTCAGGGATGAATAATGGAAAACCCGATGACTTCAGTGAAGAGGATCGTCAGACATTAAAGTTCGCCCTTCTAGATATTTCAAAAAAATTGACTGATATTGCAGAGAAATTATAAATCAGACTCCTTTTTACAAGACATTCTGCTTTCGAATTTCTACCTTTGAGGTATAAACAACAACTCATTGCTACGTGGGGACAATTTGTCCCCACCATGAAAACATTAGGTTGTTCAGCACATCCACATACACCTGTTTGCCAAGCATAAAATACAGAGAATTTTTCTACCTTTGTATCCAAATGGATACACAAAAAATTATCATAGCTATTGATGGCTACTCTTCGACCGGGAAGAGTACTTTCGCCAAGCTTGTGGCGGCGAAGTTGGGTTATGTCTATATCGACACTGGAGCTCTGTATAGGGCCATGACCTTATGTGCCATCAAGAATGGCATTATCGACCACGAGAACAATATCGACCACGATCTGCTACAGAGAACTCTCCCAAATACCGTTGTCGAATTCCGCCCTACAGGTGAGAATGGGAAAAGTGAGACATATCTCAATGGCGAGAATGTGGAGAAAGAGATTCGCGGACTGGAGATTGCGAATAAGGTGAGCCACATTGCGGCAGTACCTGCAGTAAGAAATTTCGTAGATTCAATGCTCAGGGTCTATGGTGAGAAAAAGGGTGTGGTTATGGATGGCCGCGATATCGGAACTGCGGTATTTCCAAATGCCGAGCTGAAAATCTTCATGACTGCCGATCCTAAGATCAGGGCAGAGAGGAGGTATAAGGAGATGGTGGAGAAGGGTGAAAACCCAAATATGGAGGATGTCCTCAAAAACCTTCTGGAGCGTGACAACATAGATACACACCGTGAGACAGCTCCCCTTACACAAGCCCCGGATGCAGTCCTTCTGGACAACAGTCACATGACTCTGGAGGAGCAAATGGAGTGGGTTCTCAATATCCTCAGCAAGCTATGAGAGTAGAAATTGACCAACATTCAGGGTGTTGCAATGGTGTCAGACGCGCCATAGAACAGGCAGAGCAGGTTCTCTCCCAAAATGGCGCACTCTATTCGCTCGGAGCTATCGTCCACAACGAAACAGAGATGGACCGCCTCCGTCAGAAAGGGCTTTCGACCATCGGCTACGAAGATCTCAAAAACCTCCAAAACACCGTAGTGCTCTTCCGTGCACACGGAGAGCCACCTGCCGTTTACGATATCGCCAGAGGCAATAATATTGAGATTATCGATTGCACTTGTCCTGTAGTGCTTCAACTTCAGAAGAGAATAGCATCCACATATCGCGAGATATCGCCACTTGGAGGCCAAATCGTCATATTCGGCAAAAAAGGTCATGCAGAGGTCAATGGTCTCGTTGGTCAAGTGGATGGCAATGCCCTCGTAGTGGAGAAAGTGGATGATATCCTCCAGATCCTGTCAGAAGGGAGAATCGACCCCACCAGACCCATTGCCCTATTTTCCCAAACCACCAAAGACCCGGATCAGTTCACTAGACTTGGACTACTTTTGAGAGAGGCTGTCACCAATGCCTGCGGCAACGATTCCCATCTCTCCATCTTCAATACCATTTGCCGTCAGGTCTCTTCACGCCACCCGAACCTTATTGAGTTTGCAAAGGGGCATACCGCCATCATCTTCGTCTGTGGAAAGGAGAGTTCGAACGGAAAGATCCTCTCCCAACTGTGCGCAAGCGTGAACCCCCGCACATACTCAGTGGAACACCATAATGAGATAGACCCTCAATGGTTTAGCCCGGACGACTTCGTAGGAATATGCGGTGCTACATCTACCCCAAAATGGCAGCTTGAAGAGGTGGCAAATTATCTCAAGAATTTATAGTGTTCTCCAATTTTTGTATATCTTTGCGCCCAAATCGAAATTAAATAAACAATAATTATATTTTATGGCAACAACAGCTGATTTCAAAAACGGACTTTATTTCAAATATGACGGCAAACCAGTATCTATCATCTGGTTCCAACACGTAAAACCTGGTAAAGGTCCAGCTTTCGTTAAAACAAAACTTCGTAACCTTGAGAACGGTAAAATCCTTGACAGAACTTTCACTGCAGGTGAGAAAATCGAGCTTATCAATGTAGAGAGAAGACCTTACCAATACCTTTACAAAGATGATATGGGCTTCAACTTCATGCACAGTGAGACTTTCGAGCAGATCTCTCTACAAGAGGACCTTGTAGACAACGCTGACCTTATGAAAGAGGGTCAGTCAGTAGAGATGATGTTCCTTGCTGACGAAGAGAGATGTCTTACTTGCGAGCTACCTAAATATGTAGAGATGGAAGTTACCTACACTGAGCCAGCTGTTAAAGGTGACACCGCTTCTACCAACGCACTTAAATCTTGTACCCTTGAGACTGGTGCTGAGATCATGGTTCCTCTATTCATCAACCAAGGTGACAGAATCAGAGTAAACACTGAAGATCGTTCATACGGTGAACGCGTTAGATAGTACTAATTCTATCCTATGAAAAATCTATTTATCATAATTGTAATGTCCATAATCGTATCCGGTTGTGGACATTCTTTGTCTAAAGCAGACCTTAGCGATGCCAATATCGAAAAAGTGATCGCTGCCGGAAATTTCACCGAAGCAGAAAAACTTATCAAGACAAAAATCGCTACCGAAGAACTGACCCCTGCCCAAGTATGGGACCTCAACTTCAAAATTGAAGTTATGGATCGTATCCGCAAGGATTTCAATAAAGACGACTCCACTATATTTGCACAACTTCAGAAATACTACCCTGAAGTGACCCGCGAGGATATGGCAAAATGGGAAGAGAAACTCATCCTTGAGTCTATGATCATCGACGGAGAGAAAAAATACTACAAATACTCTGCGCGCAATGTGTTTAGAATTGACGAGGAGGCTGAGCAGCTTTTCAACAAGACTCACCCCTACTCTCCAGATCCACTTGATACATTTGTAGACGAGTCAGTTACCAAAGTTCTTAAGACAGCCCGCAAAACCGGCAAATCAATTGTAGAGCCTGAGAAACTCAAGATCCGCTACTGGATCTCTGTCAAACCTGATGAGGTTCCTGCAGGTGAAGTGGTAAGGGTTTGGATGCCATACCTTCGAAATGAAGATATCTACAAAAACATCAAACTTGTCGCTACATCTCAGCCTGACTACATTATCTCTCCTGAGCAATATGCACACAGAAGCATCTATATGGAGAAAGTGGCAGAGGCAGGCAAACGTACCGAGTTCTGGTATGAAATGACTTTCACCACTCACCACAAATTCCACGATTTTGAGCCACAGGATGTAAAACCTTACGATACCCAGAGCGAGCTTTACAAAACTTATACTGCTGAGAGAGCTCCTCACATCGTATTCAGCGACAGAATCAAAAACATCACCGATTCTCTTGTTAAAGGTGAAACCAACCCTTACTTGAAATCTGTAAGGATCTTCGACTGGATTTGTGACCACTTCCCATGGGCAAGTGCCAGAGAGTATTCAACACTTGACAACATCCCTGAGTATGTTATCACCAACGACCATGGTGACTGCGGACAGGTAGCACTTCTTTTCATCACTATGGCCAGATATGCTGGTATCCCTGCCAAATGGGAGAGCGGATGGATGCTTCACCCTATGGAGATTAACCTTCACGACTGGGTAAGAGTTTATTATGAAGGTGTAGGTTGGGTAGGTGTTGACCCATCATTCGGTAGAGTTATCCTTAAAGAGGAACTTGAGCACAACGCTCCACGTGGACGCGTCCTGCCAAGTGCTGACAAATCAAAATTGGACAGTGACTACTTCTACTTCTATACTCACGGTATGGATGCATGGAGATTTATCGTTAACTCTGACTACTCCCAACCTTTTTACCCTGCCAAGATTCACCCTCGCAGTGAGACAGTGGACTTCCAAAGAGGTGAAGTGGAGTGGAGAGGCGAAAACCTATACTTCGGCCGCTGGAACTACGATATGGAACTGGAAATTCTATAGTCACACGCGACATACTATTGCCCACAAAAGCCTCCGACTCCCCGGAGGCTTTTTTTGCTCCCTCATCTTCACCCAGAACAACACCCTCCCTCTTCACCCCGAACAACACCCCCCTGTAACGGTTCTTACATTGCGTCAGCAACTAACTGATATTCAACCACTTCCTATACCTAAGGGTGGGTAAAATCACCCACCCTCGCGTCCAGGATATCACTGAGTATCAACGAGTTACTGACGCAAAAAAATCGGACTAACTGACAGTATGCAGACTGACAAGCAACCAGAAGAGAACAACCAGAAGAGAATGACCAGAAGAGAACAGCCGGCAAACAGGATTTGCAGTAATATGGGTATGCCGGGTGAACAGGTGTGACAACTAGCCACCACCGTGAATTTACAGTTTATGGATAACGTTTATCCCGTCACGGATAGGGATGATCACATTGTCTACACGGGTATCCTCCTGAACCATCTTATTAAATGCAATGATAGACTGCGTCTGAGCATCTTTGGGAGGATTGTCCATGAGGACTTTGCCGCTCCACAGAACATTGTCGGCAAGGATGTATCCACCGGGGCGAACCTTATCAAAAACCAGATTATAGTACTGGATATATTCCCTTTTATTCGCATCGATATATACTATATCGTACATCTTGTCAAGGGTGGGGATTATCTGTTTGGCATCGCCGATATGTAGATGGGCCATATCTTCCCTCCCCGGGACATCTATAAGTCCGGCTCTTCTGAATCCCCCTCTGATGATATCCTCCAGCTCATCGTAGACCTCTATAGTATCGACAGATCCACCCTCCTGAAGCCCTCTCGACAGGCAGATAGTGGAGTATCCGGTAAAGGCTCCAAGTTCCAGAATATTGGTAGGACGCACCATTAGCGAGAACGCCTGAAGGAGCCTCCCCTGATCTCCGTTGGAGAGCATACGGGCCTGTTTGGTACAGAGGTTGGTCTGTCTCTCCACCCACTCCAACGCTTTATTCAGAACTTGTGCATCCATATTCTACATATAGGTTAATCTGCATAGTTTTTCTGGGGCAAATATCTCATTTGCCACCTCCTGCACCTCATTGGCGGTCACCGCCTCTATCATCTCCCTCATCTTCCCTGTACCTATCACCTCTCTGAATACAAGCAGACTTTTCCCCATTGAGAGGCATTGCGCCTCGCTATTGTCTGATGAGATGGCAAGCTGCCCAAGGAGCTGTTTTTTTGCGCTCTTCAAGGCCCTGTCGGACATTGGAGCACTTCTGAATTTCTCCAGCTCCCCATCTACAAGTCTGACACATTTCTCATAGTATTGCTTGTCGCAGCCAAAATAGATAGAGACTATACCGGTATCGGAATATTGTCCGTAGGTCGCATCGACATTGTAGACAAGGGCATTCTTCTCGCGGAGAATGGTGTTGAGCCTCGAATTGGCAGCAGGGCCTCCGAGGATATTTATAAGGAGGATCAGCGCAATCCTCTTTTTCTCATAGTACGGGTAGGCGCGCGCCCCGATGACGCAGTGGGTCTGATGACCCTTCCTGTTCACCACCTTATTGAAAGGGGCAATCTCCCCCATTCTGGGTGGGATTTTGAACTCTGAAGATGTCGCGAGCGGGCTCTCCATTGCCTCTGGTGCATATTTTAGAAGAGCTTTGCGGAGCAATTCACGGACCTTCTCCTCCTTGGCATCAGCCACTACGGTAAATGCCATATTCCCAAGGGTGAAATGGGTGTTGACATAGTCATGAAGCTCCTGCACGCCGATTTTTTTGAGGGTCCTGGTCTTTCCGAGAACGGGCATTGAGAGATTTGTCCCTTCGAAAAGGAGCTCCTCGAAATCGTCAAAAATCTGATCGGCAGGGGAATCCTTGTAGGTAATGATCTCATCCAGCACCACTGCCTTCTCCTTCTCCAGCTCCTTTGGGGAGAATTTGGGGCAGAAAGCAAGCTCTACGAGCAATCCTATTGCCCTGGCAAGGTCCTCCTTGAGGACGGTCGAGTGGATGACAATCTCCTCCTTCGTGGTAAAAGCGTTGAGCTCTCCACCCAATTTCTCGATATAGGAGTTGATGCTTGAGGCCGATTTATACTCGGTCCCCTTGAAGATCATGTGCTCGGTCAAATGGGCAATGCCGCCGAATGTCTGATCCTCGCGGCGTGTGCCGGAACGGATAGATAGGGCGCAATATGCCACTGGAGAGGCACTTTTCTTGAAGAGGAACTGTAATCCCTTGAAATCGATCTCACCCATAGAAGGAACGGTTTAGAAAGAGTATGGAGCTGCTATCCTCTTGTAATCCTCTGGGGTGAATCCTATTCCGAATTTACCCATCATCTTATGTTTCTTGTATAGGAAAAGCTCTCTGCTATCGGTGCTGACAAGCATCTTGAAGCAATAAGCCCCCTTCTGATTTACACTTGGGGATACGATAATGGCCACAAGTGTCTCCTTGTCCCAATCCTTTATTGCCCTCTCCTTCTCCTCTTTGGTCACAAGCTTGGCTTTCCCTTTGAAATCCTCATCAAGCATCTCCTGGGTCACCTCGAAAGCGAAATCCTCCTGACAGAAAAGGATGGTCCTCCCGCTCGCCTCATTCATATTGTCAGTATAGGCACTGACACCTATGATGGATGAGAATTTACGCTCCTGAATCTTGACAACATGTGACTGGATAATATTAATAAATGGGGCAAGATATGCGAAAGAGTCACCTGAATCGTCATCCAATGTACGGTAAGGCAATGACATGATCTCGGGCATACGGTTCAGACCCTTGACCGCATCCTCTGATCCCCTTAGGAGGGTCAGAAACTCCATCGACGGCTCCTTCTCCTTGCTGAACTGGCCATCTACCCTCATCAGGAAGTAGTAGCTTGTATCGCACTTGATCTGCTCGAATTTATCCATAGGACAAATCTCAAATGGTGAGAGATACCAGTATTTCTTCACGGCATCGATAAGCATAATATCGTCCAATGAGTGGTTACCTTTGACCACCACCTGAGTGGTTCTCTTGTCAAAGTCCTTCAAATCATCCTTTTTCTGAAAGATATTCTTCACTTGTGCAGACAATGACAAGGTAAGCAGAATAGATACAGACAGGGTTATAAACTTCTTCATAATACACAATTTTAGTGGTGCAAAAATAGCAATTAATATGAATTATTTGTACTTTTGTGAGATATGGAACAATTCATAGTATCAGCCAGGAAATATCGTCCCAACTCATTTGAGTCGTTGATCGGACAAGAGAACATCGCCAAAACCCTGAAGAACTCCATTCTTCGTGGACAGTTGGCTCACGCCTATCTGTTTTGCGGTCCAAGAGGTGTCGGCAAGACCACCTCTGCAAGGATTTTTGCCAAATCGATAAACTGTCTCAACCCGTCGGAGGATATGGAGCCATGCGGCCAATGTGAGTCGTGCCTCTCATTCTCAGAGGGCAGATCCTACTGTATACATGAATTGGATGCTGCATCAAACAACTCTGTGGATGATATCCGCAATCTCACAGAGATGGTGCGTATCCCACCCCAGATCGGCAAGTACAGCGTATATATCATCGATGAGGTGCACATGCTGTCTGCTGCCGCTTTCAACGCCTTCCTGAAGACACTTGAGGAACCGCCTGCATACGCTATCTTCATTCTGGCCACTACAGAAAAGCATAAGATCCTCCCAACTATCCTTTCGAGGTGCCAGACCTACGATTTCAACAGGATCTCTATCCCCGACATGGTTAAAAACCTCTCTGACATAGCAGAGAAAGAGGGGGTTAAGATAGAGGAGGATGCTCTCCACATTCTGGCTCAGAAGGCAGACGGAGCAATGCGTGATGCCCTTACCCTCTTCGACCAGACCGTAGCATTCTGCGGAAAGGACATCAAATATGACCAGGTTATAGCAAACCTCAACATCCTTGACTACGAATACTACTTCAGACTGATAGACCATTTCATTTGTGCAGATTACACATCTGCCCTATTGATTTTTGATGAGATATTATCAAAAGGGTTCAATGCCCTCCATTTCATTTCGGGATTGAGCTCTCACTTGAGGGATCTTATCGTCTGCAGAAAAGAGGCATCTGAGTCGTTATTGCAGCTCCCTGCTTCACTCGTCAAAAGATACAAAGAACAATCGGCCAACTGCTCAGTACCTTTCTTGTATGAGGCGCTGAACATCACTACCAACTGCGAGTCGGCTTACAGGCAAAGCGGAAACCAGAGACTGCTCATCGAATTCACATTGATGAAGCTCTCATTCCTTATTCAGGGGGTCGGGGCAATACAGCCTGCCACCCCTACCTCTACACCTGCAACAGCTGTGCCATCGCAGCAGGCACCCGCTGTCAAACCTGCACCTGCGCCTGCACCGGTGGCCACACCAGCCGCTCCTGCACCTGCTGTTCAAGTGGAACCGGCAGCACCAGCACCAGTGCCAACACCTGCTCCAGCTCCAGCTGAGGCACCGGCTCCCAAAACGGCACCTAAAACCGGTGGTCTTTCATTGAAGGATATGCTGATGAAAGCTGAGAAGAGGGCACAGGGGATAGAGGTGGCCACAGAGACCGAATCGGGAGAGAAACCATTCACTATGGAGGAGTTCATGGTAGCATGGAAAGAGCTGATAGAGGGGGAAAAAGAGGCCAAAAGGACATCACTTGCCATAACTTTGGAACAATATACCCCTATCCTGCTTGAAGACGGATTGACTGTCGAATTCTATGTGAGCAATGATGCCCAGAAAGGGTGGATAGAGGAGAAGAGACTTCTGAAGATGATTTCTCAGATGAGGGGCAAACTTCAGAACAAAAAGATGAATCTTAAAGTGGAGGTGAAAGAGTCACCTGTAGGGGACAATTCACCAAAACTGTACACCAATAGAGATAAAGGGGAATTCCTTTTGAAGGAGCACGAGGCTGTAAGGGATTTGGCCCAAAAACTGGAACTTGACATCAAATAGAGACATGAGACTATATAGCGAAAATCTGATTAAGAAATATGGCGCCAGGACAGTGGTGAAAGGTGTGTCAATAGAGGTACACCAAGGTGAAATCGTGGGGTTGCTTGGTCCCAACGGTGCAGGTAAGACCACAAGTTTCTATATGATAACCGGCCTTATCAAACCCAATGAGGGGAGAATATTTCTGGAAGATGAAGATGGCACAACTGAAGAGATCACCAAACTCCCCATGTACATGAGGGCGAAGAAAGGTCTTGGCTATCTGGCACAGGAGGCTTCGGTATTCAGAAAGATGAGTGTGGAGGACAACATTATGTCTGTTATGGAGATGTCAGACCTCACCAAGCAGCAGAGAAAAGAGCGTCTCGAATCGCTTATCGACGAGTTCAGACTTCACAAAGTGAGAAAGAGTCTGGGTGTGCAGCTTTCCGGTGGAGAGCGACGCAGATGTGAGATCGCAAGGGCACTTGCCATTGACCCAAAATTCATCCTTCTTGATGAGCCTTTTGCAGGCGTGGACCCGATCGCCGTAGAGGATATCCAGCACATTATTGCCAAGCTAAAATATAAGAATATCGGTGTCATCATTACCGACCACAATGTCCATGAGACACTTGCGATTACAGACAGAGCATACCTCCTTTACGAAGGTACCATTCTGGAGAGCGGTACAGCTGAGATGCTGGCCAATAACCCAGAGGTCCGACGCAAATACCTCGGACAGAACTTCGAGCTCCGCAAAGCGGTCCTCCGCGAGAAAAAAGAGGACGAAGAGGAATAAAAACTGCAGGTTAACCCTACTCCTCTACCAGCACCTTCACAGATTTGTTGAAGTACTCCATGGCTGCAAAGTGATTTATCGCCTTGTGGGCCTCCTCTTTTGCTCTGTTGAAGTCATCCATTTTATCCTTTGGAACAGGGACAGCCGGTGGCATTTTCATGGTTAGAGGGTTGATTGGTGATCCATTTTTCCACACACGGAAATCGAGGTGAGGTCCGGTAGAACGCCCTGTACTGCCCACATAACCGATAACCTGACCCTGTTTAACACGTGTTCCCACAGCGATACCTTTGCCATATTTGGACAAGTGTAGATATGCGGATGTATATACAGAATTGTGTTTGATCTTCACAGTATGGCCGCCGGCACCTTTGTACCCTTTCTCCACCACCACGCCATCTCCGATACTCACCACAGGGGTACCTGTAGGGGCAGCATAGTCAATACCCGTATGTGGCTGAACCTTACGTGTGATAGGGTGCCTTCTGTTGTATGTAAAACCTGAACTGATCCTCTTGTAGTTAAGCGGAGCCTTCAAAAATGCCTTACGCATACTTTCACCCTTTTCATTCCAGTACTCATTACCCTGGTCATCCAACACATAATGATATGACAGATAACTGTTGCCAGAATGGGTAAACTCTGCATATTTTACATTTCCAATATCCAACACATTACCCTTGTAACTCATCACCTCGTAAAGGGCCTTGAATGAGTCACCCCTCTGAAGACCGAAGAAGTCGATACTCCAGGCATAGATATCCGAAAGGCTTAGTGCCAAAAGTGGGGTAACACCCGCTTTCTGGAGATCTGCCCATAGGGAGGTATTGATAGTCACCTCAGCATAGTGAAGTATGGTTTCGATCTCTTTTTCGTGTATGGCTACAGTGAGTGAATCCTTCAGACCGAATACCACAAACGAGTGTGCATCTTTCTCATATACAAGATAATCAAGACGTGCTGAGGAATCTTTCGAAGTGTATGTATGATACTCGTTCCCTACCCTGATCTGCCTTACATCAAAGACCCCTTTACATTTCTGTGTCAAATCATACACCACTTTGGCTGGGACACCATTCTTGTCAAGGATAGTGGAAAAGAACTCCCCTTTACCCACTTTATGCTCCTCCACATCGTAGAGTGCAATAGGAATCCCGTACTCATAGATGGTCGTATCAGCACTTTCTGACACCACCTCCTGGTATACCCTCTCCCTATTCACCTCCAAAGGGGATATAAGGAAGAAAATGATTACCGCCAGGGCCACTCCCAGCACCACAAGAAACCACTTCAAGAAGTTTTTATTCAAGAATATAGAGCGTAGAGTCTCTTTGAACTCATCTGTAAAAATCTGCATAACAGTAAGGGTAATTTATTATGTCACGAAAGTAATCTATTTTTTTGAAAATTGACAATAAATTGTGGAAAACTTTGTAATAATTTGGAATGAAATGGAAAATTAATAGCTATCTTTGCATTCACTAAATAGGCTAAAAGGCAAGGATAAAAATGGTAAAATTCGTAGGAGAATATAAGGCTAAGCTTGACGACAAGGGGAGATTGGTATTTCCCTCTGCGTTCAAGGCACTTATGGGCGAGGAGACCCCTCGTTTCGTGGTGAAGCAGGACCTGTTTTCCGACTGCCTTTCTATCTACACCTATTCTGAGTGGGAACGCCAATCCGAAGAGATCAAATCTAAGCTAAACTTCTTCAACAAAGAGCACAGCAGATTTTGGAGAGCTTATATGGACAACAGAGCTCTCATCGAGCCAGATGGAAAACTTGGAAGAATCACCATCCCCAAATATCTATTGGACAAGATAAAAGTGGACAAAGAGGTTATTTTCAGCGGAAATGACCACAAGATAGAGCTTTGGGCAAAAGAATTGTTCGAATCGAGCAAGATGGCGGATGACGAATTTGTTTCATTGGCAGAAAAGATTTTAGGATAATGTCTACTTACCACATACCGGTTCTACTCCACGAGAGCGTTTCCGGACTTGACATCAAAGAGTCCGGCGTATATGTTGACGCCACCCTAGGGGGAGGTGGACACACCAGAGAAATTCTCTCCCACCTTGGTCCCAAAGGGCGTCTGATGGTTTTCGACAGGGACAGCGACGCTCTGGCAAACGCACCCAAAGACGAAAGGGTAATTGTAGTTCACAACAACTTCAGATATGTACACCACTTCGTCCAATATTACGGATTCGAAGGGGTAGACGGAATCCTCGCTGATCTTGGGGTATCATCACATCAGTTTGATACCTCCGAAAGGGGCTTCTCCTTCAGATTTGACGCCCCGCTTGATATGAGGATGAACACCAAATCGAAAAGGGACGCCAAGGCAATATTGAACGAATACGACGAGGAGGAGATTGCGAAGCTCCTGAAACTGTACGGGGAGGTGGACAACAGCAGAAAAGTGGCAAACCTTATCTGCAGCGCGAGGGCAAAAAGCCCAATCACCACCACCGGAGAACTCACAGAGGCGCTCAAAAAGGTATTGCCCCCAGTGGCAGAACATAAATTTTTGGCAAAAATATACCAGGCACTCCGCATAGAGGTGAATGGCGAGATGGAGAGCCTCCAATATTTCCTCAAAGGGGCAGAACGCTCCCTTAAACCAGGAGGAAGACTTTCGGTAATCACTTACCACTCCTTGGAGGACAGAATGGTGAAAAACTTCATCAAGACAGGTTCGGTAGATGGAAATGAGGAGAAAGACCTCTTCGGAAGAAGACTTGCCACCATAAAGAGTGTAAACAAAAAACCAATACTTCCACCCGATATCGAGATAGCGCAAAACACACGGGCCAGAAGTGCAAAATTGAGAATAGGAGAGAAAATAGATGGCTAAAGGAACGCTAATAGGGAACATATTGGGAGGACAAATTCTGGTAAGGGACGGAGGTCTTATCAAACACTGGAAATTTGTCCTGTATGTTTTTGTATTGATAATCATCTATGTCTCTTTCCGCTTTGAAGTGAGGGACACTATGATGGAAGAGGTCAAAAACGAAGAGATGCTCAAAGACCTCAGAGCGGAGTACTCAAACAAAATGACACGTATGCTCCAGTTGAGCAAGAGGGGAGAGATAGAGAAAAGGCTATCAGAACACAACTCAAAGCTGATACCTCCACCCTATCCACCCACAATAATATCTGAAGACTGATATGTCGGAAAAGAACAATATAGAGAGAATCGTCAACAAGTTCAAGGTGGCTTACTACATCGCACTCCTCACTGCGTTTGTGGTAATCTTTCGTATTGTCTCACTCCAATACATGGATAAAGAGAGGGTAACTGCTGACGACATCTACGATGAGCAGGAGATCAGCGCCAACAGAGGAAGCATCCTGGCCACAGACGGAAGACCATTGGCCATCTCTGTCCCTTCATACCAGATCAGAATGGACTGCGTGGCACCACACGACACCACATGGAACAATGAGATCAATACCCTGGCATCATCCCTTTCTTCTCTTTTCAAAAACAAGAACGCCAGCACCTACAAAAAGGAGCTTGAGAAAGCGAGAGCAGACAAGAAGAGATATTACACCATCGGCAACAGGAACATCAGCTACCTGGAGATGAAACAGGTGGAGAACTTCCCCATTTTCAGACACGGCAAATTCAAAGGCGGCCTTATGCTTATCCCCAAAAACAAAAGGGAGAACCCATACGGCAGTTTGGCTCTCCGTACCATAGGCTACACAAATGAAGTGGGTGAAGGTGTCGGCATAGAGAAGAGTTTCAACTACAAGCTTGAAGGCGAGCCCGGGAAACAATATATTATGCGTCAGCTTGGCGGCAAATATATCAGAGTGGCAGGGGAAGATGTCATCCCGGCAAAAGATGGTCTTGATATCCGCACCACCATCGACATAGATATCCAGGAGACCGCAGAGAAGGCTCTCAGAGAACAATTGGCAAAAAGTGACCTTCTGGAAGGTGGCACCGCAGTGGTAATGGAGGTTTCCACCGGAGCCATTCGTGCGATTGTAAATATGAAGAAAATGGGGAATGGCAAGTTTGACGAGAGTTACAACTATGCCATCGGAGAGGCTACAGAGCCAGGCTCAACCCTCAAACTTGCCACACTCGTATCTCTAATTGAAGATGGATATATCACCCTTGACACCCCTACTGACGGAGGCAATGGAGAGTGGTACTACAATAAGGTCAAATTCTCAGATACACGCGTCGGCGGTTACGGAAAAATGACTGTACAGGAGGCTTTCGGTAAGTCATCAAATGTATGCTTCGCCAAATTGGCCATTGACCACTATGGACAGAGTGCTGATGACGAGAGGACATTCGTATCCAGAATCACCAATATGAAGATAGGTGAGAAATTCTCTCTTGACATAGACGGAGAGGGTTACTCAACCATTTATACCCCTGACGACACCAAAATGTGGTCCAAAGTATCCCTCCCTATGATGGCCATCGGATACGGCCTCCTTATCACCCCACTCCACACACTCACATTCTACAACGCCATCGCCAACAACGGCAAGATGATGAAACCGTACTTTGTAGAGGACTTCGAGCAGGATGGCGAGATCAAGGAGGTATTCAAACCACAAGTCATCAGTGGAGCAATATGCTCTAAAGGGACCATCAAAGAGGTTAAAAAAGCCCTTAGACACGTAGTGGAAAAGGGTACAGCTGCTAAATACAACGATCCAAGATACGAATTCTCAGGAAAGACAGGTACTGCGCAGATCGCCACCAACGGAAGATATGTCGACGACTTGGGATACAGAAGACACCAGGCATCCTTTGCCGGCTTCTTCCCCTCTGACAAGCCAAAATACTCATGCATCGTGGTGCTCTACTCTGCCAAAACCAGACAAAACTTCTACGGAGGAACATGGGCAACCCCTGTATTCAAACAGATTGCCGACCACATATATACCACTCATCCCGAATGGGAATCCCCTGTAAAAGCAAAAGGGCTTACCCCTGCAGACCACCCGTCAGTAGCGGGGGGTATGGCTTCAGAGGTGAGACGTACACTTGAGCATCTACCGGTCAAAGGGGAGGTCACTATCCCTAAAGAGGGGCTCATCTATATGAAAGAGAATGGCAACTCTTTGACTTACCAGAAAATGAAGATAGAGACAGAGGTGATGCCGGATGTGATGGGGTTCGGCCTTAAAGACGCCTTGTATATATTGGAAAACGAAGGCTACACCGTCTCATTTGAAGGTAAAGGGAGGGTAATCAAACAGATCCCTGCCCCTGGCGATACAGTAAATTACGGCTCCAAAGCCACATTAATACTTAAAGAGAGCAGATAGATGATGAATATAGAGAAGCTACTAGAAAATGTAAAGGTATGCCAGAGTCATATAACACAGAACTCTGACATCTCATCAGTGTGCATCGATTCACGAAAAGTGAATGATGGCGCCATGTTCATTGCTATCAAAGGTATAGACAATGACGGCCATAGCTATATAGGGAAGGCTATAGAAAATGGAGCAGCCGCTATTGTTTATCAGGACAGCTCATATGATGAGATTATCACATCAAAAGGGGTAACCGCCATAAGGGTAGAGAACTCCAGATTGGCTGCAGCCATCATCGCCGACAACTTCTATGACCATCCAAGTTCCAAAATTCATCTGGTAGGTGTAACCGGCACAAATGGCAAAACCACTATCGCCACACTTCTGTACCAGCTGTTCACATCGCTTGGATATGGGTGCGGCTTGCTCTCAACCATAGCCAATTATATAGAGAAGGATATTTTCCCCACTATAAATACCACATCTGACCCCATCTCGATTAACTCCCTACTTGCCCGTATGGCCGACAGAGGATGCGAATATTGCTTTATGGAGGTGAGTTCACACGCATTGGATCAGGATAGGGTAGCAGGGCTCAAATTCCGTGGTGCCATTTTTACAAATCTCACACACGACCACCTGGACTACCACCACACATTTGCTGAGTATCTCAGATGCAAGAAGAGACTTTTTGACACACTTCCAAAAGATGCTTTTGCACTGGTAAACATAGATGACAAGAATGGAAAGGTGATGGTACAGAACACCTCTGCCCAGATCTTTACATACTCATTGAGAGATGCCGCAGATTTCAAAGTGAAGATTATGGAGAAGAGTATTGAGGGGTCACTGCTGAATATCGACGGACAGGATGTGTGGACCAGATTTATAGGGACACACAATGCCCACAACCTTATAGCTGTATATGGTGCAGCCATCCTGCTGAAAGCCAAAAAAGATGAGGTACTCACCCAGATCAGCGCCCTCCAATCTGTTTCGGGAAGACTTGAATACATCAAAGGACCTCGCGACATCACTGCCGTAGTGGATTATGCACACACTCCTGATGCTCTTGAAAATGTATTGAAGACACTTAAGGATATCGCTGCAGGCAATCCGCTTGTATGTGTATTCGGCTGCGGAGGCGACAGGGATGCGACCAAACGACCTGAAATGGGAGAGATAGCTGAGAAATACTCTGACCGTATAGTGATAACATCCGACAACCCACGCTCAGAAGAACCGGAAGCGATCATCCGTGACATCAAGGGTGGTCTTAGCACAGCTGGAAGGGCCAAGTCTCTGTTTATCACAGACAGGAAAGAGGGTATCCGCACAGCACTGATGACAGCAAACGAGGGTTCTATAGTGCTGGTAGCCGGTAAAGGTCACGAAGACTACCAGATTATCAAAGGGGTTAAGAGCCATTTTGACGACAAAGAGGTAATCAGAGAATTTTTTAATGAACAAGAACAATAAGCACAGATAATTATGTTATACCATCTGTTTGAATATCTAAAGAAAGTTTTTGAATTCCCTGGAGACGGACTAATGCAGTACATCTCCTTCAGGGCACTTATAGCCAGTATGATCGCCATACTGACCACTATTTTTATAGGCAAATACATCATACGCGCCCTGCAGAAAAAACAGATAGGGGAAGAGATCAGAGATTTGGGACTCGAGGGGCAGCTTGCCAAGAAAGGTACACCTACAATGGGTGGTATTATCATTCTTATAGCGATCCTACTCCCTACCCTTCTGTTCTGTGACCTTACCAATATATATGTTATCCTCCTTATCATTGCTACTGTATGGCTTGGCATTATCGGTTTCTTGGATGACTATATAAAGGTGTTCAAGAAGAACAAAGAGGGTATGCCCGGGAAATACAAAATCTTCGGTCAGGTATCATTGGGTCTTATCGTCGGATTGGTACTATGCTTCAGCGACCAGGTGGTGGTTCACGAAAAAGTGACCCCAAGTCAGGAGGAGATTGCACAAATAGAGGAGAGCACAGGAGTCACCTACAGCCCCGATCACAAAAGCACCAAAACCACCATTCCATTTGTAAAGGAGAATGAGTTTGATTACAAATGGCTTGCCCCTGGAAGCGGCAGAGTAAAAGACATTTTGGGATGGATCATATACATCGTGGTGATTATATTTGTCATCACCGCTGTATCCAACGGAACAAACCTCACTGACGGCATGGACGGACTTGCCACAGGTGTTTCGGCCATCGTTGGTGCCACACTCGGTATATTGGCATACTTGTCCGGCAACATCATTTACTCAGACTACCTCAATATCATGTACCTTCCAAATACCGGTGAAGTGGTGATATTCATGGCTGCCCTCATAGGTGCACTCCTCGGATTCCTATGGTACAACTCATTCCCAGCACAAGTGTTCATGGGTGATACCGGAAGTTTGGCCCTCGGTGGCATTATTGCGGTAGCAGCCATTGTCATAAGAAAAGAACTGCTAATCCCTATCCTCTGCGGAATTTTCTTCGTAGAGAGCCTGTCTGTCATTTTGCAGAGGGGATACTTCAAATATACCAAAAAGAAATATGGTGCAGGTAGGAGAATTTTCAAAATGAGTCCCCTCCACCACCATTACCAGAAAGAGGGGATCCCTGCTTTGATCCAACGCCCTGTCAAAGCTATCCCTGAGGCCAAAATTGTGATGAGATTCTGGCTTGTAGCCATATTGTTGGCTGTTATTACCATTGTAACATTGAAGATTAGATAATATAAACAAAATGAGTAGAATAGTGGTACTTGGAGGAGGCGAAAGCGGTATTGGAGCTGCCGTCCTCGCAAAAGTTAAAGGTCATGACACCTTCCTTTCAGACAATAGCACGATTGGTGAGAAAGAGAAAGAGACCCTAGCCAAATATGATATCCCTTACGAAGAGGGTGGGCACACTATGGATAAGATCCTGAATGCAGACGAGGTGATCAAAAGCCCGGGCATTCCTGATACTATCCCTGTAATCCAGTCTATCCTGAACCAGGGGATACCGGTAATCTCTGAGATTGAATTCGGAGGCAGGTATGACCGTGCAAAGAAAATCTGCATCACAGGTTCGAACGGTAAGACTACCACCACATCGATCATCTACTATCTGCTCAAAAATGCAGGGCTTAATGTAGGCCTTGGCGGCAATATCGGCGCCAGCTACGCCTATCAGGTGGCTACCTGCGACTACGATATATATGTATTGGAGCTAAGCAGCTTCCAGCTCGACGGGATGTACGATTTCAGGGCAGATATCGCCATCCTGCTCAACATCACCCCTGATCACCTTGACAGGTATGACCACAAGATGGAGAACTATGTCAAAGCCAAATTCAGAATTACCCAGAATATGTCTCAGGACGACTGCTTCATCTTCTGTGAGGATGATGACATCACCGTGGGACACCTCAGCAAGGTGGTGACCAAGGCCAAGATGTTCCCATTCACCCAGAACAGAAAAGTGGAACAGGGTGGTTATGTTGATGGAGACATGATGGTGGTGAAGTGCGACGATGAGCAATACACTATGCCACTTGCGGAGCTTTCGCTATCGGGCAAACACAATATCTACAACTCACTGGCTGCTGCCATCACCGGTAAGATTATGAAGATCACCAATGAGGTGATCAGAGAGAGCCTTACCACCTTTAAGGCGGTGGAGCACAGATTGGAGAAAGTGCTTTCAATTAAAGATATCCTATTCATCAACGACTCCAAAGCCACCAATGTAAACTCCACATGGTATGCACTGGAGAGCATGGAACGCCCTGTGGTATGGATCGCCGGTGGAAAAGACAAGGGCAATGACTACGAGCCGCTATACGATCTTGTAAAAGATAAAGTAAAGGCTCTCGTATGCATGGGTGTAGACAACAGAAAACTACACGAGTGCTTTGATGACAAGGTAGCTGCAGTAGTAGACGCTTCATCGGCTAAAGAGGCTGTAGAGAAAGCATACGAACTTGCTGAAGGTGGCGATGTGGTACTTCTATCACCTTGCTGTGCAAGTTTCGACCTTTTCAAAAACTACGAAGATCGTGGCAGACAATTCAAACAAGCGGTAAAAGAACTGTAATATGGCTAAGAGATTCAGAAAGCTGCACGGAGATCAGATTATTTGGCTGGTAATTCTATTACTGGCCCTAATCTCTATTGTCGCTGTCTACTCCTCTTCCAGCGCATTGGCATACAAAAACGAGACATCCACTTTTACATATCTCTTCAAACAGATGGGGTATGTGTCCATAGGTTTTATCGCCTTGCTGATATGCTACAGAATCCCTTTAAGCTGGTATCGTAAAGGGTCCATCTTACTGCTGCTGTTCTCAGCTGGACTTTTACTCTATATTGTATTCAAAGGTGTTGTGCTCAACCATGCCGCCAGATGGATACAGTTGGGACCTCTATCATTCCAGCCATCAGAGCTAGCGAAGATCGCGGTCATACTATATCTGGCCAGGATACTTGAGACACATAAATTCTATACATTCAAAGAGTATATAATCTGGATCCTGGTACCTCTCGGAGCAGTCTGTATACTCAGCCTCATCGGCAGTGTCTCCGCTACTCTGATTATCGGTGTAACAGCCTTTGTAATATTGATTTGCGCAGGAATAAACTGGAAATATATAGCATATACAGTAGGGATAGTGATAGTGGCCCTGTCACTTGTATTTCTGGTACATAAAGCTTTCGGGACATTCTCACGTCTTGACACATTCACAGCCAGAATCGAGAGATTCTTCTCGCCTGAAGATGTTGAATCGATGAGTGCTGAAGAGAAACAGGAATACAAGGAGAAAAATTTCCAGAGCGAGCAGGCAAAGCAGGCCATACAGCTTGGAGGTCTTACAGGAAGAGGTCCCGGCAACAGCCTCAAAAAAGATACACTCCCCCACCCCTATTCAGACTTTATCTTCGCGCTGATAGTGGAGGAGCTTGGTCTGTTCGGAGGCTTATTCCTGATTATGTTATACCTCTGGTTCTTCTCACGGTGCATCACCATAGCCAAACTTTGTACCAAAATGTACTCTACGGTGGTGGTGCTGGGCCTTGGATTCCTCATCACACTACAGGCATTTATCCACATATTGGTGAATGTGGGAATCTTCCCTGTCACAGGACAGACACTCCCATTGGTCAGCCTTGGAGGTACATCCCTGCTGATTATGAGTTGTGCATTCGGTATTATCCTATCGGTCAACAGGACCATTGAGATTAAAATTGAAATTGAGAAAAGTAAAAATGAGTAAGCGTATTATTATAAGCGGCGGCGGAACAGGGGGACACATTTTCCCTGCAATCTCTATTGCAAACGCACTTAAAGAGAAAGATCCATCTATCGAAATTCTCTTTGTAGGGGCTATCGGCAAAATGGAGATGGAGAGGGTCCCAGCAGCAGGATACCCTATCAAAGGGCTCCCTGTAGCGGGGCTGAAGAGATCTCTTGCACTCTCAAATCTGGCACTTCCTTTCAAAGTGATCAAGAGTGTCAGGATGGCGGGTAAAATCATTAGGGAGTTCAAGCCTGATGTGGTGGTTGGTGTGGGCGGCTACGCCAGTGCACCTCTTCTATGGAGTGCTTCCAGAATGGGGGTACCGACCCTTATCCAGGAGCAGAACTCATACGCAGGGCTCACTAACAAAATACTCTCAAAGAGGGCAAAAACCATCTGTACCGCATACGAAGGGATGGAGAGATTCTTCCCTAAAGATAAAATCATATTGACAGGCAATCCTATCCGCAAAGAGATAGCACCAGCCACCGCTTCCCAAAAGGAGGAGGCGTACAAATTCTTCGGACTTAACCCAGAATTACCCACAGTAGTTGTTGTGGGGGGAAGCCTAGGCTGCGGGACCCTCAACAGGACCATGAAGAGCTGGATTGCCGCAGGCAATGGATCCCAATTCCAGGTGATATGGCAGAGCGGCAAAGGGTACGCTGCAGGAATCCAGAGTTTCTTCGAAGGGCTTGAGGGCTCCGAGTTCGGCGAAAACACACGCCGCTGGGGCAATATCCTCAACTGCGACTTCATAAGCAGAATGGACCTTGCATATGCAGCTTGCGACCTTATCGTATCACGCGCCGGAGCAGGGACCATTTCAGAGCTTTGCGCAGCAGGCAAAGCACCTATCTTCGTACCATCACCGGTAGTAGCGGAAGATCACCAGACCCACAATGCAATGGCACTCGTAAACAAAGGGGCTGCCATATTGATCAAAGATGGGGAAGCTGAAGAGAAACTTATGGGGGAAGTGGAGAAAATTGTCTTCGATAGAGAAAAAATAACAGAACTGGAGAAAAACATCCTCGCATTGGCGAAGCCAAACGCATCAAGCGACATTGCCGACGAGGTATTAAAACTTGCCAAATAGATGAAGAATGTATATTTCATAGGGATAGGTGGAATCGGGATGAGCGCTATCGCCCGATATTTCAAACATGCAGGATACTGTGTGTCGGGATATGACCGTACCCCAAGCAAACTTACTGCTGCTCTCGAGAGTGAGGGGATTGAGATCCACTACGAAGAGAGACCAGAACTTGTCCCAACAGACATCGATGAGACATTGGTCATATATACCCCGGCCATCCCTAAAGATATGAAGGAGCTGGTGCTCGTATTCGAGAAAGGGTATAAAGTGGTCAAAAGGTCCCGCGCGCTTGGTGAAATTGCCTCTCAGCAAAAATGTCTTGCTATCGCAGGTACCCATGGTAAAACCACTACCAGCACACTATTGGCACACGTCCTCACCCATTGCGGAGAGGGCTGCAACGCCTTCTTGGGTGGAATCTCCAAAAATTACCATACCAATCTTCTCCTTTCGAAGAACCCTGTGCTCGTAGCGGAAGCAGATGAATTTGACAGATCATTCCTGCAGCTCTATCCTGACATAGCTGCCATAACATCGTGTGACGCTGACCACCTTGACATATACTCCGACCACGACCACGTGAAAGGGGCATTCAAAGAGTTTGCATCTCAAGTAAAAGGTGCCCTTGTGGTAAAAAAAGGGATTGACATCAGCTTTGATACCAAAGCCAAAATATACACATATAGCTACAACGAAGAGGCAGATTTCTACGCCACAGGCATCACCATCGACGAATGCGGATATTTCCATTTTACACTCTGCACTCCGATGGGGAATATTGATGGCTGCACAGTAGGGATTCCAGGATGGGTTAATGTGGAAAACGGCATTGCGGCGGCAGCCGTAGCTCTGCTTCACGGCACCTCACCAGAGGATGTGAAGAGTGGTCTTGCCTCGTTTGAAGGTGTAGAGAGGAGATTTGATATCCACCTCAACACCCCAAAATGTTCATATATCGATGACTACGCACACCACCCAAAAGAGATCTCTGCTGCTATCAGCTCGATCAGAAACATATTCCCAGGGAGGAGACTATGCGGTATTTTCCAGCCACATCTCTTTACCAGAACCAGAGATTTCTACCAGGAGTTTGCACAGAGTCTGAGCGCACTTGACGAGCTTGTCCTTCTCCCCATCTATCCTGCCAGAGAGCTTCCGATAGAGGGTGTGAACAGCGAGATGATTTTCGACCTTGTAACCATTGAGAACAAGAAAATTGTATCTAAAGATGATCTTCTCAAGGAGATAGAATCCAGAGATATAGATATTCTTATTACCTTAGGGGCCGGAGATATAAATTTATTTATTGACCCACTTACAGAAATACTTAAAAAGAGATTATAGCGGTGTTAAGAAAGGTTTTGACATATATCGGTTGGTTTCTTCTGGTAGCACTCTTCGGTGCCTACTTCGTCTTCGCTTCACTTCTGAAAGTGAAGGGGAAAGAGGATGATGTATGCATAGGTGTAGAGGTCACAATACTGGACAGTACCATCAACAGATTTGTCTCCAAAGAGGAGGTAAAAGGGATCATAGCCTCTTCTGACCTTAGAGTGACCGACAAAAAGATAAAAGAGATCAACCCATACCAGCTGGAACAGCTCCTCAACAGGAGAAGTGCCATCAAATTCAGCGATGTGGCGATAGATCGCGAAGGGGTGCTCCATGTAGAGATTACCCAGCGCAGACCTCTTCTGAGGATACAGGGGGATGAGGGTGGATTCTATGTGGATGAATCGTGTTATCTCTTCCCACTTGTAAAAAGCTTTACATCGTATGTACCTGTTGTTACAGGGGAGATACCACTATCCTTGAAAGCCGGACAGAGGGGTAAAGTGGATGCAGAAGGGGAAAAGTGGCTTTCTACCATGTTAAATTTTGGTGAATACCTTAGAAATCACGAATTTTGGAATTCTCAAGTACAGCAGATTGATATCCTTCCAAATGGAGATATCGCCCTATACATGAGGGTCGGCGACCAGACAATCATCTTTGGTGAACTCTCTGACTGTGAAGAGAAATTCAAAAAGCTTGAAGCATTCTACAAGAATGTGGTCCCTATCCACGGATGGAACAAATATTCTGAGATAAATCTCAAATATGATGACCAGGTGGTTTGTACATTGAAAAAAGAAAAAAACGATAAAAAGATATGAGCAACTACGTAGCAGCTATTGATTTAGGCACCACTAAAGTGGCTACCATCGTAGGTGAAAAATCTGCGGGTGGTATCAAAATTATCGCCTACAGCGAATTCCCCTCTGATGGGATCAAACGTGGAGAAGTGATCAATATCCAGAAGGTATTGAATGCACTTACCCCCACCATAGACTCTGTCAACAAACAGATAGAAGATGAAGATTTCGAATTGACAGAAGTGTATGTAGGTATTGCCGGACAGGCAATCAGATGTACATCTGCATCCAACAAGAAGATAAGGATGTTCCCTCAGGATATTATCAGAGAGAGTGAGGTAAGCGGATGGACCAAGGAGATGTATAACTACAGCGTAAATCCCGGAGAAAGAGTACTGCACGTAATCCCCCAATCATACAACGTAGACGAGCACATGTATATCTCAGAGGCTGCCGGTATGATCGGCAAAGATGTGGAGGCATTTTTCCGCCTGTTTGTAGGTAGGGCAAATGCTGTCAAATCATGCGCTGAGGTGATCCACCGGAAAGGGCTCAAGATTCAGAGGATGTTGCTCGAGCCTATCGCATCTGCCAGAGCTGTAATCTCTGAAGAGGATATGGAACTTGGAGTGGCTGTAGTGGATATTGGTGGAGGAACATCTGACTTGCTCATAATTGAAGACAATATCGTAAGACATACAGCTGTAATCCCATTTGGTGGAAAATCTATCACTGAAGATATCCGTCAGGTGTGCGGCGTATCATTCAAGGATGCCGAAATACTGAAAAAACAACACGGATCTTGCTTGAGCGAATATGCTCAGGAGTCAAAAGTGATCAACATTCCCGGCAGGGATGGAACCACCTCAAAACAGATCTCATTCAAACTTCTGGCATCTGTAATAGAGGCGAGGGTAAGTGAAATACTTGCTACTGTTGCATACGAGATAGAGCAATCGGGATTCAAAGGGAAACTTCGTGCCGGTATAGTTCTGACAGGTGGTTCATCAAGGATCAACCATATCCAGATTCTGGCAAGGCATATCCTTGGCGGTGAGGTAAGACTGGCTCAGCCAGACACTTTCAGCATCATGTCCACATCTGTAGAAGAGGTGTTCAAACCAAGCTGCTCGACAGCAGTAGGTCTGGTTTTGAAAGGATTTGATGTTCTGGATGGTATCGATATGGATACTCTGTCAATCCCTGCTCCGGTAGAGACCAAGGAGGAAGTGGTAGAGACCAATCTGTTCGGAGAGGTGACACCTTCAACTAATGGTGATAGCCAGGATACCAAAGGTGGCAAAAACAAACCTGCACCGGCAAAACCCAAAAAGAAACTTAAGGATCTTTTGAAAGGTACAATTGGAGATATAGGTGATATATTTGGCACAGCAGAGGCCGATGACGAAGCATAAAGGAGGTAATTTTATGGGTGACGATTTGAATTTAGTTCCAGATTCATGGAAAATCAAGAAAACCATCATTAAGGTGGTAGGTGTCGGCGGAGGCGGATGCAACGCTGTCAACCAAATGTTTAGAGACGGTATCAACGATGTGGACTTTCTGGTTTGTAACACAGACAGCCAGTCATTGATAGACTCCCCTATTATCGAGAAGCTTCAGCTCGGTGAAGGTCTTGGTGCCGGTTGCGATCCCGATGAGGGACGCAGACTTGCCGTAGAGAAAATAGACGAAATCAAGAGAAGACTTGATGACGGCACCAAAATGCTGTTCATCACCGCCGGAATGGGTGGTGGTACAGGTACAGGTGCTGCACCGGTAATCGCCAAGATAGCAAAAGAGATGGGAATTCTCACCATCGCTGTAGTGACCCAACCATTCCACGATGAAGGTACAGAGTTCCTCAGAAGGGCATATGAAGGTATTCAGGAACTGGCCAAAAACGTGGACTCCCTACTTATTATCGACAACCAGAAGATATACGACATATATGGTGATCTTGACATTTGGGATGCCTTCCCAAAAGCCGATGCTGTATTGAAAACTGCTATCAAAGGTATTGCTGAGATTATCACAGGTCACGGATATATCAACGTCGACTTCGCCGATGTACGCCGAGTAATGAAAGACAGCGGTATGGCGATTATGGGTTCAGGCCAGGCCAATGGTTCAGACAGAGCCCGTAAGGCAGTGGAGAGGGCCTTTACCTCCCCCCTTATCAAAGACTATAGCCTCAAATCTGCCAAAAACGTACTTATCAACATCACATCAAGCCGTGAGAACTCCCTCAAAATGTCTGAGATGGAGCAAATCATCAGCTATGTGACAGAGTACACCGGCAACGCTTTCAACTTCAAACGCGGTGTCGCTTATGATGACAACATGGAGGCCGGAACCATCAGTGTCACCATTGTAGCTACCGGCATATTGGTACACCTGACCCCTCCACCTGCATTCCAGAAAGCTAGGGATATGGGAGATGAAGTGGATCTTGACGATGTGGAGATCTCTGTAAAGGAGGCACCTCAGACACCGGACAACAACGAGCTTGCCATAAAGTTGTCACCATTCAACATGGCGACAGCCACCATCTACAAACCTGGAATCAATATCACAGACATGGAGAATGAAACAGCATTCGCCAGAAGACTGAAAAAAGAACAAGAACTAAAAAATCAACAATAATATGAGCGAAAGAAAGACCAGAGTAAGATTTGCACCAAGCCCTACAGGACCACTCCATATGGGTGGTGTGAGAACTGCACTATATAACTACCTCTTCGCCAAACAGAGGGGCGGAGACTTTATCCTGCGTATTGAAGATACTGACTCGCAGAGATTTGTTCCAGGGGCGGAGCAATACATCATCGAATCACTCAGATGGTGCGGAATCTACCCTGATGAAGGAGTTCTCGCTGACGGCACAATTCCAGATACCCCATCAGAGAGACATCCGCATGCACCATACAGACAATCCCAAAGAAGAGGCATCTACCGCAAATATGCAGAGCAACTTGTAGAGAACGGATACGCATATTATGCATTTGATACTGCCGAGGAACTTGCAGAGCTTCGCAAACAGAAAGAGGCTGCCAAAGAGACCTTCACATACAACTGGGAGACACGTGGCTCACTCCGCAACTCCCTCACCCTACCAGAGGAAGAGTGGAAGAAGATGATTGAGACCGAAACAGGTTGGACAATCCGTTTCAAAATGCCGGAAAACAGAGTGGTAAAAATGCACGACCTTATCCGCGGTGACATCGAGGTAAACACCAACACCCTTGACGACAAGGTGCTTTGGAAATCTATCGACCAGCTCCCAACATACCACCTGGCAAACATCGTGGATGACCACCTTATGGAGATTACTGAGGTAATCAGAGGTGAGGAGTGGCTTCCATCACTCCCTCTACGCTATATGTTGTATGAGGCTTTCGGCTGGCAGGATACCCAACCTAATTTTGCACACTTGTCATTGCTGCTCAAACCTGATGGGAAAGGTAAGCTAAGCAAACGTGACGGCGACAGATTGGGCTTCCCTGTATTCCCTCTCAAATGGGTATCACCTGAGGGTGAGGTATCTCGCGGATACCGTGAGGACGGCTACCTTCCTGAAGCTTTCGTAAACATCCTTGCACTACTTGGATGGAACCCTGGTACAGAACAGGAGATCTTCCGTCTTGAGGAGCTTGTAAACATCTTCTCTCTTGACAGAGTGGTCAAATCGGGGGCCAAATTCAACCCAGAGAAAGCAAAATGGTTCAACACAGAGTTTCTACGCATGATGGATGACAAAGCCATTGCCGTAGAGTTCTCTAAAGAGTTGGCAGAGAAAGGTATCGAAGCTGATCTTGAATATGTGACCAAAGTTTGCGGTCTTATGAAGAGCAGAGCACATTTTATCAGTGACTTCTGGAACCTTACACACTTCTTCTTCCAGGCCCCTGCAGAATATGATGCAGCTGCAGTAAACAAATTCTGGAAAGAGGAGGTACCTTCTTTGGTTGCCCAAGTCAAAGACTATGTAATGGGACTTGAACCATTCACCAAAGAGACACTTGAAACAGGTCTTCACGACTTGATCGTGAACAATGGCTGGCCTATGGGTAAAGTGATGAACTCACTTCGTCTCTCCCTTGTAGGTGCACAAAACGGACCTGGTGTAGCAGACATCATCTGGCTCATCGGACGCGATGAATTCGCAGCCCGCATCGACCGAGCCCTGAGCACACTATAGCTCATCCGTCATGAGACCGACCAAAAAGTCTGCATAACCATCATAGAATCCGAGGTTAACCTCACCGAAAAACAAAAGAAAGGGGCTTGACTAATACTTTTTAGTCAGCCCCATCTCTTTTCCCCGACAACCCACAACACCTTATAATACGTTATGCCCAGCCTCTCTCACGTCATGCCCGGCTCCGACCGGACATCTCTTTTTCCACCCGATCCCGACCTCCCATACGTCATCCCCAGCCAGGATTGACATCTCTTCCCCCCTTTTTCCGCCCCCCTCTCCCTTATCATCTTCGCCGCTCCTGACTTGGCACCATATCGTCACACCCGACTGTGTTCGGATGTCCACGTCATGCCCAGCCTCTCTCATGTCATGCCAGGCTCTGACCGGGCATCTCTTCCCTCCCCCTTTCCCGCACCCCTCACAGCTACCCTACCCATCACCGACCAACGACGCACCACCAAACGGCATAATTCACTGCGTCACACCACCAAAACGCCATTTCACATCCCAAAACCCCTCATCACGCAGCGAACATCGCCCCTAACCGCTGCGTCGCGCATCATCCCCCATATGAATAACATAAGCACCTTCTGATTTGTGACTCTGAAATATGTCTTGCATAGAGGTAATTGGCGATTTTATCTTTTTCTGAGGCTGTAAGTGTATACACACTCCTCCGTCCGCACCTGGGGACCAGCACATTGTCAATCTCCTCACACAACTCTATATCTCTAACCTTCTGGCTATTCCATCTCCTCTTCTCATTTGCCAACATCCGTCCACAATCCATATTTACCGAACACCTCTCAACACTCTCCAACTTTACCACCTCTGATATTACACCCTTATCTTCTCTCTGCTCACACTCCCACTTCTCACCAGAAAGTCTGTTCATATAAAAAAGAAAGTTTCTGGCCGACCCGTACATAAGCTCCACCTGTGATACCTCCATAACACTCTCCCGAGTGAACATCCCTCTGGAATCAAATTTGAAGTGGGGCGGGACACTGGCCCGGCTCGGAAGCAACTCGTACTTTGATTTTGGTAGAGAATCACAATACAAAGGGAACTTACCCAACTCCCTTTGGAAAAATATATTGGCAGAAGAGTGCTCATAACCGAAAGGGGTACTGGCAATACCGTGATGATAAGGATTTCGTAGTGTGTAACTTAATGCTGCCAGAATATGATGGGCACCCTCTACCTCCAAAACAAATGGCTTCTTCTCTCCAAGCCCACCTCGCCTGTGATAGCGACTATTAAAATATCTTGAGTACGAATACTTGAACTCCGCAGCCAACTCCTCCAGCCTGGAAGAGATCACACAAGAATGTATATGATTTGACATAATGGCATCACATAGCAGTAGCGTCCCTGTACTATACGAGGCCAAAGCAAAATAATTAAAAGCCCTTAGGTAATCCTCCTGGCACCTGAACATCACCTCATCAGATGATGAAATACAGAGATGAAACATCTTTTTCATAATACAGTATTTTCGTCCTTCACTATCCATCCCCGCCGACCATGAAATAACTGTCTACGAAAAGGATTGCTACGCTAAGATACAACAAAAACTCCATCCTCCACCACATACAGACATGAAACATCGAAAACACCACATTTTCACTGCGTCACAGCACCAAAACGCCATTTCACACCCCAAAACCCCACATCATGCAGCGAATATCGCCCCCACCCGCTGCGTCATAATAGATACTGGATAATAATGGTCGATCGTAAGGAGTATCCCATGGGTCGAGCTCACCTCACCGCCCGATCTATAGCCAGCAGACATGGTATATTCCGTCGACAACGCTATCACCAACATCCCCATTACCGGCTTGACCAGAAATAAACATTAAACTTTATCCGCCATTCAGATATACTCTACTACACCCATAGTCGCTCATGACGAGTTGCTTCGTGCTACGGATTTCGCTCACATTGCCTTGCCGGACAACTCTTCCTTTTAGTCGTGCTACGCACGCCTAACGTCATCAGACAAAGTCCGGCATTGGCTGCACCACACGGCGATTTACCGCTCATTCGCTTGACGCACTCCGCAAAGTCATTCGCTTCCCTATAGGTGTAGTACCACTTAATATCTTCTCCCCCTGAACACAACATAGTTAATGGCACCCTATCTTCTACATCGGCCTATTAGGAACTGAATAAGCTCACCCACGGAATAAATTCACCCATTGTGATGACAGCAACCGATTTGAGAGCTACCTCTATCGCTTCGTATGCGATTACATAACCTCTGACCGTATCTTTTCCGATATTACAATCTGTGCGACCACAGCAATTCCTGATATATCGTTTTTGATTAAGTGATTATTAACTATCTTTGTATAAACATTTTTCATCGTGTCTGAAAAAATTTATGATGATATTTTGGAATGGCTGACGAAGGAGGACGAAAGGTTCTCCTGGCGTAAGCTTGGCCTGTTTTCAGACATAGCCCATGAGGCAGCAGATCTTGCAGCCAGATCACTAAGAGAAAAAGGAGAAGAGTATTCTTCCTGGAAGCAGAGAACCCTGAATACATTCTATACCGGTAAAGAGTTCAAGAAATTTTACAAAGAACACAAAGAGGACAAGCTGATGAGAAGAGGGGTAAAGTCCATCCTGATGGCCAGGCTCGAGCACCTTTTTCACCACAGCGAACAGACAGACACAGACAAATACATCGCACCTGAAAGGGATACCATCTCCTACTCCCTATCCGATGAAAACTTCCGACTCATCACCGACGAATACCTTCAAAACGGCATTTCAGGCACAACTGAAATAACTGCCCAGTGTTCACTGGCAATAGGGAATATCTTCCCGCTATCTGACAGTTATGTAGTGGAACATCTGGAGAGGAATGACAATTTCTATTGGGAGAAGGTCTACACCCGTCTCCGCCCTATGACAGATGGTTTCTCCTATCAGATATCAGGGACAAATGCCCAGGACAATACATACGATATCTGGTGCGACACTTGCCTTACACTGAACAATGCTGTACTGAATAAAAAACTGCAGCAGCCCACCACCTCAAAAGATATTATCTCCTATGCAGTGGGCATCATTAAAAACAAGAACAGAGAGCTTCTCAAAGGGATCAGAAAAGGTGGCAGCATATCCCTGGATTCTGTTGCATACAAGGTAGAATTTACACAGGAAGAGAACTTTTTCAACACCGAAGATGCATCCCCAAAAAAATTTTCGTCACAAAACAAAAATATCACCAATTATATTGACTTCCGTGATGAAGAGGCGGTAAGGCACCATATGGTTCTGGCACTTTACAATGAAAACCACCCACTCCATCAAGAACTTGTTCAGGGGTACGAAGAGACGGTAAAAATGTTGTTTGAGCACTACATAGACGGCATCTCCTATGACGACATCATCATCAAAAGGATGGGCAGTCTGCCCGAGAAGGAGATGATAAAAAATGTAGCACGTATCAGACAAGAGGTAAAAAGGGTAAAAGAGAAACTGACAAAAAGATTTATAAAAATTATAAAAGCGAGAAAGGATGAGTAAGCACCTGGACAAATACACCACATTCAGATATGTTTCAAACCAGTTGACCCCGGAGCAGGAGACATTGGTTCAGGAACATATATCAGAGTGCGCCAAGTGCAGAGAAGAGATCAGGAAGTATCGCGCACTCTCATCAGGAATCGGCACAGAACAATCCGAATCCCCTTCCATCATCAAACTCATCTACAAGAGCACCCTATTCAGAGTGGCAGCATCACTCATCATAGTGACCGGTGTCACATTCGCCATCATGAACAGCCGCCCCGAACCACTCCCTATCCAGGGTGGCCACGACTCCGGCACCATCCTCTCTACCGACACCTACCAGCCCGACACATATCAGCCTGCTACACAGCAAGCCGACACCACAATGGCCAACCCTCACACTGTCGACACCACCGACACCGAGAGCGACACCTTCACCCCCTCTCCCATATACTACACACCGGAGAAATAATCGGGTTCGAACCGCTACGGTCTACTTGTTATACCAGTGCTTTTTATATTGAGCATTTTTATAAACAATTTGCTTTTTATAAAAAGCATTTATATTTTTTCCAAACACAACATCTACATTAGTGAGACACCCATAGATATCATTAGGGATTTGATGAATCACATTGATTGGAACTCACGACTTTTATCAATTAAAGGACCTAAGGGTGTAGGCAAATCAACACTGATGAGGCAATATATCAAACTCAATTATCCCTTATCTATCTAATTTTCCAACCACACTATACTGGATTTGGCTGGTGACTTTGTAAAGATTGGTGGAGAGAGACTATTTATAGATGAGATTCACAAATATAGAGGCTGGAGTGCCGAGATCAAAGAAATTTATGACCTGTATCCACGGCTGAAAGTCATAATTAGTGGTTCATCACTACTGCAGATTACTGGCGGTGATGCTGACCTCTCAAGAAGGTGTATCCCTTACACTATGCAAGGATTGTCGTTTAGGGAGTATCTAAAATTTGAAAAGGGGATAGACCTCCCTATCAAAAACCTTGAAGAAATACTGGGACACCCCTGGGAAATTTGTGAAGAGGTTTAAAAAAAAATGCAGAAACCTGACAAGATTTTTCTTGACAATACAAATATCCTCACTGCAATAGCTGATGAAGGGGGGAAAATTGGAACTAAAAGGGAGATATTCGCCATCAACCAATTGGGATACAAACATCAGGTAGAATATGGAAAAGAAAATGGCGATTTCAAGATCAACGGCAAGTACACATTCGAAATTGGTGGAAGGGATAAATCATTCCGCCAGATAGCAGACATACCAAACTCATATATCTTCTCTGATGATATCGACACTCCAAATGGCGCAAAACTGCCCCTCTGGCTTTTGGGGTTGCTATATTGATTTATAAAATATAATACAGCCAAACCGCGATAGGCGATTTGGCTGTAATTCTAACAGGCGTTAATACTCCTAAAACTCATAACCGGAAATAGCACCGGCATATGAACTCCAATACTGGGCGGTCTTATATGCATCTACTGATCCTGTAGGAACATATATTGAAAGCAGATTTGTACTACCTACCTGTAAAGTAGTTGAACTTCCTAAAGTTGGAGGAGCAATAGGTTTCATATATAGAGATGCCAATTTTTTACAACCATAGTATTTACAACCGGTTATTACTCAATATTTTGCGAGTAATAAGTCAGAAATATGGTCATAACCTTTAAGGGTGCATTCTAAAAGGTGAAGATTTAACGTTTTTATTGTTTCTTAACGCTCAAAGCGTATCAATAAAGGGTG
>JAFYXO010000023.1 GCA_017546125.1 Bacteroidales bacterium
ACTCGATGAGCTCCCATCTGAATTGCAGAATCGGGTATTCAGAAAACTCTTCAAGGCGGCAGAAATCGCCCACTTCAGCACTGAAAAACGCAATTTATACCAACACGAGATGATTACCGAAAGAGACGAAATAAACATCCGGAGAACTGCCGAAAAGAGAGCCCGTGCTGAAGGTCGCGCAGAAGGCCATGCAATGGGTCGCGCAGAAGGCCATGCAATGGGTCGTGCTGAGGGCAAACTCGAAGTGGCTAAAAAGATGATCGAAAACGGAATGTCTATCGATGATGTTGTCAAATTTACAGGGATGTCCGAAGAGGAGATTGTCCTTGCTGTAAAATAAGCATCAGTTCACCTCCACTATCTCATTGTCTTCGAGATACCAGATGTAACCTTCTACAGTGGTATAACCCATTTGTAGGAGGTATTTTTTGTAATCCTGGACCTGATAAATGTAACGTTTGCTCTTGAGGTGTCCGAATTTGTAATCAACGATAATAGCGTGGTTTCCACTGGTCATTATCCTGTCTGGACGGCGGAATTCTCCACCAGGCAAGAGTATATCTATTTCGTTATGGAAGTCGTAAGTACCATCAAACCAATGACGTTCAGCCACTGATTTCAGTCTTTTATGAAGATCATCCAGGATCTCCTGACGTGAGGCGGCATCTATAAGTCCTTCTCTCACCGCTTCATCTACTGCATCATCAAGATCTTCCTCTGTCGCTATCTTGGCCAGAACATCGTGCATCACTACACCTCTTCCCCTACTGCTATCAATAGAGAAGAAATCACCTCCTGCAAGGGCAAGTTTGAGTCTGTCACCTATAGGAACCGATTTATAGATACCCGATTCCGGCTCATCAGAAGATGATTTTTCAGAGGTATGAGAAGTGCTTACAAACCATTCTCCCTCTTCATACTCTAGTTCTTCACCACAATACATATAGAGGACATCTGCCATAGATGCTATAGCGAATTTCCCGTCTTTATCGAATTTGGGCACTTTTGGATAAACTATAAGTTCTGTTTTGGCCCTGGTAAATGCTACGTAAGCAACATTTATCTTGTCTATATAACTATATAGAACCTCCTCTTTATAGTCTTCAGCAAAAACAGTATTGAGCAGTTTTGATGAAGATGCTATGGGAAGTATCTTAATCTCATTAAAAGGGTCATCCCCAGGGGTACACCACAATATCTTCCCTCGATCCTCCACTTTTGAGTCATATAAAGGTTCATCAAAGAATGGGACAAGGACTACATCATACCCCAACCCTTTGGATTTGTGTATTGTGATAATTCTGATAGCATCATCGCCCTCTGGTGCCGATATTGACCTTTTACGTCCCACTTCATCCCACCATTTTACAAAGCCGTCAAGATCAGATCCATTGACCGATGTATAATCCAGGACAGAGTCCATAAATGCCTGTAAAAAGGCACCTTCAAGCATATCCTCCGGTGACATCTGACGAGCTATCTCTTCACATATATTATATAGAGATTTCTCAGAAGCTGATATCTCCACTCCATTGAAAATGAACTTCACAAGGGGATCCTCCGGAGATGAGATATATTTAAGGGCTGTCACAAATTTCTGAACACTCTTGGAAGCTGAGATAACAAGTGAATCATCAGATACAATTTTGAATCCTGCATCAAGGAGTTTACCAGCTACAGCAGAACCCTCTTTATTTGTCCTGACAAGTACTGCCATATCTTTATAGCTCCAACCATTCCCTTTCAATATATTTATATCCTCAACAAGTCTTTCCAGATTCACCTCTTTCCAATCCCTCTCACCATCCGACTCTATAAATGACACCTTTACATGCCCTTCACCACCCTTGCTCTCAAGATACTCCTGTTCAAAATAGTCCGGAGACTCTTTATCCGTACTATAAATATTGGTTATCAAGGTATTCTCCGTATCACCTATTGTCTTATTGAACTTATTCTGAAGCTCTCTGGCACACATTCCGAAAAATGAGTTATTGAATCGCACCACATGCTCATAGCTTCTCCTACTTGTCCTCAGATTTCCATCCTTGATATCATACCCTTGAAAATCTCTGTAGAGCCTCTCCTTCAGAAGGCTCCAGTCGGAATTCCTCCAGCGATATATGCTCTGCTTGACATCTCCCACAATGAGATTGTCCAACCCTTTGTCTGCACTGTCTTTAACAAGAGGTAAGATATTCGACCATTGCATCTGGGAAGTGTCCTGAAACTCATCTATCAGATAATGATCAAGCCATACACCCATCTTCTCATATACAAACGGAGTGTCGCTTCCATCTATGATTTTATTGAGAACATCGTTGGTTTCAGACAAGAGTACTATGTTTTTCTCCTTGCAATATTCCTGGAACACATTATAGATATCTCCCAAAATACCGAGGGTAAAGAGGTTCTTTGATATAACCTTAGCCGTATTGTAGTGGACAACATTTTCACTGTAAAGGGAAATTGCCCTATCTACCATATCATTCAGGCCGTCGTTATATGCTGATTCGATGCTCTCTTTAATCGCAGATGGCCCTTTTTTAGAAGACCAGCGCTCCATATCACCGCTCAATTTTTCAAATGTGGCTGTAGGCTCTTTGATCTCACCATTTGCCCACCTCTCGAAGAGTTTGAATGGAGATTTGGATGCACCGGAGAAAGACTCTGCCGTTAATCCATGTTTCTTCATGATATTGCACCCGTCTTCCCCTATTTTACGACTTTGCTCTTCAAAACTGCGTATGACATTTTCAATTCCTTGACGATATTGGTCTATGACCTCCTTCTCTGCTATCTCTCCACCTAGCTCCCTCTGCTTCAATTTGAGGGTCTCCTTGAACAATTGGGCTCCCAGATTTTTAAGGCGGGGCAATGGATTCCAACCTTCACCCTCCTCGATAGACTCTACCGACATCCTGATCATCCAGTCAAGCAGCGGCTGATTTTCCCCCAGAGAGTCCATCATAAGGTCCAATGTCTCCGACAATACCGATTCGGCATCAAGCTCCACGTTGTATGATGCGAAGTGCCCAAGTTCACGGGCAAAAGAGCGCATGGTTTGCTGAAAAAACTTATCTATGGTACTGACATTAAACTGACTATAATCATTTAATATCTCTATGAGCATTTTGCCCGCATTTTCACGGATATACTTCTCCCTGCGTGCAGGCTCCATCCAACCCAACGTATCAACCTCCATTATATTGTCAAAGATGGTGTCCCTTTCTGTGGTAGTGGCCAGGGAGTGGAGTTTCTCCAATATCCTCTGCTTCATCTCATCTGTAGCCTTGTTGGTAAAGGTTACCGCCAGAATATGCTTGTACCCATCCTTCTCTCCGTTCTGGAAGAGCTTTACGATATAGTCACCGGTAAGTTTATATGTTTTCCCTGACCCAGCAGATGCCTTACAAATCTCCAACATAGCTCTATTTGTTACATACTACGGAGTACGGGCAATACTCACAGGTTTTACCTTCCCCTTTCGCCTCAAAAGGGATCTCTTTATTGAATATCTGATTCTCTATCAGATCATATAATCTTTCTACAAATAGCTCGTAGTCCTGTGGAGTTATAGCAAACTCCGTAACACTTTTATCTGTACTGAAAAGATCTCTCAGCGAACATACAGAGAGGACCACTTTATCCATATCCTTGACAAGGCCTTTCTTATCCAACAGGAAAAGATACAGCATCATCTGAAACGCTGTATAAGGTCGCTTATCGGCAGGAAGATCAAACATATCCCCCACCTCTTTCCATTTGATGGAATAACCCCCTGTCTTATAATCCACAATCCTATCATTGCCGTCTATTCCGTCCCGACGGTCTATTATTCCGAAGAATTTGACTTCGCCCTCAAGTGAAGGCAATTTCACCATTACCGGACACCTCTCCTCGACACTGGTGAAGACAAAAGGTGCCCTCCTCCTGTCCTGCTCAAGGGTCCGCTTGACATATCTTAGTATCAATGCCTCCACTATCTTATTTTTCCCCTCCACTCTGCTGACTTTCATCTCCTTCCTGAAGGCATCGTGAATGAATCCCATTATAGACTTCTCATCATCGATCCAATGGGACAATATATCCTCGGAGACAATCTCACCACAATATGGCTCATAAATATGCTGCATAACTTCGTGGAACATTGTTCCAAAGACGTTGGCTTCCACCTGTTCGCTCACCTCTTCCTCCTCCTTGATTTTCTCCACTGCCTGCAAATAGAACTTAAGCGGACAATCGAGATATGTATTGACAGATGAGGCGGAGAAATTGTGTTCAAACAGCCTTTTTATAACATCGTCACTTTTTTGCACCGCCACTTTTGTCTCTGGGGAGCTCTCAATTTTGAAAGAAACAACCCTCTCCCTCATCTCCACTCCGTGGTGATATTTGAGCTGTTTGACATACCTGCTCACCTCTCCCGAACGCCCTACCCCCTCTGTTCTGGTATCGTACAGAAGGTAAACTTTCCTGGCTCTGTATATGCTGCGGTAGAAGTGGTAAGCCCAGATCGAATCCTGGAACTCATAGTTCGGGAGTCCGAACCCTTTTCTGAGGTTATATGGGATAAACGAATTGCTCACACTCTTTGAGGGGAATTTTCCCTCATTGCAGCTGAGGATGACCACATTCTCAAAATCGAGGGCACGGGTCTCCAGTGGACCCATAATCTGCAACCCCGACAGCGGTTCGCCATTGAACGGGATAGAGATTCCGCTCACCAGCTGCCCCAAAAGCTTGAAATAGGTCTCATCTTTAATATCAAGGTTGAACCCCTTGAGGCGGTTTATACATTTGAAGTAGCCCAGTACCAGCTCTTTATCAAGCGGATTGAGCCCCTTTTGCAGCTCTTCGAGCAATGCGATCTGATAATCGGCCATCTGCTCCGGGCGCTGCCTGAAGATCAGCCCGATTATATCGTCCCCGGCCAGAATTTCAGCCGGAACAAATATCATATTCTTCTCTACAATTTCTCTTTTCAGCCTCTTGGCCCTCTCCCCGACCCCTTCGAGTCCCTGGATATATTTATGCCCAAGCAGGGCAATGACACTCGCGTGATAGAATTGGGTCTCCCCATCCACCTCCTTCGCTTTTTTCCACAGAGGTGCAAGCATCCCCATAAATGAGGCCACTTGGGAGTTTTTGAGGGAGTACCCCATTGTGACATTGACATCCTGTATCTCCTCTGGAATAGAATTGAGCACAGGGAACAAAAGGTTCTCGTCCGGAAGGACAATAGATATCTCCACCGGATCAAGCTGAGGCAGAAGCCCTGTGAGGTATTTTGCCTGCCCTACCGCCGAAGGGACCCCTATCACCTCGATTTTACGTTCGGTAAGGTCTCTCCCCGTTTGCCCGTCGGGCAATGGGTATGCGGATGGATATTGAAGGATATTCTCCTTCATAAAGAGAGAAGATTTGTTTGCAGAGTCTGTTATCTCATCTCCGTAGAAATCCCAGTAGAAGTCTGCAACGCCCTCCCTTTTAAGATAAGAGAGAAGCCTCTTTTCGCACTCGTTAAGTGCATTGAGACCGACAAAAACTATCTTTTTATACCTTTTGGCGAGCTTTTGCAGGGCAATTACACCTTCATCTGTCTCCCCATTTTCAGTTGGTTGCGGTAGCCCCATCGCGCTATTGGCTGCATCTGCCACCATCCGGTATATCAACCCTTCGTAAGCCTCCCCCTTCGACTCGAGGTGGGACCTGAAGTTTGAATATATCCTGTAGAGGTTGTTCCAAAGTGAGAGAAATTGCTGCTCTTTGGTCCCGGCGGAGTACTCGTTGAAAGTGCGCCAGAACGATTTTATCGCCTTTATCTGCTCCTGGGACAGGAATTCGTAGCCGCCATCCAGTTCGTGCAGATCTTTAATGTTTGTGAAGAGCTTCTCTGCATCGACCATATATTTGTCGATATCATCAAAGTCATTCAAAAGAATATCCCCCCAAAAGACAAATTCGTCAAATGAGGAGATATTATACTCTTTGTAGAGGTCTATAAGCAGGGAGATCTTGTCTGCGACTTTAAGGCCGGAGATCTCCGAGAAAAGGTTATTTATGGTTATTAGGGCTGGCGAAAAAAGGGGCTTGTCAATCATCTCTCCCAAGTATTTCTTGAAGAAGAGGGACGAACGTCTGTTAGGGAAAACAAAGCAGCACTCCGCTATCGCATCCCCTTCACGCTCCAGATAGAGCTTAGCCACCTGCCATAAAAAACCATTGACCATATAATAATCTCTTCTATCAGTAAGGTGTAGTGTTCGGAAACAATCCCTCCCACGCCTTTGGCGCGGCTGCTCGCTGTGACCATCCACAGGATGCTCACTTATCGCTCACGATCTCTGCGGCCAGAGGGGTAGCACGGTTTCCTCACCACTACACCTTACCGGTTTTTTATAAATACAAACTACAATCTCTTTCTGAGCTCTTCGCCTTGAGCCTCGAAACCTGGCTTGCCAAGCAGGGCGAACATATTTTTCTTATAACCCTCTACACCAGGCTGGTCAAATGGATTGACACCAAGCATATAAGCACTTACACCACAACCCACTTCGAAGAAGTAGAACAACTCACCGAGGTTATACTCATCGATTTTCTCCATAGAAAGTGAGATACATGGCACACCACCATCCATATGTGAAAGGCGTGAACCTGCCTCAGCCATCTGGTTGCAATACTCAAGATGTTTGCCTGTCAAATAGTTAAGGCCGTCAAGGTTTTGTGCATCTGAACCGATAGTCAGAGATTTGTTGGTTTTCTCCACTGAGAACATTGTCTCGAACAGGATTCTCTGACCATCCTGTACATATTGGCCAAGTGAGTGAAGGTCTGTAGTGAAGGTAGCAGATGCTGGGAAAATACCCTTACCGTCCTTACCCTCTGACTCACCATAAAGCTGTTTCCACCACTCGCTGATAGAGTGAAGTTTAGGGTTATAGTTTACAAGAAGTTCGATAGATTTGCCACCATCATAATACTCATTGCGGATAGCAGCGTAGCGAACTGCGATATTGTCATGATTGCGCTCATAGCATTTTGCAGCCATAGCAGCAGCACCTTTTACAAGTGCACGGATATCATATCCTGCAAGTGCAATAGGGATAAGGCCCACTGGGGTAAGTACTGAGAAACGGCCACCCACGTCGTCTGGAATCACGAAAGTTTTGTAACCTTCATCATTTGACATGGTCTTAAGGGCTCCTCTTGCTGCATCAGTCACAGCCACGATTCTCTCGCGTGCACCCTCTTTTCCGTATTTTGCCTCAATATATGATTTGATGATTCTGAATGCAAGAGCAGGCTCGGTAGTGGTACCCGATTTTGAGATAACCACCGCTGCCACAGATTTGCCTTCAAGATATTCCAAAAGTTCTGCATGATAATCCTCTGAAAGGTTGTGTCCTGCAAATACCACTCTAGGTCCTTTCGCAGGCATGTAAGCCTCAAAATTGTGCGATAGCGCCTCGATAGTAGCTTTAGCACCAAGATATGAACCTCCGATACCGATAGCCACCACTACCTCCACACCTAGATTTTTCCAATTGGCAACTACCTCATCACACTCTTCAAAAAGTGATTCAGGGGTCTCTGTAGGGAGTTTTTTCCACCCTAGAAAATCGTTACCGGGACCATTTTCATTAGCCAAAACATCAAGAGCCTCAAGAGCTTTATCCAAATACTTTTCAGATGGATTTGCTGTAAGTTTAATCATAATGTAATTATATTTTTAGTGTTTTATTTCAGTTTGTTTCTCAGTACTTTGATTACCGATTCTGTGTACCAATGGTAATACAGGATAGAGTAGACCGCATCTGCAATAGGCATATCCACGTTATATTTCTTATTGATCTCATGGATGGCTTTCACCGCATAATAACCCTCCACCACTTGTCTCATCTCCAGCTGTGCTGTCCTTACAGAGTAAGATTTGCCTATCATCACACCGAATGTACGGTTACGGCTGAACTGCGAGTAACAAGTCACCAGCAAATCTCCCAGATATGCCGAATTTGTGGTATCACGATTATTGTCAGCATGTGTGGCGTTTATAAATCTCTTCATCTCACCGAAAGCATTTGAGATCAGAACAGCCAGGAAGTTGTCACCATAATTCAGACCCACACAGATACCGGCAGCGATAGCGTAGATATTCTTCAATGCTGCAGCATACTCCACACCATAGATGTCAGTACCCGGAACCACATTGATAAAGTGATTCTTCAGGAAGCGGGCAAGATATTCAGAGACCTCCATATGTTTGGATGACACAGTGATATATGAGAGTCTCTCACGTGACACCTCCTCCGCATGACATGGGCCGCTAAGTACGCCCAACTTATCAAATGGGATATTGTGCACCTGATTGAAATATTCTGCTATAGTGATATGGTTCTCACCTACAAAGCCCTTTACTGCCGACACAATAAGCTTACCCGACAAATCTGCGGTAAGATTCTCTACCTCGCTCAAAAAATAAGCAGACGGGATGGCAAAAATCAAAATTTCACCATAGTCTGCCACATAGTTCATATCGCTACTGATATCCAGCAACTCTGTATCGAGTTCCACTGACGGAAGATATGACGGATGATGCTGATACTGAATGATATGATCGATCGCATTCTGATTTCTCATATACCAGCACACCCTCCTTTTATTCCTGGTCAGAAGTTTAACTATAGCTGTCGCCCAGCTTCCACCCCCTATAACAGAGAATTTCGGATTTTCGTTCTCTAAGATTTGTCTCATGTCAGATTAAGTCAATATTAGACAAAGATAGTGATTTATGGAAAATTTTCCTAACTTGCGCCATCAAACAACAGAGAAAATATGAATCAAAAAATAATATTGGGTATTACCCAGGGCGACCCAAACGGAATAGGCTATGAAGTAATCATCAAAGCACTTGCAGACAGCAGAATGCTTGAATTGTGCACACCTATCGTTTACGGCTCATCCAAAACATTCGGTTTCTACAAAAAACAGGTTCCAAGTACAGAAAACCTGAACACCAATATCATAAACACAGCGAAAGATTGCCATCCGAAGAGGGTCAATATCATAAACTGTGTTCCAGACAATTTCAAAATCGAACCTGGCCAGCCATCATCAGATGCTGCCATGTCATCAATCCTTGCACTCAAGGCTTGTGTTAAAGACCTTAAAGAGGGTAACATTGATGCCATGATCACCGCACCATTCAACAAAAAAGGTGTAGCGGACAGCTCTTTCGGTTTTCCTGGCCACACCGAGTACCTAATCAATGAATTCGGTGTTTCTGACGGCCTTATGTTCCTCTGCTCAGAGCAAATGAAAGTGGGTGTGGTAACCAATCACCTACCCCTATCCAAAGTTTCTGATGCATTGAGCATTGACTTGATTTTGGGCAAGATAAGACTTATGAATGAGTCTCTCTGCAAAGATTTCAACATCCAGAGACCCAAAATTGCCGTACTTGGCCTCAATCCTCACGCAGGTGATGGTGGTCTGTTGGGACGCGAAGAGCTGGAGATCATCTGTCCTGCCATCAAAAAGGCAAATGAGGAGGGTATCCTCGCATTCGGTCCATACTCTCCAGACGGCTTCTTCGGAAACAATCTACAGAACAATTTTGACGCAGTCCTTGCGATGTACCACGATCAGGGTCTTATCCCATTCAAGGCACTCTCATTTGACTGCGGCGTAAACTATACAGCCGGACTTCCTGTTGTCCGCACCTCTCCTGACCATGGTACTGCTTATGAGCTTGCCGGCAAAAATGAGGCCAACGCCATGCCAATGATCTCTTCCATCTATGCAGCCATTGACATTGTCCGCAACAGGAGACTTTATGAAGAGATGAGGGCTGATGTACTGCAAGTGGTACACGAGCCAAAAGTAGAGGGTATCAAGGGTCCGGTTTAATATCCCAATATGGCACAACTCCCTATTCAGCTATACACTGACGGTTCTTCGAGGGGCAATCCCGGTCCTGGCGGATACGGGGTAGTCCTCAAGTGCGGCACACACTACAAAGAACTTTCTGAAGGGTTCGAAGAGACTACCAACAACAGGATGGAGCTCCTCGCTGTCATCGTCGGACTGGAAGCTATCAAAAGGGAGAATGCAGAAGTTATCGTATACAGCGACTCCACATATGTCGTAAAGGCTGTCAATGAAGGATGGGTCTTCGGATGGGAGAAAAAGAACTTTGACAAAAAGGCCAATCCTGACCTATGGATCCGCTTCCTCCAAATCTATCGCAAACATCGTGTCCGTTTCGTCTGGATTAAGGGACACGCCGGCCACCCCGAAAACGAACGCTGTGATGCCCTCGCCGTAGCTGCAGCATCAAAATTCCTTTAGGCACTTGCCGGATAGGCCAGCATTGCACCCCACCCTACACCACACCATACCATACCATACCACACCACTCACCAGTGCACTCTCGTGCAAAACACCTTTCCGCACACCCCCTCCAGAGGGCCTTCCAGAGCGGGTCTGTGGAAAAACCCCGCAAATTCGGTGGGACCTTTCCGCTCACCCCACTCAGAAGCACTTCCAGGGCACATCACCGGAATAGCGATTTGCAGGAACTCCCCGTAACCTCAAATAGCCACCAGGAACACCCAGAATAGCCACCTTACGAAATCTTTGAGTAGTCAATATCGACCATGCTCTCCACTTTCTTCATGGTGGCGAGCTGTGATACGAGAAGCTTGTTGTCGCCACCCTCCAGATTCGGATCACGCTCGAGAATATCTTCAGCCGTATTGCGTGCAAGTATCAAAAGTTGGGAATCCTGTGATAGGCTTGATATCTTCAGATCGATCGCCAGTCCACTTTGTCTGGTCCCCTCAATATCACCGGGGCCACGCATCCTCATATCTGCCTCTGCCAGCTCAAAGCCGTCATTGGTCGCACACATCAGGTCTATCCTCTGGCGCGACTCCTTCGAAAGTTTATACCCTGTCATCAGTATGCAATACGATTTCTCGGCACCACGGCCCACACGGCCACGAAGCTGGTGGAGCTGCGACAGACCGAACCGCTCTGCACTCTCTATCACCATCACCGACGCATTGGGGACATCCACACCCACCTCTATCACCGATGTTGCTACCAGGATATGGGCCTTCCCATCAGCAAAGAGTTTCATATCGTAAGCTTTGTTCTCATTTTTCTGCTGTCCATGTACCACTGCAGTGATATATTGCGGAGCCGGAAATTCTCTTGTTATAAGTTCATACCCCTCTTCAAGGTTTTTATAATCCATTGTTTCAGACTCTTTTATGAGAGGATAGACCACAAACACCTGTCTTCCGAGAGCTATCTCTTTCTTCATGAATGCAAACATCTGATCCCGCTTCGATTCTGTAAGATGAAGTGTCTGAATCGGCTTCCTCCCCGGAGGCAATTCATCCAGCACCGACACATCCAAATCCCCGTAAAGGGTCATCGAAAGGGTTCTTGGAATAGGTGTCGCTGTCATCACCAGGATATGCGGAGCAATCTCCGATTTGAACCTCAGTTTTGCTCTCTGGTTCACCCCGAAGCGGTGCTGCTCATCTATCACCACGAAGCCAAGACGCTGGAATTGGACTGTATCTTCGATGACCGCATGAGTTCCGAAAAGGATATGTATAGTACCATCTAGCAGACCCTGATGGATCTCCCGACGCACCTTTGCTTTGGTACTGCCTGTAAGAAGTGCTGTCTTTATGCCGCTACCGGCAATGGTTTTCTGTACCCCCGCATAGTGCTGCTGCGCAAGGACCTCAGTCGGTGCCATTATGCAGCTCTGGTAACCATTGTCCGCCGCCAGCAGTGAGCACAACAGCGCCACCATTGTCTTGCCGCTACCCACATCACCCTGCAGAAGGCGGTTCATCTGTTTGCCGCTCATGATATCTGCACGCACCTCTTTTATGACCCTCTTCTGGGCTCCGGTCAGCTCAAATGGGATATTGGCAAAACTTTTATTGAAATATTGTCCCACTTTTGGCATAAGTGCCCCTACAGACTCCTGAGTCCTCTTTTTCTTCGTCTTCAGAAGGGAGAGCTGCAGATAGAAAAGCTCTTCAAATTTAAGCCTTGCCTGTGCTGCAGAGAGGGCCTTCGGATCTGATGGGAAATGGATATTTTTAAGGGCGAACTGGAGTGGGCAGAGTTTGTGCCTCTTCAATATATAATCGGGCAATGTCTCCGGAATTTGTTCAAGATGTTTGCCCAACAGAGTCATTACAAATTTGGAAAAGACTTTGTTCCCTATGCCTGCACTTTTAAGCTTCTCCGTACTGGAGTAGATACCTATCATCGACGGAGCGTTCGGCACCGCCGCATCACCCACCGCATCCACCTCCGGATGGACCATATTGAAACTATCCTTAAAGATGGAGGGCTTTCCAAAAACAATATACTCCTTATTGATAACCAGCTTCTCATGAATCCATTTGATCCCTTTGAAAAAGACAAGATCAATATTGCCGGTGGAGTCACTCAAGGTCGCAACAAAACGTTTCCCCTGCTTCTCCCCCACCATCCCCATTCGGGTGATTTTGCCACGAAGCTGGATATATGCCGATGAAGAGTCCACATCACTGATAGCATACACTTTGGACTTGTCCACATATCTGAACGGGAATGTATAAAGAAGATCCCTGAACGTTGAGATACCGAGCTCCTTTCCAAGCAGCTCCGCCCTTTTGGGACCAATCCCGGTCAAATACTTTATATCGCTATCTAAAACATTCGGCATGAGACAAAGATAGGGAAAAAGTTTCAGATACACAGTGCACCTGTGCAGGCGTAAGTTACCATACGGCGAAAATTTTATGTAACTTTACGCCATTATGAAAGCTGCGATTAAAAACCTGCTAAGGAAATTCCTTCTATGGATCTTCGGACCTAAGGTAGAGTAACTATTTCACTCCGGCCCAACCTTTCAGTTCGGCTATCTCCTGTGGCCAGATATCTACGTTAGGTGTCTCAAGAATCAATGGGATACCATCAAAACGGGGATCCTCCATTATCCTCTGGAAGACACTTTTACCCAATTCTCCAAGACCAAGACTATCGTGGCGGTCCACCCTTGAACCCAATGGTTTCTTCGCATCGTTCAAGTGCATACCTTTGAGATATTTGAAACCTACTATTCTGTCAAATTCAGAAAATACAGTATCAAAAGTGGCCTCAGCGGCATCCGCACCGAACAAACTGCCATCAGACTCAGCACCGGGAAGCAAATTGTAACCTGCTGCAAATGCATGACATGTATCGATACAAACACCTACCCTCGATTTGTCCTCCACCTGCTCAATAATCTCGGCCAGGTGTTCAAAACGGTGTCCCATATTGGACCCTTGACCTGCGGTATTCTCAAGGACAGCAATAACACCGGTGGTCTTATCCAGAGCAATGTTGATCGATTCCGCTATTCTGCGCAGACACTCTGTCTCAGATATCGCCTTCAGGTGACTTCCAGGATGAAAATTCAGACGATCCAGACCCAATTGGCCGCAACGGGTCATCTCATCGATAAACGCTGCACGTGACTTGCCCAACCCTTCATCAGTAGGGTGACCAAGATTGATTAGGTAGCTGTCATGAGGAAGAATGGTATGTGGAGCAAATCCATACTCTGCACACCTCTGCTTGAAGAGTTCGATACTCTTCTCAGTCAATGGTGGAGCTACCCATTGTTTTTGGTTTTTGGTAAATAGGGCAAATGCAGTTGCCCCGATATTATATGCATTGAGTGGGGCATTTTCTACCCCACCCGATGCACTCACGTGTGCGCCTATATATTTCATATATCAATTAAAAACTGCTCTTAAGACCGGTAGTTTTATTGAATACCAGTTTTTCTGGGGTTGAGTCGGCATCCTTGATATAATAACCGTTACGCTCAAACTGAACAGCGATACCTGAATTGTCTTCAAGCAGTGCAGGCTCTACAAGGGCCTCTTTCACTACCAATGAATCAGGATTCAAGTAAGCCTTATAGTCTTCACCCTCTGGTATACCACCCATATCAGCCTCAGTGAATAGTCTGTCATAAATGCGGGCCTCCACCTTCTTGGCGTGTTGTGCTGACACCCAGTGGATGGTACCTTTTACGCTGCGCCATGTACCGTTACCAGGCTTGGTGGTAGGATCGTATGTACAGTGGATCTCAGTGATATTGCCATTCTCGTCTTTAACGACTGACTCACATTTGACGATGTATGAGTATTTGAGACGAACCTCGCCACCAGGACGAAGACGGAAGAATTTCTTAGGTGGCTCTTCCATAAAGTCCTCTCTCTCAATGTACAATTCCTTGGTGAATGCGATCTCACGTGTACCTGCATCAGGATTCTCCTGATTGCGGGGAGCTGTACAAATCTCGCTCTCCACATCAGCAGGCCAGTTATCGATAACAAGCTTAACAGGATCAAGAACTGCCATATAACGGTTTGAACGTCTGTTAAGGTCATCTCTCAAGCACCATTCAAGGAGTGAAAGGTCGATCATGTTGTCCCTCTTGGCTACACCCACTTTCTCAGCGAAAGCTCTGATACTTTCAGGTGTGTATCCCCTTCTGCGAAGACCGCAGATGGTAGGCATACGTGGGTCATCCCAGCCAGATACGAAGTTGTTCTTCACAAGTTCAAGAAGCTTTCTCTTACTCATCACAGTGTAAGTAAGGTTAAGTCTTGCAAACTCATACTGGTGTGAAGGGAAGATATTCAATTTCTCGATAAACCAGTCATACAGTGGTCTGTGTACGTCGAACTCAAGTGTACAGATAGAGTGTGTGATGTTCTCGATAGAGTCACATTGGCCATGCGCATAGTCATACATAGGGTAGATACACCATTTGGAACCTGTTCTGTGGTGATCAGCATGGATAATTCTGTACATTAGAGGGTCACGGAACATCATATTTGGATGGGCCATATCGATCTTCGCACGTAGCACTCTGGCACCCTCAGGGAACTCTCCATTTTTCATCCTCTCGAACAAATCGAGGTTCTCCTCTACACTTCTGTCTCTGTATGGGCTGTTTGTACCTGGAGTCTGAACGGTACCTCTACCTGCTCTGATCTCCTCCTGAGTCTGGTCATCCACATACGCAAGACCGCTCTTGATCATCTGCACTGCCCACTCGTACAACTGATCGAAGTAGTCAGATGCATAGAACTCATTTGCCCATTGGAAGCCAAGCCACTGGATATCATTCTTGATGGAATCTACATATTCTGTATCCTCTTTCACAGGGTTTGTATCATCAAAACGGAGGTTTGTTTTACCACCATATTGTTTTGCCAAACCGAAGTTAAGGCATATACTCTTGGCGTGCCCGATATGGAGATAACCATTTGGCTCGGGTGGGAAACGGGTAAGAACTGAGGTATGTTTCCCAGATGAAAGATCATTCTCAATAATCTCTTCCAAAAAATTCAATGGTCTTGTCTCGACCACTTCTTCTTTTTTTACTTCTTCCATTGACTTAGCGTATTTAATATCTTGCAAAGGTAATTTATTCTCGTTAAATTTACACTTTAAAAAGTCGAAACATTTTAAGGAAATTATGATTCTATCAATGACCGGCTACGGAAAAGCCGAAAAAAGCACCGCATCAGAGAAATATACAGTCGAGATCCGTTCCCTCAACGGAAAAAATTGCGACCTCACCATAAAATCATCCCTCATCCCACGCGACAAGGAGATTGGAATCAGACAGGCACTTGCCCAATTGCTCGTAAGGGGCAATATTGACCTTTATGCCACCGTCGAACAGATCGGGACCGTCTCTTCGAAGAAAATCAACAAGGAGATCCTCCGCGACTATTTCGCACAAGTGCAAGAAGCTGTCCAGGGGCTCCCTTTCCCTTCGAATTATGCTGACGCAATGATACCTGCACTACTCAAATTCCCCGATGTTATCGAGACCCAACGCACCGAAATGAGCGAAGAGAGCTGGGACGCATTGCGAAGCGCAATTGAGGAGGCTGCTGCCCACCTTGTGGAGTTCAGAACACAGGAGGGGGAAATCCTCAAACAAGATGTCTGCAAAAGGGTGGAACTTATCTGCTCATTTGTCTCAGAGGTAGAGAAATACGAGTCCGAGAGGGTAACATCTGTCCGCGACAGGATCATCTCAAAAGTTAAAGAGGTGTGCTCTTCTTGCGACGAGAACCGCCTCGAGCAGGAGATTGTCTTCTATGTGGAGAAACTCGACATCAATGAGGAGAAGGTGCGTCTCCGCCAGCACTGCCGCTACTTCCTCGAGACAGTGGAAAATGAGCCGCATCCTGGAAAAAAACTCGGTTTCATCGCTCAGGAGATGGGTCGTGAGATAAATACAATGGGTTCCAAGGCCAACCACGTGGAGATCCAGAAGTGGGTGGTAAAGATGAAAGATGAACTCGAAAAGATCAAAGAACAATCACTTAATATATTATAGTTATGCGTAAAACACTTTGTTTTCTTCTTATGCTGCTCCCTGCGCTGATGACAGCACAGGAGGCACGATTGCTCCGATTCCCTTCTGTGGGAGGAGACAAAATTGCTTTCACATACGCCGGTGACCTATATACAGTATCTGTAAACGGAGGTCACGCTACCAAACTGACTTCGCACGTGGGATACGAGACATTTTCACGTTTCTCACCTGATGGCAAGACTATCGCTTTCACAGGCCAATATGATGGCAATACTGAGGTTTATCTTGTCCCTGCAGAGGGTGGAGTTCCTCAGAGACTAACCTATACAGCCACATTGGACAGAGACGATATTGGTGACCGCATGGGTCCCAACAATATCGTAATGTGCTGGACTCCTGACGGAAAGGATGTTGTATTCCGTACACGCTGGTACACCTTCTCAGGTCTTAGAGGTCTTCTATACCATGCACCAGTAGATGGTTCAGACATGAAACAGATCCCCACTACCGAGGGAGGTTTCTGCTCATACTCACCTGATGGCAAAAAACTTGCCCTCAACCGTATGTTCAGAGAGTTCCGTACCTGGAAATACTACCGTGGAGGTCAGGCAGACGACATCTGGATCAACACCGTGGGTACCACAGAACTTGTAAATGTGACCAACAACCCTGCTCAGGACATCTTCCCTATGTGGGTAGGTGAAGAGATCTACTTCATGTCAGACAGGGATCACACCATGAACCTTTTCTGCTACAACACAGTTTCAGGAGAGACCCGCAAGGTTACAGACTTCAAAGAGTACGACTGCAAATTCCCATCATATTCTCAGGACTATGTGGTATTTGAGAATGGTGGTTACATCTACAAATACGATATCAAAGCCGGCAAATGTGAAAAGGTGAACATCACCCTCACATCAGACGGAGTATACGCACGCGGCAAACTCTCTTCTGCCCCAAGTGCTGGCAATCCGATGAGCATGTTCCGTGGAGGATTCAGCCTTTCACCAGATGGTGAGAGACTGTTGGCAGTCCACAGAGGAGACATCTTCAGTGTACCTGCATCAAAAGGTGCCACATACCAGATCACAGCTTCATCTTCATCACAGGAGAGAGAGCCTGTATGGTCACCTGACGGTAAAAAAATCGCCTATTTCTCAGATGCATCAGGAGAATATCAGGTATATGTAGCCGACGCAACAAACCCTACCGAGGGCAAACAGCTTACAAAATTCAAAACAGGCTACCCTCAAGGTCTTACCTGGTCACCAGATTCCAAGAAGCTATATTTCTCGGATGAGAAGAAGAACACGTACTCACTTGATGTGGAATCCAAGAAACTTACCAATATTTTCTACGGCAAATTCGGTGGTATGAGAGGTTATGACATCTCACCTGATGGTGCATGGATGGCATACTCTGCGGCTGCAGAGAACAATGTTTCTGTGGTTTATCTTCTAAATTTGGCAGATGGCAAACAATACCCTGTCACCACTACCTGGTACGACTCTTACTCACCAGTATTCTCTGCTGACGGCAAATATCTTTTCTTCACCTCTGCCAGAGAGTTCCAGTCGAGATATTCCCGCGTAGAGTGGAATGCTGCCTATGAGGTATCCAACTACATGTTCGTAGTTCCATTGGCTAAAGCTACTCCATCTCCTACCCTTCTCAAAGGTGACGAATATACACCTGGAGCTGCGCCTAAAGAGGGGGACAAACCTGCGCCAGGCAAACCAGGTCCCGGGAAACCTGCACCTGCAGCACCTGCAGCCAAAACTGTCGTTGATACAGATGGTCTTATCGAGAGAGCAGCTGTCCTCCCTGTAGGAACCGGAAGATTCAGCATCATCGGATGTTGGGGTGACCACCTTTACTACTCAAAAGGTGGAGAGACCTGCAAACTATCACTTAAAGATATGAAAGAGTCCAAACTTGGAAGAGACAGAGTGATAACCACCACTGCCGACAACAAGAAAGCTCTTGTAATGTCCAAAGGTGCCCTTAAGGTGGTTCCTACCCAAAACTTCAAGGGTGAAGCTACAGTTCCAATGGGGGATATGAGAGTCTCTATTGATTATGCACAAGAGTGGAAACAGATCTTTGACGAGACTTGGAGAGTTTTCAGAGACCACTTCTATCTTGAGAATATGCACGGCAAGAACTGGAAAGCCATTCACGACAAATATGCAGTTCTTCTCCTTTATGTTCAGCACAGACAAGACCTTACCTATATCATCGGTGAGATGATTGCCGAACTCAATATCGGCCACGCATACGTCACTACAGGTGAAGCTCCTCGCGCTGAGGTAGTCAAAGTGGGTCTTCTTGGCGGACAGTTCGCTAAAGACAAATCGGGCTACTTCCAGGTGACCAAGATCTTCAAGGGTGAGGACTGGTCTAAAACCAACCGCTCTCCACTTGCAGAGCCTGGTCTTGGTGTTAAAGTCGGTGATTATATCCTATCTGTAAATGGCGTATCCCTTAAAGATGTGAACAGCATCTACGAGACACTTGTCGGCAAAGTTGGCTCTATGGTGGCTCTCAAAGTGAACACTACCCCATCTGAGGAGGGTGCCCGCACTATCTATGTGAAACCTATCGCAGATGAGACCCAACTTGCTTACTACGAATGGGTACACAACAATATCAAGAAGGTGGATGAGATGAGTAATGGTCAGATCGGCTACATCCATATCCCTGACATGAGCACAGTGGGTCTTGATGAGTTCACCAAACTTTTCTATACCCAGCTCAACAAGAAGGCTCTTATTATCGACGACCGTATGAATGGTGGTGGAAATGTGTCTCCTATGATTATAGAGAGACTTCAGAGAGAGGTTTACCGTATGAATATGTACCGTAACGGCTCAGAGGGTCTTGCCACCATTCCTGAGTCTACTCATCACGGCCCTAAAGTTTGTCTTGTAGACAAATACTCATCTTCTGATGGAGACTTGTTCCCTTACGGATTCCAGAAACTCGGTATCGGACCACTTATCGGTACACGCACCTGGGGTGGTATAGTGGGTATTTCAGGTTCAAAACCTTATGTTGATGGCCAGGATGTCCGCACTCCATTCTTCACATCTTACTCTACCGATGGCAAATGGATCCTTGAGAACGAAGGTGTAACACCTGATATCTACGTCGACATCAATCCATTTGAGGATTACCTTGGAACTGACGCACAGCTCAATAAAGCTGTAGAGGTACTTCTTGAACAGATCAAGACCTATCCTCAGCTCCCTGGTGTCCCCAAACCACGTGTGATGGACTAACACACACATACAACGTCACACCCGACGACTCACGTCACACCCGACCCCGCTTGGGTGTCCCCACACAAAAGGCACGGAACCAACCCGTGCCTTTTTTATATCACATAACACTTCCCCCCTTCTCTTCGCGTCAGCAACCCCCCTGACCCACAGCAGATTACCACACCTGAGGGTGGGTAAAATCACCCACCCTCACCACCAGCAAAACACTGATACACAGCATATTACTAACGCAAACTCTTTTCAATAGCGCTCACACCACCCTTCCGATTTATCGTTCGGAGTTAAGGTTCTTCAGGCATTCGCTTCGCTCATTCCCACCACCGCGGCACTGAGGTCCCCCCAACATATATGATGACGCAGTGATTTAAGACAGAATTCATGCGTCAAGATACGTTTTACCCTATTTTCGTAAATTATTCCTGGATGACGCAGTGCTTCAAACCGAAATCCACTGCTTCAAAAATCTGCCACCCATTGTGGTTCAAGCACTTTTATGGCTGATCCTCTGGCCGCAGAGGGAGGGGCCCGCACCGAAGGTGTGGGAGGGATTGTTTTCGAATCCTACTCCTACCCAGTGAATCTTGACATTCACTAATAGTATCAGTATTAAAAAAAGCTACCTCGACAGTGATGTGACCCCCAAAAGTTGGACGGTTTAACATTATTAAGAGGCAACCTTAGATTCAAGCAAAGCTCGGTATTTTACCGGGCTTTGTCCTTTTAGCCTCAGTTTGATTCTATCATTATTGTAGTAGCGTATGTACTTGACCAGTTCCTTTGCGAACTGCTCTACGCTGTCCCACTCCTGCAAATATAGCAACTCTGACTTCATAAGTCCAAAGAAGTTCTCCATCATAGCATTGTCCAAGCAGTTTCCCTTACGTGACATACTCTGTATTATGTTTCTATCTTTCAACGCTTTCTGATACTTTAGATACTGATAATGCCATCCCTGATCAGAGTGTAATATAAGCCCCTCCGGTATATCCGTTTTCTTGAACGCCTTGTCCAGCATGCTCATTGCCATCTTAAGGTCA
>JAFYXO010000024.1 GCA_017546125.1 Bacteroidales bacterium
CGTTGTAAAATCACGTTCTGCTATCGCTTTTAACTTATCATTACCTCCCGCCTCAAGTATATGCGTATATTTGTATATGAATCGGAACCAAAAATTCAGGAACTGGTCATTGATGGCATAATGCACATTCTTGTTGCTTGATTTTTCGTAGATAGGTTGCATCTTACTTATCAAGCCATACTCCTCGTTCAGGTTTTTCAAGTAGCCGGACAACTCTTTTATATTAAGAGCATTTTCTAATTCATTGCGTGTATTTTTGCCTTGAGCTATAAGAGTCAGTATTGAGAAGTAGATACCATAGTCTTTGCCAAATTCATCAACAAGCATATTCTTACCTTCAGACAAAAAATAGGAATCCCGCTCAAAAAACATGTCAAGCATCTTCTTCTCAGTAAACTTCTTTCTGTCGATAAACAACTCAACATACTTGGCCACACCGCCAGTCAACGTATAAAGAGCCAACAAATCTGACTTTTTATAGTCAGGGCAATATTCAGACATGATTTCTTTTAGGACAGAGGGCTTAAAAGGTCTGACATGCATTGTTTCTGTCTGTCTGCCAAAAAGTGGTTGTTTCTTATCCTTAAAAATCTTATTCATCAAGGTGTTCACAGAGCCTGCCACTATCAGGTTGATGTGAGCCTTATTTTTATAGCTGTCCCATATGTTTTGCATATCGGAATAGATCGATGGATTTACTCTATAGAAATCCTGGAACTCATCAATAAAAAGGTTGATATGCTGGGTCTGGGATAATTCCATGATGAATTTGAATACGGCAGCAAAAGACATTCCCTTGCTATCAAGCATGGGTATGTCCAGCTTTGTACGAATCTCATCAACGAATATATCGCATAGATCGGCTTCTGCTTTACGGGCAACAAAAAAGTATAGCATTGTCTTGTTCTCATAAAACTTCTTGACCATCTCGGTCTTACCAATACGACGTCTTCCCGTAATGATGGTAAATTGGGCTACCTCATGAGAGACTTCCTCAATTTCTCTAAGTTTTTCAAACTCTTGTTCTCTATCAAAAAATCTCATAGCTACATTTTTTATCGTAATACGCATTACCGTAATGATGGTTACGATGATGTAAAAGTACAAATAAAATTATCATTCGTACAATAAATCCATAGTTTTTATAGGTTTTTCAGCAAATAATAATCTCCGACTATTAACCTTGCCCTTGGGATTTGACCTCTATGGGTGCTTCCCAGCTGTTATGAGCAGTAGAGAGGAGTTTGCGTGTGAAGAGCCTCCCTTTGCTGTGGACAAAGATGTACTCCTCGTCAAACCATATTTTCTCGACAGGACCACAAGGAAGTGTCAGTATTGCCCTTACACGACCATTCTGGTCACATACTTGGATCCCTTGATATGTGGCTACATAAAGATTGCCATTGGTATCAAAGACCATATTCCCGGTAGGGTGCTGGCTGTGATTTGATGTGTTGTGCAGCCAATAGAATCTCTGGCCGGCATATAGTGTGCCGTCGGGGCGGATTATATAGCTGATAAGCCAGTCTGAGTGTTTCTCTGATGTGACAAGAAGTCTGTTGTCAGGATAGATGGCCATATCAGGACCACCTGTTTCGAGAGTGTTCATCTTGGTCCATTTGTCTGTCTTGGCACAATAGAACCAGATACTTCCATCCGATGTAGATACATAAGCATCACCATTTGAAAGTGGTAGGGTGGTGTGGACCGGTGATTTTGCCGCTCTGGGGAGGCGTATATTCTCCCCTTTTGGATATGGGGGTGTTTGGAATGAAGCCAGCTCAAACACCTCTTCCCATTGTGATTCAGGATCAATGATCTCTTTTAGGGTCCCGTTCATAGTGGCACCTGTCTCCACTTTTCTTGGCCACCCTCTCCATAGCCAGCGCATGGCATCGGGATAGGCAATTGTCCCATATTTGATGCTGTGTGTCCCTTTATCCCAGCGGTTCATAACTTCGTATCCTGCAAAGTTCAGGGCAGACTCCATGAGCTGGTTGTACTCCCACCAGTCACCGAAGATGTGGTTCCAGGTGTCGTTGGCGCCATCCTGAAGATAGATACGGAGGGCTTTGGGCTCTGTTTTGCGGATAAGGGCCGGGTATTCATTGCCACCGCGCATAGCCACAAATGTCCCCACTGAGCTGTATACTCTGCTGAAAAGATCGGGTCTCTCCCAAGCCACTGTAAATGCAGCAATGCCGCTGCTGCTTGCCCCTGTTATTGCCCTGTCGTTGGGGTCTCTGGAGATTTTTATTGCCCTTCCATCCGGGGTGGTCATCATCTCCACACGTGGAATTACCTCCTGTTCCAGGAATGTGGCAAAAACCCTGTCGGTTTTGTCGAACTCATTGCTACGGTTATAGCGTGCGACGCTGCCGTCCGGATGGTAGCATACACCCGGATCCAGGAAAATACCGATTGTTACAGGCATCTCGCCGCTGTTTATCAAATTGTCTATCACAGTGATGGCTCCGAAAAGGTTGCCGTCAAGCCCCACAACCAGACATGCAGGGGTGGTCCCATCATATTGTTTGGGTACGAATACCTGATACTTCCTTTTGGTCCCCGGGTATGTGAAAAGATCCTCTATCTCCCCATCCATAACTAACCCCTTTTTGGATTCATCAAGTGGAATAGTTGCTGGGTCGGCGGGACGTTTGGAGTTGTGGACAAGCTGTCCGTACATTAGCATCGGAAGGGATGACAAAAGGGTAATAAGTATCAGCTTTTTCATATCTCATGTATTTGAACTACAAAATTAAAAAATGAGTCAAACAATTAGTATATTTGCGCAAATTTTCGAAAACGTATATGGGAAAGATTATTCTTACAGGTGACCGTCCTACAGGTCGTTTGCATTTGGGCCACTTTGTGGGTTCATTGGGAAGAAGGGTTGAACTTCAGAACTCGGGCGAGTTTGAGAAGATATTCATCATGATTGCAGATGCTCAGGCATTGACAGATAACGCAGATAACCCTGAAAAAGTTCGTCAAAACATTATAGAGGTGGCACTCGATTACCTTTCTTGCGGTATCGACCCTACCAAAAGCACTATATTTATCCAGTCTCAGGTTCCTGAACTTTGTGAACTTTCGTTCTATTATATGAACCTGGTGACAGTATCTCGTCTTCAAAGAAATCCTACAGTAAAGACTGAGATCCAAATGAGAAATTTTGAAACCAGCATCCCTGTCGGTTTCTTCACATATCCTATCAGCCAGGCTGCTGACATTACAGCATTCAAAGCTACTACAGTGCCGGTAGGAGAGGATCAGGAGCCAATGATCGAGCAGACACGTGAGATCGTCCGCAAGTTCAATTCTGTGTATGGTGACACATTGGTAGAGCCAGATATCCTTTTGCCAGACAACTCGGCTTGCTTGAGACTTCCAGGTACAGATGGTAAAGCTAAGATGAGCAAGTCTTTGAATAACTGTATCTACCTTTCAGATACAGCAGAGGATGTCCGCAAGAGGGTGATGAGTATGTTTACAGACCCTAACCATCTTCGCGTGGAGGATCCTGGTAAAGTGGAGGGCAATACCGTATTCACATACTTGGATGCATTCTGCCGTCCTGAACACTTTGCCGCTTACTGGCCTGACTATGCAAACCTTGATGAGGTTAAGGATCACTATCGCAGAGGCGGTCTTGGTGACGTGAAGGTGAAGAAATTCCTCAATTCTATTCTACAGGAGATGCTTGAACCTATCAGAGCACGCCGAAAAGAGTTTGAAAAAGATATTCCAATGGTTTACGATATCCTCAAAAAAGGTAGCGAAGAGGCACGCGCAGTGGCAGCCGCTACACTTGCAGATGTCCGCAAATCTATGAAGATTGACTACTTCGAGGATGCTGCCCTTATTCAGGAGCAGGCACGCCGCTTCAGAGGTGAATAAGATTTGAATCAGCTATAGGACTGGTTCTTCAGAAGGTGATTTGTAGAAATCACCTTTTTTCTTTTTCAGCTCTTTGGCAAGAACCTCTATCACCATATCTTCCAGGAATGTGAAGCCGTAGCTGGTGAAGTGTACTCCATCATAGCTGTAAGGCTTGGGGAAAGCAAAGTTCTCATCGGCAAATTTGGTGTATGAGTCGATGAATGGGATCTTGTTTTGCTGGGCGAATGCTTTAAGGCGGGCATTGCACTCCTGGATCATCTGTATAGGGTCAAGATCTTTTCTCCATGAAAATCCTGCAGAAGGGTGGATGGAGATGATGACAAAATCTATCTTGTTGTATTTTGCCAGCTGGTACATCGATTCGATGTTGTCCATTATATTGTCTACAGAGATGTATCCGAGGTTTTGTGCCACATCGTTGGTACCTCCACAGAACACCACCACTTTAGGTTTGAGTTCGATGACATCGGGTCTGAAACGGCAAAGCATTTCGGCAGTTGTCTGTCCTGAGATGCCCCTTGCAGCAAAATTGTTATTGTCGAAAAATGCAGGATGATCGCGATACCAGATCTCTGTATTGGAGTCCCCCATAAAGACTACATCCACTTTGCCTGTTTGTGTGGCATTCTTGTTTGCAAAACGTGAAAATTTGGCCCAATCTTTGGCTTGTCCGCTGGTAGTAAATGAGATAGCAAATCCAAGTACTGCTATCGCGAGAAGTGTTTTTAGTGATTTCATCATGCTGTTTGTATTGCTACCCCAAATGTATTAAAAATAGTTTGCTATTAAAAATTAATTCTTACCTTTGTGGTCCATTTCGGGATGTGGCGCAGTTGGCTAGCGCACCACGTTAGGGACGTGGGGGTCGGATGTTCGAGTCATCTCATCCCGACACAAGGGTGACTGAGAGGTCACCCTTTTTGGTATTACGGAAAGTAGCGCAGTTGGTAGCGCACTACGTTCGGGACGTAGGGGTCGGGCGTTCGAATCGCCTCTTTCCGACAATATAACAAAGGGGCTGCCGGTAAATTTCCGTCAGCCCCTTTTCTGGTTCATTTATGTTCTGATATTATAGTTCAGGAATTTCCAGGATTGAGCAATCAATAGAGTTCAATACCTCTTCACCTTTAGCTGTAAGGTTGAAGTACATGTGTCTTTTGTCGTCGTGGCCAAGCTCTCTGTGAATAAGACCTTTGTCTTCTGTAGAGGAGATGATCTTGGATGTATTTGAGTGACTCAATACAAGAAGGTCACTGATCTCTCCAGATGTAATAGGCTTACTGGTCTCTTTCAAGTAGCATAAAAGCATAGCCTCGTTGAAACAAAGACCATATTTCTCATTAAATGCGTGTTCTGCATGAGAAATGGCGTGTTGGATGTCTCTAATTTTGCGCAATCTATTCATAATTTATTTTTTTAGTAAGATTTCATCGATAAGTTTTTTGAATTCGGCTTTACCCATCGCCCCTTGTGCCACTTGAGGGTTCCCCTCCATAGGTGCAAATACGATAGTAGGGATGGATCTGATGCCGAAAGCTGCAGAGAGTTCCTGCTCTTTTTCTGTATTGACTTTATATATTACAATGCTGTCTCCATACTCAGCTGCGAGCTCTTCGAGGATAGGTGCCACCATCTTGCAGGGGCCACACCAGCTGGCATAAAAGTCTATAATGGCAGGCTTGTCGCCCAGATATTTCCATTCAGTGGGATTTGCCTCGTAATTCACTACCTTTTGTAGGAATTGCTCTTTATTTATCTCTATAGTTTTCATTTTAATCTCCTTTTGTTTATTGCTTTGACCATTGGCGCAAGCTGAAAACCCAACCATCAAAATCAAGCCAATGATAATGTTTCTAATCATAACGTTCAATTTATAGAAGCTTCTAATTTATTCTTCTGCAAAAATATAATGAAATTTCTAAATAAACAAATTTCTATAGGAAATTTTCAAACAAAATTTAAGGTGCCTCGATTGAAGCACCTTAAAGCGATATTATTTCTATGATAAACTATAGTTCCCAACCAAGGGCGCTTGCTCCCAGAATGGCTGCATCTGAATCCTTAAGCTGTGAAAACTCCACTTTTACTTTGTCTTTCCAGATACTTACCACATTCTTATTCATGCTCTCAATGATAGGCTTCTCGATGAACTCTCGTGAGCGGGCCAATCCTCCGAACAGAATAATGGCCTCAGGGGCGCTGAAAGCGATGAAGTTTGCAAAGGCTTCACCCAAAAGATTTGCTGTAAAGTCGAAGATCTCAAGTGCAAGCTTGTCACCTTTCTTGGCAGCATCATATACATCTTTTGATGATATTTTATCAGTTGGAACCTCTCTTAGAAGAGAAGGTGTGTCGTCTTTTTGAAGCCACTCTACAGCTGTGCGTGCAACACCGATAGCCGATGTATACGCTTCAAGACAACCTTTAAGACCGCAGCTGCACTGTCTTCCGTCACGGATAGAGATGGTATGACCAAGTTCTCCTGCAAATCCGTCGTGTCCGTAAACAACTTTTCCGTCGATCACGATACCGCTGCCCACACCTGTACCAAGTGTGATCATGATGAAGTTTTTCATACCTCTGGCTGCTCCGTATGTCATCTCTCCGATGGCTGCAGCATTGGCGTCGTTGGTCATAGCTACAGGGAGACCAAGCCTTTCACTTACGATCTTTGCAAAATCTATATAGATACCATTGCCCTCTGAGTCTCTGCCCCAGGTAAGGTTGGCTGCACATTCTATGGTACCTTTATAATAGTTGGCATTTGGTGCACCGATGCCAAGACCTTTGATTTTCTCTTTTCCACCCACCTGGCTTACCAATGATTCGACAGCAGCTGTGAGGTCATCTATATATTCTGTCAGTGTAGGCTGGAGTGAGGTGATGACTGTCTGGCACAAGATGTTGCCTTGTGCATCCACTACACCAAGTTTTGAGGATTGAGCACCTATATCTATACCTACTACGAGTGATTTTTCCATAATACTATTCTGTTACGATATCTTTATTGACATTTTTAGATCCTACAAGTGCGTAGAACAGGATGTATGCAGCGCAAGCCACTACTACAAGGTAACTCATCTGGAATGAACCTGTAAGGTCTGCTACCCAGCCTTGAAGTGGAACTAGAATACCACCGCCGCAAACCATAGTCATAAATGCACCTGATGCGATAGCTGTATATTTTCCAAGACCCTCTACAGCCATGTTGAAGATACCTCCCCACATTACAGATGTACATAGACCTACAAGTACCAATGCGAATATACCTACAGGCACTTGTGTTGCAACGAAGCTGCCTGAAGCACCTTCAAATCCGTAAGCTGTAACCAATACATCGGTAGGTGCAAACATACCTACAAGTACAAGACCGATGGTGATAATAGATACAGTGGTGATAAGTGCGCGGCTAGAGAACTTGCCAGCCAATACACCACCTACAAGTCTTCCCACAAGCATTAGGAGCCAGTACATTGCTGCAAGTGTAGCGGCGATACCTGCGTCCATGCCGAAACCTGGAGTAGCGGCGTCAGTGGCAGATGTAAGGTATTGCAAAATATAAGTAGGGGTACCTACCTCCAAACCAAGATATAGGAAGATGGCAAGGATACCAAGATTGAAGTGACGGAATGAGAAAGCGCTGTGTTTGTCTTTCACATCGCTTTTAGGTGCAGCAGCTTCAGCTTCAGCAGCCGGCTCAGGGATTTTAGAGAGTAGAAGCACCACAAATGCTACAGCGAAGATTGCAAGTGCAATGAACAGTGCCGGGGTAGCTTGAGAGATGTGTGCTTTTGCAGCATCTCCGATTAGAGAACCCATAAGGATGGTAACAAATACAGCTGAGAACGAGTTTAGCACGCCACCGAACTGGATTAGCTGGTTACCTTTGTTTCCGCCGCCACCAAGGGTGTTAAGCATAGGGTTAACTACGCAGTTAAGCATACACATACAGAAACCTGCGATGAATGCACCTAGAAGGTAGATCCAGAAACTTTGGATAGAATCCCATCCTGACATATACTGGATAAATACACCTACGAATCCGATGATGATAGCTATGATGGCAGTCTTCTTGTATCCATATTTTTTGAGGAGAAGACCTGATGGGATACCCATCACGGCGTATGCAATAAAGTTGGCAGCATTACCTAGCTGTGCTGCAAAGTTTGATGCTCCGAACTGATTCTTGACGATAACAGCCATTGGTGAGCAAAGATTGGTAACAAATGCAATCATCGCGAATAGCGCAAACATAATCGCTATAGGGAGAGCATAATTCTTTTTCTGAGTTGTCATGTTTGGTTGATTTTTAATACATACTCCAAAAGTAATAAAAATTGTATAATTTTGGGGTGAGTTTAATAGAAAGCATATGAAAAAAGTCTCTTTTACCCTCTTTGTTACCCTATTGTTCTCTTTTTCCGTTTACGGACAAACCAAAGTTATCGCCCATAGAGGTTTCTGGAAAGCTGAGGGGTCAGCACAGAACTCCATTACAGCATTGCAGAAGGCGGCTGAAGCTGAGGTATATGGTGCAGAGTTTGATGTATGGATCACCTCTGATGGTGTGGCAGTGATAAATCACGACAAGGATATCAATGGCGTGGTGATAGAGAAGACCCCTTATGACAGGGTAAAACAGGAGCGTCTGTCGAATGGAGAGAAAATCTCTAACCTTAAAAAATATTTGAGGACAGGTGCCAAATATAAGGGTATGAAACTTATTCTCGAATTGAAGGACCATGCCTCAGACGAAAATGATGTCAGGGCAGTGGAGAATGTGATAAATATTGTAAGGAGTTCCAAAGCTTATAAAAATGGCCAGTTGGAGTTCATCTCATTCAACTTCCAGATGTGCAAAAGATTTGCAGAGGCATTTCCTGATATCCCGGTAGCATACCTCAAAGGTGATATGTCACCTGAAAAACTTAAAGAGGCGGGTATAGATGGCCTGGACTACCACAAAGGTGTGATCAAGCTCAAAAAAGGGTGGATCAAAGAGGCCCACGATTTGGGAATGACTGTAAATGTCTGGACAGTGAACAGCGAATCTTCCATCAGAAAGATGAAGGAACTGGGTGTTGACTTTGTCACTACAGATAATCCTCTGGAGGCTAAAGAGCTTCTGAAGTAGGGATAGCGATACCTTCACTCTCAAGAGTCCTCTTCTCCTCATCGCTGAGTTCTTCTGTCTCCTTAATCTCCAAAGCACTCTCGATCTCTTTGTTTCTCCTGACCACTCTGATCTGGGAGAGATCCACTTTGCCCTTTTCGAAGATCTCCTCCATGCTCTGGCGCAGATTTATTATAGATTCATCTATGATATGTGTGTAGCTTGGCACATCGGCACTCTTGTATTGTGGCTTGCCAAGTCTGAACTTCATATCGTCAAATGTGCCGGATACATTAAGTCCCAGTTTTATCGGAATAGGTGATTTGATTACGGACAAATGGTACTGGAAGCTCATATCCAGATTGTGGATACCGCTTGCAGCCGCCATAATGCGGTCCATCTGCAATACAAACGGGAACATCTCCACCTTGCTGTCATTTATGAGCATCTCGATAGAGATATGGTCTATCTTATTGTTCTCCCTATCCTTGAATCGTAACAGTTTCGCTATTTTGGAGAATGTCTCACCATCCAATAGGACCAAATCGTCACCTTCAATTCTCACTGCACCATTAAGGGATGGAAGCTGGATATTCATATTGGTGTCGACTTTGGCAGTAGCTGCCACAGAGCAGTCAAGCACCCCTTCAAATGATTTCAGCATAGGTACCAATGTATCTACCGATGGAACCACCTCAATAAGTTTCTCCACTTGGACGTGGCTCAGCTCGAGATCAAATCCGGTAGAGATATCCTCTTTGGACTTGGTGGAGTAGAGTGCTGTGAGAGACATATTTCCCGCCTCGGTAAGGGCCTTGAGATCGTGTATTCTTAGTACTCTGTCTCTGGCATGCAGATCTCCGGATATTCCGTTGAGGGTTATATTGGAGAACTCACCCTGTCCTACGAACAGTCCTATTTTGACATCTATATTTCCCGGAATCAGCAGTAGTGGGGATGCCACTTCTGTGGTGTCTATGGTCTGGGCCACTATCTCTGCTATCTCCTCTTCATTTTCCACACCGGCAATCGCCTCTTTAATCTGTTCGTCAGATTTCATATAGGCAGATGCCCCCTCCATACCCACAAGGAGCTGGTTTACGTCGAGTGTATTGGATGATATGAGGAGATCTGCACGGAGTTTTCCGTTTCTGGTCAGTGCCCTCCTTATTCCCCATACGCGTCCGGTGAGGTTGAGGTCGGTATTGCCCAGATTGAGCTGGGTGTTGTTGAATTTGACCTCATTGGTGTTTACCGTCATATCGACTTGACCCAATGTATTGCGAAGCGGGAGATATGGGGTGATAATTCTTCCTCCGGTAGCTTTGATCGAGCAGTTCGCTTCCCACTCATTGAGAAGTTTGCTTATCGATTCATCCACCTTCATATCTATATTGCCCTCATCCCCAAGGAGATCTGTGCTGCGTGACGGGCGCAATGGTGCACCCCTTCTCATTCTTGCGAGAGAGTCTTTTGGAGGGCGGGTGGCTTTGCGCAATGTCCCTCCGAAATCTATCTCTGCCCCTCGGATAGAGAGGAAGTTCTCCTTGTCTCTATATGCAATGGATTGGGCAGATGTGTTGAGGGCAAGTACAGGTACCAGTGAGTCCAATTTTGAAGGGAGCATGCTCGCTTTTACTGCAAGATCCCTCCCTCTGATTCTGGTGGAGTCTGCGGTGGTAAGTTTGAGCAGTTTTGCAGAAATTTCACCCTTGAGGGGGTGAACTGACGTGGTGTCTCCCGAGAGGCCGTCTGCCGCACTTTTTGCACTCGCACGGGCCTTTGAAAGATCCACTTGCAGCAAATCTTTATATTGTACATTGGCAGAGTCTGCCCTGAATGAGAACTGGAGGGTCTTTTCACCTACAGCAATGGTGGTGTCTCTTTTGTTCTCAAGTGAACCAAGAAGCAGGGTGACCCCCTTTAGATTTGCATGTATGGTGTCTTGAGGTATATCCACAAGGAGATTGTCTGTCTTTAAACGACCGAACGCTTTTGTGTTTCCGATTTGTGCTATCGACAGATCGCTCATTTTGAAATTGCCACGAAGATCGATAGCCAGGTCTCCCTGAGTGGTAATGCCCGACTCTTTAAGGAATATGGATGAAAGTTTGGTCAGGTCCGCGGCCCCTTCAATCTTCAGATTCAAATGGGGGTCACCAAGCAGATTTACCCCTTTCCCTTCACCTTTGAGTGTGAGACCGGTGGCGTTCAGGTCTATGGAGTTGATGTTTATAGAGGTGGAGTCGACCACGTATGGGTCGTAGAGAAGTCTGCCGTCGAATCCGAGATTGTCTACAGTCATATCTATTCCCGGATATTGGAAACTTCCGTCTGGGATTTTTATGTCAGCAGTGATGGCGGGCAGGAGTCCGGTTGATGCATCATATCGCCCCTGTGCGGATAGATTAAGTCCAAGTTTCAGGTCGGTGGACATCCCTTCAAAGATTGGGAATGCCTCTGAGTCAAGGTAAGCAATCGCCTTTCCAACGTGGAATCCCGGGATGTTGCAGGTGAGGTTGGTAAATATGCTCTCACCCATAAATCCGATGTTTCCATCCAAGACAATAGGTGATTCCGCTATCGAAATGGTGGTGCTGTCAATATTGAAATTGGAGAGGTTGGTAAGATCCATCTCTATACCACCTCTAATCCCGAATGGGAAATCTCTGGTGTAAGCTTTGCCGCCAAGTGCCACGTTGGTCTTGGTGTCAAGTATGATTCTGTATGCCTCTTCGAACCTCTTTTTGGTAATGTACAGGGAGTCGATGCCGAGTCTGACCCAGTTTCCACCTTTCTTCATATTTACGGAGAAGGCGCTCTCTTTGAGAATCAGGCTCCTCAGACGGAGTTCTTCAGTGTTTAGTGACAGATTTCCACCGACGAGGAATCGCCCGATATTGGCGTTGTACATGCTTTTGTTGACTCCGTCGTGAAGTGTCAATGAGGCTTTAGATATGCTGAATCTCCCGACAGAGAGGTTCAGGCTGGTCTGGGACTCATCTTCCTCCTCTACCTCCTCTTCACCGGTAGGGAATATGTCCCAATTGGCTTTTCCCCATGGGGATATGTACCCGTAAATGGTGGGTTCCACCACCCTTATCCTTTTGATGTCTATTTTTCCGAATATGAGTTTGGGGATATCAAGCGATACCACTATCTCTTTGAACAGGACAGGGGTGTGGGCTTTTGTAGGGATCTCTGCCAGATATTTTTCGTTCTCTTCCTCTACATCAGAATAGGCGTAAGAATGGATGGCGCCGTTGTAGAGTTTTATGCTGAGATGGGGTATCTCTTCGAGTAGCGAAACAGATAGGGAGTCCATCCCTATCTGTCCGTTCTCGATAAATGAATTACAGATCTCTGTAAGTTTGGGTTTGAACCATTCAGATGAGAGGATAGCAGTGATAACAAGTGGCACTGTGATAATCAGAACGGCCACGATTATAAAAAATCTTCTAGCTATTCTCCACATCTGCTATATCATATTAGTAGTTGTTCTTTTTAGGTTCAAAGTATGCTTGTGGATGTACGCAAGCAGGGCATTTCTCAGGAGCTTTTTTTCCTGTGTATACAAATCCGCAGTTGCGGCATTGCCATTCGATAGCCTCTTCGCGTGAGAAAACTTCACCTTTTACCACTCTGTCGTAAAGGGTTCTGTATCTCGCTTCGTGCTCAGCCTCCACTTTGGCGATCATTCTGAAGGTAACAGCGATCTCAGGGAAACCCTCCTCGTCTGCCACTTTTGCAAATTCAGGGTAAAGTTCTGTCCACTCTTCATTCTCACCCTCAGCAGCTGCTTTAAGGTTATCTGCTGTAGTGGAGATGATACCTGCAGGATATGATGCGGTAATCTCTACCATGCCGCCTTCAAGATATTTGAAGAATCTTTTTGCGTGCTCTTTCTCCTGTTCAGCTGTCTCCATGAAGATGGCTGAGATTTGTTCGTAACCCTCTTTTTTTGCAACACTTGCAAAATATGTGTAACGACCTCTTGCTTGAGATTCACCTGCGAAAGATTTAAGCAGGTTCTGTTCTGTTTTTGTACCTTTTATGCTCATAATATTATTCTTTTTAATGCAGTACAAAGTTAAACTAAAAAATAGTTTTTCATAATTTATTTGATAGTATATTTGCAGCCGTTTTATCGTAAATGAGTAAATTTTAAAGATGAATTACGCACTGGTTACGGGTGGAAGTTCCGGTATGGGGCTTGAGTACGTGAAGCAATTGGCTGAAAAGGGGTATAATGTCATTATTGTTGCCCTTTTTCAGAACGAGACAGATGCCGCTAAAGAGCTGGTTCTTAAAGATTATCCAAATGTAGATGTATTGTCGGTGGGTATGGATCTCTCCAGTATGGACGCACCACTTGAATTATATAAAAAGGTGAAGAGAGAGAGACCCGATGCGTTTGTGGAGGTGCTGATCAACAATGCCGGCATTTTGTATCCAAAGCACTTCAAAAATATGACAGATCCTCAGGTGAGCCGTATCATTATGCTGCACAACCACACCACAGCTATGTTGTGTCACTATTTTCTCCCCGATATGCTGGAGAGAAAGAGGGGATATATTCTCAATATCTCATCTTTGGCGGCGGAGTTCCAATATCCGTTCATATCGCTTTATGCTGCGACCAAGTCATTTACAAAAGTTTTTACCAGAGCTCTCCGTACAGAGTTGAAGGGGTCCGGCGTAGTGGCATCTTCTATCTATTTTGGTGCGGTATCCACCCCTCTGTACAACCTCTCTGACAATCTCAGAAAACTTGCCATCAACCTTGGGGTTATGATCACCCCTCAAAAGGCATCAAGGGTAGCTTTGAAGATGCTTTTCAAAGGGAGAAGCGGTAAGACTCCCGGTCTGATAAATAAGATAGCCCTCTTCGTGGCGATGATACTTCCCCACTCGCTGGTGGCTATGATAGATAAATTTGTAACCAGGAAATGGAATCTTGACTAATGGAAAAAATTGGAAATAAATTACTTGAAATAGTAAAAGGGGCCCTTCCCGGCACCATCAGGACTTGTATCTGGGTGGTAAAACTTACCGTTGGAGTCTCATTTTGTATCATGCTTCTGAGGTATTTGCAGATTCTGCCCTGGATTTCTGCACTTCTGGAGCCTGTCTTTCATGTGGTAGGGCTTCCGGGTGAGGCGGCTTTGGCCTATGTGACAGGTTATTTTGTAAACGTCTATTCGGCGATTGCAGTCTCTGTGACATTGGATTTGAGTGTCAGGGAGATGACTATTTTGAGTGCAATGGTTCTCTGTGCCCACAATATGATCGTGGAGACAGCAGTGCAGAAAAAAACAGGTACTTCAGCAGTGAGAATTGTAGTATACAGAACCATCTCTTCGATAATCGTAGGTCTGGGTCTGAATCTGATAATACCGGCAGAGAGCATCCAGCTTGCATCACAAATGGCGGAAGGGGAGCAGCTCATTTTCTGGCCGATGCTTAAAGAGTGGGTTATCTCCACATTAGGTCTGGTGGTTAAGATGGTGGCTATCATATTCTCTTTGAATATCCTTCAGAGAATATTGTCAGAGTTTGGTGTTATAAACTGGATTTCCAAGTTCCTGAAGCCACTTTTGTCCATCTTCGGGCTCCCTGCCCAATCATCGTTTTTGTGGATTATTGCCAATGTGGTGGGACTGGCTTATGGAGCTGCAGCAATGATAGATGAAGCGAGTACAGGAAAGCTCTCCCAAAAGGATGTGGATCTCACCAATTACCATATCTGCATATCCCATAGTAATCTTGAGGATGTCTTCCTTCTGGCATCGGTAGGTGCGGTGTGGTGGATATTGATAATTTCCAGATGGATAATGTCGATAATATTGGTTTGGGGATATCGTTTTGAGCAGTGGATTAGAAATAAATTTGTACCTTTGCAGACTAATATTTGATGAAATGGAACAAGAAAAAGTAAAATGTCTTATAATTGGCAGTGGACCAGCAGGTTACACTGCTGCTATATATGCTTCTCGCGCTAACCTTAACCCTGTGTTGTATGAGGGTATGCTTCCTGGCGGTCAGTTGACTACCACTACAGAGATCGAAAACTTCCCAGGATACCCTGAAGGAGTTGATGGAAATCAGATGATGGCAGACTTCCGCAAGCAGGCTGAGCGTTTTGGCGCAGATATGAGATGGGGTGTAGTTACCGATGTGGATTTCTCAGAGAGACCATTTAAAGTGGTGGTTGATGGTGAGAAAGTGATAATGGCTGAGTCTGTTATCATCGCTACCGGTGCATCTGCAAAATATTTGGGTCTCCCTTCTGAAGAGAAGTTCAGAGGTCAGGGTGTATCAGCCTGCGCTACTTGCGACGGTTTCTTCTACAGAGGAAAGGTGGTCGCTGTAGTTGGTGGTGGTGATACCGCTTGTGAAGAGGCTACATACCTTGCAGGCCTTTGCAAGAAGGTTTATCTTATCGTGAGAAGAAATGTATTGAGAGCTTCAGATGTGATGCAGAAGAGGGTTCTCAATACAGAAAACATCGAAATTTTGTGGGAATGCAACACTAAAGAGATTTTGGGTGACAATATGGGCGTGAATGGTCTGATTGTTGTAAACAAAGCTGGCGAAGAGATAAAGAAGGATATTGACGGCTTCTTCCTCGCTATCGGTCACCATCCAAACTCAGAGGTGTTCAATAAATGGATAAATGTTGATTCACAAGGATATATCGTGACTGATGGGGTAAGTACTGCTACCAACGTTCCTGGTGTCTTTGCAGCAGGTGATGTTCAGGATCCTCATTATCGTCAGGGTATCGTGGCTGCCGGTTCAGGCTGTAAGGCTGCTATGGATGCCGAGAAGTTCCTTGCAAATCAAAAATAAAAAAGATGAAATTAAAACTATTGGTATTAGGTCTGTTGACCCTTGTATTGGGTTCCTCTTGTAAAAGTGAGTACGAGGCATTGCTTCAAGGTCATGATATAGCCGCGAAGTATGATGCTGCATTTGCCTATTTTGATGCCGGCAAATATTCAAAGTGCATTCAGCTTTTTGAATCATTGAAATTGGCGGTAAAAGGTACAGCTCAGGATGATACTGTGCAGTACTACACAGGATTGGCAAACTACAGATGGGGTGATGTTGTCACCGCTGAGACCTGTTTCGACTCATTTATCAAGACTTTCCCTTTGAGCCCATTCAGCGACAGAGCCAACTACTACTATGTGGATTGTCTTTATCAGCAGACATTGAGATATGAATTGGACCAGACACCTACCTATAAGGCTATGGACTATATTCAGGAGTATATCAAAAGGCACCCTACCACAGAGTACAAAGAGGAGTTCCAGGGTATGCTTGACGAACTCAATGAGAGACTTGACAAGAAAGCCCTTGAGGGTGCGAAAATATATTACCACACCGAGGACTACAAGGCAGCACAGTATGCCTTCAAAAATGTTTTGAAAGAGGACGCTTCCAATATCTATAGGGAAGAGATTCTATACTTTACCGCCATGTCTTCTTACAAGTACGCATTCAACAGTGTGTTTGAGAAGCAGAAAGAGCGTTACATGACATTTGCTGATGACTATTTCAACTTCATCAGTGAATTCCCGGATTCAAAGTACAGGAAAGAGTTGGATAATCTCTCCAAGAAGGTGAACAAAATTTTAGGAAAATAGACAAAAGATAATTTTATATATAAAATGGAACAAAGAAAAATCAGCAACAACACAGAGACAAGAAATCTTGTTGAGATCGCAGCACCTACCGGTAATGTTTACGAGTCAACAATGATTATCGCTAAGAGGGCAAACCAAATCTCTGCATCTATCAAACAGGAACTTAGCCACAAGCTAGAGGAGTTTTCAAACTATGCAGACACTTTGGAAGAGACTTTTGAGAACAGAGAGCAAATCGAGATCTCAAAACACTACGAGAGACTTCCAAAGCCAACCCTTACAGCTATCGACGAATTCCAACACGGAGAGATTTTCTATCGTAAAGCTTCTGAGGAGTAGCAGTCATGTCTTCATTGAAAGGGAAACATATCCTTCTGGGTGTCACCGGCAGTATCGCAGCTTATAAGGCTGCCCTATTGGTGCGTCTATTGGTAAAAGAGGGTGCAGAGGTTAAGGTTATAATGACTGAGATGGCCAAACAGTTTATAACCCCTCTTACTATGGCTACCCTTTCGAAGAATCCTATATTGGTGGAGTTCTATAACCCTGAAAACGGGGATTGGAACAGCCATGTCTCTTTGGGGTTATGGGCAGATATGTATCTTATCGCACCGGCTACCGCCAATACCCTATCCAAAATGTCTACAGGTGTGGCAGACAACCTTCTGCTGACCACATACCTTTCAGCAAGGTGCCCGGTAGTGGTAGCACCGGCTATGGACTTGGATATGTACCGTCATGCAGCTACACAGCTAAGCCTTTCCACTTTGAAGGAGAGGGGTGTCTGGGTCTCAGAACCCGAATCTGGAGAGCTTGCAAGCGGCCTGGAGGGTAAGGGCAGGATGGCAGAGCCTGCGGAGATCGTATCATACGTGAAATATGTCTTTGGAGCCACCGGCTCCATGGTAGGCCGTAAGGTTCTTATTACAGCGGGCCCTACACGCGAGGATATCGATCCTGTAAGATATATCACAAACCACTCTTCCGGAAAAATGGCGTATGCTATTGCAGAGTCACTCGCTTGCAGAGGTGCAGAGGTGGAGATAGTCAGCGGTCCTACCGCGCAGAGACTATCGATGCCGAACATCACCATCTCTAATGTGATCTCTGCATCTGACATGTATGAGAGGGTGATGAAATCTTATCAGGAGAACAGACCAGACATCACTGTCCTTTGTGCAGCAGTATCGGACTTTACCCCATCAGAAAAAGCGGACAAGAAGATCAAGAGGGAGAAGGATGATATGATCCTTTCACTCAAGCCTACCCAGGATATAGCAGCCTCAGTAGGCAAGATCAAGAGGGAGGGTTCCCTTCTTGTAGGCTTCGCACTTGAGACAGACAATGAATTTGACAATGCCCAAGGTAAATTGGAGAGGAAAAATCTTGATATGATTGTCCTTAACTCACTCCAGGATCCGGGGGCAGGATTTGCAGTGGACACAAACAAAGTGTCAATTATATTTAGAGGTGGCGAGACACTTGAGTACCCGCTCAAGTCTAAGAGTCAGGTAGCAGATGATATCGTAGACAATATAGAAAAGCTTCTTGAATGCTCAGGAAATTAACTATACAGAATTATGCCCTGATTGACTCATTGGATATCACTTTTCCTGAAGGGTTGATCATCATTACAGGAGAGACTGGCGCAGGTAAGTCTATCCTCTTGGGGGCAATATCGCTTCTCCTTGGAAACAAGGCAGAGGCGTCTGTTTTTAATGACCCGACCAAAAATTGCGTTGTGGAAGCTGAGTTCGATGACGACCTGATTCTTAGAAGGGTGATAACTCCGGCAGGGAGATCGCGCTCATTTTTGAACGATGAGCCTGTAACTCTCGCTGAATTGACAGGTATCTCAAACAAGATTATAGATATACACGGACAGCACCAGCACTTGCTGTTGAGCGATGCAGCTTTTCAGCTCTCTGTACTGGACCAATATTCGGATACATCGGCTGACCTGGAGAGGTATAAAGCTGTCTATGAAGAACATAAAGCCAAGTCGGAGGAGCTGGATACCCTTTTGGGTGAGATAGAGGCTCTCAATGCAGATGCTGAGTACAAGGATTTTCAGCTTCAGCAGCTTGAGGAAGCCAAACTTGTGGATGGGGAGCTTGAGGAGTTGGAGCAGGAGCACTCCCAATTGGCAAATGCCGAGACAATAAAGGGGAATATACACTCTGCTTTGGCACACTTCCAGCCGTACGATTCATCCCTTACCCAACACTTGAAGGAGGCATCTTCGCTCCTTGCGAAGGTGGCAACATATATCCCTTCGTTCGATGAGTTGGCTGAGAGGTTGAATTCTGTGAGGATAGAGGCTGAGGATATTGAACAGGAGGTGGAGAGGATTGGAGAGGGGATTGTGGTATCTCCCGAGAGGCTTGAAGCCGTTGAGGAGAGGATGTCACAGCTCTATTCCCTTATGAAAAAGCACCATTGCGATACCATTGCGGAGCTTATTGCCATCAGAGATGGTCTGAAGAGCTCTATCAACGGGGTGCAGCAGCTAGAAGAGCAGAGGGATGCTTTGAGAGTTGAGATCGCAGCGCTGGAGAAGAAGAAGGTGGAATTGGCAGATATCTTGTCGGAAAAGAGGGGAGAGGGTGCTCCAAAATTGTCCCAATGTATTCAGGAGGCGGTAAGGTCTCTTGAGATGCCAAGGGCAATATTTAAAGTGGATGTATCCAGAGGGGAGAAACTGACTCCAAAGGGTGGGGATGTGTTGAGATTCCTATTCTCTGCCAATGGAGACAGCAGATTGTCCGACATATCAAAAGTGGCTTCAGGCGGTGAGCTCTCGAGGGTGATGCTTGCACTGAAGTCGGTTATGGCGAAGATAACCACCCTGCCTACGATGATTTTTGATGAGATCGATACAGGTGTCTCAGGTAAAATTGCCGACAGGATGGGTACAATGATCGGTGAGATGGGGGAAAATATGCAGATATTCTCCATTACCCACTTGCCTCAGATCGCAAGCAAAAAGGGTTCACACTATCTCGTTTACAAGGAGTTTGTGGATGGTGGGGCCAAAACATACATCAAGCCTCTCTCGCAGCAGGAGAGGGTTATGGAGCTGGCAAGGATGCTAAGTGGTGCTGACTTGACAGATGCTGCAATAGAAAATGCGAAAGAGCTATTGAAAAACAATTAATAAATTAAAACATTATGAGACTTATTATTGAACCCTCTTACAGGGAAGTATCAGAATGGGCAGCTGCCTACATTGTAAACAAAATCAACACTTTTGCACCTACCCCTGAACGTCCTTTCGTTCTTGGTCTTCCTACCGGTTCTACCCCTCTTGGAACATACAGGGAGCTTATAAGACTTTACAAAGAAGGTAAAGTATCTTTTGCCAATGTTGTTACCTTCAATATGGACGAGTACATCGGTCTTGACGAAGGTCACCCTGAGAGCTACCACTCATTTATGTGGAACAACTTCTTTAACCACATCAATATCAAAGAGGAGAATGTAAATATCCTTGACGGTAACGCTTATGACCTTGAGGCTGAGTGTGAGAGATATGAGAACAAGATCGCTTCTTATGGTGGTATCCACTTGTTCATGGGTGGTATCGGTCCTGACGGTCACATCGCTTTCAATGAGCCATGTTCTTCTCTTACTTCACGTACACGTGTGAAATCCCTTACTACCGATACCATTATCGCAAACTCAAGATTCTTCGACAACGATGTAAACAAAGTTCCTAAGAGAGCTCTTACTGTAGGTGTAGGTACCATCATGGATTCACAAGAGGTTCTAATCCTTTGTAATGGTCACGCTAAAGCTCGTGCTTTGGCTCACGCTGTTGAGGGTTCTGTAAACCACTATTGGACTATCAGTGTACTTCAGATGCATCCAAAGGGTATCATCGTATGTGATGAGGCTGCTACCGTAGAGCTTAAAGTTGGTACTTTCAACTACTTCAAAGACATCGAGAAAGACAATCTTGATGCATCTAAAATGTTGAAATAAAGATTTATATGGATAGGAAGGGTGCTATCACTTCTTTGCGCCTCTATATGGAGCGTGAAGATATATCGGCGATGATAATTCCTTCCACTGACCCACATTTCGGAGAGTACATTCCGGACCATTACAAGTGTCTGGAATGGCTCTCTTGTTTTACAGGGTCTGCAGGAACACTCGTCGTTACCACAGACAAGGCTGCACTTTGGACAGATTCGAGATACTTTATCCAGGCGGATAACGAACTTCAGGGGACTGGAATAGAGCTTATGAAGATGAAGATGGAGGGTACACCATCAGTGAACCAGTGGCTTCTTCAGGTTCTCGATCAGGAGAGTATTGTGGCTGTCGATGAGAATCTGTTCACCTATAAGGAGTACGAGACACTGGTGGATGAACTCTCACCTGTTAATGTAACAATGGTGGAGGATCCTTTCTCAGAGATATGGGGGGATAGGCCGGCTCTCGAGTTCCATCAGGTGGAGCACATGCCTGAGGAGATTTCAGGTGAGTCAATCTCTTCAAAGCACAGCAGGATCAATTCAATATTCAACTTCCCTTATCCCTATGCGTACATCGTTACGGCATTGGATGAGATAGCATGGCTGTGCAATATCAGAGGTACTGATGTCGAATACAATCCGCTTGTCCTTTCGTATGCAGTAGTTACCAGAGAGAAAATAACCCTATTTGCCGCAGAAGAGAGATTTACCAGTGATGCTATAGCATATGTTTGCGGCCAGGGTGTCGAGATAAGACCTTACGACTCATTTACCAAATATCTCAAGAATCTGGATAAGGAGTATGTTAGGATTTTCTCTTCAAATAAAGTGACAGCCAAAAACTATATGGCCGCCCTTGAAAATACACACCCGTCTTCGATGTATCCTACACTTATGGCAGATCCTATATTGGGTGGAACCATAAATATGATGAAGAGTGTGAAAAACGGGGTGGAGCTTGATGGATTCAGAAAGGCTTGTGTAGAGGATGCCAAGGCCTGGGGCAAACTCAGGGCATATCTGAAAGAGAACATTCTCGACAAGAGTGAAGAGGAGTATGCTGCTGCACCACTTACAGAGTTTGAAATAGCTCAAAAGCTTATTGAGTTCAGAAAAGAGTCTCCTGACTATAGGGGTGAGAGCTTTGAACCTATAGTTGCTTATGCTGCAAATGGCGCTTTGCCACACTATTCTGCCACAGAGAAGAGCTCTTCGGTTGTGCAGAAGAGGGGATTCCTGCTGATAGATTCAGGTGCGCAATATATATATGGTACTACAGATACTACCCGCACTATCCCGATGGGTCCTCTCACTGAGGAGGAGATGGGGGATTATACCGCTGTTCTTAAAGGTATGGTGGATCTCTCAATGGCAAAATTCCCCAAAGGTACACGAGGTGCCCAGTTGGATATATTGGCCAGAGGTCCTGTATTTGCCAGAGGCAAGAAATATCTTCACGGGACCGGACACGGTATAGGCCATTATCTGTGTGTACATGAGGGACCTCAGAGTATCAGAATGGAGGAGAACCCGGTAACATTGGCCCCAGGTATGGTGATGTCCAATGAGCCTGCTGTATATGTGGAGGGTTCACACGGAATAAGGATAGAGAATACCATAGTGGTAACTCCAAGTGAGACCAACGGAAGTGGTGAGTACTATGAATTTGAAACTGTAACCAGAATTCCTATTGATGAGGAACCGATAATATTCTCTATGCTTTCACGTCAGGAGATAGAGTGGCTCTACTCCCACGATTTTATCTCCCAATTGCCTGAATAGAGGACATTCTTAATACCCTGGTTTGTAAAACCGGATTTAGTGTCAGCCTTTTCGAATCTTATATTGGATTGGAGAAGGCTTTCATTATGCATATGAACGAACTCAGGGAATCCACTTCCATATTTGTCAAGCATAGAGATAAAGTATCTCATGATATCGTATCCCTGGAATGCATATTGTGTAGGGTCAGTATTGAAGTTGTATCTGAAATCATTCACAAACCCTTTGGTCTGGTTCTCCGTATAGTTTATATGGTACTGGAGACAGAGATGGGTGTTCAGTTCGTGCAGATATGACAACTCAAGAATCTCGAAGTTTTTCCATTTGGGCATACCAAACAGACTTATCTCCAGTTTGGTGTTCTGCCCCTTGGCCAAATGGAGATTTCTGAGTACGTCAGATACAAATGCTTCGTTTTCGGATACGACGAACACTGTGTTGACATTGGTGGTATCCATCCTGTTTACCATGACGGTGTCGACACCTCTACCTTCAAGTATCGCATATCCAAGTGTATATATGGCTATACCCTTGTTCTTGAATGAGTTTATGGCACTGGTAACAAGTTTGGAGTGTCTGGTCCATTTCTCGTAGATGATAAATGGCTTGTCGTGATGCTTCTCCGCATCCTTTACCACACCATTGTATGTAGCCTCTGTGAGTTTGTTCTGGTCAGGAGGGAATTGGAAAAAGTAGCGGTGGGTAGAGGCAAGTGCTGTAGCTTTAGGATCCAATGGTGATACCAGTGGAACATTGTTTGTCTCTGCCCAGGCAGCTATCGGGGTCAGCTCTTTCTCAAAGATAGGGCCGATAACAAGCTCGCTTCCATCGAGAATACCCGAAAGGATCATATTCTGTACTGATGGGTATTCGTTCAGGTTAATCACCTGGAGCTTGTAGTTCTTTCCTCCGTTCTGCTCCTTGAACTCCTTGAAGGCGATCAGCGCACCTGCATAGAAATCCATCTGGTTGTCTCCGGAAAATGGGAGGACTAAAGATATTTTATAGCTCCTCTCCAATGTTTGTGGATAGCTGTATTGGTTCTCTTGAGCCAGTGATTCTTCTGCAGCAGCTGCTTCAATTTTGGTGGAGTCGACAGGGAAGGTGAGGGGGAGGTCACCTTTGGCGGTGTTGTTGAGCCCCTCATTTTTCTTCCTGTTGAACTCTTTGATATACTCTTTGTCAGGGATCAGCAGCACCTGTCTCTTCTTCAGAACGATGTTCTCGCCAAGTTCGTTCAGCTCCACAAGTGCGTCAAGAGGTACTTTGTACTTTTGTGTCACGTCATAGATATTCTCATACCATTTGACTGTGTGTTTCTTGTACTTCTTGTTCTTCTCCTTGGTGCTGTTTTCATCCTTGGCAGGTGCAGCCTCATCAGGTGTCACCACTTCTGATAAGGTGGCAACTGTAACAGTTCTCTTAGCCTCCTCCTGAGGTGCTTCTGTTACAGGTTCTGCTACGATTTCTGCTGCCTGACTGACAGGGATTATTATGATAGAGCCGGTTTTAAGTCCATCTTTCAGGGATGGGTTATGTCGATTCAGCTCATCGATAGGGACATTATAGGCTTTACTTATAGAGTATAGTGTCTGCCCTTTAAGTACTGTATGTGAATAGAATACTTTACCCTGAATGTTTACCTTTTCAGACGAAATGGTAACAGGTGTGGCTACATACCCCTGCGCATTAGCGGAAACACTGTTCCCTAATGAGAGTAAAACAATGACTATAATGGCCAGATTTCTTATCATATTATCCTTGCGATCATGTTTTCGATGTTGGTCTCAATCCTTTCGTAAGTTTGTGGACCATATTCTGCTTTTTCAAATTTCTTGCCAGTGATGTTCTCGAAAAGCTCGATGTATCTTCCTGAGATCTCATCTACCTTTTCAGGGGTCATTTCAGGAACTTTCTGACCCTCCTGGCCGCTGAAACCATTATCCATCAACCACTCTCTTACGAACTCTTTCGAAAGCTGGCGTTGCTGTTCACCTTTGTCAAACTTCTCCTGATAACCTTCAGCGTAGAAATAACGTGAAGAGTCGGGTGTGTGGATTTCGTCCATAAGGTAGATCTGACCATTGCGTGTGCCGAATTCGTATTTGGTATCTACAAGGATAAGACCCTGTTTGGCTGCCATCTCTGTACCCCTTTCGAAGAGTGCAAGTGCGATTTTTTCTAGTTGTTCATACTCCTCGGCAGATACAAGACCTCTGGCGATAATCTCCTCTTTTGAGATGTCCTGGTCATGTTCACCTATTTCAGCTTTGGTGGTAGGGGTGATGATAGGTTTCTCAAATTTCTGGTGCTCTTTCATGCCGTCTGGGATGGCTACTCCGCAGATGGTTCTTTCACCCTTCTGATATGCTCTCCAAGAGCTTCCTGTAAGGTAACCTCTGACGATCATCTCGATAGGGTAACCTTTACATTTGTAACCCACAGTGACCATTGGATCCGGTGATGCTATTTTCCAGTTAGGTACGATATCGGATGTGCTGTCCAAAAACATGGATGCAATCTGATTCAAGACTTGCCCTTTGTAAGGGATACCTTCAGGTAGAACCACATCAAATGCTGAAATTCTATCTGTAGCGATCATAACAAGGATGTCATCAGCGATAGTGTAGACATCTCTTACTTTTCCAACATATTTGGCTGTCTGTTTGGAAAAATTGAACTCGGTGCGGGTTATTGCTCTCATCTTATTATTAAAAAATTGCCATATCCACTGATCGGAATCACTGGATATGGCATAATTATTTTAGTTTGATTTATTTATTTCTTGTTTTGATATACTCTTCATTTAGACCAGCAAGTACATCCTGTGTGATATCAAGTGATACATTACCCTCCATAACTACTTGAGTGGTGGCAGATGTGGTAAGGATTAGTGCATATTGGTGAGTTTCGTTGTATTTCTTAACATAAGTTTTGATGGAATCCATCACTTTGTTAACCATTACAGTCTCTTCCTCAGCCATCTCCATCTGTTTTTGTTGGGTATAGTTTTGAAGCTCCTGTTGTCTTTGAAGCAATGAAGCCTGCATGCTTTCAGCTTGTGAACGGGTAAGAAGACCTTTGTTTAGTTTCTCTTCGAAATCTTTTGCATCGTTCTCAAATGCTCTGCTCTTCTTGTTAAGGTCGTTTTGGATCTTGGTAGCTTTGCTCTCAAGCTCTGAACGAAGGTCATTGAACATATCATAATTGTTAATCAATGAGTCGATTTGGATATACACGATATCACCTTTTTGAGCTGCGCCTGTTTCGCTTGCTACTGCCTCAGATTTGTTTGATTTGTTGTTTGAGAAGAATAGTACAAACAACACTGCTACTGCTACAACAAGTACTACATTAAGTACTACAGAAAATTTTTTCATCGAATCTATTATTAGTATTTTTAATTATCGCGCAAATATAGTTAAAATTTGTTTAGTTGTCTTAAATACTGACTAATTGTATTCTCAAGACCATAGTATAGGGCATCGCAGATAAGTGCATGTCCGATCGATACCTCAAGCAAGCCGGGGATAATCTTGTCAAAGTACTGGAGGTTGTCCAGGTTGAGGTCATGGCCTGCATTCAGACCAAGTCCCACCTCTTGTGCAGCCTGTGCAGCGAGGAAGTATGGCTCGATGGCCTCCTCCCTGTTCTTGTGGTAGTTTGCTGCATATGCCTCTGTGTATAGCTCCACCCTGTCACAACCGCACTCCACGGCATGGCGCACCATCTCAGGGTTGGGGTCTACAAATATGGATGTCCTGATACCCTCCTTTTTGAAAAGTCCGCATATCTCAGACAAGAACTTTTTGTTGGTAATGGTGTCCCATCCGGCGTTGGATGTGATGGCGTCTACACTGTCGGGTACAAGGGTCACCTGTGCAGGGTGAACTTTAAGTACCAGCTCCACAAAAGAGTCGATAGGGTTACCCTCAATATTGAATTCTGTATTCAGAAGGGGTTTGAGGTCGATGGCATCCTGATATCTGATGTGTCTCTCATCAGGTCTTGGGTGAATGGTAATACCTTCCGCTCCGAAGCGTTCACAGTCTATGGCAGCTTTGAGTACATCTGGGAGGTTTCCACCTCTGGCGTTGCGAAGTGTCGCAAACTTGTTGATGTTAACACTTAATTTGGTCATGGTGAAGTTATTTTTTGCAAAAATATACATAATAACAGAAATTTAACAATCTTTGCATAATTAAAAGTGAAATAGCAGCAGAAGATGAAAATTGCACTTTTCGGTACAGATTTGGCCCAGTCATATGGGGAAAATATTGAGCATCTGATAAATGGTCTCGCATCCAGTGGTGTGAGTTTTTGTTATTATGACAAGCTCTATTCCATCCTCTCGAATGTGGCGGAGCAGCGCGGGTTCAAATTGCCCGAAGGGGCTGTTTTTTCATCATATGAAGATCTGGGTGAAGATCCCGATCTCTTCCTGGCCCTTGGAGGTGACGGTACTTTCCTCCACTCGCTCTCTGTTGTCAGAGACAGGGATGTGAAGGTAGCCGGGATCAATTTCGGAAGACTCGGGTTCCTTACCACCGCGAAGGTATGCAGTGGGGAGGATGACTGGATATCTTTGTTGCTTGAAGGCAAGTATGATGTGATAAGCCGCACCACTCTGGAGATAGAGTCGGACTCATTGCCCGAAGGGTTCTTCCCTATTGCGCTGAATGAGATCTCTATCCAGCGGAGGACCCCATATATGATAGGTATCGATTTGAAAATAGATGGTATAGATATCCCTACATATTGGGCAGACGGCCTGCTTATAGCCACCCCGACCGGTTCTACCGCTTATTCATTGAGCGTGGGAGGTCCCATTGTGACCCCTGAGGCGGGGGTGTTTGTAATAGCACCTATTGCACCGCATAACCTGAATGTGAGGCCTCTGATCCTCCCTGACAATGCCGAAATAGAGATGAAGATCTCTTCGAGGGCAGAAGAGGTGATGCTGACCGTGGACAATAGGGAGCTGATTATCCCATCTTCATCCACTATCAGGCTGCACAAGGGCGGTTTCAGTATGAAGACGGTGTCGTTGAGAAAAGAGGGATTCTTTCAGGCTTTGCAGGAGAAGCTTCTGTGGGGTGCTGACAAAAGGAACAGTTTATAAGAGTTGATATGGAGAATTTACCAAAACATATAACCATCATTATGGATGGTAACGGCCGTTGGGCCAAACAAAGGGGAAAAGAGAGACTTTACGGACATATTGAGGGGGCAGAGAGCGTCAGGGCTTGCTGTGAGCTTGCTGTGGAGATGGGGATCGGATACTTGAGCCTCTATGCATTCTCTACAGAGAACTGGAACAGACCTCAGGATGAAGTCATTGGTCTTATGAATCTTATGGCGAAGTCCATTCTGGAGGAGAAACCCACTTTTGAGAAGAACAATATCAGATTTATGGTATTGGGGGACAGGTCCCACTTGTCTGATGAGCTGAAGAGGGATATTGACAAGGCAATGGAGGAGACAAGCGGGAATACCGGACTTACACTTATAGTCTTTTTGAGTTATAGTGGAAAATGGGATATCGAACAGGCTGCCAGGAGGTATGCTGAGGATTACAAGTCCGGCAAGGAGGGGATCTCGTTTGAAAACTATCTCTGTACAGCGGGAATTCCGGATCCTGATCTACTGATCAGAACCAGTGGAGAGCAAAGGATAAGCAACTTCCTGTTATGGCAATGTGCATATACTGAATTTTATTTTACCGAGACTCTTTGGCCCGATTTTCGCAAACCTCAGTTCCGGCTTGCGATAGAAACTTTTGCATCTCGCGAAAGAAGATTCGGAAAAACAAGCGAACAAATCAAATAAAGTAGTATATTTGCAGATTGACTTACGATTAACCGATGAATTTTAAGAAGCTGTATATCACCGCATTACTTTGTTTGTGCCCTCTTTTCCTGTTGGCTCAGGGAGAGAAAAGTACAAATGGAGTGATTGTTAATTATGAAAAACCTGCCAATTATATCGTTGGTGGTGTGGATGTAGAAGGGGTAAAATACCTGAATAAGGATCAAATTATTGCACTAACCGGTTTGAAGGTGGGACAGAAGGTTAAAGTTCCAAGCGAGGAGCTTACTGCAGTCGTAAAGAGGGTATGGCTTCAGCGATATTTCGAAGATGTCGCCATCTCAATTGACTCATTGGTTCCTACAAGAGATACAGCATATTTCAAGCTTACACTTACTGAGAGACCCCGTGTATCAAAATGGAGTTTTTTGGGTGTCAAAAGTGGTGAGCGTTCAGATTTGCAGGAGAAGTTGAGTTTGCGTAGAGGTGCAGAACTTTCAGAGTACGGTATAAAAACCAATATCGGTATAATCAAGAGTTACTACAAGGAGAAAGGTTTTCAGAATTGTGAGGTGGATGTCATCCAGGAGCGTGATACAGTGATCAAAAATGCAGTACGTGTCACATTTGATGTCAAGAAAGGGGAGAAGGTGAAGATCAAGCTGATTGAGTTTGAGGGTGTTCATAATGTGAAAGAGGGTAAACTCGTTAAGGCCATGAAGAATACCAGGGACATGCGTTTCCGTAACTTTTTCTCATCCAAGAAATTCAAGGAGAAAGAGTATGAGAATGACAAGCGTGCCATGATAGAGGCTTTCAATGAGGCCGGCTTCAGGGATGCCAAGATCATCAGCGACTCCATGTATTATATCGAGCCGAACAGGTTGGCTATCAAATTTAAAATTGACGAAGGTAAAAGATATTACTTCAGAAATATTACCTGGACAGGAAACTCTCTTTACACAGAAGAGGAGCTGAACAATGTCCTTATGATCAAAAAAGGTGATGTCTATGATGTGGTGAATATGAACAAGCGTCTGAATGGTGACCCTAAAAAGCAGTTTATGGATGTGGGTACCATGTACAGGGACTTGGGTTACCTTTTCTTCAATGTTATCCCAGTGGAGTTGAATATAGTGGGGGACTCTGTGGATGTGGAGATGAGAATGGTGGAAGGGAAACCTGCTACCTTCAATAATATCATAGTCAGCGGAAATACCATTACAAATGAGAAGATCGTAAGAAGACAGATATTCACCAAGCCGGGCTATTTGTATAGCCAATCAATGTTCGAACGTTCTATCAGGGAGATCTCATCTATGGGACACTTTGATCCTGAGCACGCGATGGATCCTTCTAAAGGTTATACATTGATTCCAAACCAGATGACCAATACAGTGGATGTGGCCTACAATGTACTTGAAAAGCCAAACAGCCAGCTCGAGTTGTCCGGTGGTTGGGGCGGTTACTCGTTTGTGGGTACAGTCGGTGTAAGTTTCAATAACTTCTCTGTAAAGAGGATGTTTGACAAAGGTGCCTGGAGACCTGTACCTCTTGGTGATGCACAAGTGCTATCGTTGAGATTCCAGACCAACGGTACATACTATACAGCTGCAAGTGTCAGCTTTATGGAGCCTTGGTTGTTCGGTAAGAAGCCAACCTCGTTCAGCTTGTCTGGATACTATACCAGACAGACAAACTCATACTACTTCTATCAGAACCCTGATGAGTACTTTGAAGTGTATGGTGTGGCTGCTTCACTTGGTAGCAGACTCAAATGGCCGGATAACTATTTTGTCCTCTATCACGAGCTAAGTTGGCAGGCATATAACCTTCACGACTGGGGATACAACTTCCTGTTCTCTACAGGACAGTCAAACAACTTCAGCTATAAGGCTACATTGTCAAGAAACTCTACTGACCAGCAGGTTTTCCCACGTCAGGGTTCAGACTTTACATTCTCTGTGCAGTTGACACCTCCATACTCATTGTTCAGAGATCCTAATCTCGACTATAACAGTATGTCCGATCAGGAGAGATACCGTTGGATCGAGTACCACAAATGGACATTCAAAGGTGCATTATATACCAAAATCGTAGGTGACCTTATCCTGATGGCGAGAGCACAGTTTGGTTACCTCGGATCATACAATAAGAAGTGGGGTTACTCTCCATTTGAGGGCTACCAGGTCGGTGGTGACGGTATGTCGGGTTACAACACATACGGTTCTGAGATCATTGCACTCAGAGGTTATGAAAACTACTCATTGACCCCAGTAAACGAAGATGGTGTATATTCTGGTCATATCTATGACAAGTTTACCCTTGAGTTGAGGTATCCTTTGGTGCTTCAGCCATCTTCGACCATCTTCGCCCTATTGTTCCTTGAAGGTGGTAACTGTTGGGATAAAATCGAAAAATTCAATCCTTTCGAGATCAAGAGATCCGCTGGTGTAGGTTTGAGGGTTATGCTCCCTATGGTCGGTCTTCTAGGTATTGACTGGGGATGGGGATTCGATCCTATCCTTAATAAGGAGAGAAGCGGTTCACAATTCCACTTCGTAATCGGTCAGCAATTCTAATTTTGTTTGAATATGAAAAAGGTGCTTATAATTATAGTCTCGATTTTCCTTTGTTCATTTGTGTCAAGTGGACAAAAGGTGGGATATCTCAATACCCAGACTATCTTGACCCAAGTGCCTGAGTATAATTCAGCTGTGCAGACACTTGAGAAACTGAGCGACCAGTACAAGCAATATATTGAGAAGGAGAAGGCTAAGATAGATCAGGCCTACGCCAAATATCAGTCAGAGAGGGCATTTCTCGGAGAGTCTGCCCGTCAGGTAAAAGAGAACGAAATAATCACTATGGAGCGAAATTTGCAGGCAAAGCAGAAAGAGTACTTTGGTGAGAATGGTGTTATGGCCAAAAAATCGGAGCAATTGCTCAACCCTATCAAGGCTAAAGTGGACAACGCCATTCGTAAAGTAGCTCAGAAAGGGGGATATTCGCTGATTATAGATCTCTCTGTTGTCCAAGGTGTTGCTTATTATAATGAGGCTGAAGATTTGAGCCTTGAGGTTATTAGAAATTTATAAAATTAAAAATAATACACTATGAAAAAATTATTAATTATTCTATTTGTTGCGCTTTATGGCTCTGCAGCATCATTTGCTCAAGAGTTGAAATTTGGTCACGTAAACATGCAGGAGGTGATCTTCCTTATGGATGAGATGGATTCTGCTCAGGTGGTATTGGAGAAATACAGCAGAGAGCTTCAGGAGACATTTGTTTCTATGCAGAATGAGTTCCAGACCAAAGTTAACAACTACGAACAAATGAGTGCAAACTGGACACCAGCTGTAGTTCAGGCTAAGACTCAAGAGCTAGAGAGCATGCAACAGAGACTTCAACAATTCCAGGCAAGTGCCCAACAGGATCTTCAGGCAAAACAACAGGAGCTTCTTACCCCTATCCAAGCTAAAGCATTCGAGGCTGTGGAGACTATGGGTAAAGCAAACGGTTTTGTATACATCTTCGATATCTCAGCAGGTTCTGTATGTTTCGTTAACGATGCAATCAGTGTAGATGTGACTGAAATGTTGAAAAAAGCTTTGAATATTCCATTGGACAAAAAGCTTAAAGCTCAGCAACCGGCCCAATAATCTATCACAGATTGTAAGTCAAAACAGCATAAAGGGAGGCCATTTTTAAGTGGTCTCTCTTTTTTTTGTTAAAATAAATTGGCTAAGTGAGAAAATAATGCTTAAATTTGTCTTTACTAAACTATATGTAATTTTATGCAGCACAAAGTTATTGACATACAAGATGTTGTTATCCGTTTCGCTGGTGACTCGGGTGATGGTATGCAATTGACCGGTACTCTATTCGCAGATTCATCTGCATTGTACGGCAATGAAATTTCTACATTCCCTGATTATCCTGCAGAGATTAGAGCTCCTCAAGGTACTGTTTCAGGTGTTTCTGGATTCCAGGTTCATATTGGAGCTGTAGAGATTAACACTCCAGGTGACTTCTGCGATGTACTTGTCGCTATGAACCCTGCGGCTCTAAGAGCTAATGCTAAATGGACTAAGCCTACCGCTACAATTATCCTTGACGAAGATGCTTTCGATGAGGCAAATATCGTAAGGGCAGGTTTCCAAACTATGAATCCTTTCGAGGAATTGAAGATTCAAGACAGAAACATCATCGTTTCTCCTATCACTACACTTACCAAAGAGTCTTTGAAAGATAGTGGTCTTGATAACAAATCCATCGTTCGTTGTAAAAACATGTTCACCCTTGGTATGTGTTTTTACCTATTCAACAGAGAGATGGATCATACCTTCGAATATCTTGAGAAGAAATTCAAGAAGAAACCTCAGCTGATTGATGTTAATAAGAAGGTGTTGAAAGATGGCTTCAACTACGCAAGCAATATTCACGCTATAGCAAACACATACACCGTAGCACCTGCAAAACAGGAGAAAGGTGTTTACAGAAATATCAACGGTAACCAGGCTACTGCTTGGGGTCTTTTGGCAGCTTCAGAAAAATCGGGTATTCCATTGTTCTGCGGTTCTTACCCTATCACCCCTGCTACTGCAGTTCTTGAAGAACTTGCTATCTACAAAAACCTTGGTGCTAAAACCGTTCAATGTGAAGACGAGATCTCTGGTATCTGTACAGCTATCGGTGCTGCTTATGCAGGTAACTTCGCTGTGACTACCACTTCAGGTCCTGGTCTTTCACTAAAATCTGAGGCTCTTGGTCTTGCTATGATTACCGAGCTTCCTCTTGTAATCGTAGATGTACAGCGTAGTGGTCCATCAACAGGTATCCCTACCAAGACTGAGCAGACAGACCTTAACCAGGCACTTTACGGACGTAACGGTGAGTGCCCTATCATGGTTATGGCAGCTCACTCTCCATCAGACTGTTTTGACAAAGCATTCTATGCAGGTAAATATGCCTTGGAGCACATGATGCCGGTTATCCTTCTTACTGAAGGTTTCCTTGGCAACGGTTCTGAGCCTTGGAAGATTCCATCTATGAAAGATTACCCTTCAATCGTAGCTCCAGTAGTTACTGAGTGTGAAGGTAAATTCAAACCATATGTAAGAGATGAAGAGAGATTTGCAAGACAATGGGCTGTTCCTGGAACACCTGGTCTTATGCACCGTGTAGGTGGTCTTGAGAAGACCCCGGAAGGTGTAATCTCTTCAGATCCTCAAAACCACGAAATGATGTGCGCTGCACGTGCTGAGAAAGTGGCAAGAGTGGCCAATTACATCCCAGATGTTGAGGTTATCGGCGAAGCTGAAGGTGAAGTTCTTATCGTTGGTTGGGGTGGTACTTTCGGTCACCTTTATACAGCAGTCAAAGATCTTCAGGCTGAAGGCAAGAGCGTGTCACTTGCACACTTCGACTATATCAATCCACTACCAAAGAACACTGCAGAGGTATTCTCTAAATTCAAGAAGATTATCGTTTGCGAGTTGAACAGTGGTCAGTTTGCAGCATATTTGAGAGACAAGCATCCACAATTCCACTACCACCAATTGAACAAAGTTCAAGGTCAGCCTTTCATCGTGAAAGATGTTGTAGATGCAGTTAATAATATTCTATAATAGGAGGAAGTTCGATTATGAAATATACAGCACAAGATTTTAAAAGCAATCAGGAAGTAAGATGGTGCCCAGGTTGTGGTGACCACATGGTCCTTATGTCTCTACAAAGGGCTATGCCTGAAGTTGCAGAAGCTATGAACTATAACCTTGAGGACTTCGTATTTATCTCAGGTATCGGATGTTCATCACGTCTTCCTTACTATATGAACACTTATGGTTTCCACAGTATCCACGGCCGTGCTACTGCCATCTCTACAGGTGTAAAAGTGGCTAACCCTAAACTTGCTGTATGGCAAGCTACAGGTGACGGTGACTCTTTGGCTATCGGTGGTAACCACTTCATCCACGCTATCCGTCGTAACATCGATATCAATATCGTATTGTTCAATAATAGAATCTATGGTCTTACCAAAGGTCAATACTCACCTACATCTCCACTAGGAAAAATCACCAAGACTTCTCCTTATGGTACAGTAGAGCAACCATTCAACCCTGGTACTCTGGTATTGGGTGCAAGAGGTACATTCTTTGCCCGCAGCATCGACTCAGAGATCAAGCTTAATCAGGAAGTGTTTGTGGCGTCTGCAAAACATGCAGGCTGCTCAGTAACTGAGATGTTGGTTAACTGTGTTATCTACAATGACGGTACACACAAAGAGATTACAGATAAAGAGGTAAGAGCTGATAGAACTATCGTTCTTCGTCACGGTGAGCCTATGATCTTCGGTAAAGATAGGGACAAAGGTCTTGTTCTTGGTGAAGACGGTAAGCTTAAAGTGGTTAAAATCGGTGAGAACGGTGTGACTGAAAAAGATATCTTGGTTCACGATGCCCACTGTCAGGATATGTCTATCCACACTATGTTGGTAGATATGAAACATCCTGATTATCCTGTAGCACTCGGTGTTATCCGTGATGTGGAGGATGGTACATACGACCAGAGAGTAGAGGCTCAGTTGGAAGAGGTTAAGGCAGCAGCCAAGATCCACTCTGTGGATGAACTTCTTCACAGTGGTGCTACCTGGGAAGTGAAATAACTAATAGAATACCTTAAATATTAACAATAAACTTTAATCAATAAACATTATTATGAAAGTTGCAGATGTAATGGCCAAACTTGAGGCTAAGTATGGTCACGAAAAAGAGTATCTTCAAGCTGTAAAAGAAGTACTTGATTCAATTGAGGAAGTTTACAACCAACATCCTGAATTTGAAAAAGCTAAGATCGTGGAAAGAATGGTTGAACCAGACCGTATTTTCACTTTCAGAGTTACCTGGGTAGATGACAAAGGTGAAGTTCAAACTAACCTTGGTTACAGAGTTCAATTCAACGCTGCTATCGGCCCTTACAAAGGTGGTCTTCGCTTCCACAAAGCTGTTACCCCTTCAATGTTGAAATTCCTAGGTTTCGAACAAACTTTCAAAAACGCTTTGACTACTCTTCCTATGGGTGGTGGTAAAGGTGGTTCTGATTTCGATCCAGTTGGAAAATCTGACGCTGAAATCATGAGATTCTGCCAAGCATTCATGTGGGAACTTTGGAACTGCATCGGTCCAGACCAAGATATCCCTGCTGGTGACGTAGGTGTAGGTGGTCGTGAGATCGGTTACATGTACGGTATGTACAAAAAACTTGCTCGTGAATACAACACAGGTGTATTGACTGGTAAAGGTGGTACTTGGGGTGGTTCTATCCTTCGTCCTGAAGCTACCGGTTTCGGTGCTCTTTACTTCACTCAACACGTTCTTCACAAAGCTGGTAAAGATATCGCTGGTAAAACTGTTGCCCTTTCAGGTTTCGGTAACGTAGCTTGGGGTGCTGCTACCAAAGCTGTAGAGCTAGGTGCTAAAGTTGTGGCTATCTCTGGTCCTGATGGAGTTTGCGAAATCCCTGCTGGTATCACTCCTGAAATGATCAACTATATGTTGGATATGCGTGCTTCTAACCGTAACAAGGTTGAAGATATGGCA
>JAFYXO010000025.1 GCA_017546125.1 Bacteroidales bacterium
ACAATTTCTCAAACGTTAGGCTTTGTGTTATTTGAGAAAGTGCCTATAAATCAATTGTTTAACAAAAATCAAAATTCCGTTTCTACTGACGAATATCCTAACTTATTCAGTATGAGTTAGTTTAAACGGGACAGCAGTGGTCGGATTTCTAAAAATTTTTTCTTGGCAGCTAATCTTAATATTTGTCTTTTTGGTCATACAAATATCTGTTAACGTGGTACTTTCGTGGGTGTAAACCAAATGAACAGTATTTATGAAAAAGGAGACTTACGTGTCGTTGGAGCAGCAATGCGAAATTATGTTTGAGAAGAGTGGCCCCTTCTGGCACCTGTACACACCGGGAGATAGTGTTGAGATTATTTTTGCAGACAGGGAAGATATGCTTTTCGGAATGAATATAGTAGCCATTTGTCATTCCCAGCATCCGGAGATTGGGATTTATACATTTGAACTGATGAATAACCATGTCCATTTTATAGTTTCCGGTGAGAAGATGTCGTGTCATATGTTCTTTAACAATTTCAAGAGGCGACTGCAGCGGTATCTGCAAAATAGAGGGAAGTATGTAAACCTTTCAGGCTTCAACTGCAAGCTGTTAAGGATCGAATCTCTCCAAAGCCTCAGGAACGAAATAGTTTATGTCAATAGAAATGGGTATGTGGTCAACTCCAAATGTACACCATACTCTTACCCTTGGGGCTCAGGTATATTTTACTTTAACCCCTTGCTGAAGAATGCTCTGTACCAATTGAGTAAAAAGATGACATTGACCCAGGCACGCAAACTCTTTAAGACAAGGGAGGATATTGATCCGGATCAGTTTGTGTTCTCTCAAGGTACAGTTTTGCCCCCTTCATATTGTTGTATAGAGAAAGGTGAGATATTTTACAGAGACGCACATCACTATTTTAATCTGTTGTCAAAATCTTGGGAGGCCTATAGTGCTATCTCTTTAAGGCTGGGGGATTCAATGTTCTTGACCGATGAGGAGATGTATGGCGCGATTTCATCATATACGTCCAAATACTACGGTCAGAACAGACCGTCAAGCTTGGCCCCTAAGGATAAAATCGACGTAGCCAAAGTAATGCACAGGGAGTATCACGCCACTAACAGGCAAATCAAGAACATTCTGAAACTCGATTTGTCAGTCGTTCAGGAGCTTTTTCCAAAGGTACAGGGTAATGTGCAATAATCCCGCGCACGAAAATCGCTAAAAATGAACGCGACCCCCGAAAAAAATAGCTCCCGCGCTCACTTTTGTCCAAAAATGAACGCGGGAATTATTCAAGGTCTATTTTCGCCGGTAAACTATCCTTCGGTAACCTCTCCTCCGGCCTATTCAGAGATCTGTCCGGCGACCTCTTCAGTGGCCACTCCAGAAATCTATTCAGTAACCTCCTCTGAGACCAGTTGGTAGTCGATGATCTTCTGTTCGAGGGAGGCGCGGACCACACGGACCTTCACTTTGTCGCCGAGGGTGTATTGCTTGCCTGTACCTTTGCCTACAAGGCGGTAATTCTCTTCGTCGAAAATGAAGTAGTCGGTGCGGATCTCCCTTAGGGGAACCATACCTTCGATTTTGGTCGGTTCGATCTCCACATACATACCCCATTCGGTGAGGCCGGAGATGGATCCTTCAAAGATCTGTCCCACTTTGTCCTGCATGAACTCTACAAGCTTGTATTTGATACTTGCCCTTTCTGCATCTGTAGCTATCTGTTCCCTTTCAGATGAGTGTTTGCACATACCTTCGTATTCATCTTTGTTCTGTGATGGCTGCTCGTCGAGGTACATAGCCAGGAGGCGGTGTACCATCATATCGGGGTAGCGTCTGATGGGTGATGTGAAGTGTGTGTAGTAGTCAAATGCCAGTCCGTAGTGGCCGTAGTTGTCGGTGGTGTAGCGGGCACGGGCCATTGAGCGGAGTGCCATCATCTCGATTGCATTCTCTTCAGGTGATCCTTTCACTTTTCCGAGGAGGGTGTTGAGTGCTGCTGCGATACCTTTGCCCTCTTTGGATAGCCCTTTTGGAGGTGCGGCTTTTTTCTCTGAAGCGGCTTTCTCTTTCCCCTTCTTGGGGGCTGCCTTGGATTCCCCGCCCGGAAGGTTGTACCCGAAGAGGTGGACAAATTTTCTCAGTGCCTCTATCTTTTCAGGGTTCGGATCCTCGTGTACGCGGTAGACGAATGTCTTCGGCTTTGCTCCGCGGCCGGCCGGTTTGCCGATGAATTGCGCCACGCGCCTGTTGGCCAACAACATAAACTCCTCAATGAGCCAGTTGGCCTCTTTTCCGATCTTCTCGTATACGCCGATTGGTTTGCCGGTCTCATCGATCTGGACCTTCATCTCCGGGCGTTCGAAGTTGATGGCACCCGCTTTGAACCTCTTGGCGCGGAGGATTTCGGCAAGCTTGTGTACTGCCAGAATCTCTGTGGCGAGTACCCCTTCGCCGGTCTCAATGGTCTGCTGTGCCTCGTCGTAGTCTAGACGGACATTGGAGTTGATTACTGTCCTGCCGAACCATTCGTTTATGATATTTGCCTTCTCGTCAAGTTCAAATACTGCAGAGAAGCAGAGTTTGTCCTCTTGTGGGCGGAGGGAGCAAAGGTTGTTCGAGAGCTTTTCGGGGAGCATCGGTACGGTGCGGTCCACCAGGTAGACAGATGTGCCGCGCTCGAATGCCACCTTGTCGATGATTGAGCCGGGTCTTACATAGTGGGTCACGTCTGCAATATGCACACCCACTTCCACATTGCCCGAGGGCAATATCTGATAGGAGATGGCGTCGTCGAAGTCTTTGGCGTCGGCCGGGTCAATGGTAAATGTGGTCACTTCGCGGAAGTCCCTTCTACGTGAGATCTCTGCTGCTGTAATCTCGGTAGAAATGGCGTTGGCTGCCTCCTCTACATTGGCCTCAAAGCGGTATGGAAGGCCGAATTCCGCCAGGATGGAGTGCATTTCGGTGTCGTTTTCCCCGGGGACTCCGAGGATGTCAATGAGCTCTCCGATAGGGGCCATTGCCCTGCGGGGCCAATCCTTGACAATGACTGCCACTTTCAGCCCGGAAATCTTCTTCGGATCGCGTGGGTTCTCTTCGGTGTCAGGGAACCATTTGTCCAGGTCGTTGATGGGGATTTTGATGTCGTAAGGCATCACCCTGCTCTCCATAATCACCCACGCCTCGCTGCGGGTCACCTGAAGGATGCCGATATGTGGAAGTTTCGACCTCTCAAGGATGAACAGCACCTCCCCTTCGATCCTTTTGGGCTTGCCATCAGGACCCACACCTTTAGCTTTGGTGGTCACCACCTTCACGGTATCTCCATTGAGCGCTCCGCGCAATTTGGGTGCGGATACAAATATGTCGTTCTCCTGTCCCGGAATCTCGACAAATCCGTAACCCTCTCTGGTCATACTTACTGTCCCTACAAACTCTTCCCTCTTGAAAGGTGCCTTCTTAACCTTTTGTTGTCTTAACTTTCTTCTCTTCATATCTTTTATTTTTGTAACTTTGCGTGATTTTTGCTGTGAACAGAAATCAGCCAAATATTGATAACAAATATAATTAAATAATATGGAAAATAAGAAAGTACTTTTAATGATTCTTGACGGATGGGGCGAAGGTAAAAAAGACAATACCAATGCTATCTATACCCAAGGATCTCCGGCTATCGATGCGTTGAGGGGCAAATACCCTGTTTCACACCTTATGGCTTGCGGTGAGGACGTAGGTCTTCCTGAGGGTCAGATGGGTAACTCTGAGGTGGGTCACCTCAATCTTGGTGCAGGCAGAGTGGTGTATCAGGACCTTGTAAAGATCAACATCGCTTGCCGTGAGCACAAACTTCTTGAGAATAAAGAGATCAAAGCAGCATACGACTATGTGAAGAGCACAGGCAAGAAGCTTCACTTCATCGGCCTTACCTCTCACGGTGGTGTACATAGCTCACTTGAGCACCTTTATGAGTTCCTGGCTGTAGCCAAACAGGAGGGTCTTGACAAAGTGTTTGTACACTGTCTGATGGACGGTCGTGACTGTGACCCTAAATCAGGTAAGGATTTTATCGCAGAGCTTCAAAGCAAATGTGATGAGAATGGTGCCAAGATCGCCTCTATCATCGGCCGCTACTACACTATGGACAGAGACAAGAGATGGGAGAGGGTAAAAGAGGGTTATGATCTTATCGTGAAGGGTGTTGGTGAGCCATTTACCGACGCAGTGGCTGCTATGCAGAAATCTTACGATGAGGGTATCACCGACGAGTTCGTGAAACCACATTGTGGCGTGGATGCACAAGGCAATCCTATCGCAGTTATTGAGGAGGGTGACGCAGTTATCTTCTACAACTTCCGTAACGACCGTGCTCGTGAGATCACAGCAGTCCTTACACAGCAGGATATGCCTGACTTCGGTATGAAGACCATTCCACTTTACTACTGCTGCTTGACCCCTTACGATGACAAGTTCACAGGTCTCCACATCCTGTTCGACAAAGAGAATGTTCAGAATACCCTTGGTGAGGTGGTGGCTGCTGCAGGTCGCAAACAGCTACGTATCGCTGAGACTGAGAAATATGCACACGTGACCTTCTTCTTCTCAGGTGGCCGTGAGGCTGAGTTTGAGAACGAGAAGAGAATCCTTATCAATTCCCCTAAGGTGGCTACCTATGACCTCAAACCTGAAATGTCGGCTCCAGAGGTGGCTGATGCACTTGTAGTAGAGCTTCTTAAAGGTGAAAACGACCTTGTGGTTCTGAACTTCGCAAACGGTGACATGGTGGGTCACACCGGTGTATACGACGCTATCCGTCAGGCTGTCAAGACTATTGATATCTGTGTGGATAAAGTGGTGAATGCTGCTCGTGAAGCAGGCTATACCATCCTTATCACTGCTGACCACGGTAACGCTGACAACGCTGTAAACGAAGATGGTTCACCAAATACCGCACACTCACTCAATCCTGTACCATTTATCGTGGTGGATGATGAGATCAAAGAGGTGAAAGACGGCCGTTTGGCAGACGTAGCACCTACAGTACTCAAACTTATGGGTATTGCACAGCCAGCCGATATGACCGGCGAGGCACTTGTATAAACGCAAATAAAAAAATAACCTTATGCTTAACCTCAACGAAATCGGTCAACTTGTAGAGAAGACCCTCTTTACACTGGAGCTGGAAAAGGAGCCTAAAGAGCTCTATGGTCCTATCGCCTATATCCTCTCTATCGGAGGCAAACGTATCCGTCCCAAGATGTGTCTTGCGACATATAGCCTTTTCTCGAATAAAGTTGACAGAGATATCCTCTATCCGGCCATAGCTTTGGATATTTTCCACGCATTTACCCTTATCCACGATGATATTATGGACAAGGCAGACATGCGTAGGGGGCAGCTTACCATCCATAAGAAATGGAACGACAACATAGCGATCCTTTCAGGAGATGTGATGTCTATCCAGGCTTATGAGTATATGGCGTATGCTCCACAGGAGGTTCTTCCTGCTGTGATGAAGGTGTTTACCAAAACTGCCATAGAGGTGTGTGAGGGGCAGCAATACGATATGAATTTTGAGGATACTCCATTCATCACTATGGATGACTACCTCAAAATGATCGGACTTAAGACAGCTGTGCTTATCGCTTGTTCTGCCAAGATAGGAGCCCTTATCGGTGGCGCAAGCGAGGCCCAAGCACAAGCTCTTTATGACTTCGGATACCAGTTGGGTATAGCTTTCCAGATTACAGACGATTATCTTGACGTCTATGCTGACCCTAATGTATTCGGAAAGAATATTGGTGGTGACATCACCAACAACAAGAAGAGCTGGCTTTTGGTCAAGACCATGAAGAATGCCCAAGGGGAGGATAAAGAGGAGCTCAATGCGATTCTTGCCCTCTCGGAGGAGTGTGCTGAGGAGAAGATTTCGAGGATGAAGGCACTTTATGCCAAACTTGATATCGCTTCAGCGGCAGAGGCTGAGATTGAGAAATATTATTCTGCAGCACTTGCTTCACTTGATAAGCTTGATTTGGATCAGGAGAAGAGGGGTATCATGGAAGAGTTTGCACATCAAATAGTTAAAAGACAGAAATAGATTATGAGCAATAACGGGAAGAGAATAGAGATAATGGCCCCTGCGGGCAATTTTGAATGTCTGATGGCTGCCATCCAGGGTGGTGCCAATTCTGTATATTTTGGTGTGGAGAACCTCAATATGAGGTCCCATTCTGCCAATAACTTCTCCTCTGAGGATCTTCCCAAGATAGTCGAGATCTGTAAGGCCCATAAGGTCAGAACATATCTTACACTGAATATTGCCGTATTCAATGAGGATTTGGAGAAGGCCTACCGCACCCTCGACAAAGCGAAAGAGGCTGGTGTCACTGCTGTGATTGCGTCGGATATGTCGGTTATCCTTTATGCCCGCTCCATCGACTTCGAGGTACACATCTCGACACAGTTGAGTATATCAAACTCTGAGGCGCTACGCTTCTATGCGCAGTTTGCCGATGTTATTGTCCTTGCCCGTGAGCTCAATATGGAGCAGGTCAAGGAGATCAGTGACATCATCGAGAGGGATCAGATTAAAGGTCCGAATGGTGAGCTGGTACAGATAGAGATGTTCTGTCATGGTGCCCTTTGTATGGCAATATCTGGCAAATGCTATTTGAGCCTTCATGAGTATGGCAGCTCAGCCAATAGGGGTTCATGCTTCCAGATTTGCCGTCGCGGTTATGAAGTGACCGACCTGGAGACAGGTGCGCAACTTCACGTGGACAACAAGTACATAATGTCCCCCAAGGACCTTTGTACAATAGAGTTCATCGACAAGATGATAAAGGCCGGTGTATCTGTCCTCAAAATAGAAGGGCGTGCACGTGCCGCTGAGTACGTAAAGACAGTTACATCGGCATACAGAAGGGCTGTGGATGCTGTGGAGGGTGGAACATTTACCCCGGAATTTGCTGCCGGACTTAAAGAGGAGCTTGCTACTGTATTCAACCGCGGTTTCTGGGACGGCTACTACCAAGGTGCCCGTCTTGGTCAGTGGAGTGAGGTGTATGGTAGTAAGGCTACCCGTCAGAAGACCTATATCGGTAAAGTGACAAACTATTTCTCAAATATCGGCGTATCTGAGATACTTGTAGAGGCCGCACCAATCTCGGTAGGGGATACCCTTATGATTATCGGTGCCACTACAGGTGTTGTGGAGCTTGTTATCCCTGAGATCAGGGTGGCTCTCAAACCTGCCGACACCTGTACCCAAGGTACATATTGCTCTATCCCTGTCGCTGACCGCATCCGCCGTGGCGACAAAGTCTATAAAATTACCGTAAAAGAGTAAGATTATCTGCGACACATATTTGGCGACGTGGAGATTAAGGTCCGGAAGGCCTTAGCACTACTATACCGGCTCTCGCCGGACTAGCGCTCCCGGCCTTGCCGTATTTGCTGCGCAAATACACGGCCTCCGCGGGTCGTCTGATGACGACTTTACCCCGGTGGGTGTGGGAGGGAGTGAGCGAAGCGAACGCCTGGAGGACCTTATCTCCACGTCCACACATAGCAGTTTTGTCGTAACTGTTTCCCGCGCACGTTTTTGGCCAAAAATGGACGCGGGAGCTGTTTTTTTCAGGGGTCGCGTTCAAAATCGGCCAAAAATGAACGCGAGATTCCATGTGGTCAGATGATTCAGCGTGAATTAGTGCAGCATGAATGCCGGCAGTGATTATCTGTGCTGATTACCGGCACTTGTTGAATACTTCCCTTTTGGCTACAAGTGACAGATATAGGGTTCTGGCGATCAGATGTGCGAAATAGGCATACCAGAGCACCTGGATGCTCTGTTCATACCCGCGGAAAATAAAGTAGACAACATAGAACGCCACGCAAGCCCATATCATAGAGTTTCGGATAGCGACAGACGCGGTCGCACCTATGTAAATTCCATCCCACATAAAAGCGGCGCAGCTTATAATCGGCATCAGGATAAGCCAGAACAGATACGGTCTGGTCCCTGTTATCACTTCAGGCTCTGTGGTCATCAGACGCACCATCCACTCTCCGCCGACAGCATAGGCCACAGTGGAGATTACACCTATGATGGCACTCCACACAAAAAGCAGTTTGACAGCTCTTACAAGCTGAGTACGGTCCTTGGCCCCGATGTATTTCCCGGCCAAAGCCTCACCTGCGTAAGCAAAACCATCCACAAAATAAGAGAACAGCATCAGCAGCTTCATCATAATGGAGCTAACTGCCAGCTGTACATCGCCATACCTGGCAGCCAGAGCAGTAAAGCCCGAATAGATCAACATAAAGCATAGGGAGCGGAAAAACAGATTTCCATTGAGCTTGAAAAATGCCTTCATGTCCTCCATGTGGAGACTCTCTTTCAGGTCAAAATAGTGGAACAGTTTCCTGTAGTAGATGACAAAGAGTGCTATGGCCAGCAGCAGGCCAGTATACTGGGCAATCACTGTACCCAGGGCAATACCGGCAAATCCCAGGTTAGTGTAGAGTCCAAGCCAGATGCTCACCACTACATTTACCACATTTACCACCACATCTATTGCCATAGGGCTTACAGTATTTTGCATCCCAATGAACCACCCCTTGAACACAAACAGAGATAGTGTGGCTGGAGCAGCCCATACTCTGATAAAGAAATATTGCTTCGAGAGTTCCGCCACCTCCGGTGAACAATCAATAAATTCAAAGGCGACCAGGATAAACAGATATTGTATGGCCAGAATTATCAGAGCTGATGAAAGGGAGACGGTGAGCCCCTGTGTCATGTATTTTATTGAGTCCCTGAAACATCTCCTGCCGTATGATTGGGCTGTAAGACCACCGGTCCCTACACGGAGAAATCCGAAATTCCAGTATAGGAGGTCAAAAAGCATTGTCCCTATGGCAATGGCACCTATGGCAGCAGCACTGCCCAGACGTCCGGCCACAGCTATATCTACCATCCCTACCAGTGGAACGGTGATATTTGCAAAAATGCTCGGTATGGCCAGTTTGAGGATTCTTTTGTTCACTGCAGCACTATCTGTATTTGGTCTCTTCTTCAAGCATTCCCAAGTATGAGAGATACCTTTCTCCATCTATCTCCCCATTGTCAACAGCCTCTTTGACAGCACAGTGTGGCTCGTGGGTGTGTGTACAGGGTTTGAAACGGCAATCATCCATTATCTTGAGCATCTCAGGGAAATATGTTGACAGCTCGTGCTCTTTAAAATCGACAAGGCCGAACCCCCTGATGCCGGGTGTGTCAATCACAAATCCACCCGAAGCCAATGGGTACATTTCGTAGAAAGTGGTGGTATGTTTGCCCTGTTTGTAGTGTTCGGAGATCTCTGAGATTTTAGGTGCAAGAGATGGGTCAAGAGCCTTCATAAGTGAGGATTTTCCCACGCCCGACACACCTGAGAAGAGGTTTACCCCACTGTTTCGGGCACACTCTTCGCGAAGTCTCTCCACGCCGAGACCGGTAAGGGCTGATACCTCCAATACTTCATAACCGGCCCCCTCATATACCCCTTTGAAATAGTCCACATACTCCCTGTGGCTCTCCCCGTAGATGTCTATCTTGTTCAAAACAATCTTCACAGGCACTTTGTATGCTTCGCAAGTGACCAGGAACCTGTCTATGAACGCCCTTTTGGTCTCCGGAAAAGCTAGTGTAGTGACCAGATAGGCGCAGTCGATATTGGCTGCGATGATGTGTGACTGGCGGGAAAGATTGGTCGATTTGCGTATGATGTAGTTTTTCCTCTCAAGTACAGATGTAATGGTGGCTGTACCTGTAAAATCGTCCTCAGCTTCATATTCCACCATGTCACCCACCGCTACAGGGTTGGTCGAGTTGGAATCCTTAAGTCTGAGTTTTCCCCTGGCCACTGCTGGGAATGGCCTCCATTGGGGCAGCTCCGAAAGCAAATAGTGGCTTCCGGTATGTTTTACTATAATCGCTTTTCCTTTTCTCATAACTGACTGCGAAGTTAGCAAAAAGTATCAAACCAATACCTGATGCAGTACGTTTAGGGATTTAATCTCGATTCTTTGGCCGAGGCTCTGTTCCAGGAATTTGACCAGTGTCTCGATGAATTCATTCCTTGTTTCCCGTTTGAGGGGGAGCAGAAGTAGTTCTTCGATCCCGGTGGTCAGGAATTTGGCCAGCAGTTCCCTGTGCTGTGGGCCGAATACCTCAAAAGCGAACAGCGACGATGAGTCGGGCATAAATCCGAGCATCGAGATATACTTGATGGTAAACCATATATGGAAGTTGGGGATGGCCCCCTCCAGCGAGTTGAGGGTCACAATGGCCCCTTCGATAAAATCGTATAGCGCCGGATCCCCCTCCGAATCACGCAAAGTGCGGTAGAGGAGTTCGCTCATATATATGGCAATGGTATTTTTTATCACATTGCTCCGCAATGAGTGGAGCGGATATTTGGCAGAATAGTCTTTCAGCTGCGCAATGGAGTATTCCGCCCCGGGGCGCAATTCGGTCTCCAGTATGCTCAGCGGGTGGAGCAGGGCGGTGGAGCTGCTCCCCTTTTTCTTCCCCACACCTCTGATGATGAAGCTCTTCCTCCCTTGCTCACGGGTAAATCCGTGCAGGATTATAGAGGAGTCGCCATATTTGGTGGTGTGGAGTAGAATCATTTGCTATTTCAATGAGTTGAGGTGCTTCGAGAGGAGACTCATCGCCATTCCTCTGTGTGAGATGGCATTTTTCTCTTCAGGAGAGAGTTCGGAAAAACATTGGGTGTAGCCCTGTGGTTTGAAGATAGGGTCGTAGCCGAATCCTCCGTTGCCGCGAGGCTCCAATGTGATCTCTCCCTCCACGAATCCGTCGAATGTGGTCACATCTCCGTCAATTACCAGTGCGATTACACATCTGAATCGGGCGGTGCGTGGTGCAGGTACCCCTTCAAGCTCTTTCAGCACCTTCTCGATATTGTCCTGGAAGGAGCATTTCTCACCTGCGTATCTGGCAGAATATACCCCCGGAGCACCGTCAAGTGCGTCGATTTCAAGCCCGGTGTCGTCTGCAAAGCAGTTTACGTGGAGCCTGTCCCAGATGTACATCGCTTTCTGGATTGCATTCCCTTTCAATGTGTCTGCTGTCTCCGGTATATCCTCTGTAATGCCGCATTCGGCAGAGGTTTTCAATGAAAATGAGGGGCCCAGTATTTGCTGTGCCTCCTGAAGTTTGTGTTTGTTGCCTGTGGCGAAAATGATATTCATAACAGATACTCAAATGTTGCAACAAAGATATGAAAAGATTACTTTTGTAGGATATAAATGATACATCATGATGAAATTAAGATATCTAATAGTGGCTGCTGTAATCGCCGCAACCCCATTTTCAGCCATTTTTGCCCAGTCCAAAGAGTTTAAGGCAGGAAAGAGTCTTGAGGTCCAGAGCAGGATTTTAAGGGTTCTTGATGCGTTCTATGTGGACTCTGTCGATGTGGAGAAACTTGTGAATACAGGGATCAACGCCATGCTCCGTACGCTTGATCCATATACAGAGTTCATCCCTGAAGAGAATGAGACAGATATCGATATGCTCACTACCGGAAGCTATGGCGGTGTGGGTTCAGTAATCCAGAAAACCCCGGCAGGTGGAATATTAATATCTGAGCCATACGAGAATACCCCTTCGGCGAAGATGGGTCTCCAGCCCGGAGATACTATTCTGGAGATAGATGGTGTATCTGCACTCGATTTGGAGGTGAGTCAGGCGAGTGAGAGGATGAAGGGTGAACCGGGATCAGAATTGAAGCTGAAGGTAAAGAAGGGGAGAAGCGGGCAGATAGAGGATGTGGTCCTTGTCAGAGAGAGGATACATGTTTCAGATGTAGTGTATTATGGGATGGTGCAGGATACCATCGGTTACATTCAGATAGGCGGTTTTACACTATATGGATCAAGAGATGTCAGGAAGGCATTTGAGGAGATGAAGGGGAATGGAAAGATGAAGAGGCTTATCCTTGACCTTCGTGGCAATGGTGGCGGCCTTATGAGTGAGGCAGTGGATATTGTGTCGCTGTTTGTCCCAAAAGGTACTTTGGTGGTCTCTCAAAAGGGTAAAGGACCTGGTATGAATGAGGAGTTCCGTACCACTACAGATCCGATTGATACCGATATCCCTATAATGGTTCTTGTCAATTCGGGCTCTGCATCATCGTCAGAGATAGTTGCAGGGGCACTTCAGGATCTTGACAGGGCTGTGATTGCTGGTGTCAGAACATTTGGAAAGGGCCTTGTCCAAAGTATCAGATCTGTAGGCTATGACAATTCACTCAAGCTTACTATCGCGAAATATTATACCCCAAGCGGCAGATGTGTACAGGCTATCGATTACTCTAACCGTAATGAGGATGGCAGTGTCGGATATGTGGCTGACTCTTTGAAGAAGGAGTTCAAGACTGCAGCCGGACGCTCTGTATATGATGGTGGTGGTATCACTCCGGATCTCAAAGTGGAGACCGAGTACTATAGCAGACCTATGGTGGCTTTGATATACAGCAACCTTATCAATGAATTCGCTATCGATTATTTCAAGAAGAACCTTCAGATAGCCCCTGCAGGTGAGTTTTCACTTACAGATGAGGAGTTTGACCAGTTTGTGGCTTTCGCATCTGACAAGGATTTTGACCACAGGTCAGAGTCTCAAATTGAGATGGAAAGGGTGGTTAAAGCGGCAAAAAGGGAGAATCTCTACGATCTTAATGTGGAGGTCATAGAGAAACTTCTTGATGAGGTGACACTTACCAAAGAGGAGTTCTTGAGACACCACAAAAAACACATCAAGGAGGCCCTTGAGCAAGAGATATGTACCAAGTACTATTTCCAGAGGGGCGGGGCAGAGAATATCCTCCGCAACAACGACCAGATGTTTAAAGCCATCGAGTTATGGGATGATACTATCCTCCTCCCGCGACAGGAAAACGGTAAAAATTGACGCAGAAGACCGAAAAAAGAGCTCCCGCGACAGGATTTTACAAAATTTTGTCGCGGGAGTTTTTATTTTAAAAAATTCGTGAAATGGTTTTAGTAAGATTTTGTCGTTTTAGCATAAGCAATTATTAGACGTATTGTACTTTAGAGCCAGAACTTTAGTATAATATGAATTATGAATAGAGAGAATTTTGTGCTGTCGGAGCAGCAGTGTGAAAGAAGTTTTGATAATAATGGACCATTCTGGCATTTGTGTACACCGGGGGACAATATCGGGATACTGTTCTCAGATAGAGAAGAGTTTAAATATGGTATGAATCTGATGGCTTTGTGCAGATTGTTATGTAGTGATGTGGAGATTTATACACATACATTGATGAACAATCATATCCATGCTATCGTAGGGGGAAAAAGAGAAAGTTGTTTGGATTTTTTCAAAGAGTTTAAAAAGAGACTTCAAAGATACCTCTCCAATAAAAGGCGTATGATTGACCTTGCGAGTTTTGAATGTGCATTGATTCCTATCCCGGACCTGAAAAGTTTACGCAGTGAGATAGTATATGTAAATAGAAACGGATATGTAGTAAATAATAAATGTACACCATATTCATATATGTGGGGTTCAGGCATATATTACTTTAATCCGCTATTGAGACATGCACATGCTTTGTTAGCTAAACCCATTACAGCAAGTGTAGGGAGAAGAATATTCAAAACTAGGGATCTCATACCTTTAGAAAGTCTCCTTTTTTATGATGATTTTGCTCTTCCGACCACATATAGCTCAGTGGCAAAAGGGGAATCTGTGTTCCGTAATGCCCATCACTATTTCAATTTGCTCACCAAAGACTGGGAAGCATACAGTGCTATATCCCAAAGGCTTGGAGATAAGATATTTCTTACAGATGATGAACTGTATGGAGCTATATCATCTTATACCCTTAAACACTACAATACAAACAAACCATCAAACCTTTCCCCAAAAGATAAGCTATCGGTAGCACGAGTAATGCATTTTGACTATCACGCCAATAATAGACAGATAAGAAGTATTCTGAGACTGGAAAGTTCAGTAGTTCAAGAGTTGTTTCCCAAAGGCTAATGTGCCAGATATATCCCATACCTACACTTCCCGCGACAGGAAAACGGCAAAAATTGACGCAGAAGACCGAAAAATGAGCTCCCGCGACAGGATTTTACAAAATTTTGTCGCGGGAGTACTTTTTTAGAAAAAAATTACGATATTTGTTAATGTCAGCCGATTGAGTGCTGATATTACATATTGTGAAAGTGTTTTTCGCAAGTCCTTGATTGAAAATGTGGAAGTTTTCTTGATTAGAAGGATGTTACGGAACAACACTCACTTTCGTATAGATACATGTGGAGGGTACATTCAGTGTGCCCTATTACCCCATATCTATTCGAGTGTGGGGTATTGTGTCGTTTATCTCTAATCAGGTCTTTCCACAACCGTCAATCAGATAAGCGGAAGTCAGCTCCACACTTTCTTTATTTATTCGCCAAACATCTTTTGGAGCTGGGAGATTAGGAATTTATTATGAAAATCAAACATTTTTTGTTCGGTGTGGCCATTTTGGCTGTCCTGACAGGCTGTCTTGAACGTTCGGAGTTAGACCCGAATTTTGAAGGTGGTATAGAGATCTCTCTTGATGGATCTATCAATCAGGTAGCCACTAAAGTTACAGCTGAAGGTTTTGAAACCGGGGATGCTATCGGTCTTTATGCTGTAAACTACACAAACGAGAATCAGACACCCGGAACACTTCTGGCTGAAGGGAACCAGGCAGACCACGTGAAGTATATATTTGACTTCGAAAAGTGGCAATGGACTCCAGTAAAAAAGGTCTACTACAAAGACATTAACACCAATGTCGATCTCTATGTATTTTTTCCACACTCAGAGCCTGAGAGTGTAGAGGATTATAAATTTGAAGTGCAGAAAGACCAGAACAAAGCCAAGACTGCGACATCTCTAGGTGGATATGAGGCATCAGATTTCTTGTGGGCAAAAGTAGAAAATGTAGCACCTACAGAGGGGAAGATTAAAGTGAGGATGGATCATAAAATGGCAGGCGTGCACGTTATTCTGACAGAGGGAGAGGGCTTTCAGGAGGATGAATTTGTACTATTGGAAAAATCGGTTTTGGCTGTAAATACTACCCGAAAGGCATCTGTTGATATGTCTACAGGTGTGGTTACCCCTTTGGGCTCAGCCCAAGCTACCGGTATCGTGATGGCGACCCAGAGTGATGGGAGTTTCCGTGCTATCGTTGTACCACAGGTGGTGGCCGGAGGATTATACCTGTTTGATATTACCATTGATGGGATGACCTACCATTTCAAAAAAGATACAGATTTTACATACGAAGCTGGAAAGGTCAGCAAATTCACCATCAAAATAAATAGAAAGGCCCATAGTGGAGAGTACGAGCTTGAAATTGTGGATTCTGACATTGTAGAGTGGACAGAGGATCTCAATCAGCATGACAAGGAGGCTCGTCAGTATTACTGTGTAAATGTTTCAGAACCCGGAACATTGGGTCGTCTCATCAAAGCAGACAAGAAGAATCCTATGAAGATCCGTAATCTTAAAGTGTCTGGAACCATCTCTGATGAGGACTTCTACTTCATGCGAGACTCTATGGCTATCCTTGAGGCAGTGAACCTTAAGGAGAGTAAGGTGGTGGATGTGGAATGTACAAAACTTACTTTACCAGGTCATAATGATGAATATGGTAAATCAACAATCTTTGCTACACGTGAAGCTGGAGTTTATGCTGATGTAATTCCTGATAATGCATTCAAAAATAAGAAATCTCTTTATTATGTTGCTTTCCCAGAGAAGGTTACAGAGATTGGAAAATATGCCTTCGACGGCTCTTCTATTTCGGGAGCATTGGTGATTCCTGATGATGTGAAGTATATATGGGATTATGCATTTTCAGGTACATATCTGTCTGGCTTGGAATTATCCTCAAATTTGGAAATAATAGGTACAGGTGTATTTTGCGGTTGTTCTTCACTTTCGGGAGTTCTCTCATTTTCAGAAGTGTTATTATATATTGGTAGTTCGGCTTTTGAGAGTTGTGGATTTAGTGGTAGACTTATCTTGCCAAGCAGTCTGGAATATATTGGCAGACAAGCATTTTCATCTGCGGGTCGCTTCGTTGGTGATTTGATAATACCGGAGAAAATTCCTATTTTGTACACTAGAACTTTTGGAGGAACATCTGGTACCTCTGGATATAATATGTTTACAGGAACATTGGATTTAGGGAATGTTCAAGAATTGGAGAGAGCTTGTTTAAGAGCGTGTGGATTTCAAGGGGAATTGGTAATTCCTGAGGGGGTAACTATGATTCCTGAAGAATGTTTTCACCCATTTTCATTACCAGGCAAGGCTGGGTTCTCATCAGTACACTTACCAAGTACATTAAAAGTGATAGATGCACAAGCTTTTAACAACCAATCAAGGTTGATGAATATCAATTTTCCAGAAGGTCTTGTTTCAATTGGGGAACAAGCTTTTTATTCCTGTGGCTCTCTTATAAAAATCGACCTTCCTTCTTCTTTACAAACAATTGGAGCAAAAGCATTTAGTTATTGCTCTTATGTATGTGGAATTGTTTGCAACTCATCTGAGCCACCTATTGCCCAATCTGGAGCATTTGATGGAGTACCTAAAGATAATTTCACTTTAGAAGTTCCAGCAAATGCAGTAAATCGTTATGCTACAGATACAGAATGGGGGAAATTTAAGAGAATATCTGCTCACTACGATTTTTCTATCAGCCGTAGCCGTGCCCGTGCTCTTAATGATGAGACATCGAAGACCTATATTCTTCGTGCACCTGCAAATCATAACTGGTCAATCAAGAGCAAACCCGACTGGATTACAGTGACCCCTTCGAGCGGAACAGGTAAGACAGAGGTGACAGTAATATTTTCTGAAATGTCGGCTGCTGATGCTTCGCAGATAGAGGTTGAAATGACTCACCCTACATATGCTTATCAAACTACTACAAAGAAACTCAACGGCCGTGCTGGTGAGATTACTTTCCTTCTCAATGATAAGGACTATCGCACTACTATGACAGTTGAGCAGTTTGACTATGCATATGGCGACGGAGACGTAATCACTCTTAATGAGGCAACAGAGGGTAACGGTGTGGATATAGTTTTCCTTGGAGACTGTTATGACGCTGCTGACATTGCTGCCGGCAACTATATTGCAGATATAGAAGAGGCTATGGGTCATTATTTCGACCTTGAACCATACAAAACATATAAGGACTACTTCAATGTATATGTTGTTCTTGGAGTATCTGACGATAGCGGTATGGGAACTCTCAACACCATAAAGGATGCCAAGTTCGGAAGTACATTTGGTGAGAAGAATCTTGTGCAGCCGGACATGGATATGTGCTTCGAATATGCATGCAAAGCTCCTATCAACGATAACATAGCTCAGACACTAATTGTCCTTGTAGAGAATACTACAGAGTACGGAGGAGTTTGCTATATGTACGGTGACGGAACAGCTGTTGCCTGCTGTCCTAAATCTGCGGACGCATATCCATACGACTTCCGCGGAATCGTTCAGCATGAGGCAGGCGGACATGGATTCGGAAAACTCGCAGATGAGTATATCTATCATAATGCATTTATATCTACCTGTACTTGTTTTGATGGTTGTGGACACGTGGGTGATTTTATGGCATACAAAAACCTCGGATGGTATCGTAACCTTGAACTTACAGGCAATATGAATGAAGTGGGTTGGTCACACTTTATTTTCCATCCTAAGTACTCCAATGTAGTGGATATTTATGAAGGTGGTTATTTCCATACTCGTGGAGTCTATCGTTCTGAACCTACAAGCTGTATGAACAACAATGTACCATACTACTCAGCAATCTCCCGCCAGGCTATGGTTGAGAGGATTATGGAGTATGCAGGAGAGGAGTTTGACTTGGAAGACTTCATAGCAAAAGATGTTACCACTGCAGGTCCAACTACCAAATCCGGTGCAGATATATTCCCTTCAGAGTCGTTTGCCAACATCGGCAAGCAGCATGCACCTGTCTATATGGGTGACAAACCTGATTTTACAAAACAGAAAAAAAACTAAGAGATGAAAAAGATAATTGTAATAATGGCATTGTTAGGGGTGATGACCTCTTGCCATAAAGAGTCTTCAAATGTGCCCCAGATCTGTTTTGAAATGGATATCCCATCTACCAAGGCCACCTCTACAGGTTTTGAAAGTGGAGATAATGTGTCGGTGTGGGCTGTAGAGTATATGTCAGAAGAGGTGCCCGAGCTTCAGATAGGTGGAAATTTCCTTAATAACGAGAAGCTCACATACGACGGTACATCCTGGAAGGGTGGCCGCACTATATACTGGAGTGATAAAGCATGTGATTTTTATGCTGTCTATCCATATATCAAACCCACTTCTGTAGAGTCTCATATCTTTGAGATCGCAGCTGATCAGAATTCACAGAAAACAGCAGATGTTTTGGGTGGTTATGAAGCGAGTGACATACTCTATGCAAAAGCAGAAGCTGTAGATAGAGAGGATGGTAAGGTTACTTTGACTTTTCATCACGTTATGTCCAAATGTGTAGTCAATGTACTTAAAGGCCCTAAGTTTGAGGGGAATTTTCCTGAAGATATAGCTGTACATATCTACAACACCGTAACTACAGCAGATTTTAATATCACGAATGGTTCGGTAGAGAAATTTCCGGACGGTAGACGTAATACCATTACGATGAAAAAAATCTCTCCAGAAAGGTTTGAAGCTATCGTGGTCCCACAGAGGATAGAGCGTCATACCCCACTAATCGAGGTCTCTATGGGAGGTATCGCCTACCTTCTTGAATATAGCCTTACATTCAAGCCAGGTTATTTGCACATAATAAACCTCACATTAAACACATCACCTGATCAGGAGAAATTTGAAATATCACTAGATGTCTCTACAGATGATATGAATTAGAAATAATACATTTAACATATACAAACATGAAAAAACTTTTTACACTTGCACTTTCAGTATTTGCTTTAGTATCATGCCAAATGGCACAGATAGAATCTGAAACATTAGAGAAAATGGAAGTAAGCTTAGCCTTAGGGGTTACTACCAAGGTCTCTGACAATACTTTTGACAGTGGAGATAAAGTGGGAATCTATATGGTCAATCAACCAAGTTCACTTTTGTCATCAGGTAATCACTATGATAACATCCAACACTCGTATGATGGTAGCAATTGGACCCCATCAGAGCAAATGTACTGGTTAGACAAGACAACAGAGGCAGTCTTTTATGGATATTACCCATATTCGGAGGTAAGCGATGTAAATGAACACTCATTTACTGTAGCTACTGACCAAAGTGAGCTTTCATCACTCAAATCTTCTGATTTTGTATGGGGTAAATCAGCAAGCACAGCCCCATCAAAAAATCCTGTCGCCCTTCAGACTAGCCATATTATGAGCAGCATCAAGATATATGTTGAGCCAGGTGATGGATTTAAGCCTGAAACTTTTGCCGATTTGGATGTGAAAGTTAATCTTAGAAACGTCAAGAACAGTGCTAAGGTGAATCTTGAAGATGGTAGTGTTACAGCCGTTGGTTCCTCTGTTCAGATGACTCCATATAAAGATAATGGATATTATAGAGCTATCATTGTGCCTCAGACAGTGGCAGATGAATCTGAGCTTGTTGTTATTACTGTCAACGGGACAGAATATACTCTTAAGAAAGGCTTTGCCTTCGCTTCAGGTACACGTCATAAATTTACCGTCAAGGTAAATAAGACTGGCAGTGGTGTGAATATCGGTATTGGTGGCTGGGAAGAGGATGAAGAAGATAATGGCGGTAACGCAGAATAGTACTTGTTATGATAAAATATACCAATACATATATATCACCTTCCATTGATGTAGTTGAGGTCCTTTATGAAGGGGGGGTAATGTCTATGAGTGGTGGGACTTTTGGTGTCGATGGTTGGGACGAGTCGGGAGAAGATAATGGTGGTGATGCCACTTGGGGTTAATCTTTGACTATAGTATATCCCCACAGTGGAGCAATGCGAGCGACTTTGCGAAGAGCGTATGGCGAATGAACGGTAAAGAGGTGTGTGGCGAAGCCAATGCCGGATTTTGTCCGAAGACGTTAGACCGACGAAGTCGGACTAAAAGGATGAGTTATCCGGCAAACCTCTGAGAGTGAAATGAGTAGCTCGAAGCAATCGGAGTGAGCTGCTCCAGTGTGGGGGTTGCTGAGGGTGACATGGGGACGAGAAGAACAACATTCGGACCCTCCCTTCGGTAAACACTTCCCGCGACAGGAAAACGGCAAAAATTGACGCAGAAGACCGAAAAATGAGCTCCCGCGACAGGATTTTACAAAATTTTGTCGCGGGAGTTTTATGTGAGGCCGGGTAGGCGATAAGGTCGGTGAGATTTGACAATTGTGTGCCGGCAACCATGTAGGTGTAGGACGGCATCAGTTTCTTTGGCGGACTTTACCGCTGCGGTATGCTTCGAGCAGTTTTTTGAGGTCCTCTACCTGGGCACGGAGCCTTTTACCGTTGTCGGTATCCTTAACCAGCATCCTGTTTGAGACAAATTCCACTACAGATGTGGTGGAGATGATGTCTTTGCCCAAAAGGGCGGCCTTTTCTGCCGATTCAAATGGGTGGTGCTGTACCAGTTTGAGTCCATGTGAGTTGAAGATGAGTGTGTAGCCGGCGATACCGGTCTCCTCCTGGTATGCTTTGGAGAAGCCTCCATCGATAACCAAAAGTTTTCCATCTGCCTTTATAGGTGTCTCTCCGAGGTTCGCCTTCACAGGGATGTGACCGTTAATGATGTGGGTATATTTCCCTGTCACACCAAACTCTTCAAGTATCTTCTCACAGATGTCTTTTCTGTTTTTGAGTGTAGAGTACACACCTTTAGTCTCTTTGTGGGTAGCTTTGTCGGCTATGAAGTATCTCTCGAATGTGGCCATCTTGTCTTTATCAAACTGTGGCGAGTATGGTCCGCACCACAAGAACCAGATGAAGTCTTCACCGAATTTCTTCTTGACAGGGTCTTTCTCGTAGAAACCATCCCTTACGATGGCGTCGATCTTGTCGAACAGAGCCTTGCCCGCATACTCTTCCCCTTGGATTTTGACACTCTTGAAAGAGCCGTCTTCATTCATGAGCATTGAGCCGTGGTATAGGAGATTGCCGTTTCTTACCAGGTACAGGGAGCCTTTGGTGTAGAGACAGTTGATATGTTTTCTGAGTTTTTCGTTCGCTTTGAAGCTGGCTACCAGTTTTTTCACCACATCCAGCTCCTCTTCTGTCAGCTTGTATGGTGAGACGGGGTCGATAGTGGGCAGGTAGGTGTCTTTAAGTGGGTAGTCTATGCCGTTCAGCTCTACTGTACCACGTGTGAAGTCTATCTTGTGGAGCAGGTTTCTCCCCTTCATGTCGAACTCTTCGCGGGAGTTGATAATCTCGCTCTCGAGTTTGAACTGGATGATGGTGATGGCCTTGTGCATCTTCGCAATCAGGTTCTCCTCCTTGGATGTGATGTTAGGATTGTCCCCGATTTTTGGTTTGAAATATTTGCAGGGGTCATTGCCATACACCTCCATCGCAAATGTAGCGAGTGGGAGGAGGTTGATTCCGTACCCCTCCTCTATAGCCTCAAGATTGGCATATCTCAGGCTGATACGGAGTGCGTTTGCTATACATGCCGCACTTCCTGCAGCGGCACCCATCCATACCAGGTCGTGGTTTCCCCATTGGATATCACAGTTGTGGTACTCGCAGATGGTGTCCATAATAAGATGGGCAGCGGGGCCTCTGTCGTAGATGTCTCCGATGATATGGAGGGAGTCTATGGTGAGGCGGTGGATCACTTTGGAGATGGCTATGATAAAGTGGTCTGCACATCCGGTCTCGATGATAGAGTCGAGGATGGCCGCTATATATTTCTGTTTGTCAGGCTGTGATGACGACTCGTGAAGCAACTCCTGGATGATGTAAGAGTACTCTGTCGGGAGTGCTTTTCTAACTTTTGAACGGGTATATTTTGACGATACCGCTTCAAGTATCTTGACTACCTGTACGAGGGTGATGGTGTACCAGTCGTTGATATTGTCACCCTCCCTCTCTTTTACCTGCTTCAGTTTGCTCTCAGGGTAGTAGATTAGGGCACAAAGCTCTTTTTTCTCGTTTTCCCTGATGGTGTGGCCGAATACCTCCTCCACTTTGATTTTGATTACACCTGAGGCGTTTTTCAGAATGTGCTGGAATGCATCATATTCGCCGTGCAGGTCGGTCAGGAAGTGCTCTGTCCCTTTTGGAAGGTTGAGGATGGCCTCCAGGTTTATAATCTCAGTGCTCGCCGACTGGATGGTCGGGAACGATCTTGAAAGGAGTTCCAGATACTTGATGTCGTCTTTCATGTCTTTAGAATATTTCTGCCAACATACATCTTGCAGATCCACCTCCATTGGTCTCGATGGTCTCGAGCTGTGGTGACAGCAGTCTGTATGTTTTACTTAATTCTCTGTTTTGTTCCGGTGTGAGGCTTTTGCGTGCTGTAGCAGACATCACAAGGAGTTTTTTCCCCTCTGTGCTGCGGAGCTCAAGCATATTTCCGGCGAATTGGCCCATTTGCCCGAGGGTGATCTCAAGGACTTTCTTCCCGGTCTTCTCGAGTGAAGCGACCACTCTCTCCCTTTCGGAGGCGTCGGCTATCGATTCGAGGCAGACGATGGCGTATGCGGTACCCACTGCCATCATCACATTGGTATGGTAGATTTGCTGTCCGTTCTGGTCTACAGCTTCAAATACTACAGGGGTATAACCGAGTTCTTTGCAGAAATCGTCCAATACCTTGTCGCAAGTGCGTGGCGAACGGCAGGCGTATACGATTTTATTCTCCCTGTCAAGGATCATGCTCCCTGTCCCTTCAAGGAACAGCCCCTCCTCTTCGTAGTGGGTAAGGTCGACAGTTCTGGTCACTTTGAAACTTTTCCTGATGATTTGGAGGAAGTGCTCTTTCCTCTCCTCCCTCCGGTTAGGGGCTGCCATAGGGTAGAGCACCAGTGTCCCGTCTTCGTGGGTAGTGAACCAGTTGTTGGGGAATATTGAATCGGGGGTGCGGGGCTCCAATGTGTCCTCCGCTAACGCAATATTGACTCCGTTTGCACGCAATAGGGTAGTGTATGCCAGAAATTCTCTCAGTGCCGATTCCTGTACGGCACGGCCAAATCCATCTTTTTTCTGGAAAGCGTTGCTTTCAGCTGTCTGCGGGTTGAATCCGAACCTCGCAGGTTTAACCATAAATACGATAGAAGTTGTCTGCATATTAGATAATCTCTTCAAATGCTTTTTTGATTATTGCAATGGCTTCTCTCAGCTCCTGTTCGTTGATAACCAATGGTGGAGCGAAGCGGATAATGTGTTTGTGGGTTGGCTTCGCAATAAGACCCATTTCTGCCATTTTCAAGCAGATATCCCAAGCCTCCACTCCGTTGGTGGGTTCGGTAACCACTGCGTTGAGGAGACCTTTGCCCCTTACATATTTGAAAAGTGGTGATTTGATCTTCGATATCTCTTCGCGGAAGATCTTTCCGAGGCGTTCAGCATTTTCGGTAAGTTTCTCCTCTTTTACCACCTGAAGTGCCGCCATTGCCACTTTGGCTGCAAGTGGGAATCCACCGAATGTAGATCCGTGCTCGCCAGGTTTGATGGTGAGCATGATCTCGTCATCTGCAAGGACTGCCGATACGGGGAGGACGCCGCCTGAGAGGGCTTTGCCGATGATTACCATATCGGGGCGGATCCCTTCGTGGTCGCTGCAGAGCATGCGCCCTGTACGGGCAATGCCTGTCTGAACCTCGTCTGCCACGAAAAGGACATTGTGCTTTTTGCAAAGGTCGTAGCAGGTTTTCAGGTATCCGTCATCCGGAACATATACACCTGCTTCACCCTGGATGGGCTCAAGCATAAGTGCTGCCACTCTCTCCCCCTTCTCTTCGAGAACCTGTTCAAGAGCTTTAGGATCGTTGTATGGGATGGTTACAAATCCCGGGGTGAATGGTCCGTACTGTGAGTAGCTGTCGGGATCGGTAGAGATCGATACGATGGTGATGGTGCGGCCGTGGAAGTTTCCGTCGCAAGTGATGATCAGGGCTTCATTTTCAGGAATCCCTTTACGGATATATCCCCATCTGCGGGCAAGCTTGAGAGCTGTTTCTACAGCCTCTGCCCCCGAGTTCATAGGGAGGAGCTTGTCGTATCCGAAAAATTCAGTGGCAAACTTCTCGTATGGGCCCAGACAGTCGTTGTAGAAAGCCCTTGATGTAAGACAAAGATCGTGTGCCTGATCGCATAGGGCCTGCACAATTTTAGGATGGCAGTGTCCCTGGTTTACAGCAGAATATGCAGAGAGGAAGTCGAAGTACCTTTTGCCGTCCACATCCCATACATATATGCCCTTTCCTTTGGACAGGACTACGGGTAGCGGATGGTAGTTGTGTGCTCCGTATTTGTCTTCAAGATCCATGTACGATTGAGCCTTGGGTGATATATTCATAGCAATCTGTTTTTAAGTTCGTAATTCACACAAAGATAATAAAAAAATTCGCTTAATATTTTTACTTTTGTGCCTAATAATTTTACGCAGATGTTTAAAAGGGTTTTATCTACAATTGTTTCCATCTTTGCCCTGACTACACTTACGGCACAGGATTTTCCATCCAATGCCCTCATTTTTAGAGGTAAGGTGGCTTCATCATATCCCTACATAAGATACGATGGTACTTATTACGCCTACGGTACGGAATATAAGGAGGGTGTTCTCAAATACAATCACAAGCTTTATGAAGGGGTCTACCTCAACTACAATGCCCACAAAGGGGAGATGTGTGTGGACAATGGAAAAGGGATGCAGCAGATAGCCCTGAATGACGATTTTTTCGAGTATTGTGAATTTGACGGTAAAAAATTTGTCTATCTCAGGGGTGTGGAGGAGCTGGAAGATGGCTATTATCAGGTGCTTTTCGAAAATGACGAGGCTGTCCTTTACAAGAGGATCATCAAGCATTTCGAGGCGAGGGATGTGAACAAGGAGTTTCTGTCCAGAATATCGTATCACTTCTTCAAGGGGGGTGAATACAGGCAGATAAAGAACAAGTACCAGATATTCAAGTTCTATCCTGAGCACAAGAAGATGAGATACAAGGAGCTTGGTACCCTGGAGGGTGATCTGGTAGTGATTCTGAATAAAATTTACAGTGAAGGAGGTGGCAGATGAGAAGGTGGGTTCTGACAATATTGGCGATCGTCTCTTCCTGCGCCCTTTTCGGACAGAGCGACAGGATAAACCTCTATAGGGCATCCATGGACTCTGTGGTAAGGATGATGGAGCGTAGAGGTTATGGAGATATATACTTCGTGGAGGATACTGCTAAGCGTCCGCGTTTCACATTTGAGTGCTCTGAGACAGATTTTCTGAAGGTGGTACAGTCGGAGATCTACAAGGCCGGATACTCCATATCCAAATATGGAGAGGATATCTTTATCCTCAAAGGTGCCGGTATCGCCACATCCCTACCTTTCTCCTATTTTGGAGGGAAGGGGAGACCGGAAGAGCAGAGCGGGGAGGCCATTATGGATGCACTCAGTCAGGGGAATCAGGTGGCTACTTTCCAGAACAAAGTTTATGAGATAGGACGCAAGGACAGAGTCTCAAAAGATCCTATCTATCTGAGTGGAGTGGTGAAAGATGTGAAGACAGGTGAGCCTATTATGGGTGTCTCTGTCTATAACGAAGAGAACAAATCGTATGCATCTACCGATGAATACGGATTCTACAAAATCCTCCTCCCTCCTGGAGAGCATAAAGTGAAGCTGAGTGGCTTCTCGCTTGAGGATGTGGCACTCAATGTGGAGATTTATGAGTCTGGAGAGCTGGATGTGATGATGTCCGAGAAGGTTCTCTCCCTAAAAGGTGCAATGGTCTCTGCAGAGACTGTAGACAACAGGAAGAGCAATAAGATGGGTGTGGAACTCATCAGAATATCGAGGGTCAAACAGGTCCCTACAGTCTTCGGTGAAGCCGACGTCCTGAAGATAGTCCTCACTTTGCCAGGTGTCAAATCTGTAGGGGAGGCCTCCAACGGCTTTAATGTCAGGGGTGGCGCAGTGGACCAGAACCTTATCCTCTTCAATGAGGGTACGATCTATAACCCGTCGCACCTGTTTGGCCTCTTCTCCGCATTCAATCCAGACGTGGTGAGCGATCTGGAGCTCTACAAAAGCTCCATCCCTGCACAATATGGCGGCAGAATATCTTCTGTCCTGGAGATTCGTGGTCGTGAAGGAAACAGCAAGGAGTTTACCGGATCGGCAGGTATCGGTCTCCTCACTACTCACGCCCATGTGGAGGGTCCAATATCCCCATCCACCACATTTATCCTGGGTGGCAGAACCACATACTCGAACTGGATACTCAATCTCCTTCCTGAGGAAAGCAACTATGCAAACGGTAAGGCCAATTTCTACGATATCAACGGCTCTGTAACCCAGAAAATAGGGAGGAAGAACACATTGACAGCTTCGGCCTACTATTCACAGGATGGTTTTGAGTTCGGTGTGGATGCCCAAAGGCACAAATACAACAATCTCAACGCTTCACTCAAATGGAGATCTATCTTCAGTGATGAGCACCAGATGGTGGCATCGGTCGGATATGACCGTTACGGTTATGATTCCTACACCCTCCCCGGCATTATGGAAACGGAGGGTAATCCTTTCGGATCGGTAATGAGATTCGGTATAGACCAGGGCTTCGCCAAAGTCCACTTCCAGACCAATCTCTCTTCTGACCATAAGTTGAGCTACGGATTGAATACAATATTCTACAATGTGAACCCCGGATGTATCGAACCAACAGCACCCGATTCATCATACGTGACCCCACATTATCTGGATATTGATCAGGGTATCGAGACAGCTTTGTATGTGTCGGACACTTGGGATATTACAGACAGGTTCTCTACAGACTTGGGTATCAGATATTCATCTTTCTTCGCTCTGAAGCCGTTCAAGTATTATGGCGGACCTGAATTCAGGGTGTCGGGAAAATACCTCATCAACGATATTTTCACCGTCAAAGGTGGTTTCAACAGTATGAGGCAGTATATCCACATGCTCTCGAATACATCGACCGCATCACCTACCGACACATGGAAACTGAGTGATGAGAATATCAAACCTCAGTCGGGATGGCAAGCTGCTGCTGCACTATATGCAAATCTCTTCGAAAATCAAGTGGAGGCCTCTTTTGAAGCCTATTACAAGAGGATGAAGAACTATCTTGATTATGCAGATGGAGCTGTACTGACCATGAATCCGAATATCTCTGACGATGTGGTCCCTGTATTTGGTAAAGCCTGGGGTCTGGAGTTTATGATGAAGAAGCCTCTGGGCAAACTGAATGGTTGGGTAAGCTACACATACTCTCGCACACATCTGAAGGAGATGGAAGACAGGGGTAATCAGAGTATCAACAGGGGTGAGTGGTATCCGGCCATTTATGACAAACCTCACGATATCAAGCTGGTAGGTAACTATAAATTTACCCACAGGTTCAGCCTTTCGCTCAATCTCGACTACTCTACCGGAAGACCTATCACGGTACCTGTCTCTACCTACTATTATGGTGGTGCTATGAGACTTGAGTATTCGGACAGGAACACATACAGAATCCCCGATTATTTCAGGATGGATGCCGCTATAAACATTGAGCCGAGCCACTATCTGAAGAAGTTGACACACTTCTCCATCACATTGGGTGTTTACAATGTGACAGGGAGAAAGAACGCTTATTCGGTCTTCTTCCAGACAGAGGGGGATCAGATTATAGGCAAGAAGCTGACAATATACGGCTGCCAGATACCATATATCAACATTAACATGAAATTCTAATGAGAAAGATCATATACATATTCATATCCATCATGACACTTATGGCGGTGTCGTGTGTCTATCCATACGAAGTGGAGTTGAAGGATGGTTCAAGCGGGACTGTGGTGATAGAGGGTGATATCCTTTGTGGAGAGATCTCCACATTCAAGGTGGCTTTGACCAATAGTGTATCAGATACCATATCCTCATGGTTTGTTGTCCATGAACTCTATGTGGAGGGTGAAAATGGTGAGAAGCATTATGGCAGAGATTTGTTCAAAATCGGATATTATGAGGTGGACACGAGGAATTTGAAGAAAGATGTGAAATACAGGTTTGTGGCAAAGATATCAAAGGATGTACAGTCGATATCGTATGCCAGAACATATTCCACCGATTTTATGCCTGTCCTTATAACACCCCCTATAGATTCCATATCGTATCAGGTATCTCCCGACAGCACATCGGTATCCATCAAGGTTACATCGCATGATGATACGCAGCCTGAAGGGTACTACAGATGGGACTATGTGGAGGACTGGGAGTTTACCTCATCACATATGGCCACTCACGAATATGACTATTACTCCAACAGTATCAGGGAGATCGATTTTATGAATGAGAACAGGTACTACTGTTGGGGCAATAATGTCTCTGAAGATGTTCTGCTATATTCGACAGAGGATGTCGGGGCAAATTTTGCACCTCTTGTTACCCTCAGTAACATATCCTGCACAGACAGAAGGGTGCAGAGGCTCTATTGCATAACTGTGAAGCAATACTACATCTCCCAGGAGAGTTTCAGGTTCTGGGATGTGATCAGAAAGAATGAGAATCTTTCAGGAGAGATCTTCGCACCACAGCCGAGCAAACCACAAGGGAATATTGTCTGTGAGGAGAACAAAGATGAATATGTTATCGGGTCGGTTTCCTGCTGTACCGTCTCGACTATGAGGAAATTCATTACAGGTGAGGAGTTTGGCATATACAAGGATCCCTTTGTCTGCAATCCCAGGAGCCTGGATATGGGCCAGTGGCAGAATGCATATATGGATGGCTACGATGTGGTTACAGTATTGGAGGGGACTCCACCATATTTGTGGGCCAAAAAGGGGTGTGTGGACTGCAGATTGTATGGTAGCAAGGCCAAGCCGATTTTCTGGCCAACAAACAATAAATAGACGACTATGAGAAAAGTGAAAAATATATTGCTGTTTATCCTCACGCTTCTCCCCATAGTGACTTTTGGGCAGAGCCGCAATGTGCACGAGAGGGTATATATATCCACCGACAAGGGGAGTTATGTCTCTGGAGAGGGTATAGGGTGTGCAGTGTACTGTTTCCAGCTTGAGGGTGGTAACCTCTCCCTATCAGGGTTGAGTTCGGTGGCGTATCTCGAATTGGTCTCTTCCCAGGGGGTGGTTCTTCAGGAGAAAGTGGCATTGGTAGAAGGAAGGGGTGGCGTAGTGTTGAGACTTTCACCGGATATCCCTACGGGCAATTACAAACTGGTGGTTTATACCAAGCAGAATCGCAATGAAGAGGGTTTCATCCCATATTCGAGAGATATCTCGATCTATAATACCCTGACAAATGCCAAGGTGGAGGGGAATGTTGAGGTGGTTGAAGGGGCGTTGGCTGCCTCCGGCGACAATACACCTCCACAGACAGACCTGATCTCGGTGGAGATCCCACAGAGCCATGGCACAGAAAGTCTCCCAGTAAAAATTGTGTCTCATACTGAAGAGAGTTTGTCCCTCAATGTCTCTGTTTATAGGAAAGATGCCCTTCAGCAGCTCCCTGTCGCTACATTCGGCGACTTCGTGGCTCAGGCAAAGAGTTCCAGTCCGGGCACTCTCACTTCCTGCTTCATCCCCGATTTTGAAGGGGAAACAGTGCAGTTCAAGTCTGATGCTGAGGGTAAGAATATGATCCTCTCTTTCCCTGGAGCCGGGAGCAATGTGTATATCTCTGGTGTGGAGAGTGGCGGTCTTGTAAGTTTTTATGCCGGGAGCATATACGGGGAGAAGCACGCCATGCTTCAGATTATGCCAGGATATGAAGAGAGATCCCACAAGACGGAGGCGATCTCACCCTTTATTGGAAAGTTTGATTTCTCATACCCTACACTATACCTGAGCGAGGAGTTGAATGGCGATTTGGTCTCCAGAGGTGTCTCTATGCAGGTGAACAGAAGGTTTGGTGCAGATACACTCACCATTCCCATTCCTCAGAGGGGTGATCCGTTCCTTGAGGAGCCCGACAAATCTTATCTGCTGGACGATTACACCAGATTCCATACCATGCATGAGGTGATTACCGAGTATGTTTCCAATGTCAGGATCAGGACACTCGATGGCAAGAAGAATTTCAGTGTTCTATTTAAGGATGCGTTGGGCAATGAGATGTTCTCAAGATTCGCCACTTTGGTCCTTTTGGATGGTATGCCTATTTTCAACCATGAGGATATCCTCAATTACGATCCTATGCTCGTGAAGCGTATCAGGATATATGCACACTCGTACAGAATCTCCGATATCACTTATGAAGGGGTGATCTGTTTCGATACGTACAGGGGTGACATCCCATCTTTCCCGATGGACAGCACTGCTATGATGCTCTCATTCAAAGGTGCATTGTACCCTGAGTATATTTCGGGAGATTACCTGTCGGGACAGAGTGCAATTCCTGATTACCGACACACACTATACTGGCACCCGCTTGTGACAATCGGTGGAGGAGATGCGTTTGAATTTGACTGCATCCTCCCTAAAACTCCAGGCCTCTTTGATGTGGTGATAGAGGGTGTGACCGAGTCTGGTAAAGCTGTTTATTATAAAGATAGTATTGAATTGAGATGAAGAAGAGAGAATTTCCAAATACATATGTGATAATTTTCGCCATCATGGCCATCTGTGCCATAGCGACATGGTTTGTTCCAGGGGGAGAGTATGCCAAGGTGGGCGATGAACTGGTATATACCGAGGTGGAGTCTGTCCCCCAGACCTGGCAAATATTTGAAGCCCTCTATTCGGGGTTTGCAAAGCAGGCGGGCATTATTGTGTTTATCCTCGTTATCGGAGGTGCCTTCTGGATTGTGAATGCATCCAAATCGATAGATATGGGGATTATCTCCTTCCTGGGGGCGACCAAAAAGCTTGAAAGGTCCCCATTGCTCAAGAAAATTGGGGTCAATAATATTGTTATCTCACTTATAATCATCCTTTTCTCCCTGTTTGGCGGAGTGTTCGGAATGAGCGAGGAAACCCTCGCTTTCGTAGTGGTGCTCGTTCCCCTTGCCATCTCGATGGGGTATGACTCCATTGTCGGGGTGTGCATGGTCTATGTGGCGGCCCACGTGGGTTTTGCCGGTGCATTCCTGAACCCTTTCACTGTGGGTGTGGCGCAGAATATGGCAGATCTTCCGATGTTCTCCGGTATGGGTTACAGGCTCTTCTGCTGGGCATTGCTTACCGCAATACTTATCGCAGTGGTGCTGATATATGCAGCTCGCATCAAAAAGGATCCCACCAGATCATTGGTATATGATAGTGACAAATACTGGAGGGACAAGGTGAGTGAGGAGGGTGCCCGGGTGGAGTACGAGCGCAACCGCTCGTCTGTCGTTGCGTTTGTATTGGCCATGGCCGCAGTGGTGGCATTCACCATTGCTTACTCCGGCGATTGCAGCATCAAGGTGGGTGAGAGTGAGTTTGCAGCGGTGTGGCTGTTGCCTGCAGCTGCTGCCCTTTTTGCAGTGGTGTCGCTCATTGCCTTAAGGAGGTCTTACCATTTCTTCATCCTTACCCTCTTGGGCTTTACCATTGTCTATCTGATAATCGGAGTGCTCGCTTTCGGCTGGTATATAGGTGAAATATCTGCATTGTTCCTCGCTTTCGGAATCCTATGCGGTATCGCTATAGGGCTGTCGCCCAATAATATAGTGAAGGAGTTCCTCAATGGTGCGAAGGATATAATGTCTGCAGCGCTGGTGGTGGGCTTTGCTGCCGGTATCATTATAATTCTGGAAGATGGGCGTATTATAGATTCTATCCTCCATTCGATGGAGTCAGGCTTGGGTGAATCGGGGCAGATGGCCTCATTGTCCCTGATGTACGGTATTCAGACGATGATAAATTTCCTTATCCCGTCCGCTACCGCCAAGGCGGCAATCACTATCCCCATCATGGCACCATTCTCGGATCTGATAGATTTGTCGCGCCAGGCTATGGTGATGGCGTTCCAGTTTGGTGACGGCTTTACCAATATGATTACCCCGACATCCGGTGTTCTGATAGCTGCACTTGGAATGGCAAAAATCCCCTACACCAAATGGGTCAAATGGGTGTGGAAGTTTATCCTTTTACTGATAGTTGTTGGTTTTTTGCTCCTTATTCCTACAGTGTATTTGAATTTGTCGGGTTTTTAGATATTTTTGCCCCCCTTATGAGAATACTTATTTATTTCTATATTATTGTCTTACCCCTGCTATGCCTGCCATTTGTGGATATGAAGGGGCAGGAGTCCGATTTGAACTCCTATATGAAGAGTGTGGAGGGCAACTCATTGCTCTATAGGGGGAAGATAGAGAAGCACTACAGCTTCAAATACAAAGGGACATATTTTGCATACCAGGAGGAGTATGTGGAGGGTAAAGTTTATTATAACCAGAAACTCTATACCGGTGTGTTGCTAAATCTCAACTCTTTTACCGATGAACTCTCTGTTAGATTGTCAGAGGGGCACCTCCCTGTCTTGTTAGAGAAGAATCTTGTGGACTATTTCTCTTTAGGTGAGAGGAACTTTGTCAATGTGAGGGATGGTAAGAAGTTCGGGGTCGATTCGGGCTTCTATGAGGTGCTGACAGAAGGAGAGGAGAGGCTTTTGAAGAGGATCAGGAAGGAGTACAAGGAGAATCTTGTGGCATCCGGGCAGGATTCAAAAATCGAGAAGGTTTTTGATGCTATGATTGACCACTATATTGTCAAAGGTGACAAGTGGGTGAAGGTGACAGGAAAGGGTACATTTGTGAAGTGGTGTCCTGAGAGGAAAAAGGAGATAAATGCCATCTTCAGAGATGCTGGCCGTGCTGAGAGAAATGAGAAGGACAGATTGTATAAACGTATGATGGAGGCGACAAGATGAGAAGAATATTGTCAATAATACTGATAGCGTTGTCTCTCCCCGCTTTCGGGCAGAAGATATCCCTCTACAAATCACCTCTTGATTCGGTGGTGAAGAGGATGGATGCCCTTTTTGACGGGAGGATTTTCTTTGTTCCCGATACCACAGGGAACACCAAGCTTACCATACAGGTGGATAACCCGTCGCTCTTTGTGGATGAGGCTGTGAATGTGCTTAAAGGTGAGGGCTATTCTGTCACCATGCAGGATGGAAATATGTTCATCTTGAAGGGGGTAGGTATCTCCACCAAATTGCCTTTGCAGTATTTTCAGGAGAGTGTCGCCGCTTCAAGCGGTTCCGATGAGTATCTTGATGCTCTGAGTGAAGATGTGAGGATAGCGAATTTTGCCAACAAAGTGTACGAGATAGGTCGTGAGGACAATTGCAAAGGTGGCAAACTCTATTTGAGCGGTGTCGTTCAGAATGTGAGGAACGGTGAACCTCTTGTGGGTGTCTCTGTGTACAGTGAAGAGCACAAGTCGTATGCTCAGACCGATGAATTCGGTTTTTATAAGATATTGTTGCCTGCAGGTGCAAACAAGATAAAGGCGAGCGGATTCTCTTTGAATGACGTGGAGCTGGATATCAGACTCTATGAGACAGGAAGTCTTGACATTATTATGAAGGAGAAGGTGTTCTCCCTAAATGAGGCGACAGTCTCTGCCGAGAGTTCAAATACCAGAAGGACCAACAAAATGGGTGTGGAGCTTGTGAGGATCGGCCGTATCAAACAGGTGCCTACCGTAATGGGTGAAGCGGATGTCCTTAAGGTGTTGGTTACACTTCCTGGTGTCAAATCTGTGGGTGAGGCTTCCGGTGGATTCAATGTCCGTGGAGGTGCTACAGACCAGAACCTTATCCTTTTCAATGAGGGTACCATCTATAACCCTACCCACCTTTTCGGTCTCTTCTCAGCATTTAACCCCGATGTGGTTACCGATGTGGAGCTATATAAAAGCTCTATACCTGCAGAGTATGGCGGCCGACTGTCTTCTGTCCTTGAGATCAGAGGAAGAGAGGGTAATGACAAGAATGTGACCGGCTCTTTGGGTATCGGTCTCCTTACCACCAAGGGTCATATCGAGGGTCCATTCACCAAGAGCGGCAAGACCAAATTTATCGTAGGTGCCAGAACCACATACTCTGACTGGATGTTGGGTCTGTTGCCCGAGAGTAGCGGCTACAATCAGGGTACAGCCAATTTCTACGATGTGAATGCCTCTATCAGCCATAAATTCAATGAGAAGAACAGTATCTATGCATACGGGTATTACTCAAGGGACAAGTTCAGCTTCAGCATTGATACCACCTATATGTACCACAATATCAATGGGTCTCTCAAATGGAGAAGCAACTTCTCTGACCAGCACAGTATGATATTTACAGTGGGATATGACCAGTATGGATACGATGTGATGGATACCCATAAGGACGTGGAGGCATATAACTTGAAGTTCAATATTCAGCAGGGTTTTGCCAAACTCAAATTCAAGTCTGTCCTAAATGACAAACACACCCTGAATTATGGTCTGAACTCCATCTATTACCATTTGAAACCAGGTATGATGTTGCCATACAACATCCCCGGTGCCAATCCGTCTCTGGTGAAGGAGAATATCCTGGATACAGAGGAGGCAGTGGAGTCTGCTGTGTATGTTTCTGATACCTGGAATATTTCAGATAAAGTGTCGGCAGATTTGGGTGTCAGATACTCATTGTTTGCAAATTTGAATCCGTTCAAATACTATGGCGGCCCTGAGTTTAGGGTGTCCGGAAAATGGCTTGCATCTGACAGGGTGACCATCAAAGCCGGTTTCAACAGTATGAGACAGTATATCCACATGCTCTCAAATACCACCACTATGTCACCTACCGACATCTGGAAGCTAAGCGATGTGGATATCAAGCCACAAACAGGATGGCAGGCTGCTGTAGCCCTATACTCTATGCACTTTAATGATAAAGTGGAGTTCTCGGTGGAGGGTTACTACAAGAAGATGGACAACTATCTCGACTATAAGAGCGGTTCGGTTCTGATTATGAATAGCAATCTGGCTCAGGATGTGATAGAGACCCGTGGTCAGGCTTATGGTGCAGAGGTTATGATCAAAAAGCCTCTCGGCAAACTCAACGGATGGATCTCATATACCTACTCCAGAACACTTCTTCAGGAGAAAGCGGACAGGGGAGTCTTCTCTGTCAATGGTGGTGACTGGTATCCTGCCGCTTACGACAAGCCGCACGATGTGAAGTTTGTGGGTAATTACAAATTTACACACAGATATAGTCTGTCGCTGAATGTGGATTACTCTACAGGACGCCCTGTGACTGTCCCAGTGGGTAAATATCTCTACGGTGGTGGCTACAGACTCTACTTCTCAGACAGAAATGCATACAGGGTTCCTGACTATTTCAGGATGGACGTGGCTGTGAACATAGAGCCAAGTCACTATCTCAAGCAGCTGTCCCACTTCTCTGTGACATTTGGTGTCTATAACGTGACAGGAAGGAAGAATGCATACTCTGTTTACTACGATACAAATTCGGGAAAGAGTGTCCAGGGTTATATGCTTACCATTTTTGGAGCCCCAATACCATATGTTAACATTAATGTGAAGTTCTGATGAAAAAGGTGTTGAAATATATATTTATTATGATCGGATGCTTGGGCGTAGTCTCTTGTGTCTATCCGTTTACACCCGAAGGTGTGGAAGAAGAGGTGGGCCTATTGGTAATGGAGGGTGATATCAACGCCGGCATCTCGTCCACATTTGTACCCACAAAATCAATATCTCTTACTGAGACCTCACAGGAGGTGTCGGCTGTGGAGTTGACCGATATCTATGTGGAGAGTGAATCAGGGGCCAAGTTTGGTCTGCTTGAGATGGTGGAGAGCAGTGACAACAGATTTCTCAATAACAGGAAACTGTCATATATCCTCGACACAGAGAAGCTGGATGAGACCCAGAAATGCAGACTTGTTTTTGCCGCTGAAGGGAAGAATTATATGACCGACTGGCTTGAGTTTATCCCTACATCACCTATAGACTCTGTGACATATTCCATCGCAGAGGATCTTACACATCTTGATATACATGTACACACTACCGGTCTGAATGACTCTTTGAAGTATTACAAATGGGACTACAGAGAGGACTGGGAGTTCAATACATACTTCAAGCAGGAGATCTATTACCTCCCGGACAGCAATCAGGTCTACAATTATGAGGAGGGTTTCTCACCATATTATACTTGCTGGAATTCAAATATCTCATCAGATATAAACATATTCAGCACCGAAAGCCTGACAGAAAATGTGGTAAAATATCACCCTGTCAAGACCATCGGAAGGTCTGACAAGAGGCTCTCATATCTTTATGCGATAGAGGTGTACCAGAAGGCCCTTTCCAGGGAGGCCTACAAATATTGGGAGACCCTTTTGAAAAACAACGACGGCTCTTCGGGTATCTTCGCACCTCAGCCAAATGAGATGAGGGGAAATATCTATTGTACAGATGACAGTGACGAGATGGTTTTGGGATATATATCGTGCTGCTCTGTCTCCAAAATGAGGATCTATATCTCCAGGACAGATCACAGGATTTATTTGAGTGATGATGTCTGTACCCAGGAGGCTAAGGGTGTGGAGCTATGGAGCAATATGTACAGATCGGGTTGGGATGTCGTTTTTGCCGATCCATTGAGTGGTGAAGTGATGTGGGCACCGAGAAAATGTGTCGATTGTCGAGTTTACGGAAATAAGAACAAGCCGGATTTTTGGCCTAATGATCATGAATAGTTTGCTATGAAAAAGTTAATGTTGTATTCCGTTTTGATGCTGATGGCATCTCTCCTCTCCGGAGCAGTTTGTGCTCAGGATGAGAGGGTGGTGGAGAGATTATACATTGCTACAGACAAACAGTCCTACATAGCAGGTGATCGTATCTGGTGCTCGCTCTATTGTTTTGAAGCGGGTCAGGGGATGGAGTTGTCCCAATTCAGCAGTACCGCTTATTTGGAACTGCAGGATCAGAATCAGGTGGTCCTTACCGCCAAAGTGGCGCTGGTGGAGGGTAGAGGGGCCGGAGCCATTGAATTGCCCCCAACATTGCCTACAGGCAATTACAAATTGTTGGGCTATACTGCACAGAACATAAATGAGGAGGGTTTTGTCCCTCAGGAGAAGATACTCACCGTATATAATGTCCTTACCCCGGAGAGGGTTGAGGGTGGCGTTGAACTGACCAAAGAGGGGCTCCTTCGTGCAGTTCCTGCTGAGGCAGAATCGGCTTCTGCCACTCCGAAAAGTGGAGTAGTGGTAGAATTGCCCTCAGTTGAGGTGGCAAAAGGGGAGGAGTTTCACCTTGCTCTTCGCAATGATTTGCATGAGGATGCCACATTGAATATCTCTGTTTACCGCAAGGATCCTTTCGTGAGCAAACTGGATCAGGGGATAGTGAATTTTGCAGAGAAAATCCCATATACCCCTGTCGGAAAAGTAACAGGAACATACCTTCCTGACTACGAAGGTGAGGTGGTGAAACTTAAAGTGAGCGGACAGAAGGGTGAGGTTCTCCATGTTTCATTCCCGGGGACACAAGTGGATTATTACACCTCCGGCATTGACGAGAACGGAAATGCGTATGTGGTGACTCCAAATATCTACGGCGATAGGGATATGGTGTGTGAAGGTGCTGAAGGTGTCTCTATTCAGGATCCCTTCATTAAAGAGGTGAAAGGGGGAATTCCTCAGCTTTCTATCTATCCTGAGATGGAGGATGAACTTGCCCGCAGAGGTTTTTCTATGCAGGTGGGGAGAAGATTTGACGCAGATACCTTATATGAAAGACTCCCTGTGAGACCAAATCTCCTTTTGGATGCGAATAAAGTGGTGTATATCCTCGATGATTATACCCGTTTCCCCAAAATGGAAGAGGTGCTGGCTGAATTTGTGGGGGAGATCAGAGTGAGGACAGTCAAGAGGGAGAAACAACTCTCAATTTTGATCAAGACAGAAGACAACACATATTTTGCCAACGGATACTCTCTTGTATTGTTGGATGGTGTTCCACTTACAAATCAGGCCAGGATATTGGAGTATGATCCGCTGTTGGTTCACAGGATAGAGATCTATACAGGCCTCTACTCGGTGGGTAACAACTTCTATGAGGGTGTGGCAAACTTCATCACCTATAAAGGGGATATGTCGGGCTTTGAATTTGATGACAATGTGAAGATGATATCCTATAAAGGTCTGTTGTATCCATTGGCGTTTACCGGTGAAACCATACAGGAGGGAGGCTCCTATCCGGATTACAGGGAGACCATATACTGGCACCCTATTGTAAATATGGGAAGTGGTGAGAAGAGGGATGTGAGATGTATCGCACCTCTATACTCCGGAGATTTTGAAATCGTATTGGAAGGTGTCTCAGAATCGGGCACCCCTATCTTCTATAAATCAACTCTTAAAATTAGATAAATTGTTGATTTCTTGTTGGTAAATCCCCAAAAATGACTATCTTTGCAGCCCGTTTATTTTGACGGGATTGTATAAAGTTAAGATTTACAACTATTTATGCCAACAATTCAACAATTAGTTCGCAAAGGACGCGAGGTTATCGTAGAGAAAAGCAAATCTCGCGCGTTGGATGCTTGTCCTCAAAGAAGAGGTGTTTGTGTACGTGTTTACACCACAACCCCTAAGAAACCTAACTCAGCTATGCGTAAAGTAGCTCGTGTAAGGCTTACTAACCAAAAAGAGGTCAACGCATACATCCCAGGTGAAGGCCACAACTTGCAAGAGCACTCAATCGTATTGGT
>JAFYXO010000026.1 GCA_017546125.1 Bacteroidales bacterium
ACATACCTATGGGCCTTGATTGGGTTAGTTTTTTCTTTCATAACAAATGTTTAAAAATTAACCCACAAAACAATAATAAAAAAAATTAAAAAGTTGACGAAAAAAACAAATTGGGACGAAAATCCGATATATGGGACGAAATTATTGATCCCAATGAAAAACGCTGCTGAGAAGTTGTCTGCAGCAGCGTTTTGTATTTTTACAATGATTTAAGTTTGTCAACAGCTCTCGCCAAGTGCTTGAGCGTATCGGCCATTTGCCAGGTCTCTTGTAGAATGCTTTGGTATAGGATGTAGATGTTCAAGTTGGTTGAATCCTGCTCATCCCTCATCCTGTTAAGATGTCTCTCCATCGCTGCAGATACCTCCTTCTTATAAGCAGATATATCTTTCAGGTGGAGTGAGATGTCTACGGATGACTGTACCAGAGTCTTCTCCTTCTCAATCAATGTTACAAGTTTTGCACCCAATGGTCTGATCTCATCGATGCACTCTTGTGGTAGAGGATTGAAGTTGTTGTCAATATGATCTTTACAAGGCTCGATCACGCGACGGATACTGTAGATAAGCTGTGAGGTGTTGTTGGTGGCAATATGTAGCCATGTTCCTGCCTGAACAGCCACCACTTTATCAATCTTCTTCAAGCCGGTAACCTCTTTGCGGCGTTTGGTTTTGAAGAACTCTTTCTCATTGCGGATAGTACGGTACAGTTTGCTAAGATTGCGTCTGTCCTCTATGATAAAGCTCTCAATAAAGTCTGTGTATGTCTCCTCAACGAATGCAAGCTCGGTAAGGATATTTCCCTCAACATGGCCTTTAAGTAGAGACCATGCCCTCTCTTTGTCGGAAGTGGTGAGTATTTCAGAGAAGATCTTGTCATCTTTCTTCTCCTCTTTGACTTTTTTGCCGTATTTGACGTTACTGTTTATGATGATGAAGATAGCAAGGGCGCTAAGGGCTATCATTGCGATGATGCCACCATAGTGCATGATGAGTGCCACCACAAAGCTGATGATGAAAGCTGCACCGGCTGTGATGAACCATCCGCCGATAACAGATACCACACCGGTTACCCTGAATACCGCAGATTCTCTGTTCCATGCGCGGTCTGCAAGAGAGGTACCCATTGCCACCATAAATGTTACGAATGTGGTAGATAGAGGTAGTTTCAATGATGTTCCGAGGGCGATAAGGAGTGCTGCCATTACAAGGTTGATAGCTGCCCTCAACTGGTCAAATGCAGCCCCTTGTTCCATAATGATCTCATCTTTATTGAATCGGGTATCGATCCATTTTGCCACAGGGGCAGGGGTGATCTTGGTGAACCAGTTGCCAATAGAGTTGAATGTCAATACCAATTGTCTTGCCACCTTTGATGTGCCGAACATCTCATCACCATCATCCTGTTTTGAGAGGTTTACAGATGTCTTGATCACATTGTGGGCCTTCTTCGATGTTACAAGGGCAAATACCATAATGGCACCTGCCAATAGGAGGAATGCTACAGGGGTGTTGGCAGGACCGTTGAGGCTGTCAAGGGTAAAGCCGTCCACGCCGAGTGCCTGGCCGTTCGCCATATAATCCTGATAAGATGCAAGACCGGTAAGTGGGATACCGATGAAGTTTACAAGGTCATTCCCTGCAAAAGCCATGGCAAGAGAGAATGTGCCGAGCAAAACTACAATCTTGAATATGTTCACCTTGCACCAGTGAAGAATTTGCATAAGGACTGCAGAGCCGAGGAAAATGTAAGTAAGTAATGTTCCTGTGTTCTCAGTAATCCATTTTTTGTTCTCAGGGGTCATGAAAGAGCTGTCTTTAAGACCTTTGAAAAGCATAAAATAGACTATAGATGTTACTGCGATACCGCCGAAAACGCCGGCGAACCACTTCAAATTTCTCTTGTAATTAAAGGTGAAGACTACACGTGTGATCCATTGGACCAGCATACCGAAGAAGAATGCTATCGCAATTGAGAGGAAGATACCCAAAACGACAGTCAGAACTTTGTCGGTATTGATCATTTGTGCAAAGGTGAGCTGTCCCTCAGAAGCAATACTTTTGATCATTGCCAGGGCGACAGTACCACCAAGAAGCTCGAATACCAGCGAAACGGTAGTCGAGGTGGGCATACCAAGTGAGTTGAATGTGTCCAGCAGGATAACATCTGTCACCATCACTGCCAAAAGGATGCACATGATCTCTGCAAATGTAAAGTATTGTGGCTGGAATATACCGTGGCGGGCAACATCCATCATGCCGTTGCTGATAGCGGCACCGACAAATACACCGATGGCGGCCAGGAATAAAATCACTTTGAAGGGTGCACTTTTGGCACCTACTGCAGAATTGAGGAAATTGACGGCGTCATTGCTTACGCCGATGATAAGATCGAAAACTGATAGGCAAATAATAAAAATAAGGACGCCTAAATAAACGTATTCCATATTAAAAAAACTTTTCCAAGAACAAAGATAAGAAAGAGCATTGAAAGCGGGAAAAAATTTTGGCACTTTATTTGCCCTCTGAAAAGTGACACATAAAATGTAAAAATATGAAAAGGTTAATGTTAATTACAGTATGCTCTCTCCTGGTTTTAGGGGCGGCATCGACACAAGCAAAAGCACAAGATTTTGTGACAAAACACTATATAGAGGTATCTGGAAGGGCGCATAAAGAGGTGGCTCCCGATATGATATACATGACTATAACCATCAATGAGAAAGAATACAAGAACTCGTCGCTCCCTGCGTTGGAGGGTAAGATGATGACCAGGATCCAGGGGATGGGTATAGATGTGAAGAAGGATTTGGTGGTCAAGGATATGGCAAGCAATTTCAAGCATTACTTCCTCCTGAAGAGTGACCCTAAGCTTATGAAGCAGTATCAGCTTCTGGTTCATTCCGCACAGAAGGCAGGTGAGGTGATTCTTACCCTCGGGCAGATCGGAATATCAGAGATTTCCATCGACAAGGTGGAGTGTTCTCAGCTTGAGAAGTATAAAGATGATGTGAGAGTTATGGCCATCAAGAATGCAAAAGCCAGGGCAACACTTCTGGCAGAGGCGATAAACCACAACATCGGCAAAGCGATCCATATTACTGAGAATGACCACAACTACCGCACATACGGCATGCCTGAGATGATGATGGTTAAAGGAAATCTGGCAGACTCAGATGTGGTCAGAGTTCCCGAGATAGAGTTTGAGAAAATCAAGATTGAGGTGACAGTTCACGCCAAATTTGAACTCAAATAGCTCAAAAATCGAGCTTGAGCAGCTGCTCGTCTTTACGGCAGTGGAAGCTTTTACGGTGCAGAGAGGTCTCTCCATATCGGATGATGGCCTCTCTGTGTTCTTTTGTAGGGTAGCCGAAATTCCTCTCCCATCCATATTGCGGGTATTGTTTTGCCGCCTCCCTCATGAAATCGTCCCTGTAGGTTTTGGCTAGGACCGATGCTGCCGCAATGGATGCGTATTTTGCATCCCCTTTCACTATGCACTTGTGAGGTACTATTTTCCAGTCGGAGGTCGAAGGGCCTCCGCTTTTGTCTATATATGGGGAGAATTTATTGCCGTCAACTATTATAAACTCGGGTCGGATGGTGAGCTTGTCCAGAGAGCGCTGCATCCCCAGAATGGAGGCTTTCAGGATATTGATCTTGTCTATCTCCTCAGGGTCCACCGCGGTTACCGCCCAAGCCAGAGCCTCCCTTTCTATTATTGGGCGAAGCTCTTCCCTCACCTTTTCCGAGATCTGCTTCGAGTCGTTGAGCAGAGGGTGGTGAAAGTCGCGCGGGAGAATAACTGCAGCGGCAAAAACGGGTCCTGCCAGTGGGCCGCGTCCAGCTTCATCGCAGCCCGCTTCTATAAAATCTGAATAAAAGGGCGATAACATGGTTGCAAAAGTATTGCTTTTTTAAGTTATTGTATTTAATTTTGTAGGCTACTAATCTGAAAAAGTGTAAATTTATTATAAATATTAAAACTAACCAAAGATGAAAACATACCAAACCGGCAACATTAGAAACGTTGTCCTATTGGGTAGCTCTAAATCTGGTAAAACTACATTGGCTGAAGCCATGATGTTTGAGGGTAAAGTTATCGATCGTAGGGGAACAATCGAAGCCAAAAACACAGTAAGTGACAACACTGAAGTAGAACAAATTTATCAACGCTCTATCTACTCGACTCCACTTTATACCGAGTTTATGGATAATAAACTTAATATTATCGATACTCCGGGTCAGGATGACTTCGTAGGTGGTGTGATCGCTGGCTTCAAAGTAGCAGATGCAGGTATTATGATCGTTAACGCCACTCAAGGTGTTGAGGTAGGTACCGAGATTTTTGCAAGATATGCAGAACAGCACAAAATGCCTCTTGTAGTAGGTGTTAACCAGCTTGACTCAGAGAAAGCTGCTTGGGATACCACAGTTGACTCTTTGAAACAAGCTTTTGGTAACAAAGTGGTTCCAGTACAGTTCCCAGTAGCTGTTGGTCCTGGCTTTGACGGATTTGTAGACGTTCTTAAACAAAAATTCTATAGATTTAAAGACGAAAACGGTACTCGTGAAGATCTTGAGATCCCTGCAGAATATGCAGATCAAGCTGAAGAGTACAGACTTGCTTTGATGGAAGCTGCTGCTCAGAATGATGAGGAGTTGATGGAGAAATATTTCGAAACCAACGACCTTACTTTCCCAGAGATGATCAAAGGTTTGAACCTAGGTATCCTTGCAGGTAGTGTAATGCCTGTATTCTGTCTTTCAGCTAAGAAAGATATCGGTGTTAAACGTTTGATGGAGTTCGTTATCAACGCTACACCTTCTCCAGCTAAAGATGTTGAGGTAACTGTTGATGGTACAGAGGTTCCTTGTGACTCATCTAAAGAGACAGCTCTGTTCTTCTACAGAACATCTGTAGAGCAACACCTTGGTGAGGTTTCTTACTTCAAAGTGATGTCAGGTAAACTTACCGAAGGTATGGACCTTGTAAACCCTGTAACCGGCGCTAAAGAGAGAGTAACTCAGATCTACGCTGTAGCAGGTAAGAAGAAAGAGAAAGTATCTGAAATGATGGCTGGTGACCTTGGTTGTACAGTTAAACTTAAAACTGTTAAAACTAACCAGACCCTTGCAGTTCCTTCTGTTGACTGGGAGTTCAAATCTATCGACTTCCCTCAATCTAAATTCCGTACAGCTATCAAAGCTAAAGATGAGAAAGATGAGGAGAAATTGGGTGAAGCTCTTAACAAATACTCTGCAGAAGATCCAACAATCGAGGTACTTTACGCTAAAGAGCTTAAACAAACTATCATCAGTGGTCAGGGTGAGCACCATATCAATATCTTGAAATGGCACCTTAACAACGTATACAAACTAGAAGTTGAATTGTTTGCACCAAGAATCTCTTACAGAGAGACCATCACTAAAGTGGCTACTGCAAGCTACCGTCACAAAAAACAATCAGGTGGTGCTGGTCAGTTCGGTGAAGTTCACCTTCTTATCGAGCCTTTCGTTGAGGGCGCACCTCAAAACAACCGTTTCAAAATCGACGGTAAAGAGATGGTTCTTAACATCAAAGGTAAAGAGGAATACACTATGGACTGGGGTGGTAAACTTGAGTACTACAACTGTATCGTAGGTGGTGCTATCGATGCACGCTTCATGCCAGCTATCCTTAAAGGTATTATGGAGAAAATGGAAGAGGGTCCTCTAACAGGTTCTTACGCTCGTGATATCAGAGTATATGTTTACGATGGTAAGATGCACCCAGTAGATTCAAATGAGATCTCTTTCAAACTTGCATCAAGAAATGCATTCAAAGAGGCCTTCAGAAACGCTGGTCCTAAGATTATGGAGCCTATCTTCAACGTAGAGATCCTTGTACCAAGTGACTGTATGGGTGATGTAATGTCTGACCTACAGAACCGTAGAGCTATGATCGAAGGTATGAGCAGTGTGAAAGGTTTCGAGGTATTGAAAGCAAGAGTTCCACTAGCTGAGCTTTACAAATACTCGACAACCCTTAGCTCTCTAACTTCTGGTCGCGCTACCTTCACTATGGAATATGCAGAGTACTCACAAGTTCCTGCTGATGTTCAAGACAAGCTTCTTAAAGCATACCAAGAAGAAGAGGGAGACGAATAATTTTCCACTTTATAATATTGAAAAGCAGTCCTTTGTGGGCTGCTTTTTTTGTTATAAAACTTGGTTTTATATATATATTAGGTATCTTTGTAGGATAATTCTTAAGACTTATGAAAAAAATAATCCTTTCAGTACTGCTGGTAATGGCATGTACAGTTTTGTCGTATGCTCAATACAGTAATTTCAAATGGTTGAGAAATGTCTCTCAACAAACAGTGCGAACTTATAGTGATGGCTTGTCTGCCTTTTATGAAAATGGCAAATGGGGCTTTGTAGGAAGAGGTGGCAATGTGGAGATTGAGCCTGCATTTGATGAGGTGGGCGATTTCAGCCAAGGACTGTGTATAGTGAAAGTAGGCGACAAATATGGAGTAATCGATAAGAAAGGGAATTATGTTCATCCTTGCACATTTGTCTCTATCACATCATTTGATGGGAATGTAGCATTTGGTGAGAAAGATGGTATGAGATATTATGTATATTCGGACGGTAAAGTGCAGCCTCTGACAGGATCCAAATTTGAATACCATCCATATAGTGACGGATATGCCAAAGTGAGAAATGTGAAGAGTGGAAAATGGGGATATGCAGATAAGAAAGGTGTCGTAAGAATAGATATTAAGTATGATGAGGCATCTGATTTTCAGAATGGTCATGCTGTGGCAAAACAGAATGGAAAATGGTACATCTTGAATAAGATGGGAGACAAAAAAGGAACATCCATAAGTTTTGACGGGACATACATGTTGTTCCCAGGTGGCGCCGGTTACATCAAAAAAGGTGATGCATACTTTTTCTTAAGTTCAAATTTCCATATGAGCAATGTACCTTATCAGGAGGTTCATCCAACTCATGATGGTCTTATAAGGGTTAAGGACGGCAATGGAAACTACTCTTATCTGAATACATCGGGAGAAAACGTGATTTTGGCAAGCAACTATGATGCATGTGGAGATTTCTCAGAAAATAAGGCTTGGGTAAGGAAAAATGGGAAGTATGGTTATATAAATACTCGTGGAGCGTTGGTGATAGATACCGTTTTCTCTTATGCGGAGGATTTTCATAACGATGTTGCTTATGTGGCTGTGGGGCAGAGACAAGGTGTGATTGCCCTGTCATCAGGTAATGATCCAAGACCAATAATGGAGATTTCCAATATATCTGTGGCTGACAACAGCAGTAATGGCATAGTCGAGGCAGAGGAGAGTTTTGAGATAGCATTTACTGTTAAAAATACAGGTAATGAGGTTCTCAAAAGTGCTTATGTGTCGTTGTCAGGTGACGCAGACCAGTCTGCATGGTTCAATTATGATAACATTAAAGTGGATGTGGGTAATCTTAATCCTGGGGAGAGCAAAGTGTGCTCTTTCAAAGGTGCTTCAAATACCTCATTGGTTTCTGACAATATAAGCCTAACGCTAAAAGGTGAGGCAGACAATGTCTTCCAAGGTGTAGTTGCTCCATGTAGTTTTAACTCTTCTGGTATCAGCGCCTGCAAGCCTGTGTTGGAGACATTCTGGGCATACACTCCCGATCACTCACCATTGGCTCCCGGTGTGGAGGCAACATTGGAGCTTACCGTCAAGAATGAGGGTACAGATATGGCCAAGGATGTGACCATTACCCTTTCATGGCCTGAAGGAGTAGAATTTAAAGAGACTATTCTTACCATACCTCAAATCCTGGCAGGTGAGACAGAGAAGATATTAACCACCTTCAAAGTTAAGGAGGGTGTAGGTGAACTTGCTGCGAAGGAGTTCTCAATGGTGGCATATATAGATGAGTTTACCCATAAGAGAAATGATGTGAAATATATCACATTTGCTACCGGCAGAAGAAATGTTTTGACCAGTACCACCTCCGGTATGATGGCTGCGGGTCAGTATGCAGATGCCGGTGTTCAGGTTCCTAAAGAGGTTAAGAAGGAATCAGAGCTTGTGATAGGTTTGACAAAAAGAAAAGAGACATCCCGCAGCAGATTTGCATTGGTTATAGGCAATGAGGATTACAACTCTATGAAGCAGGAGGCAACATATCAGCCAAATGTGGATTTTGCTGTTCAGGATGCAGAGACATTTGCCAAATATGCAAATAATGTGATGGGTGTCCCTGAGAACAATATCATCTTGATAAAAAATGCCACTTTGGCTCAGATGAAGAGCAATCTGGACAAAATAGAGAAGTTGGCGCAGAACGATATAGCAGATCTTGAACTTATCGTCTACTATGCAGGCCACGGACAGGTGGATGGTGACACCAAAGAGAGCTATCTTATCCCAGTCGATGTAAGCATTACTGCACCAAAATCGGGTATTAAGCTTGCAGATTTCTACTCTACTTTAAGCAGTTGCAATGCCAAGAAGACAATGGTATTTCTTGATGCCTGCTATAGTGGTGTGGGTCGTGGTATTATCATCAGACCTAAGGAGACCCCTGTCAAAGGTAATCTTATCGTCATGACAGCGACATCTTCTACCCAGAGATCAATGCCTTATCATGAGAAAAACCATGGTTTGTTTACATATTTCTTGCTCAAGACTCTAAGGGACTCAGCAGGAGACATGACCATAGGTGAACTTTTTGATGAAGTACAAGCTACAGTGAAAACAAATTCTGTGTGGATCAACAATTCACAGCAGACTCCGGAGCTTATCAATGGTCCTGATATTGTCGAAGGATGGAAGAACTGGACTCTATAATGTAATACGGTAAATATTGTCAGAAATGAATAAGAAGATATTTGTAATATTATTGATGATAATCCTCTCAGGATCGGCTAATGCGCAGCTTATCAAGGCGGCATTTGGTGTGACCGGCGGAGGTGTGGCCACTCAGATGATGACAGATCTGACACTTAATAAGCCGATGTACATCAGTGGTTATGGTGGTGCATTTGCTACTATTAATTACGGAAGTTCTATCGGACTGAGAGGGGGAGTAAACTACTCTATGCAGGGGGCTGAATTATCTTTGAGCGGAGTCCCTGTGCAGCTCAAGCAGTCCTACCTGAATGTTCCCGTAGCATTTATGTATCACATAAAGAGCTTTATATCGGTGCAGGCAGGATTTTATCAAAATATACTTCTGACATCATCGCTTGCAGAGAAGGGATCAGAATCATATACATTGTCTCCTGATCCGGGGGCATTAAAATACAATTTCGGAGCATTGGCAGGGGTGTCGGTAAATATAGGGAGACTGGTGTTTGTTGATATCAGGTACAATCTGGGGTTAAGCAAATCTTATGCGTCAATGGGGGTAGGATACCCTATGAATACCATCACTTTGGGTGTAGGCTTCAATATTATTTCTACAAGACAAACCATTTTCTAGTGTAGGGAGGAATGAATATGAGAAAGATACAAAACATCACTATATCATCGATTATAGCTATTGTGTGCCTCCTTATGTTTGCTGAATGTAAAGTGAATGAGGCGGATATAAAAGGTGGATTGCCTTATGTGAGGTTGGCGCTTGCTGATACCTCTTTGGCAAAAACTGATCAGGTAGTGGATATCCCTGTGGAGACCAATAGACCATTGACCGTGGAGGTCGAATCCCTTCAGGGTAATTGGATCTCTGGAGAGGTGACTGATGGTATCCTCCGTCTTACAGTAAGGGCAAATGATCTGGAAGTAGAGAGGATGGCTACATTGACCATAAGTACGACAAATAGAATAGCTGTGGCCACTTTGTCTGTGCGTCAGGACCCATCTGGACAGCTGACCATCGATGGAGATCTTATTCTGGGCAGTAAATCTCTTATAGCGTCAAATACATATACCAAGACCACCAAAAATCTGATTTTGGCAGATGTGGTATCTATTTCGACAGCTGCTGCAAATAACTCTTCATATACAGCGTCCAATGAAGCTAAAGTGACAGAGTTCGGCACTACCAGAATAATGGCAGCACCTTCAGATATTGACAATTCATCAATAGAACTTCTTAATAATCAAATCACAGAGGTGAGAGGAAAAGTTATTGTAGTTCTTAATACAGAGGTGTCAGATCTGCCATTAGATTTGATATCTGCCAATAATGTTGATAAAGTCTACTTTGATTACAACAAATTGAGAGAGCTTCCGGCGTCAGACAAGTTGTCCTCTTTGGGTCTGGTAGAGTTGTCCCTTAAGGGAAATGCCATCACTGACATATCTAATTTATCCGAGTGTACTACTTTGATGCATCTGGATCTGTCTCATACGGAAGTATATGATTTGTCTGCCATACAGTCTCTTACAAATCTCAAAACACTCTCTGTGGCGGGAGCACCTATAAGTGTAACATATTATGAGATTTTTAAAGAGAAATATCCTAATATCATCGTAGATACCACAGGCATACAGAGCGACAAATCGCCCCTTCCTGAGGTAGCTATAGCAAATGTGGAAAATGTTTCGGAGACATCATTCAAGATTACTGCAAAAGTGGATTATAAGGCCGGTAGCCAGCCATCAAAAGTTGGTTTCTACGTGGGAAAAGGGAGAGCTATCTCGGAGATGCAATTCGTAGAGGCTTCCTTAAATTCTGATGGAACATTCTCCGCAGTTTATAATGGAGACATATTGTCAGACAATATTTACTTCTTCAGGGCATTTGCGGAAAATAATGTAGGTGCAGGGTATAGCCGAGTAGAATATTTCGGAAGCATTACAGTTAAGGAGGACGTGTATCTTAAGTCAAAATCAGAGATGCAGGAGTTCTTTGACAACAACATATCACATATCGAAGGGTCTCTGTTTATCGGTAAGGCAGAGGGGACCCACAACAGTCAGGCTGTCAAACTGTCATTAGCTGATACTGTCCTTTACTTTGGACAGTCAGACATCGATAATTTGGACCATTTGATGAATCTGGTAAGCGTCAGTGGTGGTATCTATATTGGAAATACCTCAGTGACAGATATCTCTCACTTTGCAAATCTTGAGCACGCTGAGACTATATGGGCAAAAGGAAACAAACTGACCACTGTTCCTGACTTCTCTAAGGTGGATGGTCTCAATAGCGTAGATGTGTCGAGAAACGTAATCTCGGATATAAAACCTGTATTGACATCAAATATTGCTTCATTGTATCTTGGTGATAGTGAGAACCCATCATCCGAGACCAATAATATAGGCATACTTAATGGACTGGAGGGTATGACATCTCTCCGCTATCTTGATCTTAGTGGTCTCCCTATACATAAGTGGCAGGTCGATTCACTTAGTGCCAAGATGCCTGGATGCGAAATTAAATTTGTATCCGGAGGAAGAGAGCCTATGCTTCCTACAGTGTCTAATAAGTCTATCAAATATGCAGATAATGGTGGAGTCATTCTATATGGTTACTTGGATAAAGCAGGTGCCAATACTATCGTAGAGCATGGGTTTTATTATGGTAAGGATATCAAGTCTATGACTAAGGTTAAAGTCGGAGATAATATTTCAGCTTCAAGTGAATACAGTGCAGAGATCTCTGTAGCGGACAGTGCCAAATATTATTATCAAGCTTATGCGGTCAACTCTTTGGGAGAATCGCACAGTGTGTCTATCGGAGAATTCTCACTCAGTGCGATAGATTTAAGTGCGGCAGGACAGGCTAACTGTTATATAGTAAGCAATGCGGGTAGATATACCTTCAATCCTCATATCATAGGAAATGGTAAAGAAGGAATCATCAAAGGTGCAGGTTTCCATACAGAAGATGTAGAGATTAACCCTGTGTCAGCCAAGCTCCTTTGGGAAGAGAAAGAGGGTATGATAACAGAGGTTTCGTATCGATCAGGTTTGAAGGATGTCATCTTCACCACCAGTGGTGTAGAAGGTAACGCAGTGATTGCTGTTTGTGACGCTAAGGGTATTATCCTGTGGAGCTGGCATATTTGGTGTACAGACAGGCCGGTAGAGCAAAAATATGTGAGTCATATGGGCATATTCAATGTGTTGGACAGAAACATCGGTGCGATCAGGGCAGATAAAGGTACTGCAGATCAGTGGCTCGAGTCTGTAGGTATGTTATACCAATGGGGAAGAAAAGATCCGTTTGTTATGGACAGTTCATTTGATAAGGCTGCTGATATCAAATCTGTGGTATATTACATTAATAATCCTAGCGTTTACGCTTATTCAAGTGAATGGGATTATAATTTTACAAATAAATTCTGGGATTCAGACAGAAAAACTATTTATGATCCATGTCCTTTAGGTTATAGAGTCCAAACATATGAGGCTGTATTTGGTTTGGTCAAGAAAGGTTCTTATGATAAAGGTCTGGATGTTTTTTATGATGATGTAAATACTGCTTGGTATCCGGCTACTCCAAATTATGATTGTTTTGGTCAATACAGATTTACAAATGATTATGGGTATGTGTGGATATCAGATAATGCTTACATAATTTCATTTGATAAATCAGATTTTACAGCAGGGTCCAATCCGGGAAGAGCCAAGGGCGATGGATACCCTGTGCGTTGCATGAAGGAGAAAAAAATAAAAAATCCTAATGGAGGCGGGGAAGGTTATACAGGAGATGAATATGAATGGTAATGCTTAGGAGGAGTTTATTATGAAAAAAGTAAATATATATATTGCAGCACTGGTAGGTCTTCTGTCAATTATCTCTTGTACCCAAAGGGAAGAGGTAGACTTCCAGGAAATAAAAGTTGACAAAATCTTTTCTGCCTATATGGCGGATGATTCTATTACCAAAACGGTGATTGATGGCGAGATTGGGGATGAGTACAGAAAAACTTTGTGGTTGCCTGGAGATTCTGTAGGTATTGCTTCGGGATATGGGAAACCTGTGGAGAAGTTTGTGAATACCAATACATCTGCATCAGAACTTGCTTTATTGGAGGGTTCCATTTCTTCTTCAGGTGAAAGCTATTATGCAATCTATCCTTACCATTCATCCTTAAAAATGGAATTAGGATTCTTTACATTTGATATTCCTGCCAATCAGAAATATCAAAAAAATTCTTTCGCACCCGATGCTGCCCCTATGGTGGCAAGACTTGATACAGACAATGCAAATCAGAGCCTCTATTTTAAGAACCTTTGTGGGGTCCTTATTATAAATCTTACCGGTGAAGAGAAAGTCAAGTCTATCACATTTACAGGAAAGAATGAGGCAGGTGAAAATATGAAGGTAAGTGGCAAATGGAGTGTAGGTATGACGTACACCGATACACCGATAATCACTCCTACCGACTCATCATCCACTTCTGTCACACTCCAGTGCGAAGAGGGTGTGCAGCTTGATCCGGTGATTCCTATACCTTTCTATATTGTCCTTCCACCGGCGACCTATCATACATTTAGTGTGATGGTAACTACTACTGACGGAAAATTTATGTTTAAAGAGGCTACCAAGCCTCTAACCATCAAAAGGGCTAATGTCACTTCTGCTGCATCATTGATTTATACTGAGTCGATAGGTATAGATTTGAGTGAAAGAGGTACATCGAATAGTTATATTGTTTCAAAACCAGGTGTATATTCTTTTGATGTGTCTGTTATAGGAAATGGAATCAGTGGTATAATTCCTAATGCAGGGTTCCATACTGATGACCCATCCATTGTTCCTATATCAGCCGACATATATTGGTCAGATAGAGTGGCATTGTTATCGTCCCTATCACTAGATAAGGAGTCTAAAAAGGTGACATTTTTATCCAATGGTGAAGAAGGTAATGCTCTGGTTGCGATCAGAGATGCAGAAGGAAAAATACTGTGGTCATGGCATATATGGTGTACAGACAAGCCACAGGAACAGGAATATATCAATAATGAAGGTACATTCTATGTTTTAGATAGAAATCTGGGGGCAATTAGAAATAATAGCGGCTCCACTGAACAAGAACTGAAGGAGTCTATGGGAACCCTATATTTCTGGGGGAGAAAAGACCCATTTGGTGTAGATACCGGAAATAGTGCAGGGGAGACTTTGACTATTTTGCAAGTAATAGAGAATCCGCACGTTAGGCATAGTACTGGTTCATGGTCTTATGGAGGTGATTCATGGATGAAGCATCATATGCATAAAGCTTGGAGTAGTGAGCAGAAAACAATATATGATCCATGCCCAGTGGGCTATATTGTAGCTTCGTCTCAAATATGGAGCGGGTTTACCTCTACTGGAGCAATAACAGAAGATATAGAAGATGTAAATAAGAAGGATTCATATAATCAAGGGTGGAATTTCTATTTAGATGATACAATGACAACCACGTCGTGGTATCCATTATCGCATGCCTATACATGGGGTGGACGTTATGCTGAGATAAATAGAGATTATAATTCTGTATGGTCATCAGACTACAGCAGCAATACCACGAAGAATGCTTTAGCATTGGTTTATAAAAATGAATACGATGTTCAGGTTGGTGTGTGGGGAATGCATGATGGCTGGGCCTTGCCTGTACGTTGTATGAAAGATGATGGGTTTATAGATGCGGCACTTCCTGTTGTTGCTGTTAAGGAAATAAAAGAGATCTCAGCCACTACAGCGACATTGGTGGGTGAAGTGGTTTCTGCAGGTAATGGAGAAGTGACTGATAGGGGATTCATTTTGGGCCCGACACCTGATATCTCATTGGATAATGGGACAGTTTACAAGTGTGAATCTGGTCTGGGAGAATATAGTTTACCATTAGAAGATTTGACCAGTCTTACCAAATACTACGTCAAAGCCTACGCTGTTAACGAATATGGAACATCCTATAGTCAAGTTCAGTCGTTTATGACAGACTATGAAGGGGAGGCGATAAATCTG
>JAFYXO010000027.1 GCA_017546125.1 Bacteroidales bacterium
CTATCCCAAGAACCTCTTTCTAATCGTTCTTTACGCTGCAAAATATCAATCATGTTTAAGAGAACGCATTACACTGAGGTCAGGGTAACTGTCAAGATTGTTTACCCTGTGCTTATCAATGTGAGAGCGTACACACGCATTCGTTTTGATAAGGTAGAAAAAATCCGCAGTCACTATAGAAGATATTGGGGTATCTGATGTAATGACTAAGACTGAGTCGAAAGACTGACTATCTCATCCCTCTGTTTTTATCTTTCACAATTCGTTCCAACATAGGTTTAACCCAAGGATTCTCATCAATAAATTTTACGACCTTTCGGAAGTCATTCCAGAGGTTCAACATTTCGACACTTAGGGGAGCAACAGAAAAAGCAGCACAACATTGCTGCTTTTTTCTTTTTTACCCTATCTGAATCCAAATCACATTATCGTCTTCGTCACACCCGACTCAGTTCGGGTGTCTATATCGCGAAGAGATTGGGCACGAAAATAGGCCTATAAGGGGCAAAATGTTCCCAATCCTGTGTCGGATAGAGGGATTGGGCACGCTAATTACTCATAGAAGCACCTGCAGCGAGGGTTGATGTGTCTAATCTATGAAGTCTAAAGCTGCGCGAAGGGGAGTAACATACGGCACCATTTTCAGAACTGCTTCCAGAGGAGATAGGCCGACATTACCAGCACCACAGCGATTACTGTCACTTTTATAAACTTTTCACCCCAGCGGATCGCCACTTTTGATGCGGTCACACCTCCGATTACATTGCCCACCGCATAGATAAGGGCGACAGGCCAGTTGATCTGACCGTGGATGGCAAATATCACCAGAGCTACCGGTGTATAAATGACAGTTGTGAGCTGCTTGATGGCATTCGCGTGGGTAAGATCCTGGCCCAGAAAGAAGAATGATGACAAAATCACCAGTATTCCGATACCTGCGTGGGTAAATCCGCCATATATACCTAAAATAAAAAAGAGCAGATATTTCCAGAAAGTCATCTGGGAGGTATAATGAAGATTATATCTTTTCAAAATCTTATCCTTGTCCAAAAGGAGCAATATCACGATCAGAGGGAGCAGCACTCCCGATGCTATCTCCATCACTTTAGGAGGAAATACCGATGCCATTTCTGCCCCAAAAAATGCCCCAATAGCCACCGGAAAGCCCACTCTGGCAGCCAGACCCACATCCAGAAGCCCCTCCTTTTTATATATGACGGAGTTGGTCGAAAACTGGAGCATCACCCCGACACGCGATGTGGCATTGGCTATGTTTATAGGCATACCCATCGCCATAAAGAGTCCATAGGAGATTACGGTAGCCATCCCCGCCACCGTATTGACAAACCCCACGAACGCCCCGACAAGCACCAGTACTGCTATAATCGAGGGATCCCACCAGGGGGTATTCATCAGAAAATCTCCTATTCTCTCTATCATAACACAAAGTTAGAAAACAAATTTTATACCGAAATAGTACGATCTTGGGGTTGCAGGACCGTATACATATTTTGAGTCTTTGTTCACCCCTACATCGAGGTCATCCTGGAACTGATTGAGGATATTTTTTACAGAGACAAACAGATCCATCTGTGTCTTGCGGGTAATATCCACTTTATATGCGGCTCTGAAACCCAAATCGGTAAATACCGGGGTCACTTTCTCGCAATCCTTCTCCACCCATCCCGCATAGTGCTGGAATAGCATAGAACCTGTAAATACGCTATTGAGGGATAGAGTCAATGGTTTTACAGGATTATAATCAAGATTCAAATAGCCATAGTGGTCCGGGCTGTTGTACATGGTGGTCTGCGCCTGAACATCATCACTCCACTTGAATGGTGTCTTGTATCGGCTCTTCTGGAATGTATATCCACCCTGAATATTGAGCTCTGTACCATACGCCACTCTCGCCTCGGCATTCACACCCGCTACCACAGCACCATCTTCATTAACCCTCTGGAGCAACAGATTCCCCTGACTGTCGTGCCCCATCTCCACCAAAGCAAATACATTCTCCAAATCGGTATAGAAACCCTCTACAAGGAAATTGATCTGCCACTTGTCCACCTGCTTCCAGTAATCAAAAGAGAGGTTGATGCTGTTTGAGTACTCAGGAACCAAATCGGGTGAGACTTGGATCAACGACACCTCTCCACCTACAGCACCCACATGCAGATCTTCGTCATATACTTGTGGAGCCCTATAGCCGCGTGCATATGAAGCCCTTAGTGTGATATCCTTTGTAGGGGCATATCTCAAAGTAAGACGAGGGGAGATTATGGGGTTCTTAATCATATTGTGCTTGTCTGCACGGAGACCCACCAAAATGCCATATCTGACATTTTTCCACTCATTTTGTGCATAAAGACCGCCTACGTGTGTCTGCTGGAAAATCTCCCTGTCGTAACCTATCATCATATCGTGGAGTTTGTCCATTGTATAGTCAAAACCTGCAGTGAAATGTGCCGGCATACCGCTGTTTTTGAAATCGTGTATCCATTGGGCACCCGCATTGAGGGTAAGGTCGGTGGTTTTTCCGTAAGCGTTGAGGTTCTTCTCTGTACCAAAATATGAGTTTCTGCCGATATGCTGCATAGAGACATATACATTAGCGGAGTTCTTCTCATCTGCAGATACTATATCATAGGTAAGGCCTCCACCATTGATCTGATGATCAAGCTGCTCTGCCAGATTTGCCTCGTGTGCAGGGAGATGAAGGCTGTCGCCACCCCTTCTGTATTCGTGGATATGGTGATACTCGAAGGTCAGTTTCTGCCTCTCGGCCAATTTGTGAAAAGCACGCACACCCACAGTCTCACTTTTCAGTGTAGGGATATCGGTGTATCCGTCCTCATTGTAATCATATCCGTCACGGCTCCTTATCATAGAGAAAAGGTATGCACCGGTACGTCCGTCACCCGAGATGAACGAACCGTTAAGTGATGTATTCACATCGACAGAGGTCCCCCCTATCAAACCTGTCTGATTGGAGAGTTGAAGCAGCGATGATGTGGGCTCCTTGGTGATGATATTGACAGTTCCGCCGATAGCGTTGGATCCGAAGAGGGCAGAACCGCCACCTCTGACCACCTCCACCCTCTCAATCATCGAGGCGGGGAGCTGCTCCAGTCCGTAAACCATACCCAAAGAGCTGAATATGGCCCTACTGTCGAGGAGCACTTGGGAGTATTGTCCTGAGAGACCATTGATCCTCAACTGAGGGACACCGCAGTTACCGCAGTCGTACTCCACTCTGAGTCCCGGCTGGAAATTTAGGATCTCCGCAGGTGTTACAGATGCTGTGGTCTCAAACTTCTTAGGGGTTACAAGGTTTACAATATTGCCTGTCTCCCTCTTCTTGGTGGTGTATCTGTTACCTGTCACCACCACCTCCTCAAGAAGCTGCTCATCCGGAGCAAGGGAGAACTGAAGCACATAGTTGTCAGCCTGAGTGATCACTATGGTCTGGATATCCTCCTGATACCCTACAAGTGTAGCTTTGAATGTATGTTTCCCCTTGGGGACATTGGTAAGCAAATAGTGACCTGTCTCATCACTGTTTGTATATAATTGGCCATCATTCACTATGATGGTGGCGAAAGGGATATGCTCTCCTGTTTTTTTATCTATAACATGCCCTGTAATAGTGGCATCATTGCTCTGCGCACACAGAGCAGACGCTGCTACAAATGCAAGCAGCACCGCAAATATTTTTTTCATTTGAAATATTGGAAGTTTGTTAGTTGGAATTTTTAATACAATGACAAATCGAAAACACTAACAAACTGCTGGCGGGGCACGAAGAGATTGGAGCGAACCGGTGAAAGGGTCCGCAATATCAAATTTTAAAGAAATTTCAGATTTTGTGTATCTGCCATCGGGGACGGCAGACCAGAATGCGGTAGCCACCAACACGAAAGAGAGGGACAATGCCGCTATCGTCTGCATCTCCAGACCTGAGTGGGTATGGCCTGCATTCGAATATGGATGGGAGTGGGTAACTACCTCACTATTAACGATGTGAGAGTGGTAGAAAAGATTGGAACCTGACCAAATGGTAAAGAACAGCAGCAATAGAAATGCCGCCTTAAGCCCCCTTGTCTTATTTATCCTCTCAAATTTCACGGCCGCAAAGGTAGTATTTTTAACTAAATCGACAACTCCAGCCACCTCATCTCGAGCTCATCCAGACGTTCCATCACCTCTCCGATTCGGACAGATGCACGGGTAAGCTCATCTCCCGCCAATTGTCCGGAGGACAAACCCTCCTCCAATTTTGCCTTCTCACCATTGAGCGCCTCCATTTCGGCCTCAATCTGCTCAAGCTCCCTCTGCTCCTTGTAGGAGAGCTTCCTCTTGGCACCGTCATTGCTTTTGGGTTTGACGGTCTCAGCTACAGGCTTCTCCTTTTTCTTCGGAGCCTCACCCTCTGCAGAGCCTCGCATATCCTTCACATATTGCCTCCACTCGCTGCATTTACCCACATAATCCTTCACACGTCCCTCACCCTGGAAGATAAAGATATGGTCCGCCAGCTTATCGAGGAAGAAACGGTCGTGCGATACGATAAGAAGCGATCCCGGGAAGTTCTGCAAATACTCCTCGAGAACATTGAGGGTCATGATATCCAGGTCATTGGTAGGCTCATCGAGGATCAGGAAATTGGGATTCCGCATCAGCACTGTCAAAAGATAGAGTCTTCGTCTCTCTCCACCTGAGAGCTTCTCCACCTTTGTGTAATGGGTATGGGGTGGGAATAGGAAATAGTTGAGGAAGGTGCTCACCGGCACCCTGTCCCCATTGGCCAAGGCCACAGTCTCTGCGATGTCGTGCACCACGTCAAATACGGTCTGGTCGGGCTTGAACTCTATTCCTGCCTGCGAATAGTACCCTATCGAAAGGGTCTCCCCCTGCTCGATAATGCCGGAGAAAGGTTTGAGATGGCCCATCATCAGGTTAAGGAAGGTACTCTTCCCGACACCATTGTTTCCGACGATACCCACCTTCTCAAAGCGGGCAAAATTGTATGTAAAATCCTCAAGCATACAGCGGCTGCCGTAGTAGAACGAGAGGTTTTTGCAGTTGATTATCTTCTTGCCGAGGCGGGCGCTCTGCACATTGATGGAGAGTTTCTTCTCCTCTACCCTAGCCTGGGCTCTGTCCTTCAAGTCGTAGAATGCGTCTATCCTGTATTTGGCTTTGCCCGTGCGGGCACAAGGGGTAGCCCTGATCCACTCAAGCTCACGACGGAGGAGATTCCTCGCCTTGGTCACCTCAGCTGCGGTATTTGCAATACGCTCCTCCCTCTTTTCGAGGAAATATGAGTAATTGCCCTTGTAGGTATAAAGCTCCCCGCCATCAAGTTCGAGGATGGTATTGCAGACACGGTCAAGGAAATACCTGTCGTGGGTCACCATGAAAAGGGTGCAGCGCGATTTTTTAAGATAATCTTCCAGGAACTCGATTATATCCATATCGAGGTGGTTGGTAGGCTCGTCGAGGATCAGGAAGTCTGCATTGCGGAGCAATAGACCTGCGATAGCTACCCTTTTGACCTCTCCTCCGGAGAGCTGCGACATCTTTTTGTCCAGTTCTGGAAGTTTGAGAGAGGTAAGGATCTGCTTTATCTTCTGGTCATAGCTCCACCCGTCGGCACTGTCCATCGCATTTATCGCCTTTTCGAGCCTCTTCTTGTCCCCCGAAAGGAGCGCCTCATCGTACTCCTGCACCACTTTATAGAGATGCTCCGTCTTCTGGAACACCTCATCGAAAATGGTATTGTCTGGGTCGAATTCGTAGTCCTGCTCCAGAAATGCGATAGTGATATCCTTCATGAACTTCACCTCTCCTCCACGGTCAGACGAATCCTTCCCTGCAAGGATCGAGAGGAGTGAAGTTTTCCCCGTACCATTAGGGGCAATGAGGGCCATTTTATCCCCCTCATTTATATTAAAACTGATCTTGTCGAAGAGAACCTTCTCCCCGTATGACTTGCTTATATTTTCTACTTGTAGGTAACTTGCCATTTCGGGGCCAAAGTTAGGAGAAAAATTCTATCTTTGTAGGTGGGAAAATGTTTTAAAATTCAAAATATATGAAAAAAGGTATACTACTTTTGACAATTGCCATCATCGGCAGCACATCACTATATGGCCAACGCCTTAGAGACTACGGTGTTAACTATGGCATCTTCAAGACAGGAGAACACAATGCCATCACCGATGTCCCTGGTGTGAAGGTGGGTCACAAGACCATCATCGAAGGTGACAACATCCGCACAGGTGTGACAGCTATCATCCCCCACAGCGGAAACATCTTCCAAAACAAGGTACCTGCAGCTGTATATGTGGGCAATGGCTTTGGCAAACTCGCCGGCACCACCCAGATCATGGAGCTTGGAAACATCGAGACACCTATCATCCTCACCAATACCCTTTCGGTATCTGCCGGACTTGAGGGTCTTATCGAATACACACTCACCCAGCCTGGCAATGAGAAAGTAAAATCTGTAAACGGCGTGGTCGGAGAGACCAATGACGCTGGGCTCAACGATATCCGTGGCCGCCACGTAAAGAGAGAGCACGTCCTTGAGGCTATCGCCAATGCAGCTTCAGGACCCGTAGCTGAGGGCAATGTAGGTGCAGGAACAGGAACCATCTGCTTCGGCTTCAAAGGTGGTATCGGCACAGCATCAAGAGTCCTCCCTACCAGATACGGCAGCTACAATGTAGGTGTTATCGTCCAGAGCAATTATGGCGGTGTGCTTGAAATCGCAGGTGTGCAGGTGGGACAGCTTCTCGACCAATACAGCTTCCGCGATGCTGTACTTCAGGATGTGGACGGATCATGCATGATGATTATCGCTACAGATGCACCACTTGACAGCAGAAATCTTGAGAGACTTGCCAAAAGGGTGATGATGGGTCTTGCCAAGACCGGCGGTATCGCTTCAAACGGCAGTGGTGACTATGTACTCGCCTTCTCTACCTACGAAGGAAACCTTATCAGCACCAAGACCAAATTCTACACCCCTACTTTGATGCACAATGACGACATGTCTCCACTTTTCAATGCAGCTATCGAGGCTACTGCAGAGGCACTATGGAACTCACTTTTCGCTGCAGAGACCATGACAGGCATCGGAGGGAATACAGTTAAAGAGCTCCCTGAAGAAGAGGTGGCAAAAATTTTGAAAAAAGCTATAATTAAAAAATAACGAAGATGGAAAAGGTATTAATATCATTACTTGCACTTATCCTTAGTGCGAGTATGGCATTCGGTCAGATAGCTGACCCCAATGCGCCACTAAAAAATGACCCCGCGGTAAGATACGGTAAGCTCGACAATGGACTTACTTATTATATCCAACACAATGAGAAACCTGCTGAGCGTGCAGAGTTCTACCTTGTAACAAATGTGGGAGCCATTCAGGAGACCCCTGCTCAGGATGGTCTTGCACACTTCCTGGAGCATATGGCCCTCAACGGTACCAAAAATCTTCCCGGGAAGATGATGCTTGAGTACTTCCAGAGTGTAGGTGTGGAGTTCGGCAGAAACATCAACGCCGGCACAGGTGTGGAGTACACTATGTATATGCTTAACAATATCCCTGTAACCCGTCAGGGTATTGTCGACACAGCGATGCTCATTATGCACGACTACTCAGGCTTCGTGACCAACGACCCTGCAGAGGTAGAGAAAGAGCGTGGTGTAATCGTGGAAGAGTGGAGAACACGCCGCACTGCAGACTGGAGAATGCACGAAAAAGAGCTTCCATACCTTTATGGAGACTCAAAATATGGCTCTTGTACCCTTATCGGAAGCAAAGAGAACCTTGAAACATTTGACCCTATCGAGATCAAAAAATTCTATGAGACCTGGTACAGACCTGACCTTCAGGCTGTAATCGTAGTGGGTGATATCGATGTGGATGCTATCGAGGCTCAGCTCAAAACCCTTTTCGCTGACATCCCTGCCCGCGAGAATCCAGAGCCTAAAATTATGCACCAGATCCCCGACAACGATGCCCCTATCGTAGGTATCATCACCGACCCTGAGGCTACCAACACACAGATTCAGGTATACTTCAAAGAGGATACTGTCCCTATGGAGATCAGATCATTCGGAGCTATCTATCTGACACAGATCCTTCAGAACCTCATCTCAAGTGTCATCAACGAGAGACTTGACGACATCTCGAAAAAAGCTGATGCACCATTCCTCTATGCATATATGCGCTACGGTCAGATGACCCAGACCAAAGACGCCTTCCAGGGTGGACTTGCTTGTAAAGAGGGTGAAGGTGTGAGCGCATTCACCGCCCTTATGACCGAGCTTGAAAAGGTAAAACGCTTCGGCTTCACAGAGGGTGAATACGAAAGGGCCAAGACCAACCTTCTCCGCCAGCTGGAGATGGCTAAAGACAACGCCTCTACCCGTCAGAACGCAGAACTTGTAAATCCACTTATGATCAACTTCCTGTTCGGCTACCCTTATATGGATCCTGCATACGAATACGAGGTGGCTCAAGGCTATTTGTCACTTTTGCCATTGGCACAGATCAACGCTATGATGCCACAGCTTTTCAATTTCTCAAAAAATGCAGTAGTTATCTACAAATCTGTTGAGAAAGAGGGTCTTGTTCACCCTACAGAGGCTGAACTTGCCGGTGTTATCAGTGCTGCAGCTGCAGCTGAGATTGAGGCTCCTGCTGAAGATGCTGTAATGGAACCCCTTGTGGATGCGAATGCACTCCCTGGCTCACGTGTCAAGAAAGAGTATGCTGGTCAGTATGGCTCAATAGTTTGGGAACTTAAAAACGGAATCAAGGTTATCGTGAAACCTACAGATTTCAATAAAGAAGAGGTGCTTTTCAATATCTACAATGATGGTGGAAAATCTCTAATCGCAGTTGAGGATCTACCTTCGTTTGAGAGCAATGTATTTATGATGTTCTCTTCTACTGCGGGTATTTCGAAATTCCCTCAAACCACACTTCTGAAAATGCTTACAGGCAAGATGGTGAGTGCAGGTCCATTTATCGATGAGTATTCTCAGGGTGTAAACGGTTCTTGTTCACCAAAAGACTTTGAAACACTCTTGCAGTTGGCATATCTGTTCTATGCAGAGCCACGTTTTGTGGAAGAGGAGTTCGCCTCAAGTATGAACCAGCTTAAAGCTATCGTTCCAAACCTGACCAAGCAGCCAAACTTCCAGTTCCAGACTGAATTGACCAAGGTGATTTATGGTGAGAATCCACGCAGATTTGTCATCAGCCCTGAAATGCTTGAAAAAGTAAGTGTCCCTACCATCGAGAGAGTTTACAAATCACTCTTCTCAAATGCAGCCGGTTCTATCGTGAGAATCGTGGGCAACGTAAATCCTGATGAGATCAAACCTCTTGTGGAGAAATATATCGGATCTATCCCTACAGCCAAGAAAGCACCTAAATGGGTGGATACCAAGAGCGACATCATCGAAGGTAAAATCGACCACAAGTTCGAAGTGGAGATGACCACACCTAAAACTACAGTGGCACTTGTCACTACTGCGAAAGTGGAGAACACCCTTAAGAACAGTGTTACTGCATCGGCTGTAAATTACATCCTGGACCTTATCTACACTGAGAGCATCCGTGAAGAGGAGGGTGGTACTTATGGTGTATCCTCATACGGCAGAATCACTGAGATTCCTTATAACAAATATATGCTTCAGGTGGTATTTGACACTGATGTAGCCAAAGCTCCAAAACTTATCGAGCTTGCCAAAGCGGGCTTGAACTCTCTTGCAGAAAATGGACCATCAGAGGACTTCCTGGCTAAAGCTAAGGAGAACTTCCTTAAGAATATCCCAGAGGATGCCATTTCCAACAGCTACTGGAATGGAAAACTTGGCCAATACTACAAGTACTCCAAAGATTTCCACACCGACTACGAAGGCACTGTAAAAGCCCTTACCACCGCAGATGTACAAGCATTTGTAAAAGAGGTGCTTTCACAAGAGAACTTCATAGAGTTTGTAATGAATCCACGTCAATAACAGTAGTCATCACTAAATACGCAGAACCCCTCCGGAGAGTCTCCAGAGGGGTTTCTTATGCATAAGCCTTTCATGTATCCCAATTACCGGATTCAAAATCTCAAAAGCACAAAAAACTTGGAAGTATTTATCCTTAATTTACGTTATATGTTCAGAATTATTATTAAATTCGTGATATATAAATCATAACACTATACAGCTATGAAAAGATTGTTTATTATTTGCTATCTTATCTCTCTATCACTGCTCTCGTGTTCTAAGGTTTCACCTGAAATTGTCAATGAGCAAAACGATCATACAATTCCAATAAAAGAAGCCACTCAAACACTAATAAATACACTTAATGACCTTCAGCCTGCAACAAAATCTAAACAAATTAAGATTGAATCTGTAGAAGTTGTTAGCAGTTCAGATATTTATAATCATATTACTAAAACAGCAAATCTTGATATAGATAAGTTGTTATATATTTTCAATTTTGACAACAATAGTGGATATGCTATTGTCGCTGCTGATAACAGAATACCAGACCCAGTTTTAATGATTGCAGATGTAGGAAATATAACCAAAGAGATATTTAAAGCCATAAGTGATTGCTCTTTTATATACAACCTTATCGGAGATTATGCTGTCGTATTTACAGATTCGCCATCAGACAATACTCCATCCGACGACAATGCTTCTTTTGATGGAAGTGAATCTGACTCCAGCGGAAGTTCATCAGGAAACATCTCTGGAGTGATAGGCAATGTATCTCCGATGCTCCAATCTATAATGCATCAATCCGAGCCATACAACCTGAGCTGCCCAGAAATTGAACCCGACACGCGAGCTCCAGCAGGATGTATCCCTATAGCTATGGCTCAAATCTTCTACTATTTTCAGTATCCACACGTCAATGACGATCTCAACATCCCATTTTCATCCACATTCTCAGAAGATACAACTGATGCATACAATCTTTACGAATTAATATATAATATCGGAATTCAAACTGATGTTATGTATGATAAAGATGGCAGTGGCACCACTATGGCCAAAGCCAAAACAGCCATGGAAGAGTATTACGCATACGAGGATGTGATTAAGTACAATCTTTATAGAGAAAACATCATCTTGGATATGATCTCTGAACACAAGCCCGTGCTAATTGGGGCAAGTAATCAGTGGATAGGAGGCGTAGGTCATGCTTGGGTAATTGACGGATATATGCATTCCCCTACTGCTGGACATTTATTACATTGCAATATGGGATGGGGTGGTCCAGGTAATGGATATTATGCATCAGGAGTATTTGATGTCACAAGCGGCATAGCACCTTACTATCCCGACAATACTACAAATATAAATCCTGGCGAAGAAAACAAAGATTATGCCTATCACTACAGGTTTTTAGACTATAATAGACCACGATAATGAAAACCTCATTCAGATATATACTCTTAACTTCAATAGTTCTCCTCGCAGCTACCGCCTGTGAGGAGATTATCGAATTGGAGGGGGAGTCTGTGGAGCCAAAGATGATAATACAATCTGTCTGCACCAATGAAGACAAAATAGTGATAGCTGTTTCATCATCGGGAACGATCTATGATACTCCGGACACCGGAGAGGTTTTCAACCCTATCGTAAAGGTCTCTATTAATGGAGGTGAACCGAAGGAGTGTATACGCGAATATGGGGCAAGTCCGTATGATTTACCAAATCGCAATTCCCCCATATATGCAGACTACCGATTAAAAGAACCTTATTACGAAGGCCATGTTCATAAAAGGAAGTTTGACTCAATAATCCCAATAAGATTTGAGCGCTTTACTCGCACTCCTGATGACATAATTTACACTTACGACTATTATCCATCAGAGCTGGATATTATAGAAATTTTTGTTGAGGACCCCAAGAGTAGCACAAAACTGGAAGCACAGACACAAATACCAAGAAAGGTCAAATTTGATATCGAATTAATAAAAGTTGATACCGTATTATATAACGTCTTTGCCAATGGTAGGAATCAAAAAGAATTAACAGCGACATTTCAATGCACCATTCATGATCCCAAACAGGAAAACAATTTTTATATGTTGGAGTTTTTAAATCGTAGTGGTGGATTATGGCACTTTCTCGCTACCTTACAACACCTTGAAAACCCAAAGTATCCAGATTGGTATACAGTAGCAAAACCAATCCCTATTCACACAAAAGACAAACTTTTTTACGATCCTAACATACCCGTCAATAACTATTATTATTATGATGGCCACTATTCTAATATTGGAGAAAATCGAACAATATATTTCACAGATGACACTGTAAACGAAGAACCACTCTCGTTTGTTTTCACATACACTGGTAATACTATCGTTCAAATATATTCATATTGGGAAGAGAATATATTCATGAACACAAATCTTATCGACGGTCTTTTCAAGCTCCATAGTATGAGCGAAGAGATGTACAGATACTGTAAGTCAAAAGAGTACTCCCAGCAGTATAATCAGGATATATTCTCCCAGCCAAACCAGCTGTACTCAAATATAAAAGGGGATGCGTACGGATTCCACATCAGCGAATCTTACTCTTATTCAGAACCTATAATGATAGGCTTCGAAGAGATAGCCGGGTATTTCGAGTAATATGATGCAATAATTTGTTAATCACACGATTTTGATTATCTTTGTTATCAGTAACATAAAGTAATAATTCACTATGAAAAAAGTATCCCTAATTTTGGTCATTCTATTAATTATATTCCATTCTTGTTCTAGAATTTCACCTGACATCAATGTAGAACAAAATAAGTACACTATTTCAATAGAGGATGCAACTCAAGTATTGATGAGCACCTTGGCAGATTTTCAAAATCAGACAAAATCTTCACAATTAGAAATTTGCTCGATAGAAACTGTATATGGTGATGATCTTAATATTCAAGGAACAAAGTCTACAAATTTGGGCATAGATAATCTTTTATACATTTTTAATTTTACTAATAACAATGGGTTCGCTATTGTCGCTGCTGATAACAGAATACCAGACCCAGTTTTAATGATTGCAGATATAGGAAATATATCTAAGGACATATTTAAAACAATATGCGAAAGTTCTTTTATATACAATCTTATAGGGGACTATGTGGTTTATTCCATAGACTTGCCATCTGATGATGAAACCGATTTTGATGATAGCGAAGGTGGAAATAATGGTGGAAATAATGGTGGAAATAATGGTGGAAATAATGGTGGAAATAATGGTGGAAATAATGGTGGCGCCATAAGCAACGTCCCACCTATGCTTCAAACTGCAATGCATCAAGGTTTACCATATAATCACTTTTGTCCAGTTATTACAAATGATACTATTGCCCCTGCAGGGTGTATTCCAATAGCGATGGCACAAATCTTCAACTATTATCAATACCCACACATCAATGATAATTTAAATATTCCTTTCGCCAGCAATTATATTTTAGATTATTCAATATCAGGAATTCCTCGCCTTATAGAAAATATTGGTTTACGCACCGATATTGAATATGACAAAGATGGCAGTGGCACCACTATGGCCAAAGCCAAAACAGCCATGGAAGAGTATTACGCGTACGAGGATGTGACCAAGTACAATCTTTATAGAGAAAACATTATCTTGGATATGATCTCTGAACACAAGCCCGTGCTAATTGGGGCAAGTAATCAGTGGATAGGAGGCAAAGGTCATGCTTGGGTAATTGACGGATATATGTATTCTAGCACTGCAGGACACCTTTTACACTGCAATATGGGATGGGGTGGTCCAGGTAATGGATATTATGTATCTGGTGTATTTGATGTTACAAGCGGAACTGCACCTTACTACCCTGACAACACCACAGATGCAAATCCTAACGACGAAAATAAGGATTATGCCTATCACTACAGGTTTTTAGACTATAATAGACCACGATAATGAAAATCTCTTTCAGATATATCCTCTTAGTTTCAATAATTCTCCTCGCAGCTACCGCCTGTGAGGAGATTATCGAATTGGAGGGGGAGTATGTGGAGCCAAAGATGATAATACAATCTGTATGCACCAATGAAGACAAAATAGTGATAGCTGTTTCATCATCGGGAACGATCTATAATACTCCGGACACCGGAGAGGTTTTCAACCCTATCGTAAAGGTCTCAATAAACGGAAGTGAACCGAAGGAGTGTACACGCGAGTTAGGAGCAAGTCCCTACAAATCTCATGTATCTACTTCAATAATGAAAAGTATAGACTACCCATTGAAAGAGACATACAAAAATGGTATGGAGGGAAAAATCTACGAAACAAGTGTCCCTATAAAGTTCCCCACGGTATATTTTCCAGATAGTGCATATGAACCACTGTTCACCTTCAACTATCTTCCCGTGGAAGGAGATGTAATAGACATTTTCGTTGAAGATCTCAAGAGTGGCACTACAGTGAAATCAACCACACAGATACCAAAAAGAGTCGAATTTGATATTAAAATATTGGAAATTGACACCACAGTTGTAAACGAGCCTCATTCTACAATAAATATGTCTGCTACCATAGAGTGTACTATCCACGACCCAGCAAATGTATCCAATTATTATGTATTGGAGTACCTGGATCGTAGTACACATTTGGTCTATTTCTTTGATGCACTGCCGTATATAGACAAACCAGAATACCCTTTTTGGTATAAAACATTCCATACATATCCAATTTCGACAAGAGATCATATTTTCTACGATCCAAATATAACGACATCTGTTATATATGAATCTGAGCTGATGGGGCAAGTTTGGTATGTTGAAAGTGAACCGGAAAGAAGTTATTACTTTAATGATGAATCATTCGACGGGAAATCATACTCATTAATTTTAAAAATCAGTACAGATTTCCATGGGCTTAAAGGTGCTTCTGTTCCGTGGTACACAGGAATCATCGATGGCCACTTCAAGCTCCATAGTATGAGCGAAGAGATGTACAGATACTGCAAGTCAAAAGAGTACTCCCAGCAGTATAATCAGGATATATTCTCCCAGCCAAACCAGCTGTACTCAAACATAAAAGGGGATGCGTACGGATTCCACATCAGCGAATCTTACTCTTATTCAGAACCTATAATGATAGGCTTCGAAGAGATAGCCGGGTATTTCGAATGATTATGAGGACACTACTTTCCATATCTATCTTAATCCTATCCCACATAGCATTGTTGGGTCAGGATAATGACACCACAGCCTTAAAGGGCGGTATCCTTAAAGAGGCCGTAGTCTCTGCCCAAAGCATAATCAAGGAGACCTCCACCAGGACGACATTGACACCTCTGCAGATAAAGGTCAAGCCTGCGCTCTTCGGAGAAATGGATCCTCTGAAAGTGGTCCTGACTATGCCGGGAATCCAGAACAATGTAGAGGGTGATGTCGGTATCTCTGTCAGGGGTGGGGATGTGGACCAGACTCTGGTCTCTCTGGACGGTGTGGCAATATACAATCCATCCCATATGAAAGGTTTTGTCTCTGCATTCAACTCTGATGTGGTAAGCCAAATAGATATCTTCAAAAGTGCCTTCCCTGCCAAATATGGTTCCAGACTCTCAGGCGTCGTGGATGTGAAAACCAAAATAGGTGATATGCAAAAGTTTGGAGGAAGTCTGAACTTGGGGATGATGTCTTCAAAAATATTTCTGGAAGGTCCAATATTCAAAGGGAGAACATCTTTCACCTTTTCTGCCAGAAAATCTTATTTCGGACTTATAGTGGGAAACATCTATAAGAAGATTGTAAAAGGGAATGATGACTTCTTTGAGCAGTTGAAACATACCGGATATTACGACGTCAATGCAGGTATCACCCAGCTGATAGGGGACAATCACAAGATAGATGTGAGATTTTATCGGGGAGATGACAAGATATCGACTATCAATCATACGGATCAGACATATAGTCTGGAAGTGGAAGATACCACCATCGTACGGAATTCGGGCACATCTTCAGGAGAGAACTGGGGAAATATGGCGGGACTCATCAGATGGGACTACACCAAATCAAACAAAATAGATCTCTCCACCTATGCCTCATACTCCATCTTCAGACACGCATACAGCAATAGGGAGACCAAGCAGACAGATAGTTTGTGTCCCTCCTTCAAAGACGGTCTTATAAGGACCATACAAGAGGAGAATCTACTGAAAAGGCAATCATACATCGAAGAGTTCGCTGTCGGGAGTGATGCCAGACTACATCTTGCTAAAGGGCACACCCTTTCATTTGGGATCAGGGGCTCCAAACAGATACTTCTCCCCAAGATATTGGCATCAAATACAGTTACCCATATAGTACCGGACAAAGAGGACTCCATTCTCGTAAAAAACAACGACTTCGGTTCAGATTATGAAATAAACACATACTCGATATATGCTGAGGATGATTTTACCATAGGAAAGAAGTTGAATATTTCAGCCGGTATCAGATTTACAATATATGATCTGATGGAAAATTATCACTATATCCCTGAGCCAAGAATCAGATGTTCCTGGGTCATAACTCCCAACTTCTCTCTAAAGGGTTCATACTCCCGAATGAGCCAGCCTATCCACTTGCTCTCATCCTCAAATATCACTTCCCCATCCGATTTATGGGTCCCGTCTACAGCAGAATTGCCACCTATGCTGTCCGACAACTTCGCTTTTGGCGGGTGGTATGAGAAACGTATGGATGATCTTTACCTTATGTTCTCTCTGGAAGGATATTATAAAACAATGGAGAACACACTTGATTACTATCAGAGTTACTCTCTTCTGAGCAGAATAGACTGGGAGGATGCAGTAGAAGTGGGACACGCCAAGAGTTATGGTATGGAAGTCTTTACCAATATCAGACACAAAACATTTGATGCCACTATTGCGTACACACTGAGTGAGACTCTGGAACAATATGAAACCATCAACAGTGGAGAGTGGTTCCCGTCTACCCAGGACTGCAGACACAATCTTTCAGTTCAGGTATCGTACATACCATTCGAGAACTTCACCTTGTCAGCAGCATTCTATTACAAAACCGGAAGAAGATACACCTTGTCAGACATAGTACTTCGTACCCCATACCACCGTTTCTATTGGCACACAGACACATCTGCCGAGATGAATCACTACTGGATCCTCAGCAATGCCTATTCATACCTGGAAAAAAACGGATACAAGATGGAAGATTACCATCGCATGGACCTCTCTGTGAACTACAGATTTGAACATAAGAAAAGCTATAGTGATATAAATCTGTCGGTATATAATGCATATAACCGGATGAATCCTTACAAACTCTCATTCGAAACCGGTACGGATGGTAAAGTAACAGTAAAGAAACTGTGCGTATTCCCTATTATGCCATCAATAAACTATATATTCACATTCTAACATTCCACAATTTATGAAGAGAAACATTATACTTTTGGCGATATTGCTCACATCAAGCATTACATTACAAGCACAAAAAAAACACCTTTTTGAGATAGGGGCAGGTGCGGTGTTGCCATTCTCCACGATGTTTTACATGGGAGGACCTTCTTTCGGAGGTCCGGCGATTAACGCATACGGAGAATACAGATACGCTATTCAGGATCATATCCATCTTGGTGGCCAATTGGGCTATAAGGCCTACAGCAAGGGGAAAACCCCAATGCATATGATATCAGCCAAGGCCCATCTCACAGCCAACATCCTTCCACACAGGAAAGTCAATCCATATGCCGGACTGGGAATCGGATACGGCTTTTTCACAAATGGATCAAAACATTTCCTACTGGTCCCCAGAATAGGTATTCAGATAGGGAAACATCTCCGAATTGCTCTTGAATATGATATGGCATACGAGAACAAATCCGGTGATTACGACAGAGACAATTATGTCCCACAATCGCTCAATGTAGCCTGGACATTTTAAGCCCCTGCCGCCCTGGCACTGATATAGATCTGCGCCGCCTTATTCAGAGTGTCTATCACATCAAAACATGTGATAATATCGTCCCCTACAGCAAGCACTCCATGCTTTTCCCATATCACTACATCGTGATCACGGAGCTGCCCAACTGTAGCTTCTGCAAGTTCGACTGTACCTGGAAAATGGAAAGGGACTACCCCGACCCCTTTGGTCACCACTATCTTACACTCGGGAATCATACTCCACAACATCTCGGTAAGGGCGTCACTGTCAAGCCATTTGTCGATATGGGTCAAGGCCACCAGTTCAATGGGATGAGTGTGTAGCACCACTTTACAACCCCTTCCCAGTCCACGAAGGTAATTGTGCATATAAAGATGGGATGCCAGTTCTGATGTAGGGGCTATCTCTTCGCGATAGATTATTTCATAAAATCTCCCATCAGAACTTATTCTGATAAGCACACCATTATCCCAGGGATTTTTGGCCACATCCCTCATCCTCTTGCCGGATCCTGTCACATAGAAGACATTATCTGCAAGATTTTCCAGTACGGCAGGAAGCTCTCTCCTGACCGACAAAGCATCTCTGGTTTTGAATCTTGATGAAAGTGAATCGGTGAGATTTACTGAAATATTCCCACCATTGTACTCAGCCCAACCTTTCTCCCAAAGGTAACCGGCCACCTCTGTGATTTTATCTAATTCCTTAAACATACCCCAAAGATACATTTTTTAATATATCTTTGTAACTATGTCAAGAATAATTAAAACCATATCAGGTGCTTTGATGATGCTATTGAGGGTCATCATCCTTGTATTATGTCTGTTCAGCTTTTCTCCTATCTACAAATGGGGGGATCCGGCACCATTCTCCGGAGACAGGATATATAATCCCTATGCAGGTTCAGACTCTGCTGCAGTATGGAAGCGTGCGACATTCCACACCCACACAAAAGTGGACAAAGGTATAAATGAGTGCCCATACTACCCTGACGTGGTGTATGATGACTATATGGCTTTGGGATACGACATTGTCGCATTTACCAACCACAATGCGTTGACCCAGCACCCCTATAACCAAAGGCTTGACCTACACGCATACGAGCATGGCTATAACCTTTTCAAACTCCATACAAATGTATTCGGTACCCGTCAGGTTCAGAAATACGACATTCTGCTACCCATCTTCGATTCACAAAAGCAGTTCAAGATGGATTTGGCGAAAAAGCATGGAGATTTCATAGTCTTCAATCATCCCGACAGGACACACGGTGTAACATCCAAAACTATGACCAGAATCTCCGGGTATAACCTGATTGAAGGTGATTCAGGATTTGAGGAGAGGGATGGCGGCGAAGGGACACATCTCCGACACTGGGACGAGGCCCTTTCTGCCGGACGATACTCACACAATCTCCTTTCTGACGACAATCACGACTCCAAAAGGGCTTCCCGCATAGCGAGGAGATCCACTTGGGTTAATACCCCTACCGCTGAGTACTTTGATGTCAGGGACGCCCTTCTTCAGGGCAATTTCTACTCGATGAGGACCCCGGAGGGGATCCCTACAGATTCGCTCCCACGAATCAGCTGTATTGGACTTAAGTCCGACACCATCCATATTTCACTCACAAAGCCAGCCTCCACTATAGAGGTGATATCGCAGAATGGAGAAGTGAAGCAGAGGCTTTCCGACACTGGCTTCGCCCAATACGTCATCCAGGGGGATGAGCCATACATCCGGATGACTGCCCGATTTGACGACGGCACTGTCATCTACACCAACGCCTTTGCCCGCTACAGTGACGGTGACTCGCCATATTGCGACTTGAACCACCCCATCCACTGGCCACTGACCATCCTTTATAACCTGATATTGATGGCCATCATCTCCACTATCGCAGTCCATATAAAAAAACCATAAAATTTGTCGTTTTATAAAAACTGCATATATTTGCATAGTAATATTAGTGACACTTGATACAATAAAGCATGGCATTTCAGCCCCAACTGAAGTGCCTTTCTTTTTAGAAAGATAGCCAAAAGTGTATTCAATGATAGAAGGTCTCATAATACTATAGACATATTGGGGTACATTTTAATACTTGTTTAATGTCCACAACAGCGGTAGTCATATTAAACTGGAACGGCAGGGGATTTCTGGAGAAATTCCTCCCACCACTGCTACAATACACCCCACAAGAGCTGGGATCGGTGATTGTCGCAGACAATGGCTCTGAAGACGGATCATTGGAATTGCTCGAAGAGCGATACCCCACAGTTAAGACTATAAAGTTCGATAAGAACTACGGATTTACCGGAGGATACAACAGGGCATTTGAGGCTATCCGAAACCAACCTGAGCTGTATGGCAAGTTTGAGTACTACCTCCTACTGAATTCAGATGTGGAGGTGACCCCCGGCTGGCTCGACTGCCTGGTGGAGTTTATGGAGTCACACCCAAAGGCGGCAATCTGCTCACCTAAGGTCCTCTCATACGACAGGCGTGACCACTTTGAACATGCAGGGGCTTGCGGTGGAATGCTTGACAGATTCTATTTTCCTTATTGCCGTGGGCGTGTCCTCTCCAAAGTGGAAAAGGACCAGGGGCAATACGACACCCCGGCAGAAGTATTTTGGGCATCGGGCACATCATTTATGATCCGCTCAGATGTTTGGCACCGCCTCGGTGGTCTGGACGAAACATTCTTTGCCCACATGGAGGAGATCGACCTCTGCTGGAGGGCAAAACTATCAGGAGAAGAGGTATGGGTGGTACCCCAATCGCACATCTACCACGTCGGTGGCGGCACACTTCCCAACAACTCACCACGCAAACTCTACCTCAACTTCCGCAACAACCTCCTTATGATGGAGAAGAACCTCCCCGACGCTTCGCGCAATAGGATAATCTTCACCCGAATGTGTATAGACGGGGCAGCAGCGGCGGCGTATCTGCTGATGGGCAAGGTCCCATATTTTAAGGCGGTGTGGAATGCTCACAAAGATTACCGCAAGATGAAAGGTTCGGTGGTCCGCACACCCCATATCATAGAAGTTCCCAGACCCAAAGGGTCAGTTTTCTTTATGTAATTAAATTCCCGCGTTCATTTTTCGCAATATTCAGACGCGGGAGGTCATTTTTTTGCTTCCCGCGTTCATTTTTCGCCAAATCCGTACGCGGGATTATAGACAGACTACCTGAAAACAGACCCCACGGACACAATCCGCAGGGTCTATATTAATCAGGTAACGCAGAAATTACCCTATTCTGAAAAATTGTATAAAAAGTGGAATTTCAAGGCACACGATGTGTGAAAAACCGGAGCATACTGCCGTATGTGAGGATTTTGAACACGAGTGTAACGCCGAAATTACCTTTTTAGACTATTTTACAGGGGCGTTCTTAAGAGCCTCAACTAGGAAATTCCACCACTTCTCAACTGTAGGGATAAGAACTCTCTCTTCTGGTGAGTGAGGAGACATCAAAGTAGGGCCGCAAGAGATCATATCCCAATGAGGGTAGTTGTTAGAGATGATGGCGCACTCAAGACCTGCGTGGATAGCTTTCACATCAGCTTCTACACCGTAAAGGTTTTTGTAGGTCTCTTTCATGGTCTTAAGGATAGGTGACTCCATGTTTGGCTGCCATCCTGAATAACCACCGGTAAATGCCACTTTAGCGCCAGCAAGCTCGAATACGGCACGGATAGCTTCGCTAAGATCGTGTTTAGCTGTATCGCAAGAACCTCTCATAAGTGTTCTTACTACGATTTTACCTTTTTCAGATTTGACGATAGCCAAGTTGTTTGATGTATCTACAAGGTTATCCATTACCAAGCTCATACGGTCTACACCTGATGGACAAGCGTAAACAGCTTGCATAACTTTAACAGCTACCTCTGCAGGTACACATTTTTTAGCGCCTGCGCTCTTAGTGAAGTATACCTCTACACCCGGATCGATAGGTTTGTATTCAGCTTTAACTTCAGCTGTAACTTTAGCTACGTGTTTTTTAGCTTTTGACACTTTGTTTGCAGGTACAGCGATGTAAGCTACAGCCTCTCTTGGGATAGCGTTACGCATGTTACCACCCTCGATAGAGATCAGACGGCCACCCATATCCCTTAGGATAGGGAGAAGAAGACGGGCCATAATTTTGTTTGAGTTACCGCGACCTTCATTGATCTCCATTCCTGAGTGACCACCTCTAAGACCTTTGACAGCCACTTCGTATTGAACTAGATCTTTTGGAAGAGCCTCCTCTTTATATTTGAACTCAGCATTGGTATCAAGACCACCTGCACAACCTACATAAAGTTCACCCTCAGTCTCAGAGTCAAGGTTTACAAGGATGTCACCTTTAAGAAGTCCACCTTTAAGTGCTTTTGCACCTGTCATACCGGTCTCTTCATCGATTGTGAATAGAGCTTCGATAGGTCCGTGTACCAAATCGGTAGCCTCAAGAACTGCCATAGCTGCAGCGCAACCAAGACCGTTGTCAGCACCAAGGGTAGTACCTTGAGCATATAGCCATTCGCCTACCACTTTAGTCTCTACAGGATCATTGTCCCAGTCGTGAACTACGTCGTTATTGTTTTGAGGAACCATATCAATGTGAGCCTGGAAGATGATACCGGTGCGGTTCTCCATACCAGGGGTAGCAGGTTTGCGGATGATGATATTGCCCACCTCGTCTTTGATAGTCTCAAGACCAAGGCTTTGACCCCATTGATAAAGATATTCTACAGCTTTTTGCTCTCTCTTTGATGGACGAGGGATACGTGTAAGTGAGTAGAAATGTTTCCAAACTCTTTTGGGTTCTAGATTTTCGATTGTCATAATAGTGTATATTATTAAGGTTTATATTTATTTGATGATACTTGCAGGGAATTCGATCACTTTACCCATCTGATAGACAGGGATTCTGGTTTGGAGGAGAAGCTCCTGACCATCAAGAATCTTCACTGTACAAATAGCAGGGACTCTGTAATATATTGTCCCCATATTGGGTTTTTTGGTCTTCACAGAAGAGAGATCCTGAGCATTTGTTTGAGGCTCTGCTATCGCTTCAGGGGTAATCTCAAGTACGATAGGTCTGCCGGATACATTGTCAGACATCACAAGACCTTGTTTGTCTGACACCCTGAATGCCACGTGAAGCTGACGCTCCTCCCCCTCTTTAGGCACTACATCAAATCCCACTTTCTGAACAGCTGTCTCCACCTTTCCAAGGAAAAGGCTCAAATACTCCTGCTCCAGACGGGTAATCTCAGCAATCGCTGCACCCAGAGCCTCTCCGCTGAATGTGGCATCTGTATCGCCGGTGATGATCTGCACCCTCTGACGGCGTAGCTTGAAGATCTCGTTTGCTATCTCCTGTGCTTTTTTCTCAAGGCTCTTCTCCACCACCTGGCTTTGCTGGATCGCCACTTTATCGTATCCGCCCTGTGCATTCTTCACATTTTTATATAGGGTAGTCTCCACAGATGTGAATGTCTCTGTAGCCTCAACACCTGAAGTGTTGTGGTTCTCAGCCAATGTAGGGAATCTCCAGAATTCAGCATCTCCCTTATTCTGATCCGAGAGGACCACCAGACCTTGTGAGGTCATTTGGAAGAATGAGTTAGAGAGGCCCTGTGCCCCAAGGAGATTTATTGCATATCTCTTGTTCATATCTGCTTCAAGATAAGGGGTCACCTTAACCGACAACAGGTGATATTTCTCTGAAGGTTCTCCCTCTACATCGATTCCAAGATATTTTTTGGCATATTTCGCATATGGACCAGGGGTATAAACCTCCCTCTCCGCCTCCACTGCCAAATGGAGTGAGGTACTTGGCAATGAGTAGACCAATGCCCCTCCGTCTGTCTGACCTTTCGCAGACCACATCGCCAGTGCCAGCATAGGCACAGCTATCAAAAACACTAATTTCTTCATATCTGTTATTTTAATTTTTTCCATCTTCTATGGCTCCAAAGCCAATTTGATTTGTCTCTGTTTATTCTCTCTTCGAGCAATTTCACATACTCTCTGGTAACAAAACCCTCTTCGGTCTGTGAAGCATCGTGGCAAATAAGTTTGTATTCCGACCTGTACAAACCTCTGCGAACCCTCTCCACTCCGAAGAAAACCACCGGCAACGAGAGTCTTCTGGCCAACCCTTCAGGGCCGTTGAACACTTTGGTGGGCTGGTTCATGAAAACCATATCGGTACCGACGCCTCTGTCGGGGAACTGGTCTGCTATGAAGTAGTAGACACCACCCTGCTCCTTGCTCTTGAGCATATGCCTCACTATATTGTTCTTCTCTACCAGAACACAAGCATGGTGCTTCTCCCTGATTTTTCTGATCACCATATCGGAGACCTTGCTTGACATCTTCTTGTATATGTAGAAGAAGTGCTCATTGTCCATCTTCAACCCGTAGTGGGCCTTGAGATCCGGAAGGGATGTGTAGAGCTCCCAATTGCTTTGGTGGCCCATTACCACCAGAACAGATTTTCCGTCCCCATATGCTTCATTCAAGACATCACACCCTCTGAAATCCAACAGTTCCGCCACCCTCTCGCGCGATCTGGTGAATGCCCAGACAGTCTCCACGATCGTGTCACAAAGTGAATGGTAAAACTCTTTGGTCACCTTCCTGACACCTTTATAGTCCATATCGGGAAAGGAACGTGATATATTGGTCACCACCACATCATATCTGTATCTCAATACCTTATAGAGAAGTATGTACAGAATGTCGGAAATAAGATAGTGGACCCTCAACGGAAGCCATGAAAAGAGGGTAAAAACCGCTATCAGTATGTAATATAAAACTCTATACATATTCACTTATCTCAACAAACAAAGTTAATGAATTTTATCATACTTCACCCTTTTATTGACAAATTTTAATATCTTTGCGAATTGTTAAATGAAAAACTAATTTTTTAAGCTTAAACAATATGTTCAAAAATCACCCTAAAGGTCTGTTGGCAGCTGCTCTTAGTAACATGGGCGAACGCTTCGGTTACTACATCATGAACGCTGTTCTAACACTATTCCTCTGTTCAAAATTTGGTTTGAGTGATGCTAACGGCGCACTTATCTACTCAATTTTCTATTCAGGTATCTATGTATTGAGCCTTATCGGAGGTCTTATCGCCGATAGAACTCAAAATTACAAGAGAACTATCATGTCAGGTCTTGTAGTAATGGCTCTTGGATATGTTCTTCTTTCTATTCCTATCCTTGCTACCCCTGAAAACAAAACCGGTCTTCTAGCCCTTACTTGCGGTGCCCTTTTCTTCATCGCTTTCGGTAACGGTCTATTCAAAGGCAACCTTCAGGCTATCGTTGGCCAAATGTATGACAACTTCGAGGCTGACGCTGCAAAAGAGGGTCCAGAGGCTCTTGCTCAAGCTAAAGACAAAAGAGACTCAGGTTTCCAGATTTTCTATGTATTTATCAATGTTGGTGGCCTTATCGCACCTTTCGTTGCTCCTCTACTTAGAGGTTGGTGGCTAAAAGTTAACGGCCTTATCTACAACTCATCTCTACCTGCACTTTGCCACGACTTTATCGCAGGCAAAATCAACTCTCCAGAGGAGTTGTCACAACTTGCTGAAGTAGTTAAAGCTTCTACAGTTAACGGCTTGGTTCCTGGTGACATGATGGCATTCTGCACCAACTACCTTGACGTATTCAACTCAGGTATCCACTACTCATTCTTGGCTTCTGTAGCTGCAATGCTTATCTCTCTTGTTATCTTCATCTTCACTAAGAAGATCTTCCCTAACCCAGGTAAGAAAGAGGCTAAAGAGGTAGTAAACTACACTGCTGAAGAGAAACAAGCTATGGCTAAAGAGATCAAACAGAGAATGTACGCTCTATTTGCAGTTCTTGGCGTGGTTATCTTCTTCTGGTTCTCATTCCACCAAAACGGTGCTTCACTTTCATTGTTCGCACGTGACTTCGTGGATACATCTAAAGTGGCTCCTGAGATTTGGCAAGCTGTCAATCCATTCTTCGTAATCACATTGACCCCTATCATCATGTGGTTGTTCGGAAGCATGGCTAGAAAAGGTAAAGAGATCTCTACTCCTCGTAAGATCGCTATCGGTATGGGTATCGCAGGTATGGCTTACCTATTCCTTGCTATCTATTCATACGTTCAAGGTTATCCTTGCGCTGAAGAGTTCAGATCTATGGATATGGCAGCTCAATCAGCAGCTAAAGCTGGCTGGTGGGTATTGATCGTTCTATACTTCTTCTTGACTGTTGCTGAGCTATTCATCTCACCTCTTGGTTTGTCATTTGTATCTAAAGTGGCTCCTAAAAACCTTCAAGGTCTTTGCCAAGGTCTATGGCTTTGCGCTACCGCTATCGGTAACTTGATGTTGTGGGTTGGTCCTATCATGTACAACACAATGGCTCTTGGCACATGCTGGTCAGTATTCCTAGTACTTTGCTTGATCTCAATGGGAGTAATGTTCGGTATGGTTAACTGGCTTGAAAGAGTTACAAAATAATAAGATACCCGTCCTTAACGAGTATTAAAACTGAAAGGCTGGCTTTAAAAGTCAGCCTTTTTTTATATCTTTGTCCCTATGCTGACCGATTTTCGACTTAAAGTTTTCTGCGCTGTTGCAAAGCACCTCAATTTCACCCGCGCCGCCAAGGAGCTGAATATCTCCCAACCGGCGGTGAGCCAGAATATTGCGGAGCTTGAGCAACAAGTTGGCGACGCACTTGTCGAAAGGGGCTACAACGGGGTAGAACTCACAAAAAAGGGGGAGGTTCTCCTCCAATATGCAGAGAAAATTCTCCATTTGTATGAATCCCTCAACCTCGAACTTGTCCCCACCCACACCAGGGAGGCCGCCAGAATCAGAATCGCAGCATGCCCTATTGCGGTACGCTTCATTTTGCCCAAAGCAATAAAGAAGTTCCAGGCACTCCACCCCACCGCTGAGGTAGAGCTTCTCGAGAGGGATGACGGGGAGATCGAAAGGTCAATCCTCGATTCGGAGGCGGACCTTGGGGTAATGGAGAGCAGACCCGCCAATCTCTCCACCGAGCCATTTGCAAAGCTTACCCTCTCGGAGTCGGGTGATGCTCTGGCCGAAATCATATTCGGTTTCGACCCGAAATCACAAAACATAGACACTATTGAAAAATTTATATTAACAGCTAAAACCACCCTATAACCTTGAATCTGACCCCAAAACAGAAAAAACTATTGAACTGGGCACTCATTGTGGCCGGAGTGGTGGTTATTGTCCTGAACATTATATCCAGATGCACCGGGGCAGAGAATATGGAGCAGGAAGGTTCAGAGGAGGAGTATATCTCCATCAACCACCTCATCTCAAATGACATGTCTGACTCCGAATCTACCAAAAAGCTCGACAATTATGTGGAGAAGTTCCTCAAGAGGTGGGAGATAAAAGGGGGAAGCCTCGCCATAATGAAAGAGGGGAAGCTTGTATATGCCAAGGGGTACGGCTGGGCAGACGAGGAGGACTCTCTCAAAACCGGCCCGGGCAATATTTTCAGGGTCGCATCCCTATCAAAGCTCATCACCGCTACCGCAATAATGAAAATGGTGGAGGACTCACTGCTGGCACTTGACGACAAGGTATTTGGGGAAAACGGAATCCTTAACGAGGAGCAATTCTCACACTATAGGGACAAAAGGGTGCCCAGAATCACAGTGGAGCACCTTCTGAGACACAAGGGTGGATTTGCCACATATCGTGGGGACCCGCTCTTCTCCACAAGGGAGATTATGATCTGGGAGGGGCTCGACACCGTTCCTGATATGGACAGAGTCATCGAGTACTCGCTCTCACAGCGTCTTGGATTCACGCCGGGGGCAAGTACCAAATACTCCAATGCCGGATACCTTATCCTCTCCAAGATCATCGAGAAGCTCAGTGGGATGAGTTATGAAGAGTATTGCCAGAGATACATTCTGCACCCGTCGGGATGCCATGACATGCATCTGGCCAGGAACCTTTATGAGGAAAAATACCGGAACGAGGTGAGATACTACGAGCCCCATGACGCTACCCCTATCCTCGCATACAACAATAGCGGCGACTCGCTCTACAGAAGGTATGGCGGGAACAATATTGAGGGTCTCTTTGGTGCAGGGGGATGGGTATCATCTCCATCCGAATTTGTAATGTTCGTCTCCAGGATCGACGGCGAAGAGACCACACCCGACATCCTCTCAGGCGAGAGTATAAAGAGAATGATCACCTGTGTGGGTGGTGAACTCCCTATCGGATGGTCCAGAGCCGGGGCAGGTTCTGAATGGAAAAGGACAGGAACGCTCGCCGGGAGCAGTGCGATAGTGAAAAAACAGAAAGATGGGACCATCTGGATGTTTGTCACCAATACCAGTTCATGGAAAGGGAACAAATTCCCACGATATATCGAGACTATGGTCAGGAGGGCTTCATCGGGAATTGAGTTCCCGGATCAAAATCTTTTGGATTTTATCTAATAATCACTATCTTTGCAGCCCTTTTGGTATAACCAGAAGTAAAATTTATTTATAACTTAATATTAATCAAAATGTTAAAACAGTACGAAACCGTTTTCATTGCAACTCCCGTTTTATCTGAAGCACAGATAAAGGAAGCGGTACAAAAGTATCACGACCTAATCGTGGCTGAGGGTGGCGAGATCGTGCATGAAGAGGACTGGGGCCTTAAAAAATTGGCTTACCCAATCCAGAAAAAAACTACAGGATTCTATCACTTGATCGAATTCAAAGCAGACTCACAATTCATCGCTAAATTGGAAGTAAACTACAAACGTGACGAGAGAATCCTACGTTTCCTTACTTTCGCTATGGACAAACACGCTGTAGCTTACGCAGAGCGTCGTCGTGCTAACCAATCTAAATAAGGAGGAATTTAATTATGGCAACTAACAACGAAATCCGTTATCTAAACCCTCCTACAGTAGAGGTTAAAAAGAAAAAATATTGCCGTTTCAAAAAAACAGGCATCAAATATGTTGACTACAAGGACGCTGAATTCCTAAAACGCTTCCTTAACGAGCAAGGTAAAATCCTTCCTCGTCGTCTTACCGGTACTTCTTTGAAATTCCAAAAGAAAGTAGCGCAAGCAGTTAAACGCGCAAGGCACCTTGCTTTGCTTCCTTACGTAACAGACCTATTGAAATAAGAAGGAGGAGAGATATGGAAATTATTTTGAAACAAGATGTCGCTAATCTAGGACATAAAGATGATATCGTAACTGTAAAAAATGGTTACGCAGCTAACTACCTTATCCCTCAAGGATATGCTATCATGGCTACCCCTTCTGCTAAAAAGGTTCACGCTGAAAATCTAAGACAAAGAGCTCACAAAGAGGCTAAAATCCGCGAAGAGGCTACTGCTCTTGCTGCTAAACTTGAAGGCTTGACAGTAAAAGTAGCTACTAAAGTTAGCTCAACCGGTAAAGTATTCGGTTCAGTTAACAACATCCAAGTTGCTGAGGCTCTTGCTGCTCTTGGTCACGAGATCGACCGCAGAAACATCACTCTTGTAGAGGCTGACAAAGTTCAGGAAGTTGGTACTTTCGCAGCTGTTGTTAAATGCTACAAAGAGATCAAAGCTAATATCAACGTAGAAGTTGTAGGCGAAGAGTAATCTTCACTTCACGTACTACAGAAAGAGATTGACTGTCGCAGTCAATCTCTTTTTTTTTCATTACTCCTTCACATCTTTATCAGCCACATCTTATTCAGCCACATCTTTTCGCACATCTTTTTCGCGTCAGCAACTCACTGACACTCAACCACTTCCCACACCTGAGGGTGGATGAAATCACCCACCCTCAGGTATAGTAAAGTGCTGATATTGAGAGAATTGCTGACGCAATACTTTCGACAGGCTAAAGTTCAGGAATGATACTTTGAAGTCTGATGCCGTTGGATCCTTTGACCAGAATGGTCTGGTTCTTCAGGTGCTCTTTATGAAGATATACTTTGAGGGCCTCCACATCGGGGAAGAAGAGCGGTTTGAAACTTGGGGCAAGACCTCTTGCGTATTCCTGAAGGGCTCCGAATTCTGCACCTACGAGGATCACCTTCTTGAGATCCATTGTCGCCAACAGATCTACTATCTCCTTATGCTCCTGGGCCGAATACTCTCCCAGCTCTCTCATGTCACCCAGAATGACCCCTTTATTTTTGAACTCTGTAGAGATAAAGTTGGCAAGAGATGCCTTCATACTGGTGGGATTTGCATTATAGGCATCCACCACCAACAGATTGTGCTTGCCCTTTTTAAGTTCCGAACGGTTGTTGGTAGGGACATACTCGGCTACAGCTGCATAGCAATCCTCCGTAGGGACACCGAAATGTTCACCCACAGCGATGGCAGCCAGGACATTATCTGCATTGTAGGAACCTATCAGATGTGTAGTCACCACATTTCCTCCAATCTTCAGTCTCAGATATGGATCGTGGCTGGTCACTGGTAGAATCTCCACACCCTGATGCTTCATACCGTAGGTAATAGGGTTGATACCGGGTCTGTCATCCACCATTCTGAACAGTTCAGGATTGTCAACATTCAAAAATGCAGTACCTGAATGTTCCTGCAGATAGTCATACAACTCCCCTTTGGTCTTTTTGACCCCTTCATAAGATCCGAAACCAAGGAGATGTGCCTTGCCCACATTGGTAATCAGACCGAAGTTAGGTAGGGCTACGTTTACAAGCTCTTCAATATCACCTGGATGGCTTGCCCCCATCTCCACCACTGCGATCTGGGTAGACATGGAGATCTTGAAGAGGGTCATTGGGACTCCGATACTGTTATTGAGGTTGCCCTCTGTAGCTACCACTCTGTATTTTTTAGCCAGAACTGCCTTAATCAGCTCTTTGGTAGTGGTTTTACCATTGGTACCTGTAAGGCCTATAACCGGTATCCTGAACCCTTGCCTATGCCATTTGGCCAGTAATTGGAATGCCTTCAAAGGGCTCTCCACCACTATATATCTCTTCAAACGCTCCCTGTCAGCAGCAGTTCCGTAGTCAGCATTGAATTTGGCAGCCACTACCCTCTTTCCGAAGTCGCTATCCCTCTCCACTACTGCACAGAGTGCCCCTTTCTCCAAAGCTGCTCTGGCATAATTATTACCATCAAAACTCTCCCCTCTCAATGCGAAAAAGATGTTGCCCGCCGACACACTTCTGCTGTCGGTACTTACACCTGATGAGAATGGAAACAATTCCAATATTCTTTTGATCTCTTTCATAACTATTGCTTTCCAGTCGAACCAAAACCACCTGTACCCCTCTCACTCTCCGATAGAGTATCCACCTCTACCCACTCCACCTTCTCGTAGCGTGCGATTACCATCTGCGCAATCCTCTCCCCCGGATTGATGGTAAAATCATCCTTAGAGAGATTGACGAGAATCACCTTGATCTCACCCCTGTAATCAGCATCAATGGTACCAGGGGAGTTCACAATCGATATTCCGTGCTTCGCTGCAAGACCGCTGCGTGGTCTCACTTGAGCCTCATGCCCTTCGGGCAATTCGATATAGATCCCTGTAGGAACCATTGCCCTCTCAAGGGAAGACAATACGATAGGTTCATCTATAGCAGCCCTCAAATCCACGCCTGCAGAGTGTACAGTCGCGTACTCAGGGGTACTATACTTCGACTTGTTTACTATTTTTACTTCCATAATTGATAAAAAGATAATATCCTGCAATATAAACAAAAACAAGCAAACTCCTCACTGCCAATTTCCATCCCAAAGCCAACGCCTCAGGTATCAGCAAGTTAACCCCATAAAGCAGAAGACCCGCACCTATAATCAGGAAGATTCTACCCCAATTGTATGGGATCCTGTAGTATTTGTTGCCGAGCAATGTGCTGATTACCAGCATCACCAGGTAGCTTGCAAAATGGCCCCAGGCTGCTGCCCAATACGAATATTTGGCCAGGAACACCACATTGACCACTGCTGTGACCAATAGACCTGCAAGGGTGATATATATGGCATAAGAAGATTTGTCAGACAGCTTGTACCACATCGAGACATTGAAGAGCATTCCGAGCATCATATAAGCGAGAAGCATAATGGGGACTATCCCCATCCCCACTCTGAAATCTGCCCCCACCACAAACTGTATAATATCGATGTAGAAGATAATCCCGAGAAAAACGAGCATACAGAATGCGACAAAATACTCCATCACCTGGGCATACAGCTCCTTGGAACCTTTGTCCCTGGCTCTTGCAAAGAAAAATGGCTCCGCAGCAAACCTGAACATCTGGACAAAAAGGGACATTATCACCGCCACTTTTACAGCCGCCTGATAAATACCCAGATCGGATCTCCATAAGGTGTCATCCACATTGAAATATCTGAAAAGTATCCTATCCAGAAAGTCGTTCATCACCCCAGGCAAACCTGCAATCATCAATGGGAGTGAATATTTCATCAACCCTCTCCACACCTTTGCGTCAAGATCAAACTTCAGCTTGAGTATATCCGGAACAAATAGCAGAAGTGCCACCACACAGCTCACACAGATAGAGAAAATCGGGTATGAAAAGTCTGGGGTGGCCGACACGAATTTCAGCAGGAATGTATCGGGATGGGCAGCCGCAAAACCTGGAAACCAGAGGAAAAGCAGGACATTTGACCCCACTTCGGTAAGGATCTTCGTGGTCTTGAAAATTGCGAATTTCCACGCCTTGGTCTCAAATCTCAGCTTCGCAAATAGAATCGCTGTGAAGGAGTCTATCGACAATATCAGACCTATGTAGACATAGCATAGGTAGTAGCCGGAATAACCCATCGCCACAGAGATGGAATCTCCGAAGAAGATCATCACCAGAAGGAAGAGCAGTGAAAGGGCCGAGACCGAAACCAATGCTGTAGAGAAGACCTGAACAGGTTTTGCCCCCTCCTTGTTTGCAAATCTGAAACAACCTGTCTCCAACCCGAGTGTAAGTGCCACCTGAAGCACCGCAATATAGGCCATGAATTCGGTCAGCACACCATAGTCGGTGGTGGTCAGATAGTATGTGTAAAGGGGAAGGAACAAAAAGTTTATAAATCGGGCCAAGATGGTACTCACCCCGTATATAGCGGTCTCCCCCGCCAGTTTTTTCAATATGCTGCTGTTTGCACCCATTTTAATTTCTCAAACCTCTCGCTTTAAACAATAGGAATCCAAGATTCAACTGTGGATAAAATTTGGTATCTGCTTTCTGATAATATGCACAAGAGAGGGTCACAGGTCCGAAAGGGGACTGCCATACCAGAGCGGCATCTCCCAACAGATTTCCAAGTGGCAACGGGTCAGAGAAATCGTACTGACCACCACCCTTCTCGATTATCTCCTTGTATGGCTGGAAGTAACCTACCGCCACCCTCAACGAAAAGCTCTCCCCGAATTTGAAGATAGGTGTAAGGGTCATCCCTGCATAAATTGGGGCCCTATACCCCTCCAGAAGCAATGTGCGGCTATGCACTGTAGGTGTGTATGCAGGCGACAACAGCACTGTGGAGATATAATCACCCATCCTGATAGGATTCGAGAGGACCACATTTGCATTGAACCCGAGCGAAAGCCATTTGGAAATATTGTAATAGTTGTCCACCCTCAAATCTATGATCACACTGTGTTTCTCCGGGTTATATGAGGCTGGGAACTTGTGCTCCACAGAGTGAGACCCGGGGATAAAGAGCTCTTTACCATACACATATCTGAGGTCTATATGTCTCTGTTTACCCTCTGTGGGATAGAGTTTATAGTTCAGTGTATTCTGCTCGAACAATATCCTTGGGGTAAAATAGAAAAACTCAGTCCTGTCTTTGGTATCATACTTGGTGTATGAATTGGTAGGGTAATAGTCATAGTGGTTATAACCCACTGTACCGCCTACATTTACCATAAAGCCATGCCTCTCGGATAGTGGCATACCGACATTCACAGTGCCGTACACCTCTGTCTCCATTACATTTCTGGCAAGCGTTGTCTCAAAAATAGGGCTCTGGTTGCTGGAGAGATAGTCAAATCTGTGCCCCACCACATCCAGTTCCACAAAGCTCAGCGGATCAAAAGTGAGGTCCTTCCTCAATGAGAGGTCTGCCCCCACATAGAGCTGTCCCACATTGATATTCATTGCCGCCCGGTAAGGGTGTTTGTCCATATCCTGATATGAAATACCCACATACCCCTGAAGCAGGGATGATGAGGATATATTGCCTCCGGCAGAGAGTGTGACTCCCCTCTTTTTGGTCGCCATAATATTGAGTGTGAAGAGAGAGTCCACAGGGTCAAATTTGGCAGTAGGGTAAAAGGTGTTCACTGTCTTGGCGGCTGTAACTTTGTAATACCCCCTCTTGGCCTGATTGAACGAGAAAGTATCCCTTCCGAGGGTAATGGTACGGGAGATATACTCCTTCTCCAATGAGTCGAGATCCCCCTCAATAACGAGTTCATCAAAAATCAGAGCAGGGCACCTTTTCCTGAAAGCGAGCCTCATACTGTCCACCTCAGCCTTGCTCCTCTCCCTGGTGATCCTCTCCTTCAAGCCCGGGATATATTTCATTGCATCATTGTAGCCCTTCTCCATTATCTCATCCACTGCCTGAAAATCCATCAGACCATAATCATCGTACTCACCGGTGATTACAACCCCCTGCTCGACAGGGATATTGTAGTCCGAATCTACAGAGACCATAAGCTCTATCATTCCGAACGGATCATCATCTTCAAATGTCATAGCATCCCCCTTCACACATTTGGAGCCTATCAGGTAATCGGGGTTGTGAATCTCCTTCATCAACTGCCATGGGAAGTTATTGTAAAATCCCCCGTCAAAAAGGAGAGTGGAGTCTATAACGATAGGTTTGAAATATGCGGGGAATGTCATTGATGCCCTGATAGCCGACCCCAGGTCTCCCGATGTGCTGACATACTCTTTCTTGTTTGAAATATCTGCCGCAACGCAGAAGAAAGGGACCATCAGTTTGTTGAAGTCGTACTCTGCCGCCGCAGAGGATGTTCCGAAGAGCTGCACCACCGCCAAATCCATAGGATACGGGGATACGATACTTGTGGGGAGAGATGGTTTCAGCCCGTCGAACTGGCCATTTTTGTCATAGTCCTTTCTCAGGTTCACATTCAGCATCGCAGGGGTATTGTCCGTCTGATACATGAATGTGGAGAAATCACGCTCCTGCTTCCCTTTGTACCATGAGAGGAACCTGTCAGATTTTATTATGTAGACCATATCATCTACAGAGAGGCCGATAGAATACATACCACCCACAATGGCCCCCATGGATGTACCTGCGATATAATCGATGGGGATATTATTCTCCTCCAGCGCCTTTATCACACCCAGATGGGAGAGTCCTTTCGCACCACCTCCGCTAAGTACCAGTCCCACAGATTGGGAAAAGAGGGAAAATGAGGACAAAAAAACTGCTATGAATATGGTAATTCTTCTCATTTTGCACTATATTTGCTAAATATATTTGCAGTGGTAAAGGTACAAAAAAACAGATAAAGAAGTCATGAAAACTAAAATTATTACACTACTGATGATCCTCCCTCTATTGGTTGCATCTTGCGGCAACAACAAGTCTAAAAAGGGGGAAACCAAAGAAGAAACTAAAGAACAGATTAAAGATATGGAAACCAAACTATCATTTGCACCGGAATCTCTTCCAGAAGAGCCTATTTTCGAGATTATTACATCTGAAGGCACCATCACAGTACTTCTATATAAGGATACCCCTCTTCACAGGGACAACTTTGTAAAACTTGCAGCTGAAAACTTCTATGACAACATTTTGTTCCATAGAGTTATCAATGGATTTATGATTCAGGTGGGCGACCCATTGACCAAAGATCCTGCCAACGCCCCTAAATTCGGAACAGGTGGTCCGGGCTATACAGTCCCTGCTGAGTTCGTAGCAGAACACAACCACAAGAAAGGTGCACTTGCAGCGGCAAGACTTGGCGATATGGCCAACCCTAAGAGGGCTTCATCAGGTTCACAATTCTACATCGTTCAGGACGAGAGGACCTGCGCCCAACTCGACGGAGCATACACTGTATTCGGAGAGACTTTGGACGGCTTCGAAGTTATCGACAAGATCGCCTCTGTACAGACCGATCAAAGGGACAGACCTCTTAAAGACATTAAGATTATCACCATTAAGCCTGTACTATAATGAAAAGAATATTGATTGGGATGATTTTGTTTTCATCCCTTTCTTTTGTCTCGTGCAAAAGTAAAACAGAATCTGTACAGACCCCACCTGAGTACAAGACCAAGCTTATCGATACCACCACAGCTGTGGTATATTCGGAGTATTCGGCCGTACTGCAGAGTGAAGCGGTAGTGGAGATCAGACCCAAGGTGACAGGATACCTGTCCAAGATAGCGGTAAATGAAGGCCAATGGGTAACTAAAGGGACACTTCTGTTCAAAATTGATGACGCAGATTTCGCACAGAAGGTAAACTCCGCAAAAGCGGGCGTCCAGGCGGCTAAAGCCAACAGGGACAACGCCCTTCTTGAAGTGAAGAAACTGACCCCTCTTGTACAGAAGGGGATTATCAGCCCATTTGAGCTTGAGGCAAGACAAGGCAACCTTGATGCAGCAGAGGCAGCATTGGTTCAGGCAGAGGCAGCACTTGCCGATGCGAAAATCAACCTTGGCTACACCTCAATAACTGCTCCCACATCCGGAGTATTGAGCAGAATCGAGGTCCGCGTAGGATCTTTGATCGGACCATCAAATGCATCACCACTCACCACCATATCGGGCGACGGCGATGTATTCGCATATTTCTCCTTTGACGAGAAAAACCTTGCACCTCTCAGAAGGGCAAGATTCAACAGCGGAGAGCACAACCCTGCAGGCAAATCCAACATTGAGCTGATTCTGGCTGACGGCCAGCAATACCAGCACAAAGGTAAAATGGAGTCCGCTTCAGGTATCATCGACAGAACCACCGGTTCTATCCAATTGAAGGTGGTATTCCCGAATCCTGACAACGAGATCCTGTCAGGAAGCAGCGGAGTTGTGAAGATCCCTGCCACATACAAAGGGTGCATCACAGTGCCACAGAGTGCCACATACGAGCTTCAGGACAAGATAATGATCTATGTGGTAAATTCAGACAACACAGTTACCAGGAAGATCATCACCATAGAGGGTACTTCCGGAAAAGACTATGTGGTATCATCAGGTCTCAAAACAGGAGACAGAATCGTAATTGAAGGTGCAGACAAACTTAAAGACGGTATGTCTATCACCCCTAAAGAGTAAAAAAGATGGCTAAGAATATGTTTTTGAAACGGCCGGTCCTATCTACGGTCATTTCAATATTGATAGTGATACTGGGTGTATTGGGACTCGTCTCATTGCCCATCACATCATACCCCAACATCGCATCCCCCATGGTGCAGGTCACAGCCCAGTACCCGGGAGCAAATGCTGAGGTGGTCCTCAAGAGCGTGATTGCCCCCTTGGAGGAGCAGATCAACGGCGTCGAGGGGATGACATACATCTCTTCTTCCGCCGGCAACGACGGTAGCGCCACCATCAAAGTGTATTTCGAGCTTGGGACAAATGCAGATATGGCTGCAGTCAATGTACAGAACCGTGTCTCTGCCGCATCGAGCAAACTCCCATCAGCTGTAACATCGTACGGTGTCACCACCGAGAAGATGCAGAACACCATCCTCCTCATGCTTTCGGTCTACTCCGAAAACCCCGAATTCGACCAGACATTTGTAGAGAACTACGTCCGCATCAATGTGTTCCCTGAACTTCAGCGCACCAACGGTGTGGGACGACTCAATGTGTTTGGAGCAGGCGACTACGCCATCCGCATCTGGCTTGACCCCGACAAGATGTCCATGCTCAACCTTATGCCGAGCGACATCACCGCAGCACTGCAGGAGCAGAACATAGAGGCTGCACCGGGCAAATTCGGTGAGAACAGCGACGTCGCATTCGAGTACACTATCAAGTACAAAGGAAAATTCACCGACCCGAAACAATATGAGGATATCGTATTGAAAGCGTTCCCTGACGGAAGGATACTCAAACTAAAAGATGTGGCCAGAGTGGAACTTGGCTCATTCAACTACTCGGTGAAAAACAGCGCATTCGGCTGCCCTAGTATCAGTATGGCCGCATACCAGATGGCCGGATCCAATGCACAGGTGGTGGTGAATGACCTCCTCAACAAGATGGAGACTCTATCTGAGGATTTCCCTGAGGGGATGAAGTGGATTGCCCCATACAACACCAACAAATTCCTCGACGCATCCATACACCACGTATTGAAGACCCTATTTGAGGCCTTCATCCTGGTATTCCTAGTAGTGTTTGTGTTCTTGCAGGATCTCAAATCTACCATTATTCCGAGTATCTCGGCACTTGTGGCCCTTATCGGCACCATGTTCTGCCTGGTATTGTTCGGATTTACCATAAATATGCTGACCCTCTTCGCTCTGGTTCTGGCGATTGGAATTGTGGTCGACGACGCCATTGTCGTCGTCGAGGCTGTCCACGCAAAACTGCAGGAGGGATACAAGAGCTCATACGAGGCCACAGAGAGTGCAATGGGTGAGATTCAAGGTGCTATCATCTCCATCTCACTGGTGATGTCTGCAGTATTTATCCCTGTCAGCTTCATGACCGGATCTACAGGTGTATTCTACCAGCAGTTTGCCCTGACCCTCGCCTGCTCAGTGATATTGTCGGCTATCAACGCATTGACCCTCAGCCCCGTGATGTGTGCCATCTTTATCAAACCGCACCACCACGCAGATGGGGAGAAGGTGTCTTTCGGCAAGAGACTGGCCAACAGCTTCAATGCCGCATTTGACTCTATGACCAATAAATACGGAAATGTCCTTTCACTATTCTCAAGAAAGAAGATTATACCCGTATCGATACTTGCAGCATTCGCCATCATAGCTGTCGTTCTGATGAAAAATACCCCTACCGGCTTCATCCCGAATGAGGACCAGGGTATCGTGATGGTGGACTTGTCGATGCCGGCAGGTACATCACTTGAAAGGACAGACGAGATCCTGTCTGAAATCGACTCGATATGCGGAACACACCCTGTAGTGGTGGACCGTATGTGTGTGACAGGAAGCAGTCTGATGAACGATGCTGTAGGAAGTTCGTATGGCCTTATAGTTATGTCACTGAAAGACTGGGAAGAGAGAGAGGGTATCACCATCAAGGATGTGATCCGTGAACTTACCCAGAAAGTTTCCCACATCAGAGACGGCAAGATCATCTTCTTTGTACCCCCTACTGTACCCGGCTTCGGTATCTCATCAGGTTTTGAGATGCAGCTACAGGACAAGAGTGGCGGCTCCCTCGAAAAATTCTATGAGGTACAGCAGAACTATATCCAGAAGCTCTCAGAAAGGGAGGAGATCCAGTACGCCACATCTTCATTCAACATCAACTTCCCACAATACGAATTTGATGTCAATGTGGACAAATGCAAACTTGCAGGTGTAAGGGTAAGCGATGTATTCAATACACTGCAGGCATACTACGGATCATCTATCGTATCAGACTTCAACAGATTCAACAAATATTACAGGGTTCTTATCCAGGCTGAACCAAAAAGCAGGGAGAACCTGATGTCGATAAATGGTGTCAAGGTCAGAAACTCGTCAGGCGAGATGGTCCCTATCTCCACTTTGGTCAATTTCAAGAGGGTATACGGACCGGAACTGCTCAACAGGTACAACCTCTACACATCGACCACCATCACAGGTTCACCGGCTGCCGGATATTCTTCGGGTGATGCCATCAATGCTATCAGAGAGGTGGCTGCAGAGGTACTTCCTACCGGATACGGATACGATTTCTCAGGTATGACCCGTGAGGAGATCGCTTCGTCAGGTCAGCAGGGGATAATCTTCCTGTTGTGCTTCATATTTGTATTCCTCATCCTGTCGGCACAGTATGAAAGCTATATCCTCCCATGGTCTGTACTGATCTCACTTGTAATCGGTGTGGCCGGAGTATATATCTTCATAAATATGGTGGGCATTGAGAGCAACATCTATGTGCAAGTGGCGCTGATTATGCTTATCGGTCTGCTCGCCAAAAACGGTATCCTTATCGTCGAGTTCGCCAAACAGCGATATGAATCTGGTGCCGGTGTGGTAGAGGCCGCCATAAGTGGTGCAAAAGCCCGCTTGAGACCTATCCTTATGACCTCATTCGCATTCATATTCGGACTTGTGCCTCTATGCATGTCCAGTGGAGCGGGTGCAGTGGGCAACGTTTCGATCGGTATCGCCGCTGTGGGGGGTATGTTTATCGGTACCCTTTTCGGAGTATTCGTCATTCCGATCATGTATATTATCTTCCAGAATCTGGATAGTAAACTTAGCAAGAAGAAAGCATGAAAAAGATAATATTTTTAATAGCCGGAGCTATCCTGATCTCCTCTTGCGCTGTGAAATATCAGCAGCCGGAGGTGGATGTTGACCACCTGGTCAGGGGTGCCGAGTATACAGACACCACTTTTGACGTCCACAAACTGGACTGGAGGGAATTTTATCAGGACCCCTATCTGGTGGCACTCATAGACTCCGCATTGATCCACAACTTCGACATGAAGGTGGCCCTTGCCCGCATTGAGCAGGCTGCATCATATTTCAAACAGGGGAAATCTGCACTATTCCCATCGCTGAATGCAAATGTCTCCGGTGGATATACCAAGCCTGATCTTGGTTCAAATGCCACACAATATTACTCATTGGGCGCCAGCCTCTCATGGGAAATAGACATATGGGGGAAGATAAGCAGCGCAAAAAGGGGCAAATACGAGGCATTCCTCGCACAGCAGAGCACCCGAAATGCGATTCAAACGAAGCTTATCTCGAGCATTGCGACAGCATATTACTCACTGGTGGTCCTCGATACCGAGAAGCGCTTCATTATAGAAACCATCGAGAACAGAGAGGAGTACCTTGCCACAGTCAGGGAGCTTAAAAATGCTGCACAGGTGACCGAAGTGGCTGTTCTTCAGGCAGAGGCACAGCTATTGCTCGCAAAGACCTACCTACCTGATATCGAGCACGCCATTTTCCAGACCGAGAGCACACTCTCACTACTGCTGGGAGTCCCCCCCATGGAGATTCCGAGGGGAAGCGTCAACTCTCTCGAGGATATCCACTTCCCTATAATGGAGGAGATCGGAGTTCCAGCCAAATTGCTCCGCAACAGACCCGATGTCCTTGCAGCTGAACACTCATTGAAAGGGGCTATGGAAGGGTTCAACAGTGCCAAAGCGGCCATGTACCCATCATTGACCCTCACCGGAAACATCTCCAGCGATGCCACTCAGATATCAAATTGGTTCGCAATGCCAGGATCCCTTCTATATGGACTTATCGGAGGACTCACCCAACCAATATTCAACGCAAGATCCCTCCGTACCCAGAAAGAGGTCGCCTATCAGGATTACCGGATTGCCGCCCTCAATTTCCAGGAGTGCGTACTAAAAGCGGGATCTGAGGTATCCAATACCCTGTCATCGCTAAGAAGCGACAGGGAGAAGGTGGGATATATGACCAAGCAGACCATTGCCTTGGGCAAAGCTTATGAATATTCTGTGGAACTCCTCATCAACGGATATGCAAACTATTTGGATGTTCTAAGTGCACAAGAGGGATTTTTCAACGCTAAGATAAACTTAATCATGGGGTTACAAGACTGCATAAATGACCATATCGAACTTTATCGCGCACTTGGCGGCGGATGGAATTAAGTTTGGCACAGTAATTGCAACTAGTTTGATCAGATAGATTTTTCATAGATTAAGTTTTAGGTTAAAATAAAGAGCTGGCAGCAAAAAAATGCTGCCTTTTCTTTTTTATACAAAAAATTTGCCTACATTTGCGGGCCTTTTCTCGAGTAGATAAGGAGGTTATATTTTAAAACAACTAATAAACCTTTAACAAAATGGCTGTTAAAATTCGCTTAGCTCGCCACGGAAAGAAAAACTACGCTTTCTATCACATCGTGGCTGCTGACTCTCGCGCTCCACGCGATGGTCGTTTCATTGAGCTTCTTGGCTCTTACAATCCAAACACTAACCCTGCAACTATCAACCTTGACGCTGAGAAAGCCCTTAAATGGCTTAACAACGGTGCTCAACCTTCTGATACTTGCCGTCGCATCCTTTCTTACGAGGGTGTCCTTCTTAAGAAACACCTTCAAGGTGGCGTTCTTAAAGGCGCTCTAACTCAAGAGGCTGCTGATCAGAAATGGGAGGCTTGGAAAGCTGAAAAAGCTGCTAAAGTAAGCGCTAAGAAACAAAATCTTTCAGCTACTGCTAAAGCTGCTGCCAAAGAGAGCCTTGCTGCTGAAGCTAAGGTAAATCAAGAGAGAGCAGAAGCTATCGCTAAAAGAAAAGCTGAAGAGGCTGCTGCTAAAGCTGCTGAAGAGGCTGCTGCCGCTGCTGCTGCAGAAGCTCCTGCTGAAGAAACCGCTGAAAATCCTGAGGCGTAATCAGATGTTTCCGGCCGTAGACGATCTTCTGCCGATAGCACAGGTGTTGAAATCTTACGGCACCCAGGGGGAGGTTTTGATCAGCTTCCTCGCTGCGATGCCTGACGATATTGACCTTAACGAACCGGTGTTCCTCATCCCAGAGGGACTGCCGGTTCCTTTTTTTATTGAAGACCTCCAGTTCAGAGGAACCTCCAAAGCCCTTGTCAAATTTGAAGACATCGATTCGATGAAAGAGGCTGAGGAGATTACAAACCAAAAAATCTACTACCCCGCACACATGTGCTACAGCGAAGAGTCTGACTCGCTTCTGGGGTACACCCTCTACAATCAGAGTGGAGAAAAAGTGGGTATTATCACCCAGGTTCACGACTTTTCAGGCAACACTTGCCTCGAGGTAAACGGCAATCTTATTCCGCTGCATCCCGATCTGATCATCAAACTTCAGAAAAAAGGGAGAAAAATTACTGTAAATATACCCGAAGGACTATAATTTCCAGGCCGTAATATATTTGCATAAATAGAATTATATTCATATTTTTGCTTCGATTAATCAAACATTTTAGGCCTAATTATCATGAAAAGAACTTTTGCAACGATTCTCGTTGTTGCATTGTCTTTACTTTCACCGCTCGTCTCGCGCGCTGATGTAAGGATTGTGACTGTTCGCGCTGAAGGAAAGTGCGAGCTGTCAAGATTTATCACCATCGAACAAGCAGAACAAAAGGCTCTACAAGAGGCTAAGCAGGAGGCACTTAGAAAAGCTGGTGTCCCGGAGAACGTATGGTCTGTTTTCGGCACTGTGACCGAAAGCAACGGCCAGGCATTCAAACAAGCCTACTCCGAAATGAGTGTTCTGGCTGTCGGCGGTCTGGTAAATATTCTTGAAACACCCAGCTACAGCAGACAATACTCCGAAAGGGAAAAGAGGGAGTATGTGGTATGTAAAATCCACGCTGAGGTAAAAAAAGGGGACGAAGTGGACAAATCATACCAGATAAAAGTGGATGGTATCGCCTCTGTCTACAAAGTGGATGAAGCTTTCAGTATGAACATTCAAGTCTCATCTGACTCATTTGTAAGGGTTTTCTGGTTTAATGAGGCAGACGGTTCCCAATTGCTTCCAAACGCATACGAACAAAACAACTTTGTACCCAAAGGTACTACAAGAGTTTTCCCTGATTCTGAATTGTATGACTTGGGTATAGCAAAAAATGACCCTACCAAAGAGACAGAATTGGTAAATGTTATGGTAGTGGCTACCAAAACAGATTATCCTTTCTTCGAGGACACTGTATCATTTGAATCCCTGCTCAAGTGGATTTATGACATCCCTGCATCTGACAGATGCGCATCTTTTGAAACATTTTATATTAAATAATTATGAAAAGGATAGTTTCTTTTTTACTTGCATCGTTGATCGCCACAACATTGATGGCACAAACAAGCAACAGTTTCAAATGGCTACGTAATGTAGACGAACAAACAGTACGTCCTTACAGCGAAGGTCTCTCTGCCTTTTTTGAAAATGGCAAATGGGGATTTTTGAATCTTGATGGAAAAGTGGCAATCAAACCTGAGTTTGATGAAGTTACAGACTTTGAAAAGGGTTTGAGTATTGTCAAGAAAGATGGAAAATATGGCGCAATCAACACCAATGGCGGACATATATTCCCTATCACATTTGACAAATTGACCAAATTCAATGGCGGCATCGCATTGGCAGAAGAGAATGGATTGAAATACTATCTTTACTCAAACGGCAAGAGACAGCCATTGTCAAACAAATACACATTCTATCCTTATAGCGAGGGTTTTGCCAGAATCAAAAGTACAAAAAACGGCAAATGGGGTTATATTGACAGTGATGGCATCATCGTTATCAACCCTACCTATACATACGCATCAGATTTTCATGGTGGGTTTGCAATCGTATCAAAAGGTGAAGAGAAATTCCTGATCACAGCCAAAGGTTCTAAGAAAAATACCACATTCCCTGTAGACACCACCCTATCCCTTAACTCTGACGGAGTTGGTTTCTTCCAGGACAGAACCAAGAAATACGTATTTGTGGACAAATACCTTGTTCCAAGTAAGATGACATACGTTATGAAGCACGATTTCTCTGAAGGTTATGCACTAACCAAAGATCTCAGAGGCAAACTTGCTTTTATCGACAATACCGGTGCAATAAGACTTGATCTTTCATCTTATGATGATGCAGGTGACTTCTCTGAAGGGAAAGCATGGGTTATGAAAAATGGCAAATACGGCTACATCAATACACGTGGCTCACTTGTCATTGATACCATCTTCACCTACGCTTCCAATTTCAAGGATGGTCAGGCATATGTCGCTTCCGGCTCAAGACAAGGTATCGTAAAGATGGCCGGCAAGAATGAGAAATTTCCACAATTGGCCATCAATAACATCAGACTGGTAGAGACAAATGACAACGGAAAAGTGGACGTTGACGAGAACTTTACCATCGAAATGGAGGTATCAAACCCTGGTGATGATATCCTTAATGGCGCAAAAATAACCCTTGGCGGTGATGCCGAGCAGTCAAGCTGGTTCTCTTATGAGAGCATCTCCACCGATCTTGGAAATATCCCTGCAGGTGACAGCAGACTGGTTACATTCACTGGAAAATCAAATACAGAACTTCAGACAGAAGATATTCTTCTCTCACTAAAAGGTGAGGCGAGCAACCTTTTCACCTCTGTACAAACCCCATTCACATTTGCTGCAGCAGGTATCAACGCTTGTAAACCAGTTATCGAGTCTTACTGGGCACACAACACTGACCACACCCCTATCAGACCTGGAAAAGAGGCTACCCTTATGATTACAGTGAAGAATGAGGGTCAGGATGCAGCCAAAGATGTAACCATCTCACTCCAATGGCCTGACAATATTGAGTTTAAGGAGAGTGTACTAAAGATACCTTTCATCAAACCATCAGAGACCAAAACAATCTCGACATTGTTTACAGTGAAGAGTGACTCCCTAAATGCAAATGCCAATACAGATTTCTCAGTGGTGGCTCATATCGATGAGTTTACACACAAGAGAAAAGATGTGAAATATTTCTCATTTGCATCTGGAAAACTCAACTCACAAATCAACCTTCTTACAGGTGCAGGTGCTATGGTTCAAATGGCTATGGCCCAAAACAACACACAGCAAAAGGTTGTTAAAGAGTCTGAACTTGTAATTGGCCTTAACCAAGTGACTATGAAGTCTGAAAACCGATTTGCACTTGTAATCGGTAATGAAGACTACAATGGCGGAAAACGTGATGCATCTTATCAGCCAAACGTAGAGTTTGCAGAGCAGGATGCTACCACATTTGCAAGATTTGCTGAAGATATGATGGGTGTACCAAGCCAGAACATCATCCTTTTGAAAAATGCGACATACGCTCAAATGAAACAGAACCTGAGCAAGATCGAACGTGTAGCCAAACAAAATCCGGGACAGGTAGAACTTATCGTTTACTATGCAGGTCACGGTCAGGTGGATGGCGACTCGAAAGAGAGCTACCTTATCCCTGTCGATGTGAGCATCACAGCACCTACTGCAGGTATCAAACTTGAAGAGTTCTACAGCACACTGAGCAGCTGCAACGCCAAGAGAACCATCGTATTCCTGGATGCTTGTTACAGTGGTGTAGGTCGTGGTATCATCATCAGAGCTAAAGAGACCCCTGTAAAAGGCAATCTTGTCGTTATGACTGCAACCTCATCTTCACAAAGATCTATGCCTTACCACGACAAGAGCCATGGTCTGTTTACATACTTCCTATTGAAAACCATGAAGGATCACAATGGTGACATCAGCATCGGAGACCTTTACAATGAGGTTTCTGCTACTGTTAAAACCAAATCGATCTGGATTAACAACATGGAACAAACCCCAGAACTTATCAATGGTCCTGACATCGCTTCAGGATGGAAAGAGTGGAAATTTTAATTTGAAACATCACTATGATTAAAAAAGCCTCGATAGCCTTACTTGTTACCATATTTTTGACATTGGTTGGTACATACAAGGCATCTGCACAGTTGGTCAAAGTATCTGTCGGCGTCAATGGAGGAGCACTCATGACACAAATGGCGACAGACCCTGCACCATCAACACCTATGTACATCAGCGGATACGGTGGAGCCTTTCTATCCGCACATATAGGAAAAGCCCTAACTGTTCGCGCAGCGGCCAACTACGCTATGCAAGGTGGCCAATACGAAGTTAACGGAACAAGTGTCACAGTAGATCAGTCCTACATACAGATACCTATGACACTGTTGCTTAACGCCGGCAGCTTCCTCTCATTTGAGGTGGGCCTAGTGCAGAACATCCTTATGGGTTCCAAATATGTAGAGAAAGGTGAGACAGAGTATATCGTTCAACCCGACCCCGGTGCATTGAAATACAATTTCGGTGCAGTGGGTGGCGTCTGCTTCAACTTTGGAAAAGTCGTATTCCTGAATTTGAGATATTGCTACGGCTTGAGCAACTCTTATGTAATTCATGGAAAAGGCTTCCCTGTAAGTACGATATCGGCTGGTCTGGGCTTTAACATTTATACATCTAAGAAATCAGCATTCAGATAATAGAACATACGATTATGAAGAGAGCATTAAAAGTAACCTTACTAGCAATAACTACCTTTGTAACAATTGCTTCTATATCAGGATGCAAAGTAGACGAAGGAGGCATTTATGGTGCATTCCCATATATGAATGTACCATTTCAAGACACACTGATCTCAAAAGTACACCAGACTGTAACTATCCCCCTCGAGAGCAATAGAACGCTGAGTGCCAATGTCACTGATGCTCTATGGCTGAAAGCGAGAGTGGAGGGTACAAACCTTATCCTTGTGGCAGAGCCCAACGATCTGGAGACAAACAGAACAGCCACTGTAGAGATCAGCACTATAAACTCTACCATCAAGGCCACTATTATTGTGACCCAGGATGCATCAGGAGAACTTACCATAAAAGGCGACCTTATTCTAAAAACTGTCGATGATATAGAGACAAACACATATACCAAAACCACAGAGAGCCTCATAATTGGTGACGTTATCTCCATATATGCCGCTACAGCAGACGCTGTCAAACCTGCTGCTACAAATGGAGATGTAACATTCCCTTTCGGCGGCTACAGATATCTTACAGTCGCGCCATCCAATATCTCCAACAAAGAGATATCACTATTGGATGAGCAGATTCACATGATAGGCCAAGGGACAATGGCACTGGCAAACACAAAGGTGACCAGATTCCCTTACAATATCATACGCAATAATGATGTAACAGGTGCATATGTGGTAGCATGCGAATTGTCATCACTTCCCACAGCTGATTCACTCAGCGCTCTTACTGCACTCACAGATCTTGATCTAACTAAAAATCATATCGAGAATATAACTCCTCTAGCTGGACTTAGCGGGCTCAAATCCCTTAACATCTCAAGCAATAAAGTGGAAGATATCTCTGCTTTGGCAGATCTTCAGAACCTCCAGAATCTGGTGCTTGACAATAACGATATCACAGATATTGAGCCTATTGCCAAGCTTCCAAATATAGGCAACCTGTCTCTTAAGGGACTTCCTATCCTCCCTACCCAGTACGACATCCTCAGAGAATCACTTCCTGCTGAATGTATCGTGGATACTACCGGAATACGTGAAGAAGATTCACCTCTTGTCAATATCGGACTACCTTCAGAGACCAGCCACAGCGAGAGTTCATTTACAGTGAGTGCCAAGCTCAAAAAGTTCGATGAAGGAATTGTAAATAATCCTGGATTCTATTGGGGCAGTTCGAAGAAACTTGCTCAGATGGAGTTTATTTCTGCCACATATTCAGAATCAGACAGCACCATATCTGCGGAGATATCAAATGTGGATACTCAAAACAACGTATATTTCTTCAGAGGATACGCTGAAAACAATGCCGGCAAGTCATTCAGCGATATCAACAGATTTGGTGATATTGTCAATGTCGGCAACTATAAAATCAACAACAACGAAGAGTTTGAAGAGTTCTATAACGCTACAATAACCCAGATTGAAGGATCACTGATTATAGGATACGGAATCTTAGGGGGAAACGGTGAAATCATTGATGTACCTGTAGGAGACACTGTCTACAAATTCGGCAGATCAGATGATATAACATCCCTCCAGCAAATGAGCAATGTAAGCCGCATTAAAGATGGCCTATATGTGATATTGACCCCTATAACCTCAGTGAATGAGATATCCAAGATAGAGGAACTCACCACACTTTGGCTGGAAGGTAATAAAATCAACAATATCCCTGAATTGTCCAACATTTCCGGGCTCAGGACTATCAATATAGCGAGAAACAACATCTCGGATATAAAACCACTTCTCAAACTTACCGAACTTGACACCTTATATCTTGGTAATGAGAAATACATTTATGATGAGACCAACAGAATCGGTGTGCTTACAGGTCTGGAGAAACTCACAAACCTCAAATACCTGGATCTAAGCGGTCTTCCTCTCCACAACTGGCAGGTAAAGAACCTTAGAGATGAGATGCCCGGCTGTAATATAGTCTTTACTCCCGGCAACAGAACCCCATTCCTCCCTGTTGTCAGATCTGAGAGCGCGAGTATCTCGGGTTCTAACGTAACAATAAAAGGTTACCTTGAAAACAAAGGTGAAGGACAAGTGCTCGAGTACGGTTTCTACTGGGGTAAAGATCTTGAAAACCTCACCAGAGCGGTGGCCGGTAACGGAGATATCTCAAATGGAACCACATTCTCATGCGGACTTGAAATACCGGATGAAGACAGGTATTTCTATATACCTTACGTAGTAAACACATACGGAGAGGTGAAAGGGATGAACAGTCTTGAAGAATTTGATTATAAGGAGTTCACCCTAAGCTACACTAACCTGAGCGAAAGGGGTACATCAAACTCATATATAGTATCCAATGCCGGCAGATATACATTCAAGGCAAATGTAATAGGTAACGGCAGCGCAGGTATTATCGATACTGCCAACTTCCACACCACAGATGTAAACATCTACCCTACCAATGCAGGCCTTGTATGGCAGACATCTGATGATATTATTCAGGATATTGTATTCCTAAGCGAATCTCAGGAAATCCTGATCACCACCAGCGGCAAAGAGGGTAATGCACTTGTTGCTGCTATCGATGGCAATAACAATATCCTCTGGAGCTGGCATATCTGGTGTACCGACAAACCTGTAGACCACAAATATATCAACTACAATGGACAGAGATTCACTGTTCAGGACCGTAACCTCGGTGCCACAAGAGCTGACAGAGGGACTGGTAATGAGTGGATAGAATCGACAGGGCTGTTCTTCCAATGGGGTAGAAAAGATCCGATAAATTCTAACCAATACAACACTACCCAATCAAAACTCACTATCGAAGAGACTGTCCTTTATCCTACCATATTCCCTATACACATGGAGTGGATGGCAAATAGGAATAAATACTTATGGACAAGAAAAGTTAAAACCATCTATGACCCATGTCCTGTAGGTTACAAGGTAGCAAATAGAGACGTATGGACAGGCTTCTCTACTACTGGTATGAGTACCTCCAGCCACTCGGAAATAAACATTAAAGGGACCTGGGATAACGGATTCTACTTTATCTATGATGGCACAAACACTGCCTGGTATCCTGCTGCATATAACATGGGGTATTCTGAAAACTCGGGTAGAGTCTGGTATAGCGATGGTGACTATGAGTATGCATTCAATAATGGCTGGGATGAAGGAAATGACTGGACCTGCCCACCACTGATGGAATACTACTATAATACAGATATTGATGCAAGTGTACGTTTTGATTACTGCTGGTCACATACCGGCTCACCTTCTTATGTCCGATGTATGCTTGATGGCAATTTCGTTGACGCACGACTTCCTGAGGTAGTATCTGATGAAGTGGTTGTAATCAACAGCAACTCCGCTAAAGCTGTCGGATATGTGAACTCACACGGAGAGTCAGAAACAACAGCCCGTGGATTTGTATGGGGCAAACAAGAGTACCCAACAATTACTGCCGACAGACACATCGAAGTTCCTGCAGGTGATGAAGGCTTTATGGGCCGCTTTGAAGCTGTAATAGAAGGTCTCCAACCAGGAACCACCTACTACGTAAGGCCATATGCTACCAGCTCACTTGGTACAGCATACGGAAAACCTATGAAGATAAAAACCAAAGATGGCGGTAGCAGTGAGGATATCGGACGTGATGATAATTTTGAATGGTAAAATGGGAGGAGATAAGATTATGAAAAAGCTATATTTTTATTCGATAATTTCAGTGGTAATCCTCTCACTAATAGGATGTACCCAGAGGGAGGATGTCAAAATCCCCAACCCTACAGTCAAAATGGTCCTCACGGCCGCTACTGAGGGCGATGAAACCAAAGCTCTTATGGGTGAGATCAATGATGACGACTCCAGAAGTGTACTTTGGGAGCCTGGTGATTCGATAAGGGTAATGTTAGGCGAAGGTGACAATAGTAACTATTTGGACACAGCTCTGTTCGTAAACATAACCGCTGAGAACAGCAAAATCGCCACTTTTGAAGGGGAGATTACAAATAACTACCGACACCAACTATTTGCCAGCTATCCATACTCCATGATGGTCAATAAGTTTACAAATGAATACTGGAATGGAACAAACTGGATATATGACAGATATTTTACTATCCGTCTGTCTCAAACTCAAATTTACAGGGAAAACAACTTTGCCAAAGAATCTTTCCCTATGTTGGCATACCAAGAGTTGCTAATTCAAAATGGGTATCAACTTAACGATCCGCTTGAGTTCAAAAATCTTTGTGGAGTATTGGCACTCAATATAGTAGGAGACATCACAGTGAGGTCTATCACTATGACAGCAAAGGACTCTACAGGAAGACAAGTGGCTTTATCTGGTTTAGGCCAAATAAAAAGAGATAGTGACAGTTTGTTTACTGCACTGACAATGTTCCCTGTTAGAGCTGATGAATATACTACTATGGCTATGGCAGAGGGGATCTCAACAGTCACCTTGGAGTGTCCGGATGTGGAGCTTGACCCCGACATCCCTACCCCATTCCATATCGTCCTTCCTCCCGCTACATATAGCTCATTCACTCTGACTATTGCCACCACAGATGGAAGAATCATGTTGGTAAATGTAGATAAAGAGCTTGTCATCAACCGATCAAAAGCCAAACACACTACACCTCTAACATATGTTGAGACTGTAGCTGTAGACCTTAGCAACAGAGGTACATCCAACTGTTATATAGTACCTGAAGCAGGAGTATATAAATTTAGAGCTGATGTCATCGGTAACGGAAATCATGGAATCATTGGTGGAGCCAATTTCCACACATCTGACCCATCCATATCACCCGAAATAGTAAAAATTCTATGGAACGACAATAGTGCTGTTTCAGGGGTGGGGCTGAACACTGATGAAGGTTATATATCATTCACCTCTACCGGAAACAAAGGAAATGCACTGATCGCAGCAATGGATGCAGACAGCACCATCCTTTGGAGCTGGCATATCTGGTGTACTGACAAACCAAAAGAGCACACTTATGTAAACTACGAGGATGAATCATTTATAGTTCTCGACAGGAATATCGGAGCTACACGCGCCGACAGAGGTACAGGTGAAGAGTGGAGAGAATCTGTAGGTCTTCACTACCAGTGGGGCAGAAAAGATCCGTTTACCTCTTCAAACCTCAACAGATCGGATAATACATTTACCATCGAAAAATCTATCAAGTACCCAACATATCTTGGTCCATGGAGATGGCTTGATGAAAATGCGAATGGTTACTATATGAATTATAGCCAGTTGTGGAGTGACTCTCTAAAAACCATATACGATCCATGTCCTGTGGGGTATAAAGTGGCACCAAGAGCTATATGGACAGGATTTTCAAAGAAGGGATTATCATCTGAATGTAAAGAAATAGATGACTATAATGTATCAGGATCTTTTGATAACGGATGGAATTTCAAATATGACGGAACAAACACTGCCTGGTACCCAGCTACATCCAACGATGGATTTTCTATAAATCCTTCCGGAAATGTAGGTAAATACTGGTCATCAACAAGTTATAGCACAAACGAAGCTTATAATCTATATTTCCATTACGGCGACGAATTCAGCCATAACATGACTAACTATAGCGAATCCTCAGGTTATATCAAAGCTGTCCGCTGCTCTGTAGACGAAGGCTTCATCGACAGGAGTCTCCCAACCATCACCATTGACAAGATTGATGGTATAGGCTATGAGTCTGCTAGGGTTACAGCTACAGTATCGGTACCTAATGGTGTATCAGAAGTCACTGGTTCCGGCCTGGTATGGTCTACTTTACATAATCCTACAATAGAGTCTTCACATAATGTAGCAATTGATACTCTTGATGGAGAATTCTCATACGACATTATCGGTCTTGACGACTTCACCACATACTATGTAAGGGCATACGCAACCAACGCCAATGGCACCCAATATAGTGAGGAGAAGTCATTCACCACCAACTACAATGGACCTATCATCAACCTCAGTGAGTCCGGTACAGCAAACTGCTATATAGTACCACCTACAGCTGACCACTACTCTATTGACTTGTCTGTGATAGGTAATGGTTCCAAGGGTATTATTGATACCGCAAACTTCCATACAGCAGATGTCTCCCTTGACCCGGCAAATGTGAAGATAATATGGGCCATAAAGTACGACAACTACTACGGCACATCAAGCACCTCTGAACTTCTCTCATTCAGAGAGTTCAATCAAGAGAAAAAGACATATCACTTCGTACCTACAGGTGAAGAGGGGAATATTCTCCTGGCTGCTGTTAATGAAAATGACGAGATTATATGGAGCTGGCACCTTTGGATCACCGACGAACCTAAGGAACATAACTATATAAATCACGAGGGCAAGATATATACCGTAATGGACCGTAACATCGGCGCCACCCGTGCAGACAGAGGGTCAGGAGAGCAATGGAGAGAGTCATCCGGATTCGTATATCAGTGGGGTAGAAAAGATCCATTCCACGATGGTATTGAGCAAACTTCCAACACTCCATTTTTGATATATGAGAGTATATTGTATCCTACTTACATATCAGCCTCGTGGGATTGGGTATACCACGAAGATCCTGTAGACAGGAAATACTTGTGGAGTTCAAAAACCAAGACCATATATGACCCTTGTCCTGTAGGATATAAAGTGGCTCCTAAAGACACATGGACAGGATTTACCACTACAGGTGAGGGTGCCCAAAAGAAGATCTACATAAACATGTCTGGCAATTGGGATAAAGGTTACAACTTCAAATATGACGGGACCAACACAGCATGGTATCCAAATACAATGTACGCCTATTGGACTCCTTGGTGGCAAGAAAATAGTGGTGGCCTCTGGAGTGGCGATTCAGATACCTGGGATAATAGGGCTCACTATATGGACTATTACTACAATAACGATATGGAACTGTCTGTAAATATATCTAGTAACCTAAATTCCGATATCGGCTACGGAAGAGCAGTCCGCTGCGTTATCGACTCAGACCACCACGACGTCGCATTCCCTTACGTGAGCACACTTTCTGTTGACAACATCACATCCAACTCTGCAGACGCAAGCGCGACATTGGTATCTGAGGGTATCGACTCCGTAACTGAAAGAGGCTTTGTATATGGCAAACAGGAGAATCCAACCATAGCCAACACCAAAGTCACAGTCGATACAGAGGGTTCTATGATTGGTAATTATAATACTACTATCACAGCTCTTGAGCCTGGTACTACTTATTATATCAGAGCATACGCTACTAATGGTCACGGCACATCATACGGCAAATCCATTATGATCCGAACCAAAGATGGTGGCAGCAGTGAAAAATACGATCGTGATGAAGAGGATTATGAATGGTAAAAATGGGAGGAGATAAGACTATGAAAAGAATAAATCTATACTTTGTAATTTCAGCACTACTCCTCTCAGCTATCGGCTGTACCCAGAGAGAGGATACTAAAATACCTAACCCCACCTTCCAGACAAGCTTCACAGCTGTTATGGAGGGGGGTGACCAGACCAAAGCACTATTGGGAGAGACCCTTGATGACGGATCCAGAGAGCTTCTTTGGGAGCCAGGGGACTCCATCAAGATATTCTGCCGCTCTGTAGACTATGTGGCCAACTACACCGGACACATCTATGTAAATAGAGAGACACAAAAATCTACCCAAGCAGTTTTCGAGGGTAGTATGTGCCGCTCATACGACGTTCTGGCCGTCTACCCACACTGCCTCTACTCATACCAGCCATATTGGGAGAGTGATGGAAGAGAGTACTATACCAGCCATATTGACTTCCCTAAAGTACAGAAATACAGGGAGAACAATATCGCTAAAGAGTCTGTCCCTATGGCAGCCTTCAAAACCCTCAAACCTGAAGAAAACTACACTCTTCAGGGCAATCTTGAGTTCAGGAACCTCTATGGTGTACTTGTCCTTAATCTTACTGGCTCGGATAAAGTAAGATCGATCACCATTACAGCCAAGGACTCATTGGGGCAAGTGGCTACCCTTTCGGGCTTTGGTGAGATCATTAGGACAGAAGACTCTTTCGATAAAGTCAAAATGCACATTGTAACTGATGACAAAATGGCCGAATCCGGTCACCCTGCCATCACACTTGAGTGCCCTGATGTACAGCTCAACACTGTCGTACCTACGCCGTTCCATATCGCACTTCCTCCAGCCAAATACAGTTCGTTCTCACTGTTGATTACGACAGCTGATGGCAAAATGATGATAAAAGAGTCAAATAAGGAGCTTGTCATCAAGCGCTCTACCCTTAAGCATACAGTGCCACTCACCTACACTGAGACCATCCCTGTAAACCTTAGTGAGAGGGGGACCTCAAACTCTTATATCGTAGAGAAAGCCGGCATATATACATTTGATGCATCTGTAATCGGTAATGGTGCCATAGGTATCAAACCCTACGCCAATTTCCACACATCTGACCCAGCCATCTCCCCCGCATCAGTTGAGCTTCTATGGGAAGATACCAATGGTCTCATTTCAGCCCTGAACTATGATTCAGAGGAGAAAAAGGTGAGCTTTATGCACTCAGGTATAGAGGGAAATGCACTGATAGCGGTCAAGGATGAAGAAGGTGTCATCCTCTGGAGCTGGCACATCTGGTGCACTGACAAGCCGGTGGAGCACACCTACATAAACTATCAGAACCAGACATTCAATGTGATGGACCGTAACCTCGGAGCTACACGCGCTGACAGAGGGACTGGAGAAGAATGGATCGAATCTGTAGGTCTGCACTATCAGTGGGGTAGAAAGGATCCGTTTACATACAATCCAAACAGTGATGAGCGCACAATCTCACGTCAACTGACCATAGAAGAATCTATTCTATTCCCGACAAGGGTTTGTACGAACAGCAGATGGCTTATCACCGAGAATATGTACCTGTGGTCAGATTCTCTTAAAACTATATACGACCCTTGCCCTGTAGGGTACAAAGTAGCACCTAAGGCTATATGGTCCGGATTTACCACCACAGGACAAAATAGCCAAAACTCTGAAGAATATGAGGTTTCAGGCACATACGACAAAGGGTGGAATTTTATTTATGATGGAACCAATACCGCCTGGTACCCCGCTAATGTTCGCGCTGATTACTGGAGTGGTGTATATAAGCAATATCCTGGCGAAGAGAACGGAAGATATTGGTCTTCTTCAAACAATGGATCTCCATACCAATTATCATTCTATCATTATGATGAATTCAACACTAATATATACTCCGACCAAAGCAAATGGGAGCTATCTGATCCTTACAACGTCCGCTGTGTAGCTGATGAGGGTTATGTGGACACTTCACTTCCGACACTCTCTACACCTGCGGTAACGAATATCGGCAACACTACCGCCACCTTTAGTGCTGAGGCCACAGATCAGGGTGGATCTGCAGTAATCCAGAAAGGATTTGTATGGAGCAAGAGCCACAAACCTACAGTGGATCTGCCAACCAAGATTATCGTATCTTCAGATACCGGCAAATACTCAGCAAATATCTCAAATCTGGAACAGATGTCGGGATATTATGTAAGGGCATTTGCTACCAACAGCCACGGCACAGGCTACAGTGAGGAGTTCTTCTTCTCTACCAAATACGACGGTATCCCTACCAACCTGAGCAACAACGGCACATCTAACTGTTACATAGTCTCTGAAGAGGGTTACTACGGATTTGATGCCTCTATTATAGGTAATGGTTCCAAAGGTATAATTCCTGGCGCAGGATTCCATACATCAGATCCATCCATCTCACCTGTTACAGCTGAGATAGTATGGGAAGATACAGAGGATCTGATCACCTATCTCTACTTCGACAACACCAAGAAGACCATAAACTTCTGTGCATCAGGTAAAGAGGGTAATGCCCTTATCGCTGCTAAAGATGAGGAGGGTACTGTCCTTTGGAGCTGGCACATCTGGTGTACAGACAAGCCTGCCGACCACTCATACTTCAACTTCAATATGAAGAACTTCATCGTAATGGACCGCAATATAGGTGCCACCCGTGCAGACAGAGGCACAGGGGGAGAGTGGAGAGAGTCTGCCGGTCTTTTCTACCAGTGGGGCAGAAAAGATCCATTCTCACCTAACAGATATAACTACATCTATTATACAACTATATCTCTTAAGGAGTCCATTTCACACCCTAATACAATGGTTGTAGTTGAAGGAGGTAATTGGTGTAGCAATAGTATTAACAGCAACTGGAACGAAGAGCAGAAGACTATCTATGATCCTTGTCCTCTCGGCTATAGAATCTCCCCATCAGACACTTGGTCGGCATTCTCTAAAACAGGGCAATATACGGACCAACTTGCACAATTCAATGTCTCAGGCTCTTGGGACTATGGTTTCAACTTCATATACGATGGCACCAACACCGCATGGTTCCCTCAGACATACATAGGCTACTATGGTGAGACCGAAACCGGTATAGGTGAGTATTGGCTCCCATCTTCACATGACAATTCGGGACGTAAATTTGGATACAACACCAATGGTGTAAATCTATTCTTTGACTGGTATGAACACACATCCAGAGGGCACGCTGTCCGCTGTGTGAAAGACCAGGTGTACAATGACCCAAGTATGCCAAACGTCCTCACCACAGGGGTATCCAATATCACAGAGTCTCAGGCCAAATTTACCGGCGAAGTGACTACTGAAGGTACATTCGGTGTCTCTGAGAGGGGCTTTGTCTGGAATATCAATGCAGACGGCAAAACACTGAACGTGGATACAGCCAATAAAGAGGTGGTCGGCAGCGGTATGGGCAGCTTCGAGACTACTGTCATCTCACTCAAGCCTGGTACAAACTACTTCTTCAGAAGTTATGCTATCAGTACCAATGGCACTGTATATGGTGAGACACTCTATTTCAAAACTAAAGAAACAGGTTCTAACGAAGATCTAGGAGAAGACGAACATGAATGGTAGAATAATATTTTCAGTAATAGCAGCACTCGTATTGGGATTGAGCAGCTGTACAGAGAAAGGGCAGGATCTTGAAATAGCCCCAAAAGAGCATTTTGTATTCAAGGCTACCATAGAGGAGTCGGACCTGACCAAAACCACCCTGGGTGAATACCAGGATGACGGGACCACCAGAAGTGTCCTATGGGAACCTATGGACTCCATAGGTATATAGTGTGACCACTGGTACGGATTTGACCCATTTGTAAACAGGAACGAGTTCGTCAGCTCAGTAGCTGTATTTGAGGGTGAGACATCTTCAGGCAGTGTACACTATGCACTCTACCCATTCTCTCACGAGGTGGAATACTACTACGACAATTATGAAAACCAGCGTCAGTACCATCTGAACCTCCCACAGAAACAGATCTACTCTGAGAACACTTTCTCGAGAAAATCCTTCCCAATGGTGGGTAGAAAGTATGCCGGTGACGAGAAGTTTACGTTCAAGAATCTGTGTGGAGTACTTGTAGTACAGCTTACAGGTAGTGAAACTGTAAAGAGTATCACATTCTCAAGCCTTAACACTGAAGGTAAACCTATGCCTGTAAGTGGCCACGCCAGGGTAAATTTGAACTACGATGAGGTTCCTACACTTGTAATTGACACAGAGGTATACAATAAATTTCCGGTATATGAGAATGTCACACTGGTATGTAACGAGGGTGTAGCTCTTAACCCTTCTACACCTACACCTTTTTACATTGTCCTCCCCCCAGGGACATACCACTCTCCACAGCTGATTATCTCCACCGCATCGGGTAAGATGATGCTAAAAGAGTCCGACAATCCACTTACTATCCAGAGATCGAGAAGTGCTAAGGTAACACCTATGACCTTCACAGAGACCATTCCTGTAAATCTTAGTGAGAGGGGCACATCAAACTCTTATATAGTATCAGAAAGCGGCATTTACTCGTTTGATGCCTCAGTAATCGGCAATGGCAGTGCAGGTATCATCCCAAATGCGGCCTTCCACACATCAGATCCAAGCATCTCCCCCGCAAGTGTGGAACTGCTATGGGAAGACATATCCGGCATCATCTCAGGACTGGCATACAACAGTGATGAAAAAAGAATCTCTTTTATGTCTCACGGAGTGGAGGGTAATGCCCTTGTAGCTGCCAAGGATGCCAATGGGACCATCCTCTGGAGCTGGCACATCTGGTGTACCGACACCCCTGCAGAGCACATATACATAAACCATCAGAACCAATACTTTAGAGTCTTGGACCGCAATCTCGGTGCCACACGTGCAGACCGCGGCACAGGTGGAGAAGACTGGATGGATGCAGTAGGTCTCCACTACCAATGGGGAAGAAAAGACCCACTCATCAACAAATGTGCTACCATCGGATACCAACTCTCCATTCAGGAGAGTATCGAATTTGCCACACGCTTGTGTAGCCAACATCAATGGATGTACGATATAAATCCAAGATTGTGGACAGACACCACCAAAACTATCTACGACCCATGCCCAGTAGGTTATAAAGTATCACCCAATGCCATATGGAGCGGCTTCCTGCATGACGGAAAGATAAACTCCCAGCGTGAAAATGATATAAATAAATCCGGCTCTTTCCACAGAGGATGGGATTTCTACTATGACGGGGCCAATACCGCATACTACCCTACCACCGAACAGGGCAGTTATTGGGGCCTCAACTATTCCCCATCCCAAGAACAGGCATATTACTGGTCATCAACAAATTCATGGGATACTCCTAAAGGGCTGTACTTCAGATACACAGACTCCTACAATCTTGATACGCACTTAGAATACAATTGGGGCACAGGTTATCCTCTTAGTGTCCGCTGCGTCGCAGATGAGGGGTACATTGATCCTACTCTGCCTGTGGTGGATACTGTCTTCGTATCTTCAATTACAGAGTATGATGCTTTGGCCCAATGCAGCATAGTGACACCGGGTTCATCTGAAGTAATATCGAAAGGTGTAGTGTGGAGCAAAAATCCTAATCCTACCATCGATCTAAGCACCAAAACAGAGAATAATGACAACTCATCAAGTTTTACCTCTGTTGTTACAGGGCTTGAATCTTTCACCACCTACTACATCAGGGCATACGCCACCAATAGTTATGGTACTGCCTATGGTCCTGAAGTCGAATTCAGCACTACATACAGCGGAGATGCTACCGATCTTAGTGCTATAGAGAGTGCCAACAGCTATATTGTCAATGACGTATATCCTGTATATAAATTCCGTGCTGTAAAAGGTAACAGCTCTGAATCACTCTCAGATGCCTTCGTGGGAAATGTGGTATGGGAATCATACGGTACGTCAGAGTCTATAAGGCCAGGTGATCTGATAGACAAGGTACTTTATCACGACGGCTATATCTATTTCAAACTTGACGAAGCCGGTAAAGAGGGTAACGCCCTTATCGCTGTCAAGAACACTAAAGGTGAGATCCTGTGGAGCTGGCACATCTGGATGACGGACACCCCTGAAGAGCACACATATGCAAACGGAGAAGCTGTCCTTATGGACCGTAACCTGGGTGCTGTATCAGCCAGCCCGGGAGATGTACAGGCCCTCGGTCTGCTGTACCAATGGGGTAGAAAGGATCCGTTCCTTGGCAGCTCTTCTACCACAGAACCTATTGTTGCAGCATCTACTATAGTGTGGCCTGAGTCTGAATTTTACACTACCCATGGAAACATTGAGTATGTCACAAGCCATCCTACCACATATATCAGATCTCTTGATTATAACGAAAATTGGGATTGGCTATATGTTCATGACGATACTCTATGGGGTGAAGAGAAGACCATCTACGACCCTTGCCCTGCAGGATGGAAAGTTGCATCAATGAATGAATTCAGTAATCATTGGTCTAATGACAACTTCAAATCTCTACCTCCACTTGATAACGTAAATCACGGATTCCTCGTAACACTCAAATCAGGCAGTGAAGCATGGTATCCGTTGTCAGGAGGAAGATATATCCATGGTGCCTTGCATGATATTAATAACATATGTAAAATATGGAGTAGCAAAAGTAGTTATAACAACAATAGTTACAGTTTTTACATCTGGATAACTGGAACAACCGCTACATGTCATTCATGGAAAGCAACTGCCAACAGCATCCGCTGCCAGAAGATTCAGTAAATAAGAGCCCCCCGGTCGGGCCGGGGGAGCCCTCTAACTAATATGAAATACCGCGGTCCTATCATGGCCGCGTTTTTTTTAGAATGTATCTATTATCTCTTTCACCTTTGTCACTTTCTCGTCAAGAAGCTCCTTAGAGGTAGCCTCACATAGGAATCGAAGGTATGGCTCTGTATTTGATGGGCGGATATTGTACCACCAGTCAGGGAACTCCTCCCTGTATCCGTCGAAGTCCATAGAGAGTGTAGGTGTCTCCACCGAACGGAAGTAGTCACGTACGCGGTTCATCGCACCAAGTTTGTCCTCTATCTTGAAATTGATCTCACCTGAGTTCTGATATTTCTCTATCTGCGAGATGAGGAAGGAGAATGATGCTCCCCTCTTCTTCATCTGTGCCACGATATCAAGCACGATAAGAGATGCCATGATACCACTGTCCGAGTAGTAGAAATCCTTAAAGTAGTAGTGACCGGCAAGCTCACCTCCGAACAGGCCGTCAAACTCTCTGAGCTTGGGGGCTGCAAACGCCCTACCGACCCTCCATGTATGGATCTCCCCACCCATAGGGGCGAGATATTCTCCCACAGCTTTGGAACTTCTGATATCCTGAATCACACCCTCTTTAAGATTAGGGGTGTTCATTAGGATCTCCCTGCGCTCTTTCACCGCCTCCGATGAACCTATAGCCTCGAGGAAGAAGTGTCCGAGGAGGGCAATGATAAGATCAGGAGAGACGAATCTTGAGTTTTCGTCCACAAACATCACCCTATCTGCATCTCCATCATAGATGACACCAATATCACACTTTTTCTCTGCCACCAGGCGGCGAAGATCCTCGGTGTTCTCCGGGATAAGTGGATTGGCTTCGTGGTTGGGGAATGTCCCGTCAAGTTCATCAAAGATATAGTGCAGCCTCTCCGAGCCCTCTCCAAGGAGGTCTTTGACCAATAGCCCCGCCATACCGTTTGAGATATCCACACCTATATTCAGATTTGAGTAATCTCCCAGATATCTCCTCTGGAACTCAAGATATTCACCTTTGATATCCATCTCCACCACTTTACCCTTCACAGGGGCAGGGGTACACTCCTTACCCTCTTTTATCCAACCTTCAATAGTACCAAGACCTGTATCATACCCTACAGGCAATGCATTTTCACGGGATACCTTCAGTCCGTTATATTCGCGTGGGTTGTGCGAAGCTGTAATCTGCACAGAGGCCTTGAAACCTTTGGCAGCTGTACCCCAATAGATCATAGGGGTAGTGGCAAGCCCTGCATCATAAACATCTGCACCGGCATCTGTGATACCTTTGAGCAGGTATTCGTGCATCTCGGGAGAGGACTCCCTCACATCCCGACCCACAAGAACTTTGTCTGCCCCTAACAGTCCGGGGAGAAAATAGCCCACTTTGTATACTGTCTCCTTGTCAAAATCGACATTGTAGACACCTCTGATATCGTATGCGTGAAATGCTCCCATAATGTTCACTTATTTAGCTTTTTCCAATTTGATTTTATAGTGCGCCCCCACTTTACCTTTAGAGATATTGTGAAGTTTGCTGCTGATCATCTTTTTGCGGATAGGTGCAGCCTTGTCTACAAACATAACCCCTTTCAGGTGGTCAAGTTCGTGCTGCACCATCCTGGCTGCGAAGTCATCAAACTCCTCCACATGCTTTACAAACTCCCTGTCGTAATACTCCACTTTTATCCTCTTAGGACGGATGATGTCGCAGTTGATATCCGGGATGCTCAAGCACCCTTCGCTGTATGTGGAGGTCTCTTCACTCTCCTCCAACACCACAGGATTGATCATCACCCTGAAGAAATCTTTAAGATAGTGGTATGTGTCTGCGATATCCCTTCCGTCCACCATCACACACTGGATATCCTTACCCACTTGAGGTGCTGCCAGACCCACACCCTCTGCATTTTTCATGGTGTCGAACATATCATCAATGAATTTGCCCAACGCCTCTCTGTCCACACTCTCTACATCGATCTCTTTAGCTTTGGCCCTCAATACATCTGAGCCGAATACATAAATTGGTAGTATCATATCTTTCTCCTATTTTTTTCTATCCATAAATGTCTGCAAAATTATAGCTGCACTCACCTTGTCCACCGCCGCCTTGTCCCTCCGGTCCATCTTCTTCACACCGCTGTCTATCAGCGACTGGAATGCAAGGACTGAGGTGAACCTCTCATCCTCCAGCACGACAGGAATGTTCGGAAAAGCTTTCTTCAACTGCTTCAAAAACACATCCACATATTGTGCCGCTTCTGATGGCTTATTGTCCATATTTACAGGATATCCCACTACAAACTTCTCCACTTCCTCACGAGAGGTGTAAGTTTTAAGGTAATTAATTATATTTGCAGTCGGAACGGTCTCCAGTGGTGACGCAAAAATCATAAGTGGATCGCTCACAGCGACTCCCACCCTTTTTTTGCCATAATCTATCCCTATAATCCGTTTCATAATGCAAATTTAACATTTTAATGAAAAAGAAGAAGCTTACCAGGAGATATCGCTTCTCTATTATAGAGGACAACACCCATAAAGTTCGTTTTCAGTTCAAGGCGAGCAGGCTCACCACCATCATCGGCGGCGTAGTGGCTGTGCTGTTGCTGTTGGCTATCCTGTTGACAATCATCGCCTACACCCCACTCAAACGCCTTATCCCGGGATACCCTTCACCTGAGACACGCAGGGAGGCAATTCAAAATGCTGCCAAGATCGAAAAACTCGAGCAGCAGCTCATCGTATGGTCCATCCAGATGGAGAACATCCAGCGCATATACAAAGGGGAGAAACCTGTCAATATCGACAGTCTGCTGAGGGACAGCTCGATCTTCAAAAATGTTTCCATCTCAGACATCTCGGCAGTAGAGGACTCTCTGCTCAAAGAGCAATTCCTCAAACAGGAGGAGTTTGACATCTCATCCATCCACACTGCCAAGATAGAGCAGATCGAGGGTCTTTTGTTCTTCCCTCCGATCAAAGGTGTTATTACAGAGCAATATAACCCCGCTATCGGACACCCCTTCGTAGATATTGCAGCGCCTAACAACTCCACCGTCTCTGCAGTGCTCGACGGCACCATCATATCGGCTGCATGGAACGATGAAACAGGCTTCACAGTCCAGATCCAGCACACAAACGATCTGGTCTCAATATACAAGCACAACACCCGACTTCTCAAGAAAGCCGGGGAGAGGGTATCGGCCGGAACTCCTATCGCCCTTGTTGGGGACGAAGGGAGCTTGAGCACCGGTCCTCACCTCCATTTCGAACTTTGGCACAAAGGGGAGCCTGTAGACCCTACAATGTATATCAATTTTTAGCACCCGTATGAAAAGAAGAGTAGCAATTCTTGGCTCCACAGGCTCAATAGGGACACAAGCTCTCGATGTGATAGCGCAGCACCCCGACCTTTTCGAGGTGGAACTCCTTACAGCCAATAACTCTAAGGATCTCCTCATCGAGCAGGCTGTCCGCTTCAATGCAAACACAGTGGTAATCGGCAACAAGGATCTCTACAAAGAGGTCTCAGAGGCCCTCAATCCACACATGATAAAGGTATTTGCAGGCAATGACTCCATCTCGGAGATCCTCGAATACAGCACAAACATAGATATCGTTGTAGCCTCAATGGTGGGATTCAGCGGATTGAAACCTACCCTCGCTGCCATCCGCTCAGGGAAAACCATTGCCCTGGCAAACAAAGAGACACTTGTGGCTGCAGGTGAAATAGTCACCGGGCAGGCCAAAAGGCACAACAGCTTCATAATCCCTGTGGATTCGGAGCACTCTGCCATCTTCCAGTCACTCCAGGGGGAGAGGGCTGAGATAGAGAAAATCCTCCTAACCGCATCAGGGGGGCCATTCCTCGATGCTACCGTAGAGCAAATGGCCGCCGCCACCAAGGAGATTGCCTTGAAACACCCCCGCTGGAATATGGGTGCAAAGGTGACCATTGACTCCGCAAGCATGATGAACAAAGGGCTCGAGATGATTGAGGCACGCTGGCTCTTCGATGTGGACCCATCCAAAATCCAGATGGTGATCCATCCCCAATCGATCATCCACTCGATGGTCCAGTTTACCGACGGCTCGATAATCGGGCAGCTTGGGGTTCCCGATATGAGGATCCCTATCCAATATGCACTATCGTACCCTTACCGCATACCGCTGAATGTCGACAGGCTCGATTTGTTCAAAGTGGCGACCTTCACCTTCAGGGAGCCGGATATGGAGAAATTCCCGTGCATCAAGATTGCGTACGAATCGATTGCCCATGGGGGCAACATCCCCTGTATAATGAACGCTGCCAACGAAGTGGCGGTCGCCGCATTCCTCAGGGACAAGATCAAATTTACCGATATCCCTTCAGTGATAGAGAGGACCATCGGGAAGTCAAATTTCATAGCAAAACCTACCATCGAAGATATATTCGAGTCGGACAAGGAGGGCAGGATTTTTGCTAAAGAGTTCGTGAATTTAGATTAAGGCACTTATGGATATTATTATAAGGATAGTTCAAGTTATTCTGGCCCTTTCGATTTTGGTGGTGGTACACGAGTTCGGCCACTTCCTGTTCGCCAAAGTCTTCAAGATAAGGGTGGAGAAATTTTACCTCTTCTTCCCCCCTGCACTCTTCAAATACAAACCGAAGAACAGCGACACCGAATGGGGAATCGGCTCCATCCCTCTTGGAGGATTCTGCAAGATTTCGGGGATGATAGACGAGTCGATGGACAAAGAGACCATGGCTCAGGAGCCAAAACCTTGGGAATACAGAACAAAACCTGCATGGCAGAGGCTGCTTGTAATCTCAGGTGGTGTACTTTTCAACTTCATCTTCGCAATGGTCCTCTATTCCGCTATCCTGTTCACTTGGGGAGAGGAGTACTTGAAAAATGAGGATGCCATCTACGGAATCCAGACCAATCCCCTCTCTGCAGAGATTGGGTTCAGGGATGGTGACAAGATCCTCGCCTTTGACGGAGTGGTTCCGAACAATTTTGCAGAGCTTCAGGTGGACCTCGTACGTTCACAGGCCAAAACTGCTACAGTGCTCCGTGGCACAGACACAGTGGTGATAGATATAGACCCTGCATACATCCCTGCCATATTGAACACCCCTGGTATGTTTATGATAACTGCACCTGTAGCTATCGCAGAGGTACCGGACACATCCATCAACTTCTCTGCAGGACTTCTCCCCGGAGACAGATTTACCAAGGTGGCAGATCGCGAGGTGGTATCGTTCAACTCATTGCAAAACGCACTGGCTGCACACAAAGGGGAGATCACCCCTATTGAGTTCAAAAGGGGCAACGAATATGTGACATATGATCTTCAGGTAAATGAGAATGGTAAAATAGAGGTGGTGCTCCAGAGTGATGTATCAGAATTCCACGTCACCAAAAAAGAGTATACCCTCCTTGGAGCAATACCCGCCGGTATCTCCAAAACATTCAACACCGTCGCTGACTATATAAAAGAGTTGGGACTTATATTCTCTCCTAAGACTGAGGCTTACAAATCTGTGGGAAGCTTCATAGCCATAGGGAGCATATTCCCTACAGCATGGAACTGGGAAGCATTCTGGAATATCGTGGCGCTACTCTCTGTAATGCTTGCGGTAATCAATCTACTCCCTATCCCGGCACTTGATGGAGGACACATAGTCTTCACCATCTACGAAATAATCACAGGACGCAAACCATCTGACAAATTTATGGAATATGCCCAGATGGTAGGGATGATCTTCCTCCTTCTGATCATGTTCCTGGCTTTTGGAAACGACATTTTGAGACTATTTAGATAATACAATATGAGAACACTTAAAACTATCCTGACAATAGCATTTGCAGCCATCCTTATGGTATCCTGCAAAAACGAAGACAAGAAGAACTATCTTCCCAACATATCCGGCAAACCAGGCGAAGTGCTGTTGGTATTGGATAAAAACGAATGGGAGAGTGAACTTGGCACAGCTTTGAGGGAGACCCTCTCTGAAGATTTCCCTTATTTGCCACAGAGAGAGCCTATCTTCAACCTCTTCAACACCACACCAAGCTCATTCCAGAGCTATGGAGCATACTCTACCCATAGAAATATTGTAAGGATCCATATCGGGGATGTATACGACACCACCCGTGTTGCTTACCAGGAGGACGTATGGGCAGCACCCCAGATCGTCATCACCATCTCTGCCCCTGACAAATACAGTGCACTAAATGCATTTGAGGCCCACAGAGAGAGGATCGTAAGCTCATTGGAGACAGCTGAACGCAACAGAATCATCAGAAACGCCAAAAAGTACCAGGAGATCTCTCTACGCCAATTGGTTCTTGACGAATATGGTGGAGCACCATACTTCCCACAAGGTTACACATTGAAGAAAAAGACCGACAATTTCATCTGGATTTCATACGAAACCACATATGTAAATCAGGGTATCTTCATATACACCTATCCATACAACGGAGAGAAACTCAGCTCACAGACCGTAGTGGAGCACCGCAACAAAATAATGGAGGAAAATGTACCTGGAATGAGGGATGGCAGCTATATGACTACCGGTGCTTTTGTAGTGCCAAGCTTCAATTGGCTCCAATACAAAGGGAGAACTTTCGCCGAGACCCGTGGACTATGGGAGGTGGAGAACGACTATATGGGTGGACCTTTTGTCTGCCACACCTATTTGGATAAAGAGCAGAAAAATGTAATTGTCCTTGAAGGATTTATCTATGCCCCCAAGTTTGACAAGAGGAATTATCTGAGACATGTGGAATCAATCCTCTACTCATTTGAATGGGCTAATTAACATTTTTTTAACTTTTTTTTCAAAGAAGTTTGGAGAGTAAAAAATAATTTCTACCTTTGCACTCCCAATCACGAAAACTGGTGATTTGGTCCAAACAAGGTGGGTTCGTCTAACGGTTAGGACTCAAGATTTTCATTCTTGCAATAGGGGTTCGATTCCCCTACCCACTACCAAAAAATAAAAAAATATTATAATGGCAAATCACGCATCAGCAGACAAGCGTTATCGCCAGAGCGAGAAACGCAGATTGCATAACAAGTATTATGCAAAAACAACAAGAAACGCGATTAGAGCGTTAAGAAACACAACTGACAAAGAAGCTGCTCAAGCACTTCTTCCAAAAGTTTCTTCAATGATTGACAAACTTGCTAAAATTAACGTTATTCACGCTAACAAAGCAGCCAATCTAAAAAGTGGAATTTCATCATACGTTAACAAACTATAAGAAATTTACTTTTTGTCATAAAGAAATAGAAAAACTTCTCAACCTTTGTTGGGAAGTTTTTTTATTGTACTATGGCATCTAAAATCAAAATCAAAGATTGGAGTAGAGAAGAGAGGCCGCGGGAGAAAATGTTATTGCTTGGTGCCAAAGCACTGAACAACTCTGAACTTCTGGCTATCCTACTCCGCTCAGGAGATTCACAGCAGACCGCTGTAGATCTCGCAAAGGGGCTCCTTGCCTCACAGGAACATTCACTAACCAAACTCTCCAGACTCAGCTATGAGGAGCTCTGCTCAATAAAAGGGGTAGGTCCATCCAAAGCCACCTCTATAATGGCTGCATTTGAGATAGCCAACCGGATATCCGGGGAGACTTTGGACCCTCAACCACAAATAAGCTGCGCCTGGGACGCCTTCCAGATTATGAAACCCCATTTCTACAACCTTCTTCACGAAGAGTGCTGGGTCCTCTACCTCAACAACCAGAACAGGGTCATACATAAGGAGTGCGTCAGCAAAGGGGGGACACACAGCACCGTTCTGGACCCTAAAATAATCATCAAAAAAGGGGTTGACAAACTGGCAAACGGTCTGATACTGTTCCACAATCACCCCAGCGGAAATCCTACCCCGGGAGAGGAGGACAAGAGGCAGACAAAACTCCTGAAAGAGGCGGCATCCATACTGGATATGAGATTATTGGACCATATTATCGTCTCGGGTCAGAAGTATTACAGTTTTTCAGAAAACACGACCATATGAAGAGGAATATTTTATAACTTTGTCAAAATTTACAAATTATGGAAATCATCAATCTTGGGGAACAAAAATCTGTCCTTAATCAGTACATTGTGGAAATCCGTGACCAGATTATCCAGAAGGATAGTATGAAATTCAGAAAAAATCTTGAAAGGATCGGATCATTCATCGCATGTGAAATCAGCAAAACACTGGAGTACAAACCTCTTGAGGTTACCACCCCTCTGGGTATAGCTCAAACCACCACATACGAAAACAATATCGTCATCGCAAGTATCCTTAGAGCAGGTATTCCTCTTCACGACGGAATTTTAAATATTTTCGACAGAGCACAAAATGCATTTATCGGTGCTTACAGAAAATATGGAAAAGACAATAAGTTCAACATTGAGGTCGAATATGCAAGTGCCCCTAAGATTGAGGACAAGGTACTTATTCTGGCAGACACCATGCTGGCTACAGGCGCATCATTGGTTCTTGCTTACGAAAGACTACTTAAAAACGGCACTCCAAAGCACACCCATATCGTCTCTACGATAGCAAGTGCTGATGGTGTGGAATACCTTAAGAAACATATCACAGACAAAAATGTCACCCTTTGGCTTGCTGCTGTAGACGAGGAGCTTACCAACAAGTCTTACATCGTTCCAGGCTTGGGTGATGCCGGTGATCTGGCATACGGAAGCAAACTATAACTCTTTACGGAGTCTTGCAATAGGGAGATTCAGCTGTTCGCGATATTTGGCTACAGTTCTCCTTGCCACCTTATACCCTTTATCTGTGAGGACTTTTACAAGTTCTTCATCGGTAAGGGGTTTTCTTTTGTCCTCACCTTCGATGCTCTCCTGCAGCACCTTCTTGATCTCACGTGTAGAGACCTCTTCGCCGCTGCTGTTCATCAAACCCTCAGAGAAGAAATATTTCAGTGAGAAGATACCGAACTGTGTCTGAATATATTTTGAGCTCACCACTCTGGAGATGGTGGAGATATCAAGATTTGTCTTCTCTGCAATATCCTTCAATACCATTGGCTTGAGATTTGCCTCATCTCCGGTAAGGAAGAACTCCTTCTGGAAGCTGATTATGGCATTCATGGTGTTCTGAAGTGTATTGTGGCGCTGTTTGATAGCCTCAACGAACCACTTGGCAGAGTCAAGCTTCTGCTTCACGAACGAGGCAGCCTCTTTTCCTGCCCTGGTAGAGGAATTGGCAGAATCCAACAACACCTGCGCATACCTTTTATTTACCTTAAGTTCGGGGATATTGAATTTGGGCATGGTCATCTGAAGTTCCCCATCCTTCTCCTCCAAAAGGAAGTCGGGGATTATCTGCTGCGCTTGCTCAGTATAAGAGTCATCAATCTGACCGCCGGGACGTGGATTGAGATGGACAATCTCATCTACCGCCTCTTTAAGCTGCCCCTCTGAGATCTCGAGCTTTGAGACAATTTTATCGTAATGCTTCTTGGTGAACTCAGGGAAGTAATCTGAAAGAATAGTGTATGCCAACTCTCTCGCCGGAGTCCTCTCAAGAGAATCTATCTGAAGAAGCAGGCACTCCTGAAGATCTCTGGCCCCTACACCCACAGGCTCAAACTCCTGAATGACTTTCAAAATCCTCTCCACCTCCACTTCATCGGTCTCAATACCCAATCTGAAAGCGATATCATCAGACAACGACTCCAAATCTCTGCGGAGATATCCGTCATCATCCAGACTTCCGATGATAAAAAGGGCTATAGAGTGACTTCTGGAATCGAGTTTGCTGTATCCAAGCTGATTTTCCAGACTCTGGTGAAAACTCTCCTTTACGGAGAATGTATTGTATTGGGGTTTGATATCTTTCCCCTGATTATTTACATATAGCTTATATGATGGTGTAGAGTCATCTGCAGAATATTCGCTCAGAGAGACGTTCTTGGGGATATCGTCCCCATCTTCACTCTCATTGCTCTCCTCCAAAACCGGATTCTCCTCCAATTTTCTCCTGATCTCCTGCTCAAGCTCCAATGTGGGAAGCTCCAACAACTTTATAGTCTGGATCTGTAGTGGGGAGAGCCCCTGCTGCATTTTCTGGTGTAAGCCCTGCTTTAACATATTCTCAACCTTATCAATACAAATATAATAAAATTTCGGCTTACCTCTACAATGTGGCCGCTATTTTAGCCCCATCATAAAATAGGCTCCGATAGGATTTAACCCACCACTGCCAAAAGTGTGCCTTAATGTTTTATCTTTTGCAAAAACATAGATATCACCTTCACTCACATAGTCAGAGGTGCCGATATAGACATCATTTGTCACAGGATCTACGGAGATAAATGTAGGGGAATTTTTGATAACTGTACCATCATCCACCAGAAAATCTGCCTCCATAACCCCTGAAAGTGTGTTATATACACCTATAGAGCTGATAGCATTCCAGTTCTCGTCATACTGGGCTGAAACATAATACAATTTGCTGTCTGAACCCATCGCCATATAGGTGACAGGGCGGTCAGTAAGGACCTGCACATCATAACTTCTGGGGTCGATTCTCTGCAGGGTGTTTGGTACAGAGACATAATCACCCATAGAGATAAGGAACAACTCTCCTCTGATATTTGTAAGGAGTTCGGTAGGATTTGAAGCCACCTCAATAGTAGCCACCTCCTGCATAATATCCTGAACCGTAACGACCGAAACGGTGTTGCCATAATCTTTACCCACTGTAAAGTTCATACCTCCGGAATTGGCCACAAACACCTTGTCATCCACTGCTGCAAGACCTTCAGGGTTATCTCCCACTTCAATCAGTTTTCTCGAAAAATCAAGGGTATCTATCTGTGCCAGAAAACCTTCATACATGGTAGCATACACTTTGCCATTGTGACCCAGCAGGGCCCTTGGCGACAAATTCGGACCACCATCCTCGAAGATTCTGAGCTCTTTCAATATCTTCCCTTTTCTGTCGGTAACGAATATCACTTTTGAATTATATACTGCTATATACATTTTACCCCCATATATGAGCATATCCTGAGCCAGGTCTCCAAGTTTCTTTCCGTTGGCATTTTCAAAGACATTTGTGGAGATCGCCTTTGAATCCGGATTATAGAGAGCCAGAGAGGCGTCATTTGAGGCATAGTTGCCGTTATTCAGGATATATACCCCTTCTGTCACCACTGCTGGTGGAACATCATCTCCAGTATCTATATTGCAGGAGCTGACAAAAACCAATGAAACTGAAAGTAGAAGTACAAAAATCTTTTTCATATCTGATAATTTTAAAATTTATATTTCAATGTAAGTCTGTATGATCGCCCGGGCATAGGGTAATATTGGACCACCTCATAATTCACATCTGAGATATTGAGCACCTCCGCTACAAGGGATAGTGTATGCTCACCTATCTCAAACGATCTGTTGAGTGTGACGGAGTGATCGAAATAGCCATCAATCAGATTTGCACGGGTGTTTTGCGGGAAAGAGTACCTCTCCCCCACCGCTGTGCAGAGATAACTGAGATTCAGCCATCTGCTCTTCCACGAGAGGGTAACACTCCCGGAGTGTCTGGGGGTATATGGTATCTGGTGCAGATATGTCTTTGACTCCGGATCTGAGATATCTACTGCATATTGGAAAGAGTAGTTGGTGTTAAGTGTGACGGACATCATGCTTGGAAGGGTGATCACTGCGCTCCCGTTCACATCCAGGCCACTCATTGCCACTTTGCCCATATTCATCATTCTCCAGATGAACATTGTGGGGATAGCGATAATTTTATCCTTTACCATATTGGCGTAGCCATCGACCGAGATGGAAGCATAATCTATCCTGTCACTCCACAGCACACCGCTCCAGGTGGTACCCAGATTGAATTGGGATGCCTTCTCGGGTGAGAGTTTCCTGTTACCCACCCTTGCATAATAGAGGTCATTGAAATTGGGAGCACGATAGGCATCCTTATATGAGCCCCTTATCCTGAAATTGGCGTTTTCAAAGAGTTTGTATGAGAGACTTACCGAAGGGGAGAGCCTCTTCTTGTCATCCGCAGCCTCACCTGCCCTTACGTCTTCTGTGATATATGTCCCCAGCAATGAGGCTGTAAGGGTCAATCTGCTGTCTTTATATTGCCCCGCCACAGATGTAAGTGAAGTGTATCTGGTCGGATATGCAAAGTCCGGCAATGTAGCATCAAGTGTATTTATGAAATAGTCCTCGGCCAATGTAAATCTGATCCTGTCCGAGAGTCTGTACTCTCCGGCCACCGAGCCATAATACTCATTTTGAGTGTAGAAGGTCTCATTTTTTCCTGTAGTATAGATATCGCTCAGAGTCAGATACCTGTTCCAGGTATAAGTATACTTGAGGTTTGCCATCAGCGAGAACGATTCCGAGAAGTCGTTGCGGTAGTGGGCACTGCCAAACCCGTTCCTGTCCCACAACCACTCATTTGCCTCCTGCTTGTAGAGCACCACCGAGCCGGGGAGCCCCCTCTCCGAATAGAGGTAATTGCCCTTGATATTAAGGGTGCCACCCTTGCCCAAATTGCCATAAAGATTTATCTCACCTCTGATGGTATTGACCTGACTGTTGACTCTGGTATACTCCTCATAACTCGCCCCGTTTTTCACCTTGAAAGGGTACTCTCCATCCGACTTGAGCCAGTCCCCATTGAGGGTAAAGGACCACCTCTTTGAGAGCCTCTGCTGATACATGATATAGGGGTTATAAGTGCCAAATGAAGCCACCCTTATGGAAGCCTCCACATTTGCAGACTTGTCCCTGAACTCGGGGGTCCGGGTGATGATATTCAAAGCACCTGCTGAGGCAAACATCCTCGCAGTCTGGAATATGTCATCAGACTGCCCAATGGAGAGGGTTATCTGGTCCACATTGTCCATTGAGAAACGGCCTATATCTATCTGCCCGCTTTGCGCGTTTGACATGGTGATACCATCATAACAAATTGCAGTGTGCTGCGAACCCATATTCCTTATAGATACAGTCTTGACACCACCTATTCCGCCATAATCCTTGAGACTCACCCCTGAAAACATCCTCACCGCCTCGTAGAGATCCTGAATTCCAAGCCTCTCTATTGCCTTTCTGTCCATCGTCTGGATGGGGACACTCTGCTTGGTGGAAGAGGGTTTCCCCTTGGCCGTTACCACCATCTGATCGAGATTCTCTACCTTCACCGTATCCTGATCCAAAGACTGGGCACACAAAGAGCCACCACATATCAACAATAGAAATGCGGCTACAAGAGCCCCTTTAAAATGATATAATACCTGCATTAAATCTGGTTTTGGGAGTCCTTTACCCGAGGTCTCTTATTTATGAATCCGGCAGGTCTTCTGACTTGTTCTCCCTTTAGCGCCTTCCCATCCGTTTCAGACAGTGGCCAAGATAGCCAAGGGTATAACCAGAACTTACAGCTACGGGTATAGTTCAGGATTTTCACCTGATTCCCTATTACTGGATTATGTCGAAATGACGCAATCCACACCTGATTCAGTGCAAAGATAAAAAAAATATTTAACTTTGGTGTATGGACAAATGCACAAAAAGGCTTAAAATCGATATCGAAGAGATATTGAAATCCAAAGGCGTACGCAAGGCTCCTCGACTTCTGATCAAATTATTGAAGAGAATTATCCATCAGGATGAGCTCAACGAACTGCTTTCGGAATGTGCCGGATACGAGGGTGTGGAATTCGCCACCAAAGCACTGGAGTACCTCAAGGTTGACTACCGCATACACTCTCCGGAAAACATCCCTCATGATGGAGGGCGCTATATCTTTGCATCCAACCACCCACTTGGAGGTCTGGACGGACTCATCATCACAAGCCTTATAGGGAGGGAAATGGGAGATGTCAGGTTTGTGGTCAATGACCTCCTCATGTTTGTCAAACCTCTTGAACCTATATTTGTCCCTGTCAGCAAATTCGGCAAGATGAGCCAGGATTATGCCGGGAGAATAAATTCTGCATTTGAATCTGACGCGCAAGTTCTCTATTTCCCCGCAGGGCTATGCTCACGCCTGATCAAAGGGAAAATAGTGGATCTTGAGTGGAAAAAGACATTTGTCACCAAAGCAATGGAATACAATAGGGGCATTATTCCTCTTCACTTCTCGGGCCGCAACTCCATGTTTTTCTACAGACTGGCAAAACTCAGGAAATTCCTGGGAATCAAGTTCAACATCGAGATGATTTTCCTTGTGGATGAACTCTTCAGACAAAAAGGGAAAACATTTGACATTTATATACGAAAACCTATACCTGCATCAGAGATCACTAAAGACAAAAGCGTCAAGTGGTGGACTGGGCACATAAGAAACCTAAGTTATGGAAGCAGTAATTAAACCTGTAGAGAGGGAACTTATCCTCTCCGAACTGACACCCGACAAATACATCAGAAACACCAGAAAGGGTGGTAATGAGCTATATGAGGTTACAGCTGCAGACTCTCCAAACACCATGAGGGAGATAGGCAGACTGCGTGAACTGGCATTCAGAATGGCCGGTGGTGGCACAGGCAAAGAGATAGATATCGATGAGTACGACATTGACCCTGTGGCTCCATACAGACAGCTTATCGTATGGGACCCCGACGAGAAGGAGATTATCGGTGGCTACAGATATATCCTCTGCAAGGACCTCGACCCTGAAAAACTTGCCACCAAAGAGCTTTTCAACTTCTCGGAGAAGTTCGAGAAAGAGTACCTTCCATACACCATCGAGCTGGGACGTTCATTCATCCAGCCTGCATATCAGGGGACACGCGGAAGGAGAAAAGGGCTTTTCGCCCTTGACAATGTTTGGGATGGACTTGGGGCTCTTATGACCAAATATGACGAATACAAATACTTTTTCGGCAAAGTGACAATGTACGCCACATACGACTACACTGCCCGCAACACATTGCTCTACTTTCTGAACAAATACTTTGTGGACGCGGAGAAACTTGTAACCCCTATTGAGCCCCTTGACCACGACATCCATAATCCTGCATATATATCTCTTTTTGAAGGACTGGATTACGACGACGCATACAAAGTGCTTCATAAAGCGTTGAAGAGCAAGGGTGAACACATCCCACCGCTCATCAACTCATATATGAATCTTTCACCCACCATGAAGGTGTTCGGAACATCTATAAACAAAGGGTTCGGCGGTGTAGAAGAGACCGGAATATTGGTGAATATCAATGATATGTATTTCGAAAAGATCGAAAGGCACATCACCCCATTAAGGCTGTTCCTCTCATCAATTGCCTTCAGGTTCAGGCCTCATTGGTGGAAAAGGTCTCTCTAACCAGGAAGACTGACGGGTATTGGGCTTTGATCTCATTCAGGAACTTCATCGCCTCAGATTTTGATCTGAAATTGCCCACAGTCACTTTGAAATAGGGATTGGTATACCCTCTGAAAACAGGAATGTCCGGATATTGTTCTCTGAACAGGTTAACAACCTGCTCGGAGACACTTCTTGCATCCTGCTTGTTGTCGAAGAAAATCCTCAACCTGTATACCTGAACATTTCTCGAAAAATTCTTCTCCCTGTATTCGGACATCATTCTGTTGAGTGAGTCAGAAGCTGCAATCTGCCCATCAAGAACCTCAAATACCTTCTCCACATACACCTCCTGAACCAGAGTATCCACTTGTGGAATGGTATCTGCCTGAGCCCTTACAATCTCCTGACCATTTGCCAAAAGAGAGAGAGCAAGAAACGAATATAGAATTATAATTGCCCTTTTCATACTATTTCTCCAAACGTTTTAAAAGCGTACCCAGAGGCATCTCCTTAATCTTGTGGGTATACTTGCTGCCATTCTTCCCTGCCAACGATATTTTACCGGAAATGGTAAAAGCGTTTATGTCCCATTTATTGATGTTCAACCCCATAGAGAGGAGAGACATCGGATCGCATAGTGTTATATCTATAGGAACTTTGACACTCTCTTTGGCAAGAGGGCTTACCGTAGCTGTATCTTCAAGTGCGATAAAAGCGAACAGATCCATATCCTTTTTGATGGTAGCCTCCATAAATGTAAGGCTTATAGGATACTGCGCCATATTGTTTACCAGAAAATCAAATGTAACATTCGCCTCAGTCGAACTCTCCATCCTGAACCCCGAAAGACTTATTTTGTCAATAGATAACTGTTTGGCAGGGGAACAGCTGGACAGAACAGCCAAACATATAATAAAAATCAGAGTTAATCTTCTCATAAATATCTTCGGTTTTTCGCTACAAATATACAAAAAGATATAAAAAAGTTATCTTTGCAGTTATGAATAAGGTCTATATTGAAACATACGGCTGTCAAATGAATGTCTACGACAGCGAACTTGTACTCTCAATCCTCCAGAAAGAGGGTTACGAGTCTTGTGATTCCATTGAGAGTGCCGACTTGATTCTGGTCAACACTTGCTCTATCAGAGACAATGCTGAGCAGAGAGTATGGGGCAGACTTGACCACTTCCTCCAGGAGAAAAGAAAGAGAAAGGATCTTGTCGTAGGTGTACTCGGATGTATGGCGGAGAGGGTTAAAGAGAAGCTCCTCGAACACCCTGTCGTAAACATTGTAGCGGGTCCAGACACATACAGAAAACTGCCCGAACTGGTGAAAGAGATCCAGACCTCACCCAAACAGATCGACATCAAGCTCTCACGCCATGAGACTTACGCTGATATCACCCCCACCCGAACCGACAAGAATGGGGTAAGCGCCTTTATCTCCATTATGAGGGGATGCAATAATATGTGTACTTACTGCATCGTTCCATATGTAAGGGGCTCAGAAAGGAGCAGGGATCCCCATTCAATAGTAAGGGAGGCCACAGAGCTCTTCAACCAAGGGTACAGAGAGGTCAATCTTCTGGGTCAAAATGTGGATTCATACCTCTGGATAGATCCCGAGAATCCGACAAACACTACAAATTTTGCCCAATTGATAGAGATGGTGGCCCTGATCAACCCCCTTTTGAGGGTAAGATTCTCCACCTCCCACCCAAAAGATATGGGCAACGGGGTACTCTACTCTATGGCAATGTATCCTAACATCTGCACCCATATCCATCTTCCTGTCCAGTCAGGCAGCGACAGAATGCTTGAAAAGATGAACCGCAAATATGACAGGGCAAAATATATGGAGAGAATCCAGAAGATCAGAGAGATAATCCCAAATGCATCTATCACTACAGATATCATTGCGGGATATTGCTCCGAAACCCTCGAAGACCACAAAGCGACCCTGTCACTTATGGAGGAGGTAAAATATGACTACGCCTTTATGTTCCAATACTCTATGAGGCCAAACACCTACGCAGCGCGCCACTTCGTGGATGATGTGCCTACAGAAGAGAAGACCAGAAGGTTAAATGAGATCATAGAGCTTCAGAACAGGCACTCTCTGGAGAGCAACCAGAAAGATGTGGGCAAGGTGTTCGAAGTTCTTATCGAAGGGACATCCAAAAAGAACAAAGAGGAACTTTTCGGAAGGACCCCAGGCAACAAAGTTTGCGTATTCCCCGCTCGCGGACACAAGGCGGGTGACTATGTCTATGTAAAAGTGAATGGGTGCACTTCAGCCACCCTATTAAGTGAAATTGTAGAACAATAAAAAAAAGGAAAAAGACTATGACAAAAATGAGAACACAGTATCTCGGCAATCTCAGAACCGAGATAGAGCATATCCAATCAGGAAATACCATAACTACTGATGCACCATTGGACAACAACGGTAAAGGTGAATTCTTCTCACCTACAGATATGTTTGCATCATCACTTGGAAGCTGCATGCTTACAATCATCGGCATCGCTGCCAATACCCACGGATTCTCTATTGATGGTACCACTTTGGAGATCGAGAAGATAATGGCTGCCAACCCTCGCCGTGTGGCTGAGATCAAAATCGATGTACACTTCCCTAAAGATGCCAACTACACCGACAAACAGAAAAGAATTATCGAAGCTGCTGCCAAAACTTGCCCTGTAGCAAACAGCCTTCACCCAGATGTAATCAAGAACATAACATACATTTATGAATAAATTATTAAAGATTGTTGCGATAACAGCTGCCCTGTTGGGTTCAATCTCCTGTAACAAGAACAACACCCCTGATGTAAAGGAGAGATACCCATTGGTGGTACTTATCAATGAAGGTGGATATCAGGCTCCTATGGATATGATTGGCTACAATGAGGAGAAACTCACTCTGGAAGGGACCTCCATGTCAAAATCCAACGACACACCCCTTCGAGGAGAGTTTCACGGCATGATTATGGACGCTGCAGGATATGGATATCCATTGATGTCAAACTATGATGCATACGCACAAGTGGATATGAGCCGATTCAAAATCGTGGAGAACAGTATCCTTACCGACCTTGCCCAGCCAAAAGCGATGACTATCGCAGGTTATTACCTCTATATCGTCAATGATGGCAAAGCAAACAGCACTGCAGCTGACTCTGCCGCTTTTGTATCTGTATATTCTACACTCCAAGAATATGAACTTATAGGGAAAGTCAATATCAAAAAGGGAGGTACAGCCATTTATGTAGATGATGAATACATCTATATTGCCGGCAAAGATGGTATAGACCTGTACAGCCACCAGACCCAGACCCTTGATATCCATATTGAGACACCATCAGAGCCAAAACAGTTTTTGGTTATGAACAACAACTCCATTATGGTATCATGCCCAGGCTATGGAATCTGTCTCTTTGACATCAACACAAAGACCATCATGCAGTCTATGAAAGTGCCAGTAGGACCTGAAGGCATCATGGCTTTTGGCAAAGATCCCAATGATGTGATCACATACACCGACACAGAAGTGTATATCACAAACATATCTGCAAATTCAAGTCTGAAAATATACGAAGGGACAGGGATAACCGGTGTTGGTCACTCACCTAACACATATTACACATATATCTCTGACTCTAATGGTGAGAGACAGCTTGTATTCAATGAAAAAAGGGAGCAGATCGCTTCGTTCTCTGCCCCCAAAGGTTCATATTCTTATTTGTTCACAAATAGAATTATCTATAAAGAATAGTTAGATAGACCACTCAACTCCATCTTTAGTGTCCTTGATCTGGACTCCCAAAGATTTGAGTTTGTCACGGATAAGATCACTGGTAGCAAAGTCCTTATTGGATTTTGCTACTTTTCTTACATCCAATATCATCTCAACAAGACCACCTACAAGCTCCTCTGAACCATTTCCGGCAGACTCATCCACTAGGCCCAATACCTCAGGGATAAATTTAAGGAACAACTCGTCAAGAAGGGCTTTGTCATTTGCATTGATTGACAATTGGGAATCTTTAACCTGATTAACCAACCTTACAGCATCAAACAAGTGTGATAGAGCGATCGGAGTATTAACATCGTCACACACAGCATCCATAACATTGTTATATATACCTTGGATCTCCTTATTGTCCTCACCGGCACCTTTGACTGCAAGTGATTTCACATCCTTGGCAGCCTGCATAATTCTCTTAAGACCTTTCTCGGCAGCCTGCAAAGCATCATTACTGAAATCCAATGTGCTGCGATAGTGTGCCTGAAGGATAAAGAAACGGATAGTCATAGGTGAGTATGGCTGCACCAGAATAGGGTGTTTGCCTGTAAACAGCTCCTCGAGGGTGATGAAGTTGCCGTACGATTTACCCATCTTCTTACCCTCAATGGTAATCATATTGTTGTGCATCCAGTATCTCACACCACCTTTATCCCTTGATGCCTTATTCTGTGCCAATTCGCACTCATGGTGAGGGAAGAGCAAGTCCATACCACCACCGTGGATATCAAACTCCTCACCCAAATATTTTGCACTCATGGCCGAACACTCAAGGTGCCATCCCGGGAAACCGTCACTCCAAGGTGATGGCCATTTCATAATGTGCTCTGGAGAGGCCTTCTTCCACAAAGCGAAGTCAAGAGGGGACCTTTTGTCGCTCTGTCCGTCAAGCTCCCTTGTGTTTGAGATCATATCATCCAACACCCTGCCTGACAATTCACCATAATTGTATTTTTCGTGGAAAGCCCTGACATCGAAATAGACTGAGCCGTTGCTTTCGTATGCAAATCCTGCGTCGAAGATCTTCTCCACGAGGGCAATCTGCTCGATGATATGACCGGAAGCGCGAGGTTCAATACTTGGAGGGCAAGTATTGAGTTTTTTCATAGCCTCCTGATATCTCAAGGTATACTCTTGTGCCACCTCCATAGGTTCGAGAGATTCAAGTTTTGCCTTTTTGGCAATCTTGTCCTCACCCTCATCAGCATCATGCTCCAAGTGACCGACATCGGTAATATTTCTCACATATCTCACTTTATACCCCATATAACGGAACATCCTCACAAGGACATCGTATGTAACGCCTGGTCTTGCATGACCCAAGTGTGCATCACCATATACTGTAGGGCCGCAAACATATAGCCCCACCATGCCGGGAGTTATAGGTTTAAAAATCTCTTTCCTTCTCGATAATGTGTTATAAAGTAAAATTTCTCTCTCCATAATGATACTGTTAAGGCGACAAAGTTACCTCTTTTTTTGATTCATTCTACATATTAGGAGAATCTTCTATATGCAATCTGTTAGCAAGTACCTCATTGAAGTATTTGTCCTCCCCTTCAGAGTTGGTATATTTCACATTTCTCACCCTTCCCATGACATTGACGCAGACCCCTTTTTTAATATCATTGAAGTCGGGCATTCCCTTTCCATTCCACGCCACAATATTGTGCCAGGTGGTCTCCTCCTTAATCACTCCGCTTCGGTCCTTAAATACCTCATTAGTGGCGACAGAGAATCTTATAACCTTATTCTCTCCCACATCCATAATTCTAGGAGCAGTACCCACATTGCCCCTGAGTTCGATTCTGTTAAATGATCTGTCCATAATTTTATGTTTTAAAATACAATACAAAGGAGGGGCATTTTTTCCTGACCAGTAAGACTCTAAACGGATATAGTCGGATATATTTTTTGCTGATTTTTAAAAATATGATGTTCCGCCACAATTTTTCAGATTTTGTAAAAACGGCACATCCATTTGCCTGTTCATAGGTACATTTGGGGTTAAAAATGGAGGAAAAACACCATAGGCGATGTCAGGAGTGCGGCAAAACCATATTTGGGCGGACCGACAAAAGATTCTGTGACGACACCTGCCGCTCTGCCCACGCTAACAGAAAATATCGGGAAGCGAATAAAAATATGCTTGCCATCAACCGTATCCTAAGGAGAAATCACCAGATATTGTACAATCTTATCTCTGAGGGGAGAGATCAGTGCCCCACCAAAGAGCTCTACTATAAAGGCTTCAACTTTGACTACTTCACTTCCGTCAAAGACGGCCAACCTGCCATAACCTGCTGCTACGACATAGGATACCGGACAGATGGGGAGACAACACTACTGGCTGCGACATCTGACATTGAAAATTAGTTTGGTCAGGCTTTGCTTGAACAGAAGTATTCAGATGGTGTCCAGGATTTGGGCTCCGCCTCGTGCCAGCCCTCCTGCAAAACACCTTTCCACCAAACCCACTGTCAGTACACTCTGAGGCACATCTGCGGAAAGGTACCACCGATTCTGCCTAACCTTTCCACCAACCCCCCTCAGAACACCACACAGAGGCCCTCTACGGAAAGGTGTTTTGCAGGAAGCAAGTAAATGAAGTATCTGAAAAGGAATTGCAAGTCGGTGTAAAACAAAAACCCCCGCAAACAAAGTGATGTGACCCCCAAAAGTTGGACGGTTTAACATTATTAAGAGGCGCTCTTAGATTGGAATAAAGCTCGGTATTGCACCGGGCTTTTTCCATTTAGCCTCAGTTTGATTCTATCATTATTGTAGTAGCGTATATACTTAAC
>JAFYXO010000028.1 GCA_017546125.1 Bacteroidales bacterium
CTTACCGACACGACACCACTTCAAGACCTCTTTAACAAATCTAACTTCAGTATTGACAAAGAACTTGACGGGTTTTATGAACCCACTTTGTTTGATTTTTAACTTTTATTAACCGTCCACATTTTTAGTGGACAGCAATGATAACCCCAATCACTTAAATTCAGATTTTCTTTTACAGCAATACAATCCTCAAAAAGACTATCATAGACATATGATGAAGAGAGCTTTTCCCACATATCAGCCACATCATCTTCCGAACATCCTTCCAATAAAATCTTCATATCCCCATCAAACCTCAACGCACACTCTGTACCAAAAAATGAAATGTGTATGACATCCTTTACTAAAGTCAATTTTTCAGATGGCATTGGCATCAAAGGGATATGCTGCACATCTGAGGCGAGTTCAAGTTGAATGTCCGGCACATTTATTTCCTCATCAGGAATATCTACATTTTCGTCCAAATAAGGAAGAACCACAGGTGGCACATGTGGCTCTTTTTGGGGTTTATCTGGAGAGGAATGCGCACAATATTGGCTCCATGTTTGCCTCAGGTAATCTGCAAACTGTGCATTCAGTTCCGACCTATAATCAGAAAATTCCTTTTCTCTCTGTGACTTGAACGTCGATAATTCTTCCTTTTTTTGCTGCTTATACTCATTATAAGTCTGGGCAGACAACACGTGACTGCCCAGAACATATATAAATAAAATAAATAGTCTAATAAATCGGCACATTTTTAAATTCTATCCTTGTGGTTCCTCTATTGAAACTATTCGAATGCATATATGCCCAAACTTCTAACAAAAAATATGCTTTTGAAGCTGTTTCCGGAACATCAAACAGAGTGACGGAACCTTGGCAAGGAACATCTTCCGGGAAACTAATTGTAATAACATTATTTATACTAGAGCCTCTCACAGATTGTTTACCTCTGAACTCTACAATTGCTTTATCATAACTATATGCTGTACCCAGATTATCATATGCTAATGATGACCTGGCCCCCGGTGCATAAACGCGCCAATCCTGTACTATACCAAAGCCGGTATTGAGTAATTGATACTTCAATTCAACATTGTTTCCATCTCTCTTACAACTGATAATTTTCGCCGTAATACGGGAATCTGGGGTACTTATAGTAGCCGATGAATAGTCCTCTACTAAAACATATTTGGCTGTAACATTCATCTGTACTTTATTCACACCATCAGTGATATAGAAGAAAGTATCAAGATCAGATTTCATTGCACTCCTCTTAAGTGTTAATGTAACTGTAGTTTTTCCGTTTACAGCAATTGTACCCGCACTCTTTGATAAAGAAAATAAGCTATTGTCAATATCTACCACTGACCAGTTAAGATTAGCAGAACCTATATTCGATATATCAAAGCTAAGTTCGGATTTATCATCTCCGAAATCAAATTCAGTAGGAGTAATTGTCATTTTAGCTGCATTTGCTACGTGTTTAGCTGTAACTTTCACAGAGATCTCCTTGGATCCACCTACAATAACAAAAGTGGCACTTATATCCTTGGTCATATTTTCTCGATCCAGTTTCACTTTCACTATCTTGGTTCCAGATGCCTCTATGGTTCCGTAAGTTTCTGACAATGAAATCAGAGTCTCTGTCAGCTTTTCTATTTTCCATTCTAGGTCGGCTGTACCTATATTATCAATCGTAAGTACCAACTCTTTTTCATCTTCACCAAAATCAAGCTCTGTAGGCGACACCACCATATTGGCCTTCTTATCCACCCTTGTACCCCTGACAATAACTACCTCTTCATGAATGCCGTCAGAGAAAATAAGTGAGGTACTAATACTGCTTGGCATTATTTCTCTATCCAGACTGACCTTCAGTACTTTAGATCCACCCGGATTAACAACTCCAGCTGTATCGGATACAGATATACTCTCTTCCGACATCTGGTTCAAAGTCCATTTTAGAGCCGCTGTACCTTCATTTTTGATTATTATATACTCTTCGGATGAGTCCTGACCAAAGTCTATCTCAGATGGGGTAATTTTCATTACGGCCTCAGCTGTCTTTTTGACGGCCTTGACACTTACCGGTTTATCACTTGTGCCATCAGACACTACAAATGTAGTATTGATATCACCGGTCATCTTGCTTCTGTCAAGCTTAACTTTCACGACCTTTGTTCCATTTGGTTCAATTACCCCTTCAGAATCTGAAACAGAGAGAGAACTTTCTGTCAATTTATCGATCTTCCAATTCAAATTTGCTGTACCTGTGTTTTTGATTGTCAGACTGAGCTCACTTTTTGATTCACCAAAATCCAGTTCAGTAGGAGACACCTCCATTTTTGACTGCTTGGTTACTTTCTTGGCAGAAACAGAGACAGAATGATCTTTGGTACCATCCGATATAGTAAAGGATGTATTTAGGTCCTGAGTAAGCTTTTCCCTGTCAAGATAGACCTTAATCACTTTTGATCCACCTGCATCAATAGTACCCAGACTGTCAGAAAGTGAAATACTGGTCGATACAACATCTTTAAGCTGCCAGTTTACAGCAGCCGTTCCGGTATTCTTTAACTCCAGTTCCTCCTCTGACGATGTTTCTCCGAAGTTGATAGAGGTCTTATTTAGTGTCAACTCCCCTTTGCTTGTACCTTTTGGCAAACAAGAAATGGCTATTGGATAAGAATTACCATTTGAAGTCAGATTAAGAACTACAGACTTCTCTGATGATACATAATCCCTGTTTACTGAAAACACTATAGTTTGTACCTTTTTGCTGGCAATTCTACCGGACTTAGGATTTGCAGAGAGCCAATTTACATTCTGAAGATCCAACTGCCAGGCAACCTCTGCTCCACCGATATTAGTAATAGATACAGAAAGATGTGTATGGATTGATTCAAAATTGAGGCTTGATGGTTCCACTTTAAGTCCATCTTTAGCTATGAGACTTATGTCACAACTAACCCTTTCACCAGGTACCACTGTCACCTGCTTGTTATTGAATTCATACCCTTCAGCCTGTACACTTACTTTATATTGACCTGCATCGAGATCTTTAAATTCAAAACGACCGGTACTTCCTGATATGGTTGATTCATTCCCAGGAGATAATGTTATCTCTGCATTAGATATAGGCTGGCCCGACTTTGAATCTGAAACAAAACCATAAATACTTCCGAAAAGCTCAGGCTCTTCTATTGGTTCACAACCGATTAGAACAGCTACAATTATCAACAGTAAACTTAAGATTATCTTTTTCATTTTGATTATTAGAATTTCATTGTCAACATTAAACCAAAATCTTGGGTTGCCATATAAGGGTTAAAGTCAAATTGGACATTTCCTGCCACAATATGTTTTTTACCTTTGGCGACAATACCATCTATCACGTTCCAGGCGTAAAGTGCTACAGCACCTGCTACCAAGCCATTTCTGACACCAGTAACTCTATTGGCTGCTTCTGTATAAGTTTTGATATATTCGGCATTATGAGAACTGGAAGCTTTTGCCAAATAACTACTTCTCATACTTTGACAAACCACTATACCTCCTATAGCAGCCACTTCTCCTGCTATAAAGACCACACCTTTACCTACACTTCCTTTGTAAATTTGAGCCATACCTGGAACAAGAACTCTCGCAGAAAAGCCATATTCATTGGTCACATGTACGGGGTCGTATTCAAACGTCGGATTTTTAGCTGTCTGAACAAGCAGATAAACAGTGTACCCTGCAGATGTATGGTCCACATACTCATCTATAATTCTCGATTTGACGATAAGTTCATGACCAGCACTCACATTTATATCTCTACTATTATTTATAGAGACAGAAGCCTCTGTTCCGGTAGCGATACTTCTTCTGCTGATAATTTCACTTATAGCTCTATTTCGTGCACTTGGTAAATCATAATCAAAAGCATGTACCACTTCCAAATATGAGTACTGCATCTCCTTGAAGTATCCAGACACCCAAGATGGTTTCTCATCATTACTACCGTAAAGCAGTAATGATGAGAAAACTATCGAAAATATTAATATGATTCTTTTCATACTATTTCTGCTTTTGCTCTTTGTATGCAGCAAGTGCAGCCTCAGTATCTTTACGGAACTGATATTCCTCAAAGTTTATAGCAGTTTTCTCTTCTGGAGTAAGAACATCATTAACTTTCTCTGCTACCTTTTCTGCCAAAATGGTTTTAGAAATTACAAGACCTACATAGCACTCTACCATACCATCTGCACCAACTGCACCAAAACTTACACATTTTGCCTGAGCATCATTCAAAACCGCATCTACAATCTGGTCACCTGCCATTTGAAGCTTGGTATTAATATCATTTCCTCTATTATTGCCTATTGTTGATGAATAATTTCTTATAATACCTAAATATGCGTTGTGATATTTTGAACGAATCAGGTCCTTTGCATTTTCCTGAGCAAACAACTGAAGCTTACCCTTCTGATATGAAGAACCACGGAAAATACCTGTTGCAGCAAAATTTTCATTATTTTCATACTGTGTCATATCGCATGGCATACTATATACCTCTCCGAAAGGAGCAGTGCTTTGATTTGCAGCACTTGATACTACTTTCTGTGTACCACAGGATACCAACATTGCCATAGCAGGAACAGCCAAAAAAAGGATAGTCTTTTTCATAAGTCTTGAATATTAAAGATAAATCCGGCACTACCCCATTCCGAAGTTCATATATAAAAAAAGACGTGGGAGTCTGTACATGTACGCTTATTCTATCATCAGGCCTTCGCATGCCTATCAACCAGAATAAGCAACGAAGTAAGCCCACGTCCCAAGCGCATATACAGATTGCCCAGAATAGGCAATGAATATAAACACGACGCGAACGTACTGTTGCCATTTCCTCTCGGTTGATAATCAAAGTTGCGAAGTTTGATGATGAGAGTAAAACGCTCAGTAACGTCTTCAATATGTAAAACCTATAGATACTAATCCATAAGTCTTAGCAAAATTAAAAATAATTTGTAAGTAAAACAAAATTACATCATTTAGTTTACAGAAGAGGGAGTTAACGATGAGAGGACTACTTCTTCTGGTACATCTTCAGCCTCTGGACATAAGCACTCTTGAGGATGCCGTTTTCGAGGAGGGCATCGAGGGTAAAAGAGGATGAATCGACGGTACGGCGGTAGCGGTCGATGCCTCGGGCCGCGTATTTGCCTATGTATGGATGTCTGGCCATAGAGTCCACTGGCATATGGTAAAGATCCAGAGGGATTATCAGAGAAGTGTCGACATAGACCCTGTCAGCAAAGCCGACAAATCTCGCTGAGTCTATTCCGTAAATATCCATCAGCTGCTCCGGCGATGCAAACGACCCACCAAGCCTCTTCCTGAAGTCGACTATCTTCCTCGCATAATAGCCACCGATACCGTAGAGGGTCATAAGTATAGTGGTATCGGCACTGTTCAGTTCGACTTTCGGTTTTGGCTTACGGACCGGTCTGGGAGGGAGCTTTTCCAGCGAGAAGGTCCGCGCCACCACTCCGGAGAGGTCCCTTCGCTGTACTGCTAATGTATCTGTCTGCAGAGAGCTCTCGTGTTGCCCTCCCAGCAATGCTCCATCCGACGGCACCCCATCACTTTCCCGCGCTCGATTTTGGCGATTTTCTGACGCGGCAGCCGATTTTTGCCCGTCCCGCGCTTGTTTTTGGCCAAATTCAGACGCGGCAGGCTGCCTTTGCCCGTCCCGCGCACACTTTTGGTCAAATCCGGACGCGGGAATATCGGCACCGGTTACAGATTGCTCCGCAACCAGCTCCCTATTGTACTTTCTGATCTCGATCACCTTCGCCACGAAGAAGACAAACTGCAGCGAAAGGAAAATGAATACAAGTGCTACTAACCCTACCGACAGGCTTTTAGATATTTTCTCTTTTTCCCACATAATCCGTCCCCTCCACTATCAACACTATTTCACCTTTAGGTTCATTCTGGGTATACCAGGCACTCAGCTCCGCAAGGGTTCCACGACGGGTCTCCTCGTGCAGCTTGCTTATCTCACGTGAGACAGAGGCGCGACGCTCTGCCCCGAAAAATTCAGACATCTGGGTCAATGTCTTCGCCAAACGGTATGGCGATTCGTAGAATATCATTGTCCTCGGCTCTGTGGCAAGCTCTGTAAGCTTGGTCTGGCGACCCTTCTTCACAGGGAGGAATCCCTCAAATGCGAATCTGTCGCAAGGGAATCCTGAATTGACCAATGCCGGAACAAATGCTGTGGCTCCGGGGAGGGTCTCCACCTCCACTCCATGCTCCACGCAGGTACGGACCAATAGGAAACCCGGGTCGGAAATGCCGGGGGTACCTGCATCTGAGATAAGTGCCACATCGGCCCCTGCGAGAATCCTCTCGCAGATTGCCTCTGCATTCTTATGCTCATTGAATTTATGGTGCGACATCGTGCGGGTCTGAATCTCAAACTTTTTCAGCAGCACGGAACTTGTACGAGTATCCTCCGCAAAAATCACATCCACCTCTTTCAAAACTCGGATTGCCCTAAAGGTCATATCCTCCAAATTCCCCACCGGAGTGGGCACAATGTACAATTTTGCCATATTTCAATCGGGTGTTAATTTCTAAATTTTCTCCTTACCTCCATATAGAAACGATATACCAATGGTGAGCTTTCGTCCCACTCAGGGTAGGCATCCCTCATATCGCTCACCACCTCATCGAAGGTAGAGGTCTCATTGATCCTGTCAAGGGTGATATTGAACTGCTCGCTATCTCCGTCAAACAGGTCTCTGATGAAAGTTAGACGGTCATTGAAGCTCAGTGCAGACTGGATCATCTCCACTTTAGGGCCTGGGATATCGACCATCCAGGGGATGGTTTTGCTCTGGGCCACATCCGCAATGGTATTGCGCTCTACAAACAGGTCTGCAACCATCGTTTTAGGGGCAGCATGAACTTCGTTCAAATCGGTAACGGTGAAAAATGTCTCTTCAGTCTCAGGCTCGTGAACTATCACCGGTGCAGCAGCAGAAACGGACTGGGGTGCTGAGACAGGTTCACGCACAGCAACAGGTTCGGGTACGGCAACAGGCTCAGAAACAACGGCAGGTCCTGGCACAGCTACCGGTTCAGTGGCCACTGCTGGCTCTGATGAAGCTACTGGCTCAGGGACTGCTGCTGGTTTTGGTACAGCTGCAGGCTCTGGAACAGTCACTGGTTCGGGGCGTATCACTTCAGGAGCGGCTACTACCCTTGGCTCCTCTGCCACTTTTTTCTCAAGCGCAACTACCTTCTCCTTAAGTATCTGTATCTCTTCCCTTTGCGCTTCAAGTTCAGCTACCAGTTGTAAAGAAACTCTCTCCAACAGAGATTTTATCTCAGAAATTCTATCTGCCATCGTAAGATTTTTTTAACTTTGCGACATTAAAAGTCTATCCACAAAAGTACTTAAATGTTTTTAGAAAACGCAAAAAAATCGGGCTGCATAGAGGTGATTTGCGGCTCCATGTTCTCGGGAAAGACCGAGGAGCTCATCAGAAGACTACGTAGAGCAAAATTCGCCCATCTGAAGGTGGAGATTTTCAAGCCTATGATAGATATAAGATACTCTGAGGAGGAGGTGGTATCGCACAATGCGACATCTATCCTATCTACCCCAGTGGAATCTTCCAGCAGCATCCTCCTTTTGAGCCACGATGTAGATGTAGTGGGGATAGACGAGGCCCAATTCTTCGATGACGGTATCGTGGAGGTGTGCCAGAAATTAGCAAACAGCGGAGTAAGGGTAATAGTAGCCGGCCTTGATATGGACTATCTGGGCAAACCTTTCGGTCCGATGCCCACTTTGATGGCCATAGCCGAGCATGTGGACAAAGTTCACGCCATCTGTGTAAAATGCGGTGACCCTGCACAACACTCGCACAGACTTTCACAAAGCGACAAACTTGTGGAGTTAGGGGAGACAGACAAATACGAGCCCCTATGCAGACACTGCTTCAATAAAGCAAATCCTCACCTGGAGCAATAGATTATTTCTGAACCAAAGAGGTAAGTTCAAGTGTACGGAGAAGTTTACCCTTCTTATCGTACACTTCTTGTTTTATACACCCTATATTCTTGGCGTACCAGGTAATGATATGGAAGGTCTTGGTAGATATCAGCACTTTGTTTGTCTGATTCTCATCCATCTTGTATGTCTGGAAGGTGCCGGCAGGTGTGGTGATTTTCTCTTGCGCCAACACTTTTCTGTCTGTAAGTAGAAAAGAGGCACCTACGCTTTTCACTTTAATGTTGATTTTGCCGTCAGGGACGTTCATACCCACCTTCATATCTGAAGGGAGAGAACTCACATCACCCATGGTCACCACATCCTGGATGGCCATAGATTTCTTCATATCATTCATGTATGATGTGGTACCTTCACTATTGAGGGTAATCTTCATCTCCATTTTACCCTCATCCTCGAAAAGTGGTTTACCATTCCCTTCCCAGAACTGATATTCATAGATCACAGCGGCATCAGAGAGATCTGCTCCGCTAACCTCTTTATTTGTGTATGTATATTTATACTCCACATTGCCATTTGGGGCGTAGATGGTATAGGTAAATGTATCCCCTTTGGTTGTACTGAAAAACCTGTCCAAATTCTGTCCTGACAACGAACCCAATGCCAAGACCATTACCAATACACTAACAAAAAACTTTTTCATAAAGGATTGATTACTCCTCTTCACTACACTTGATATCCTCATCTGACTGCTGCTGATTCAGCTTTACCAGAATTTTATCGATACGTGCCCCATCCATGTCAAGCACCTCAAAATCGAACTCTTTCCAGGAGACAGTCTCGCCCGATTGTGGAATATGCTCCAGCAATTCCAGGATCAGACCACCGATAGTATTGAAGTCAAACTCCTCTTCACTATTCTCGTGCTCCTCCTTCTCGAAATGGGCCAGAAAGTCATAGAACGGGCACTGGCCATCTACAAGCCAGCCGCCATCCTCTGTATTCCTCTCTATGATAAATGGCTCCTCTTCAGGATTATTGATAGCCCCCACAAGACCCTCAAGGATGTCCTTATGGGTGACAATACCTTGGCAAATACCGAACTCATCACATATCAGACCGTATCCGATATGTTTCTCTTTCATATCCTCCAACACCTTGAACACCTCCATATTCTCATAGAAATATTGGGCAGGCTTCAGTATCTGAGAGATATTGAAATCCTTATCATCGAGTTTACCGAACAGATCCTTCAGGAAGACCACACCTATTATCTCATCCAGACTGCCCTCTCCCACCGGATACACCTGGAAAAGGTTCTCTTTCACTGTGCTGTTGATCTCCTCATTGGTCATCTCACTGTCGATCCACACTATATCACTCCTATTGGTCATGATGGAGTCAATGGTTCTGTCTCCAAGGGAGAAAACCCTCTCCACGATATCTTGCTCCACCTCCTGCACCTCACCATCTTCGGCACCCTCAGCGATCATTGATTTGATCTCCTCCTCGGTAACGTTCGCCTCCTGCTCTCTGATGCCGAGAACCTTCACAATGCCGTCTGTAGTTTTGGAAAGGAACCACACAAAAGGTTTGGTAAGCCATGAGAGCAATACCATAGGGCCTGAAATCACCTTTGCAATCTTCTCGGAAGAGCTCATACCTATCTTCTTAGGCACCAGCTCACCCAATATAATGGTAAGGAGTGTAACCACCACCACTATTATAACCTGTGACAATGGGGCTGCCACCGAACTCTTCATACCCCAGCCCTGCATCACCTCAGCGAGGTCCACAGCGACAGATGCGCCGGAGAACATACCGGTAAGGATGCCCACCAAAGTGATACCTATCTGTACTGTAGAGAGGAAGTTTGTAGGATTTTCAATAAGATCAAGTACTGTTTTGGCTGTTTTACTCCCCCTCTTGGCATCCACCTGCAGACTCGATTTTCTGGAGTTGATCAGAGAGACCTCACTCATCGAAAAAAGACCGTTGAGTAAAATGAGTAACAGTATTATAAATATCTCCATTATGCGTTCAAAATATTGTAGAGTGCAAAATAAGTGACTAAATGTGAGTCTACCAAATTAAAGATTTTCCAACCAATATTTCAACATAGTCTGATAGAGATGGTATGAGGTATTCTCCCCTTCATAGATACCGTGAGCCCTCATAGGGTACGACATCATGGAGAATATCTTATTGTGCTTGATAAGCTCGTTTACCAGCATCTCGTGGCACTGATAGTGGACATTGTCATCACCTGTACCGTGAATAAGCATCAGGTTGCCTTGAAGATTTTTGGCGAAGTTGATAGGTGAACCGTTGAAGAACCCTTCAGGGTTGGTCTGAGGGAGACCCATATACCTCTCCTGATAGATGGTATCGTATAGGTTCTGAAGGGAAACGCCCGCTACCGCAATACCTGTTTTATATATCTCAGGATATTTGAACAGTGCATGCTGGGTAGAGGAACCGCCGCCGCTCCAACCCCAGATTCCTACCCTTGATGGATCAAGGAACTGGTATTGTGACAGAACGATCTTGACTGCTGCAGCGTGATCCTGAGGTCCCACTGTACCCACTCTGCCGTAGATCGATTTTCTCCATTCGCGACCCTTAGGCATATTTGTACCGCGGGGGTCAATACTCATAAGGATATAACCCTGCTGTGCAAGGAACTGGTGCCACAAATCGTTGCTTGACCAGGTATTGAGCACTGTTGATGAGGCAGGTTCGCCATAAATATGGAAAATCACAGGGTACTTCTTCTGTGGATCGAAGTTCTTGGGTTTGATCATCCATCCGTCGAGGATTGCCTCTCCGATATCCACCCTGAAGAACTCTTTCCTGGCAAGTCCAAGTGAGTCGTAGCGCTCTTTGAGTGCTTTATTGTCCTGCATCACCTTGATGGTCTCGTGCTTTTTGAGAGAGATCATCTCATATACGGTAGGTGTGGTAGAGTTCTGGAATGTATGAAGTGCGTATTGGGCATTGCCGGAGATATTGTAACCGTGATAGCCGGCCTCACCCTCAGGTGTAACCCTTTCCGCCTCCCCTTTTCCGTCAAGGCGGCTTCTGTAAAGATATCTGTCGATAGCGCTCTCAGGTGATGCGAGGTAGTACACATATCCACCTTTAGGGTCGATGCAGGAGATACTCATAACATCGAAATCCCCCTTGGTAATCAGGCTCTCTTTCTGTCCGTCACGAGAGACTTTGTAGAGGTGTCTCCACCCATCTTTTTCGCTAGTCCAGGTGAAGTATTTTTCGTTCTCAAGCCATACGATATTGTCGTGGACATTGAGGAATGCCTCATCGGTGTCTGTATAGATATTGCGAAGCTCCATAGTGGCTGCATCACCCACAAAAACCTTGTTTGTATTTTGCAGACGGTTGAGCTGCTGGATCATCACCTCGTTTGAATTGGGGATAAAGTCCATACGTGCGATGTAGTGGTTGCGAGGGTCCCCTGGGACATCAAACCATCTGCTCTGTGCAGTGGCAACATCTACTACACCCACTTTAACTGCTGAGTTCTGGGTTCCTGCCTTTGGGTATGGGAATGGGGTAACTGATGAGTAGATAGAGTCAACATTGTTGATTATATAGAAGACCCCTGTCCCTTTTGTGTCGGAGTGCCAATAGGCAATGGTCTTGCCGTCCGGGCTCCAGCGGAAACCGTCCTGGATGCCGAGCTCCTCCTCATATACCCAGTCAAAATTGCCATTGATTATCTCGTCGCTTCCGTCAAATGTAAGCTGGGTCCTCTCCCCTGAGGCAAGATCTTCGACATAGATATTGTTGTAATAAACATATGCTACCTTGTCTGCAGCGGGTGAGAATTTGGCAAACATCATCCTCGAAGGGTCGAGTCCTTCGCCCAATTGGCGGAACTCTTTGGTATTTAGGTCCAACACCCAGTAGTCTCCACGTGTATTATCACGCCATACGCGGCGAGAATTGGTGTAAACCAACATCCTGGTATTGTCATCAGACCAGATATAGTCGTGAATTTGCACAGCCTTACCCTCGTGCATAAGCAGCGACGCAGGGACTACCACGCTCCTCTGGCCACTTTTCACATCGTAGCGGACGATATCTCTACCACCCACCTCCCTATTAGGCTCGAGTGTGGAATAGGATATATTGTCCTTCATCCAGCGCATTGAGGCAACACCCCTCTGGCCATATTTGCGTGTCTTATAAATATCTTCAAGGGTCAATTCCTGGGCAGAAATGGTCATTGAACTCGACAAAATGAGGAGAAATGACAGAAATAACGATACTATTCTCATACTTCTTATATCAATTTTACCCAAAGGTAGTGTAATTTATGATTTTTCAAAAATCGGCATTATCTTTGTCGGTTGGAAAGATAATAAAAGAACAACAATTTATATCTAGATAAAATTATGATTTATTCACACGAAGTGCAGCATATGTGCTGCGTAGCTCAAGGTGCCAAACACGGCCCAGCTCCCATCCCTCAAGAGGGTCAATGGGTGAAGAGCAAAGAGATTAAAGATATCTCTGGTTTCACACATGGTATCGGTTGGTGTGCTCCTCAACAAGGTGCTTGCAAACTTTCACTTAACGTTAAAGATGGTGTTATCCAAGAGGCTCTTATCGAGACTATCGGTTGCTCAGGTATGACCCACTCAGCTGCTATGGCATCTGAAATCCTTCCTGGCAAAACTATCCTTGAGGCTCTTAACACTGACCTTGTTTGTGACGCTATCAATACAGCAATGCGCGAACTATTCCTACAAATCGTTTACGGTCGTACACAATCTGCTTTCTCAGAGGGTGGTCTTCCTGTAGGTGCTGGTCTTGAGGACCTTGGTAAAGGTCTAAGAAGCCAGGTAGGTACTATGTTCGGTACTGTAGCTAAAGGTCCTCGTTATCTTGAGATGGCTGAGGGTTACTGCTCACGCATCGCTCTTGACAAGAACAACGAAATTATCGGCTACGAGTTCGTTCACCTTGGCAAATTCATGGAAGAGATTAAGAAAGGTACAGACGCTAACGAAGCTCTTAAGAAAGTTACCGGTACTTACGGTCGCTTCACTGAGGAGCAAGGCGCTGTTAAATATATTGACCCACGTAACGAATAAGGAGGAATTATTATGGCAATTAGAGACGTAAAATTTGAGAGTCAAGACCGCAGAATCAAGCAAATTCTTGCTGCCTTGAATGAAGTGGGTATCAAAAGCATCGAAGAGGCAAACGAGATTTGCGAAGCTCACGGTGTAGATCCATACAAAACTTGCGAAGAGACTCAGCCTATCTGCTTTGAGAATGCAAAATGGGCATACGTAGTAGGTGCTGCTATCGCAATCAAGAAAAACTGCACAAATGCTGCTGACGCTGCTGAGGCTATCGGCCTTGGTCTTCAAGCATTCTGTATCCCTGGTTCAGTAGCTGATGACCGTAAAGTAGGTCTTGGCCACGGTAACCTTGCAGCTCGTCTTCTTAGAGAGGAGACCAAATGTTTCGCTTTCCTAGCAGGTCACGAATCATTCGCTGCAGCTGAGGGTGCTATCAAAATCGCTGCTAAAGCTGACAAAGTACGTAAAGAGCCTCTACGCTGTATCCTTAACGGTCTTGGTAAAGACGCAGCTATGATCATCTCTCGTATCAACGGCTTCACATACGTTCAAACTGAGTACGACTACTTCACTTCTGAGCTTAAAGTGGTTCGCGAGATCCCTTATTCAGATGGTCCTCGTGCTAAAGTTAAATGCTATGGTGCTAACGACGTACGCGAAGGTGTAGCTATCATGCATAAAGAGGGTGTAGACGTATCTATCACAGGTAACTCTACCAACCCTACCCGTTTCCAACACCCAGTAGCCGGCACTTACAAGAAAGAGTGCAATGAGCTAGGTAAAAAATACTTCTCAGTAGCTTCTGGTGGTGGTACAGGCCGTACACTTCACCCAGACAACATGGCTGCCGGTCCTGCTTCTTACGGTATGACCGACACTATGGGCCGTATGCACTCAGACGCACAGTTCGCTGGTTCTTCATCAGTTCCTGCTCACGTAGAGATGATGGGCTTCCTAGGAATCGGTAACAACCCAATGGTAGGTGCTACTGTTGCTGTTGCTGTGGATGTTGCTCAAGGGTTTGCGAAATAATAATCGCGACTAAAATATCTTCATTCTGCGGTTTGACCGCGGAATCTTATAAAGCTCCTGTAATCGGATATCGGTTACAGGAGTTTTTTGTTTGCGCTGTGTCACTTTTCTCCGGTTTTACTGCACAGCGGTATCGATTTTCGCTGATAAAGCCCGTTTTCAGGCACCACTGTGCAGTTTTTCACCACAAAAGCAGCACAGCGATTATTCCTGCAATTCATTGCAGGAACTTTTATTAACTTTGAAGTATGAAAGTAGAAGTAAACCCAAAAGATACAACCAGGGCAGAGGCATTTGAGATGTGGATGACCTCACCAATGCCAATGGTAACCCTTACCAAAACCTTTGATGTGAGCCGCCTGCTGAAAGCAAGCAAAAAACTGGGAGTGAAGTTCAATGCCCTCCTTTGCTGGTGCATAGGTAAGACTGCAACCCAGATGGAAGAATTCTATCATCTTCCCGAAAATGGCAAACTCTACAAGTTTGACAGCATAGCAATAAATGTGATTGTAAATAACGTCAAAGGTGGAATCAATTCATGCGACATTCCGTTTACTGAGAATATTCCAAAGTTTGTTCATTCGTACAGTAATCTGACAAAACAGGTAGCGGAAGAATGCAAAAGCTCTTTTATGGAGGATTCCATGATAGTTGGAACATCCGCAATGGTACAGACAGAGCTTGACTGCATAGTGAACCAGTACACAGACAAATTCTGCAATCCAATGGTAATGTGGGGCAAGTACCGCAAAGGATGGTTCAAGACTACACTTCCTATCTCCTTCCAGTTTCACCATGTCCAAATGGACGGCGGTCATGGTGCCATGTTTATGGAACTGCTTCAGAGGGAGATAAGCAGAATTTGAGGATAGCTTCCCGTTTGGGAGGTTCTTTTGCGTTTATCCGGCAATTTCACGGAACCGGAGAAAATTCCTACTTTTGCCGCTCAAGGAAATAATTCATTGGTTTCAGATGAAAGCAAAAATCAGCAATAGGGAGATTTGGGGCATTGCGTTGCCCATTATGTTGGGAAATCTGGCCCAGACGATCATCAATTTTACCGATACAGCCTTCCTGGGACATTTGGGGGTGATAGCATTGGGGGCATCGATGCTTGCCGGGCTCTTCTATTACCTTTTCACTATAGTGGCGGCAGGATTTGCGATAGGGATCCAGATTATTGTGGCCCGCAGGTTTGGAGAGAAAAACTATGGGAGAATAGGTGTCATATTTGAACATGGTTCCTTTTTTGTCCTGGTTCTGGGTCTGCTGCTGTTTTCTGTATTGTATTTCTTATCGGACCATCTTCTTCTATGGCTGATAGATTCAGAAGGGATATACGAAGCATCTGTCGAGTATATAAAATACCGTCAGTTTGGAATTCTCTTTGTGTGCTTCAACTTCCTGTACAGGGCATTGTATGTGGGTATATCGAATACTAAAGTCATTACATACTCCACCATTATAATGGCTGTGGTGAATATCGTATTGGATTATTGTCTGATATTCGGCAACTGGGGCTTCCCTCAAATGGGGATTGGCGGAGCTGCGTTGGCCTCGTTGTCTGCAGAGATATCGGCATTTGTATTCTTCTCTGTATACAGTTATGTGACATTAAAGGGGAAGGAGTATGGGATGTTCGTCCCCCATAAGCTGGAAACCGGCTTGATGGGGAGAATATTAAAACTCTCTACCCCCACAATGGTGCAGAGGCTCTTCTCATTTAGCGTATGGTTCGTATTTTTCGTCCTAATCGAGAAGATGGGTGAGACTGCTGCAGGAATATCATCTGTAACAAGGAGTGTCTATCTGATTCTAATTACCCCATGCTTCGCATTCTCAGTTACAACCAATACCCTGGTCAGCAGAATTATAGGGGAAGGGGAGACACAGCAGGTTTTCCCCACAATAAACAAAGTGCTGAAAAATTGTCTGCTTTGTACAATCCCTATTGTAGTATTGGCCTCGATTTTCCCTGTACAAATCGCAGGGATCTACACAGATGACCTCAATTTTGCCCAGCTGGTGGTCCCATCTGTTTTGGTGGTGTGCATAGGGACACTTTTCCAAGGATTTGGCAACACCTACTTTGAAGCGGTTTCAGGCACCGGTAACACCACTGCTGCACTGTATCTTGAAACTGTCGTTCTGGTATTTTATGTCCTTTTCATCTGGTTTATGACCCACTTTACCACAAGGGTAGAACTTGTATGGACTGCCGAAATCCTCTATGGAGCACTATTGGGAATAATTTGCTACCTCTACCTGAAGATAGCCAAATGGAACAACAAGAGGATCTGAGTGCAGTTACAGATAAAAATATCCACTCGAAGTCGTATTGCTCTGGTAATAGTACACGTATGACACTTGCGAGGTCATTACGATTCCTGCACTCTCTCCGCAGAAAGTGTAATATTGATAACCCTGAGGGAAATAAAGACTCAATTTCCACGGAATAAATATCCGCTGTCGGCTTGACATAAAAAGCTTTGCGTCCCATAGAGATTAAATTTTAGATTGTTACAAATTTCACTACCTTTGGAAATAAATAAACATAAAAATGATACGGTTATGAAACGATTTGTCACACTCTTCGTAATCCTGTTTTCCGGTTTTCTTCTATCTGCACAGCCAGCCAACACCGAAAAATACTGGTTTGACGGCTACAATTATTATGTTTCTGAAAAAATTGGAGAGAGGGTCTACCTGTTTACAGGTGAGTCCGCAGACAACGAGAACCACTTCTCATTCCTGATAGAGGAGACCATCGATGGTCCAAGAGTCAGAAAGGATGAGAATAACAGTGGCCATGTACCACCAAGAATACCTTATGAATACAGAGCCCAAAAGAGTGAGGTGATGGGTAATCAAGTAGTAATAATCCTTAATGACAACTTCCAGACCGTATGGACTCTAATTGGGACAGATAAAGACCACAGGGACTGTCTGGCAACACAACTTTGGCACAAAGACCAGAGTGTGGAGTGGAATATGAAGAATATGATCTTCAATACCCATTATTTGTCCACCCTTTCAAAAACCCAATTGAGGTATATGAAAGAGACATTGTCATCCAAAGAGTCATTGTCAGGCATCGAGTCCATCAACCTCTCACTAATCGAGAGCGAACTCGAGGTCCCAGACTACGACCGCTACATCATAGCTGATTATATTGCACAGATGGATCGTGAAGATAAAGGGTTTACAATTGTCCATACAGCTTTGGATTTTATCAATGCTATTGAGACAGGAGCCAGAATCAAAGTTGCAGACAACACCGTAATCAATCTTTCTGATATCCTCAGGGAGTACAATGCGTTCAATGTAAACGGCAGGATGTGGCTTGATAATAGTGAAACTGACATCACCAGAATATCGGGCCCAACGATCGTCAGCGAGTTCGTATATGACGGACGACAGCTCAATCTTGTCAATTTTTATGACATGGTTATCAAGGGTGGATACAATTCCCATATCGTGGTAGATCCAGCATACGCTTACGTGATAAATTTTGTGAATTGCAATGACATCACTATAGAGAATCTGACTATGGGTCATACAGTGGAAGGTTACTGCATGGGTGGGGTAATAGGTATGGAAAACTGCAACCCTCTGAACATATACCATTGTGATCTTTACGGATGTGGTGCATATGGTATCGTCGCACGAAAATCATCATTCTGCGTCGACTTCACAATAATCAGGGATTGCTCCTACGGAATTATGCAGCTGTATGAGATTAAAGCGGGCCAATTCAATTGCTGCGATTTCTTCCGCAATCGGGAGTTCAGTATGGTGGAGATAGATGGCAACTCCTCTCCAATCTATTTTAGTGACTGCAGGTTTGCACAGAACCAAGGGGTACTCTTCGCCACAGATGTTGAAATAACCATCACAAATTCAATAATAAGACATCCGGATCCGGATGCTCTGGGATCGGTGTATAAAGTGAATGTGGATGATGCTACCCAAATCTTTTTCGACAACCAATCACTCCCTTACAATGAGGAAGTTGGTCCCACCAAACAACCAACATCATACTAAAACAATTAAAAGATTCACACTATGAAAAAGCTATTTGTACTCTTCATACTACTTTATACAGGTATAACCGCCAATGCACAAGTCATAGAGGATCTGAGCAAATGGTGGGACGGAAAAAACACATATATTGCCACAGTAGTAAACGAAAATGAAGTCTTCTTCGAGGCCTCGAACAGTGACAATATCTCTGACCAGTTCACCCTTCACAAAATTAAAAACTATGCCGGTGGATACACTCTGGTTCCCACCTACAAAAATGAAGAGGCTCCACTCAGAGCCCAATTCGGATGGATTGTCAAATATACCAGGGAAGATGGGATGTATTTCCTCTCTGTCAGGGACAACAAGGATGAAGTGGTCTGGACACTGGTACTGACCCCGGATTATCACCACCACAATGAAGATCAACTCCAATATGCCCTTAACCAGCCTGTAGAGGATATGGTATCAGGATACCTTATGAGCACCGGATACCTATCCCACTTTTCGAAAGATGAATTGAAATACATGCTCTCTCTGCTTGAAAAATCCAATGACAACTCGATCATAAGCAGAACAAACAGATCCTTGATAAAAAGCGAATTGAAAGTGGTGGACAGCGAACGTGAATCCTTCTCGGGCAAATCTTTTGCTCCAAATGAATCCCACGCTCTGGTACAATGCTTCAACACCAAAAGTGAAGGGCTCCAATATCTCGCAGAAGCGGGCTGCTATATGCCATCATTGTATGGAAAATGGGAGAGTTGGGATATGACCTTTGTGGTAATACCAAACTCCGATGACTATACCCTGGAGATATGGAGCGCAGGTCTGGACAGAGATTACAACATCACCCCACAAGGGTTTGTGCCACTTTTCAAGGGTGAACCGGGCAAACCAATCTGTTTCAGCTATATGGTTCCGGAAGGAGTCCCCTCCTTGATAATTGCATGCAGGAAGGGCAACGAAGTGATATCCACCTGGGTACCTTCATTCAGCGGAGAGGATGGCTCCCTTCTGACCACAAAAGAGTTTGTCCTGGCCAAATAAAGCTACCTGTACACAAACTCCCAGTTATCTATATACATCACAGAGCCGACAGCTCCTGTGAAGTAGTCTCCATATAGGCTGGAGCAAGCTGAAACCACTATATATTTTGGTTTTCTGAGAACATCCCTGTAATCAAGCACACACTCGAACTCCACATATTTGCCCTGGCTGTCCACATCGGTCTCCATTACACCATGAGCAATAATGTGGGGATCGTTTTTGACATCGACAAATGTACCGGTAGATGTAGCTACTCTGAAAGGCTCATCCCAATCAGTCAAAATTACCTGAATCTGAGCTTTATCTGTGCTACCTATTTTCTCCACATAATTGTCTGTAGCATTATCTATCTTCTTAGGTGCATAAGAGTAATACCCCTTCAAAGAGTATGGTCTGGTAGTAAATGGGACACCCCAGTCAAGCTCAGCTCCTGGACTTGGGGAGATAGCAGCTTTGACAAATTTGCCTGTATAGATATTACCGGCACCGAACATGCCGAACACTTTCACGCTCTCCATCCTTACAGCCGATCCCCCTTTCGATGCCACGAAAACAGTCTCTGGTCTGGTAGAGTTAACCGCATTCATCATATTGACACCAGGGTTGGCACTATCCCACAACTTCTCACCATTTTGAGCATAAGGGAACCATGTATAACCTCCCGGATCACCTTGTGACCAATCGTCAAAAGACATATTATACAGCTGGTTTGGTTCCTCTGTAGTGAATGAAAATTCATCACTGATCTCCGAACCATTGATCACACGTGCCACATATGCAGTGCCCTCAGTCAACTGGTCCACAGATGCAGTCACAGTAGTACCATCTATGGTAGATTTAAGTGGAATCCACTCACTTTCCGAAGCCTCTCTGTACTCTATATATGGAGTACCGGAGCCTTTAAATGCTCCGAAAATATCGGCACTATAACTCCATGCACTGACACCGGTTATCTCCAGATTTATCACTTTATGAACTGCTGTAAGTGTCCATTCTGTAACCTCATGGCGATATTTCACCCTAAAGCTCCTTGAGAGTACACAATCAAGGTTTATAGGGAAGGTCATTTGCTCAGTTGTCTCTACAGGTTCATCTTTTCCACTTCTATACCCGGTAGTTGACTCTACCTGGGATCCCTGTGCCTCAAGTTTCATCTTAGTAAACCTGATATCTGACAACAATTGGTCTTCAGGGAAATATATGAATACCTTTTTCTCTTCCAAGTCAAACTCTGGATCCCCCACCATATTGTCACACTGCACATATCTGTTTATTGGCTGTGTTGTCACTATTTTCCACACATATACCTGATCTGGATAAGTGGTGTATGCGATCTTTATGGTATCACGAAGATCCAACATCTGTGGCAATTCAATATCAGGTGTAGCAGACTCACTGAATTCATATCTGCTCACCACGACACTGTCTATATCTGCAGTCTCTTTAAGAACCACATTCACGGTAAAGTTCTCCGGATCAATGGTCACAGATTTCTGTCCTACCACCTCAAAAGCGGTAATTTGAGCCACATCTCTCGGATATGAAAGGGGATTGTCTATGCAAGAGACAAATGAACAAACCGCTATAACAAATAGAATAATTCCTGTTTTTCTCATCACTATACCTCCCTATTTTTTAATTACAGGCAAATAAAAGGACAAACCAAGACTTATAGATAGAGGGTTGATTTTAAAGTTTGCACCACTCTGCTGCATCACACTCTCCTCCACAAGATTTGTCTGTTGCTTGACATATTTATAGTCGATACCAAGGATGCCGACAGCCACCTCCACACACACCTCATTGGTAGCGAAAACACAAAGTCCCGGAACGATGGTGATATCACCGCCATAAATTGACTGGAAGGTTCCCGAATTCACCCCATTATTCGAGGTATAAGCCACAGACTCCCCTATTTCAAAACCAAGACGGAGCTCACCGAACATCGCGATACGCTTGCTGTTGGCTATAGGCATATAATACCTGCCTGTAGCTGCGCCCGAGTACCCATTTTGCAGGAAGTGGTAATCCTTGATTTCAAATGAGGCCAAATCTCCTATTGAGAGGCCGAGATTACCAAGATCTACTTGAGTCCTTGAATAGTCAAAGCGTCCACCTATTGAGAAATTGTCCGTAACAAAATATGAGATAGTTGGGGATACGCCCAATGTATACGCTTGCGCTCTTATATTAGAGAGCAATGAGAAGAGCATTGAATACCCCACATCATTGGCCCCCTGGCCAAAATCGAATGTCTTATATGAAAAAGAGACACCTGCTCCTATATACCCCTTGGGGATAAAGACAGAGTTCATCTTCCCCACCCCTCTATCAAATGTGGCACTAGTATCTGCCTCTGCAGCAAAAGCAGAGACAGAAATTGTGCAAAGTAGCACTATGGCTGCAATAAATTTCTTCATTTTCTTATTTATCTAATTCTACCAAACACAGCTTCAAACTCCTCATCAGTAAGTTCTGTAGGATCGTAAACCAGTTCCAACTCATCCAAATACAAAGTACTGCCTAAACCTCCTGTGAAGTAGTCACCATAACGGCTGGCGGCACCAGAGATAACTATATATGTAGGTTGGTTAAGATTACGGTACTCAAGCGGAATAGTAAACTTGATATATCCGTTCGTATTACCTTCCAATTGTGTCGTATTTATATCAGACATTATCGCACCATATGCAATAATCTCTTCATTGTCATCTGACATATCTACAAATTTGCCGGTAGTGGTATTGATCTCAAATTGCTTGGTCCAATTGGTAAGGAAAATCTGTATTTGACAAATATCTGTCTTACCCTCCAAGTTCTTATGAGTATCGGCAAAAATATCAATTGGCTTGGGCTCATATCGATACCAACCTCTAAGTGCTAATGGTCTGGATGTAAAAGGGAGACCCCAATTAAGTGTAGCACCGATGCCATTAATGCTTCCGAATTGGCCAGTATAGACATTACCTGCTGCGAGGACACCCATAACACTACAACTCTCCATCCTTACAGCAGAACCTTTGATCACTTTTGAAGTCTCTTGTGTTGTAGGAGTTGTTCCCATACCTGATGCAGCTTTGTTGGCTGAGTCCCATACATATTGGACACTCAAATCTTTATTAGGATATGGTGCTCCATCGCTGGTACACCACTCGTCGAAACTGGTATTATATACCTGGGACTCCGATGCATAAGTGGTAAAAATCAATGTATCGGCCACTTTCTGTTCTGCCTTATCCTTATCAGAAGTACTACGGAAAGTATATCTTGTACCCATATCCAATCCATTAAGAAGATATGAGTACGACATTGTTTTTTCGTCAATATTGATTAATGAAGGATCAATCTCAAGCCAGTTCTCGTCACTTAACTTCTTATATTGGAATGTCATACCTGCAGGAGGGGTCTTTGAAAAGTATTTTCCTTTAAAGATTGCAAAACTACTCCAATAGAAGACACTTCCTGTCTCTGCTTGAATATCCGATACAATGGTGAACTCAAAATCACATCTTGCATACCTGTCATATGTATCAATGACAGTGAAAGCCATCTTATATGATGTGTTTTCTGGAGAGATAGAGAGATTCTTCACAAACTCAGTTATATCTATCTCTGCAGACAATCCACCTTCAGCTATGGTGCCGATAATACCCAATTCCACCATTTTATTGCTCTCCTCATCACTGATTCCTACAAAATCTGTCACCTGTGGCAAACCTTCTAGCATTAGATTGTAGTCCATATGTGATACTATCAGACTCTTAATACCTCTTGGAGCTGAGAATGTAAGCATTTTGGTAATATCATTACCCAATGGATAAACTATCCCTTTTTCATCTGGATTAAACGCCTCATTATGACCATAAGATGGCATATACGTCTTATCAAAATTCAAATTCAGATTATGAACTATGGTCTCCTTATACTCTCCATCTAATGAGATATTTAAAACCAATGCCCCATCAATCTCTTCCCTATCTCCCAATTTGAATTCAAAATGATAATGTTCAGCTGCTGCGACATTCTCTATCTTGTTTGTCGATGAATATTGTGCACCATCCTTATTCTTCATTTTAAGGGTGTAAGCTATCGTCTTGTTCTGAGGAACAACAAAATATGCTACATCAGAGAATGAGCCCTCACCCTCTTTGGGGCTATTTGAAAACACAAGGGTCTCTTTTGCTTCCCCTTCCCCGGATGTCACAGTCAGAGAGTACTCGGGGAAACTATCCTGAAATTTTTCATCAGTAGGGAAAGATACACTAAAAATAACCTTTGACATTTTTGTCACGATATCTACAGATGCATCTCTCTCTGCCCATATACGGACACTGTTCTCTCCGCTCCAGTATGGGAGATTAAAACCTGTGGCAGGATCACCATTAGAAGCCGTAACTGTATACCTGCCCATCAGGAGAGCAATCGGGTTCTCCTGTGTTATTGTAGTATGGTCTGCTATATCCGCATCTATATTACCATCAGAATCAACCACTTGCACCCTGAACACATCACTACCGGATTTCACTTGTACATCTCCGCTCACCTCATCAGCTACCCCTACAGTCAGATACCCATATTCTCCCACCTCGCTTTGAGTACAGGAGAGGAGACCGGCCACTACAAACAGACAAATTACTAATTTATATACGTATTTCATCTTTAATTAGCTTTCTTGGGAATAATCATTGTAACTGTTGGCTTTTCATCCATAAACAGAAGTGGAACACCATAATTGTCGTATGCTTCAAGGACAAATACAACTGTTTGATCATTATCGTTTTGCAATGCAAGCAACATGCTTACAAAGCTTGTCAGATCAAATAGAACCTCAGTCTGATCTTTAATCTCATCACCTGTAGGAAGTGGAGTATCAGCAAAGTTTGTCAGTATTTTAGGGTCATTGATAAGATCAATATACTCAACATTATTTGTGGTAATGGCTTTAACCAATGGTTTGAAGTTGTCGCTGACATTTACAACAAATGACGATATACCTGCAGGCATCTTTATGGTCATTTGAATCTGAGTATCGGCAGTAAGAATTACATCACTAAAAGTAGGATTTGAACTCCAGATTATCTCATTTTTCTGAGGCTCCTCCTCACCACTATCTTCGTCATCATCTCCGAAGTCCGGGCGATCCTGGTATACCTCATCCATACCATCTACATTCACATCCTGATTATGAGGTGTGAAGTCGGTACTTACATCAATTGTAACACCACCAATCTGACCTGTCACCTTAGCATCAAGTTTGATAATATGGTGATCTGCTGCCTTAGGGTTTTTTACATAGTGGACAGCTGTTGCCTCTGTATTATCAATACTGCGATAACCTTTTACTTTTATCTCAAGTCCTCTGGGAAGAAAATAACCTGCTTTACCGTCTGCAAAATCATTCTTCTCATCATTTTTCGACCACACAAGTTCACCAAGTCCATTTCCTACAACCACTTCATAAGTAGCCAGCTCCTTGACAAAGTTCTCAGAGAGTTCGATAGTCACTTTACAGTTTAGAGGTGTACACTCCAAATCAAGAGGGGTAACCTCTCCTGCTTTAATAACGAACTCCTCATAAGCCTGATAGATAGGCTGCTCAAATGCTACAGGGTCTGTATCAGGTGAAGTTACAGTTATAGTGTAATTACCGGAACCCAACTCTACAACTTCTCCTTGAAATGCACTGAATTTAGACTGGTACTTGGTAGGACCTTCAATCACGACATCGTAGTTCGAGAAGTCTGTATAGTCAGTTGCTTTGGTCTCCACTGTTATAAAATCACCAAGTTCTGCAATTCTAAGATCAAGAGTACCAGTATCCTTAGACACTTTTCTATCACAAGACGATAGAACCACCATCGACAATAATGTCAAAAAAAGTATTTTTCTCATATATATAATTTTTATTTCCAGATTAATAAGTCAATTCGATATCATCTATTTTCAGTACAGCTCCAATATGGGTTGTCTGTTGGACACCACCAATCTCCATAGTCACACTGGTGTTGACACTACCACTACTGCATGATTTAAAGCACATATATATAGATGCTGCCTTCGTATTGGTATTGGTATAAACTATAGGCATATTGCATTGCGTCCACTCTGTAGCCATCAGCCCATCAAGCAACTCTGATTTTGCAATAATGTTACCATTTTCATCTTTCAGTATGACATCCACTACAAAGGTCTCTCCAGATACCGGCTGGTATTTGTACCAGAATTTCACAGAGGTGGGTCTGCTGGCAAATGGATAGCCATCTTGGGTGTGATTACCGCTATCATCAGCCTTTCCTATCCAGATCTCTCCTGGAATATCATCACCAAGAGCTGTTGCACTGGTATTCCAGAAACCGATATTAACCGTATATACCATCGCGGACTTCGCCCCGGTATGCGCATCTGTAGAGAATGCTGTACAAGGGAAATTTTTATACTCCTGATACTGCGCAGAAGGCTTTGCAGGCATTGATTTTTTACTGTTCACAGCCCACCATGGATTATTGTCCTTATCAGCATAAGGAAGATACCATGTCCTATCGTATTGATTGTCAAGGGTCGGAGTGACACGCATTTTGGTCGAATGATACTCCTCAAACCCAGAATTTCCTATTTGCAACATAGACTCAGTTACAACTTCCACCACATTTGAGATCAGATTAGGATTATTGTTATAAACCGATCTGAAATAATATTTGGTCGCCGGCTCCACATTCAAGGTGCCATAGTCAAGCACCGAATTGTCAAAACTTGAGAAACCTGCAAAATCGCTCCACTGGTTACCATCACTGCTGACCTGAAGTCTGAACAACCTTCCTACACCCCTCTCCACATTTACTGTAGGGGATACTATTTTTTTAGCCCACACATTGCCTACAGGTATAGAAAGCGTCTGAATGATCGGGTATGCTGTGGCTGTAAGATTTTTCACTGTTTCATTTGCCACATCGTCTACTACTCTTATGGTAAATGCAGCCAACGCCCTCTCTACTGTTAGTGATGGGTTCAATGCATTGATCTTCTCAAAAAGTTTGGTCATCTTAAGATATGTCAAAGCTCTGCTCCCCTTCATATTTTCATCCCACTCCAGTCCTGCTGCCTTCAGCTTATCCACATACCCGACAGGAATGGTAGATGGGTTTGCCAAGTCCATTTCAAACCCCAATGGAACATCAATCCCGGCATTTGTCAAATAATCAGATGAGAGTGTAAGATAGAAGTTCTTCAAACCTGCTCTTGCCACTACAGATATGGTGGCAGCATTTCCTGTATTGTCTCCCTCCACTACAGGGTGGTCATTATTTGGAAAACCTGCAGCAACTACCTGAGGAGGATCCTGCGGTGCCCAAATCTCTGATATCTCCACCTCTTTATCTTTTTGCACAATATTTTCATCCTTCTGAATATTTACAGAAAGATTACCATTTCTGGGATTCACTTTAAGGTTTACTATCAAAAAGTCGTTTGCAGCTACCGCTATAGTACCCAAATTCTTAAATTTCCAACTACTTTCATCTGCATATTCGCACTGCGCCATAAACTCAATTTGAAGTTGTTCGGTCGGCATCATATATGCATCTCTCGTTTCATCTTTTTTATACCTGAGAATCTGTTTGTATTTGCTCATTGACTCATCTAGATTGGAGAATCTCACGAAATAGTCGTAGTATGACCCGGATACCGATTCATCAAAGTTCACCTTTATCCTGACATTTGAAACTTTGGCATCAGCTTCAATCATGGTTACATTTGGCTCTCCTGCCTCATTCAAACCACCTTCTACAACAAACTCCTTCTGAACAAAGAAGAAAGGTTTATTGAAGCCACAAGCGGTCGAGTCACCGTGGAAAGCCAGCAATCTGAAGTCTCCAGCATTTACCCTCAGAGTCTGCTCCTTAGCCTCTCCGTACGTTCCAAAATAGATACGGTTCCAGGTCTCTTTTGTTGAATTGGGTCTGTCCTGCCTGATTCCAAACCTATATAGTTCCACATAGAGATCATCGGCAGATGGAATAGTGGAAGGATCCATAGCCGGATATGTCGCCTCGCTTTTGGTAGGGGCAATCTCAACTCCACCATCCACAGAGAGCCCAATTTGAAGCAAAGCATCACCGTTTTCCCCCTCGTCTGGCCTGAATTTGGAACAGGAAGCAACCAAAACAGTTGTCGCTATTAATAAAAATTTCAAATGTCTAATCATATATTTCTCTATCTGTTTTATTCTGTATATTCTATTTTTACTTTGTATATGGCTTTTGTATACAAGTTGTTACTTGCAGAATACATCACACACGGTTTGGCTGCAGTCAACTGCATTTTAGGTGAGTAACTCAAATATCCTGATGACTTATAATCAACAATATAGTGAGCCCTCACACAACTACTACCCATAACAACAGAGTTTTGAGTTGATGCACAAGTGGTGAAATAAATATCCAGAAATTCTTTTTGATCCAGTTTCTGTCCAAACAATTTAAAATCCACATTCTTGCCGCAACCGTCAAATGCTGTTTTAACATATATATTTTTAGCTCCGTCACCTGTAGGGATATGAAATTTAGGAGATCTCAATGCACTTTGACCACTTGAATTAAATTCTACAAAATCACCAGTAAAGGATCCATTGATAACACCCCACGATCCGGGGTTTCCCCCATTAAAATTCACCACCAAAGGCAACCCTGTAATATGAAAATCTCTGCTTGCTGAGAATGTCAGATTACCTACCGTTACAGTTACAGAGTATGGGTATGCTTTAAAAGTTGACCTGGTTATATCACCAAAAGATTTGCTGGAGCCACTCGAAGATGTCGCGCCGATTTCAGCTCCATCCAATGTTGCCACATATGAGTCTATAATATCAGAATGGACATTTATTGATGCAGTAATATCATAGATAATGGTATTTGCACAGCTGTTCGCGACAGTTATTTTACCTGATTTATATTTATCATATGATGTATAGCCCCCCAGAGTAATTTTCACCCCCGGATCAGGTATAGTTATAACTTCAGAGCCCAAGGTTACCTTCTGACCGTATGCTTTATAATATGGGCTGAACACATAATCTCCTGCCGGCAAAAGTTTATAATTCCCCTCCACGCCTAATGAGACTTTTGCATTGGAAAGGGCAGCGCCATCATTTGAGACATATTTACGTACGACATTCCCTTTACCGTCCACAAGGGTAGCACCCCACTCCTCAATTCTGGCATTTGGAACACCGGACTTGTCCATTATAAAAGAGACACCTGTACCAGAAAGAAGATTATCTTTATATGTGTGGCCAAATTCAAGCGATGAATATGTGACTCCGAACCCTTCAAACTCTCCACTTATAGTTATTGGTATAATATAACCTGCCTTATTACTCAAATCATACCCCCCGGTAGATCCATCAGAGAAGCTTCTTACCATCTGATGCCCTTGAGCATCTATCAGTACTATGCTGAAACCATCCTCAAGATTCACTGTAGGGACACAAATATATGTAGGACCCTCACTCTGGACCGGTACTTGGATGATGTAACCCATCTCATCAGATTTGGTGTACTCTCCAGTAGCTGGATCAATAATCAGTGGGAACATATCCTCAAAGTTATTTCCGAAGAAAGCGAGGCTACAGACTCCTTCCACTGCCACTGTTATCTGAAGCATTGCACCGGCAAATTTAAGCTCGGTGGCCATCTCTTCCGCATTATAGCTCACTTTTGAATATAAGAATGGATTATGAGTTCCATTCTGTTGGTTGAATCGTGCCACTACCTTACCCTTTGGAATATCCACACTCATTGCATTGCCCGAAGGGTATGTAAAGTAACAATCCACCGGCTCGGACTCGATAGTGACAAAGCCTGTAAATGAGGCTATATTGTCATTAGTATTATCTATTGAATAGACAGAAAGGTCTGAGACTGCACTCTTCCCATCAGAAGTCACTGCTGTAATCTGTAGAATATCAGAGGCTTCCCATCCCAAAGAGGTTCCATCAACTGAAATTTTGGTTTGTGCTTGGGGAGATGCCGAAAGATATATAGGATATTTATTGTCACCGTTTAGAGAAGGGATATCTACCCGTGAGCAGGACAAGATAAAGGATATGGATGTGATAACCCATATACTGAATAACATAACCCTTTGTCTCGTTGCCCACTTCATCCCTACTCGTCCTCCACAATTTGACCCTGGTTATAATCCCCTAAGGTGATATTATTCTCTACTGGCGTCCTGACACCCTCAACAATAAATTTGATATCCGGAGATATGATAGGTGTACCTGTATATTTGACATTGAACGTTACCGCATCAGCCGCATTCACTACTGCAGGTTGACCACCCTCTTCAAAATAACCTGACACCGACTCGATGTATTCCTCAGCACCATAATTAAGAATATATAGCGTATATTCAAGATGAATGGGTCTGTCCTGAAGATTATAGTATCCAACCTGGTGTATAGGGTCAAATTCCAGTTCTCTGATAACACCATTCATATCGTCATCACCATCCTCAGATGTAGCTTCAGTATCTTCCTCAGGAGCAAAAACCGACCTCACCTTTAATTTGAAACCCTCAAAGGACTCATACATAGAGTCATCAAACTTCACATTCACCCTACAGTTTGCCACATTGCAGACTACAGAGACCGTTTCCACATAGTCATTGATTATGGAGAACTGTGCACTCTCCCCCTCATATCTTATACAACCATACCCCTCTTCTGCCTCCTCTTTGGTACAACTCTCTGCATACAAAGTATAGATACCATAATACCACTCCATCGGCATTACTACATCTCCATAAGTGTAGTAATCTGAAGAGCCATATTCTCCCACACCTGAAAATTTGAAACTGTAATGATCAAATTCAGATTCGGATTTCACCACTATCTCAGTGGCAGAAGACAATGTAAGGTCCACTTTACCTTTGAGCAGCTCCTCCACGGCGGCACCCTCACATGAAGATAACGCCATAATACTAAGCACCATAGCTAAAGCAAACAATTTGTTATGTCTTAAAAAATCCAGCATTACACTACTCTTTTGTAAAGCGCAAAAAGCGCGCAAATATAAGAAAACTCTGAAATAACAATAAGTTTTCTCGTTTTTTTACTACTTTTGGAACATGAAAAGATACCTCATTATATTACTTTTTACGTTATGTTGCTTAGGTTGCAAACGTCATATAAATGAAGATAGTATAGAGATATCTGCATCACACTGCGATTTCGGGCACATTGGAGGCGATATTAGGATAGATATCAAATCTACCTACTACTGGAGATATGCAATATTGGGCAACTGGATAAATGTGGAAAAAATATCAGAGGAGGAGTGCTCAGTCAAAGTATCACCAAACGACAGCACCGACAGAGATGGATACATATATTTTATTTGCAATAGAGATACTGCCTACCTCCAGATCACACAGAAACATTCAGATATATTTCAAATCCCCACTGACACACTTAAATTTTCCTACAAAGGGGGAAATACCACTTTACCTATAAGGTGCTACAGCCAATGGGGCATCAAATCCAAAAGTGAATGGATAGAAGCAGACATCAATGAAGGGTCTGGTCCATATACATTATATATAAAGGTAGCAGAATCGGATAATATAGATGACACTACAGGAGAGATAACCATTCTATCCGAAAACAGAGAGATATCGGTCCCTGTCCTTCAGTCAGCCAGGCCATTTGTCAAACTTGAAAAAGAAGTTATTGAGATTGACGGTGATGGAGGAAATATCTCCGTTCTATACCTCTCCAATAGTGATATTTTCCTGACCAACGACTCACCCTGGATAAGGATAGTGCACCACAACACCACATCGAGAACCCTCACACTGGAAATACTATCAAACCGCGAATACATCGAAAGGGTGGACACCATTATTTTCACCACTGTTCAGGACTCATCCATCTATGCACCCCTCAGCATCAGACAAGGGGTAAAAATAGATCATCCTGCACTAAGTTTTAAAGAGGGGTACAGATTGTCTGTGTCATCACGGGAAAGTTTTACCCTACATCCTCAGTTTACAGATATGAAGGACAGCTCCCTCATATGGAAATCTTACAACACCGAAATAGCGACTGTGGACCAGAATGGAATGGTAACGGCACAGAATACCGGCAAGTGCAAAATATCTATAACCAACACATATCACAATGTCTCTGCAGAAATAGAGCTTGATATCAAACTCAAAGCCGAGAAAATGTCAATAATGCTGGGGGACCAGGATATGAACACAAATCCTATTGCGGTCCGTTACCCGGGAGAGAGCATGACTCTGAGAGTGGTACTGACCCCTGCAAACTCCTATAGCGGAGATATCACCTTCTTCTCATCCAATACGGAGGTGGCAAAAATAGAGGGCAACAATATCAAATGCATATCTGCCGGAACAGCAAATATCACAGTGGAATCAATATTCCAGCAACTCAGTTATACCTTTAAGATAATAGTAATAGAGTAGAACCCCTACCTTTTTCTGTACTCCAGTGGGGTCATCCCTGTGTTTGCCTTGAAGAACTTCTGGAACACCGACTGATTGGTGAAGTTGAGCTTATACACAATCTGCTTGATGGTGTCGCTGCTGTATCGGAGGAGGTTTTGGGCCTCAAGTATCACATATGAATCAATCCAGTATGATGGTGTCTGACCACTTGCCATCTTCACCACCTTCGCCAGATATTTGGTAGTGATGCAGAGTCTGTCTGCATAGAACTGCACACTGCGCTCCTTCACATGGTATTTGGCCACCAGCCTTATAAAGTGGTCATATATCACTTTGGTCCTTGTCTTGGAGTCATCATTCTCACCGGCAATCTCCTTTTGACGCCCGCTCCATGATCCAGCCACCTCATATATAAGGGAAGAGCAGAGTGCCATAATACTCTCCGAAACGAAAGGTCTTTTGGAATCGAGTACGTTCTTTATCAGGCTGTAATACCTCATAGCCAACATAACCTCTGTCCTGTTGAGGGATATGGTAGGATGTACCACAGGAGAGACAGATCTGTTGAAGAACGCCCCCATATCAAACCTCAATTTTGTCATATACTTTGTAGATATCACCACAGCTATCAGGTGGCTGCCTATATGAGGGGTGTTGTCAACTATTCGGACAATATTTCCCGGTGTTATTACAGAGAATGTGTTCCTGGTTATCTTATACTCCTTCAGGTCCAATGACAATGTAAGATTTCCCGATACACAGAACAAAACCACAAATCCATCTACACGGGTAGGAATATTGTTAAAGAAGGTTCGCTCGGTTTTCTTTTTGTAATGAAGGTCACCTACGAAGAAATCGTCACCGATACTCTTGATGGTGGCCATATCAAACATTTTCTTCAACTGAAGAATGGTTATGGTATTATATAGTTGATTCACAGTACAAAAATAAAAAAAAGGGGGAACAATACTACATTATCCCCCCGTCACTATTAAAAACAAATTACTTATGAATACATAAATCTTTTTATGCTCATCTTAGGAGTCTTTTCAAATGGAGCATCCATCACCTCGATCTTGCCCACCTTGCTGTATACTGGCATCTCCTTATTGATATTGACTTTTATTGTATTGAGTGTGTTCTCCAAAAGTTCTCCCTCAATACCATCAGCCTTCATTTTGTCCTTATCCATATACATCAATGCCACCAATACACCTTTTCTGTCCACCACCACACTCTCGATCACATATGGCTGATTGTTGCATACTGCCTCAACCTCCTCCGGATAGATATTCTGACCGTTTGAGGTCAAAATCATATTTTTGCTTCTACCTCTGATGAAGATGTTTCCTGCTTTGTCGATAACGCCCAAGTCACCGGTATTCATCCAGCCATCTGCTGAAAATGCAGCTTTGGTAGCATCTTCGTTCTTATAGTAGCCACTCATAATGCTGATACCGCGTGCTTGAATCTGACCCACTACATTGTATGGATCCTCTGAATCGATTCTGATCTCAACGCAGTCGATAGCTTTACCGCCAGAGTGAGGAACAAATGTCTCCCATGGTTCGTATGCCAAAAGAGGGGCTGCCTCTGTCATACCATAACCTACTGTGAAAGGCATTTTGAATTTCTTGAACCACTTCTCCACATCTGGATTAAGTGCAGCACCACCCATGATGATAGAGCGAAGGTTTCCACCGAACGCATTTAGAAGTGTAGTACGGATTTTTTTGAAAATGATCTGGTTTAGGCCTGGGATAGCAGTGATAACCTTCATTACAGGTTTGTTCAAAATAGGCTGAACTTTACCTTTGAACACTTTCTCCAATACAAGTGGAACGGTGACAAGAAGGTAAGGTTTAACCTCTGCCATAGCACCAAGAAGGACCGCAGGGGTAGGTGTCTTTCCAAGATAATAGATGGTAGAACCACCACATAGAGGGTAGATCAATTCGAACATCATTCCATACATATGTGCCATTGGGAGCATTGATACAATCTGCTCTCCCGGTTTGGATGGAAGCCATCTCTGACCGAAATCGGCATTTGCACTCAAACACTCATGACGTAGCATAACACCTTTAGGTGCTCCTGTACTTCCTGAAGTGTAGTTGATGATGGCAAGATCCTTCAAATTGTCTGTAGGGAATGATACATTCTCTGCCTTGAAACCATTTGGATATTTTTCAGCGAAAGATGAGTCAAGATTCTCGTAAAGAGCCTTGAGTTCATTCTCCGATGAGTACAATAGAGAGAATGTCTGTGTAGATACAACAGCCTTCACTGCAGGCATCTTGGTTATATCAAGTTTTGCCCACACATCGTCATCTGTAAAGAGAATTACGCTCTCAGAGTGATCTACAAGTCCGTTTACGCTATCGGGATGGAAATCTACCAGAATAGGGACAGCTACAGCTCCGTAAGTAATAGCTGAGAAGAATGACATACCCCAGCGTGCGGTATTTTTTGCACAGATAGCAACCTTATCTCCCTTTTTAACACCTGCCTGCTCAAAGAAAAGGTGAAATTTCTCAATATTGGTAGCCAATTGTCCAAAAGTGAAGTGCTCACCTTTATAATTACAAAGAGCCTTCAGGTCCCAGTTTGCTTTTATCTGATTTTCTAATCTTGTGAAATAATGTTGCATATCTTAGGTTTTAGTATTTCACGGCAAATGTAGAAAAGTTATTACTTAAAGTAACAAATTGACACAATTTTGGAGAAAATATGAGATAATCAGATTACTTTTTGACAACTACCGTACAGATATGGCAAATATTTCAAATAAAATAAATTGCCTATATTTGTCAGATAAGGATTACGACAATGGGAAACTACCTGAAAATATTTGCAATAGCACTACTCTCAACACTCTCCATCTGCCAGATGTACGCACAGGAGAACGATTTCAGAATCTACGCCAAGGGTGGCGTAAAATTCAACATTATCGAGGGGTTGTCGAACACTTCAGAACTGGAGATAAGAACCAAAAACAACACCTCGAAGCTGGATGTGGTAAGATTCAATACCTCCTTTGGTTATAAGTTCAACAAATATTTCAGTACAGGGATCGGATACGCATTCATCACCAAGCCCAACACCACCACCGGCACCGTCATAAGCAACAGATATTGGATTGATGCCACAGGGAGCATATCCGCCTCAAATTTCACCTTCTCCCTCCGTGAAAGATTCCAGCAGACCTTTGCGCTAAAGGAGTGTGTCACACTGCTCCGGTCTGAGCTTAAGGCCCAATATTCTATCCCGGAATCGATATTCAAACCATACATCTCTGTAGAGCCTCACCTTTTCATATTCAACGAACTCAAAGGGCTTAAAGAGTTCTGGTACAATATCGGAACAAGCATAGCTATAAACAAGAATAACGACCTACAGGTGTATGGTCGTTATACTCGCAATTACAATCAGATATTGACCTCCAATTTCTTTCTGTTGGGGATCAATTACTACTATAAGTTCTAGATATTCTTCATTACAAGGTCAAGAAGATCGTAAAGATTGTCATCAAATCCGTCTTTGTAGCTTCTCGAGTTGCATAGGACTACTGATGCTGTATTTCTATCCTTGTCCCTTGCCATAAGTGTACCTGTTCCGGCAAGTGTACCTCCGTGGTAATTCTCCCAGCTTGTATAGATAGAGTGGTTTGTTCTCCAGCCCAATGCATATCTTGCATAGCAGTCAGAAGGGGTGTACATAAGGTTAAGGGTTGCAGGTTTCAGAATATCTGGAACCACTGTACCATAATCGATACAAGCCATCACCCTCATAAGGTCCTCTGAAGATGCGATCAAGCCACCAAGTGCCCTGATAAGCTCCATATCGTTACCATAACCATCTTTACCATCCTGAGAATAGTACACACACTCATTTGATCTCCTGTCACCTATATCACCACCTACCCAGATATCTTTGGCACCTGTAGCGGGATAGATCTCCTCTCTCATGAATGTCTCATAGTCTTTACCTGAGATCTTCTCGATGATACATCCAAGCATTGCAAATCCCATATTGTAGTAATCGTATTTCGCACCTGGAGTGTAATCCATATCGATATTGTGAACCACATAGTTCATCCTCTCAAGGACATTTTTGCCGCCCAATCCTGATGATGATGTGAAGATATGCTCTCCACCCCATCCGCTGTTGTGCTCAAGGAAGTGTTTTACAGTCACGTTCTCGGCTCCTGCCACAAGACCCTCTGTACCGAACTCTTTCTCGAAAATACCACCAGCTCCGAAAATTCTGTCATTCAATTTGAGCTGGCCCCTCTCGATCAAGGTCATGATACCGATCGCTGTTTGGGTCTTGGTGATACTTGCCAATCTGAAAAGGTGCTGTGGCGTTACCCTCTCCATTGTAGCTGTATTGGCAAAACCATATCCATAAGAGTATACTATTTTTTCATCTTTTGTGGCTGAAACAGAGATACCTGGGATGTCATATTGTTTCATTATGGCATACACCTTACCATCAATCTGTTTGTTACCGGTCTTAAGACAGATGTAGAAATAGTTAGATCCGCCATCTTCTGCTACAAGGGTCAACTCCACTGTATTGGTAAAATCGACACTTGTCACACCTGAATCCACAGGTTTGCCATCCATATAAAATGTGGTACCCTCTCCCGACTTGATAGTTGGGATCAATGCGGTCACATCAGCACCCTCATCTACTGTCACATAGATATATCTTCCGTTTCTTGACACCAAAGCGTTTGTCACCAATCCGTTTTGGCTGTTAAGACTTGAAGTGATGACAAAGTCGTGAAGCGAATTGTCATACGTAGTAGGGGGTGTGATTGGATTGTCTCCACCACAACTCCACACGAATAGCAGGGCTACAAAATAGAAAAGTACTCTTTTTTTCATCTTTGTTAGTTGGTTTTAATGAACAGAAGGGCTCCGGCAACGCCTCCCACTTCTGAAATTTTATAATTGTATTTTAATTTTCCTGTCTCCTTTTGTGTATGGGTCCCGATCTGCTTCCAACCCCTCTCACCTTTCGACTGCGACTCGTCATTTGGTGCAGATATATACATGTAGATGTCATATTCGCCCGCCTCAAGCACCTCTGCGGTATATCTTATCTTCGCATTTGGCCTGACTGCCTTCCAGGCAACATCACCCATATAGGTCAATTCCTCAACAGATACCGCCTCCCATCTGGATGAAGCCTCTGCTGGGGGGAGGATTATTGCCCTTCCGGGCAATGAGAGGGTCATATATTCGGCTGTCGCCATAAGTAGGCGCTCTCCAAAATCCCTCAAGTTCAATGTATCGAGCCAAGTGCCGTTGAAATCCCTCGAATAGCAGGTATATGATGTTTCAAATGTTACCGCCAATGTCTTCTCCCCTGCCAAATTCCAGAACCATCCTTCGGGATAGCGGGCTGCAAGGTTTGAGAACTGCATATCTTCAGGACAGATATAATCGTTGAGCGAAGCGGTAAGATCTGCCAGTACAAGTTCCCTGCGGAGAAAATCTTTCGATGTACCCTCTGCCCTATGGAGCCAGTATGAGGCGTGGGGTGCCACTTGGGAGTGGACATTCAGCGCCACATCAAAAGGTCTCTCCACGCTAAGGGTTCTGATTACCTCTTTGATAGCCTTAACCTCCACCACTGTGCTGTCGTCCGGACGGGCAAAATTTATCTCCTGGTTCACGCCGGTGATATTGCTGCGTGAAAGGCCGTTCACCACACCATCAGGGTTTGTTTGTGGGATGATATATGCATCTATCTGTTTGCGAAGGGCTGCACCTGTAGGGGTATCAGCTACCAACGCCGATATAAATCCATCTGTCAGCCACGAAGCCGGACTCTCAGATGGGTGCTGGCGTGCGTGAAGCCACAATCTCTGTTTGGTTTCAGGTGCAACACTCTCATCTGTGATATGCATCATATAGATGGGGCGGTTTTCCAAAGAGTGGCCGATAGAGTCCACTTTCACCCATTCATAACGTGACCAGTCAGCTATTCTGCTCTGCAGATATGAGTAAGTATAGGGCTGGAAGTATGCCATATAGACCGTATCCCTCTCAAATCTCTTGGATACCTTTCTGAAAGATGCCTCACATGGGGCAAATCTCTCCCAAGTGACATTGTCATAAGAGTAGAGTGGTCTTACTGGATCTGTATCCTCAAAATTGAAATAGATAAGTTTGTCCTTTACACCTGATACCTGGAAATAGAACCATCTTGGGCTCGAAGCCAAAGCGGTATCGATTGGGTTTTGGGGATCAAAGGATCCTCTGACCACAAATGAGTGGAGAGAGACTGTATCCTCCTGCATCATCACAAATGTGGCAGAGTCAAGATGGGCCACCTCACCTATAGCACCGCTCTCGAAGTCTGCGCTGAATCTGATCTGTCCGCTACCTGTCACCACCGCCATTGCCAGCAGGGCCAAAGTCAATATAAGTTTCTTCATATATTTTCTTTTCTACTTGAATATCTCGTCATAAGCAGCCTTGATGATGGATGTGCTGTCGTGGGTATCCTGCCCGGCCTCCCAAAACATGATTCCGCCCACACCCTTTTCGAGACAATACCTTGTCTTCTCCCTCACCAGCGGTCTGCCATTGTAATATACTATATATTGCGTATTACCGTTATTATACGAAGATGATGTCACCAGCGCCTCATTGGCATCAGGGTCTCCACCCTGCCCAATTATCCCCTTATAAGTTAGGACTGTGCCGCTCTGGGTAATGCCTGCAGGTCTACCATAAATGGGGATTCCCCCCACAAATTTCTTAGGAGGCATAAAACGTGTCCCTACCCAATACTTGTATGCGGTCTCCAGAAGTTCAAACGGACTATGGTGAACACCGGCTTGGGTAGTGGAGAAATCGTCATACGACATCACATTGAACCAGTCCACACACTTATAACAATCGTCCAGTATTCCATTTGAATATGAACCCACATATTTGCCGCAGGTAATTGCAGCTGTGAGATACTTCCCTTTCTCAGGAGCATGGAGAATATTGCTCAACTCCCTCATAAGGTACAGGTTACCCACCGAACTTCTGTCCTTGGTACTTGGGTACTCCCAGTCGTTGTCCACACCGTCAAGGTCGTACCTGTCCACCACCTCCATCACAGATTTGATGAATACCTCCCTGTACTTCTGCTTGCTCACCATCTGAGCGAAAAGGTCATGGTCACCATTGAAACTCAAAAATACCATAACCCCAAGCTCCTTGCATCTTCTTACCAGGTTATAGAGCTCTGTATTGCTCTGCACCTTCACTGTAAAGTTTGGCTGGATCTCTGCAAAGGCAAAACAGGCCACATCGAGCCTCAACAAGGTACTGTCCGGTATACCTGCCGCAGTCAGATCCCTGTAATATGGAAAATAACCTACCCTCCTGAAATGATTGTTTTCAGGGGCGGGAAATGTGAGCTGTGGAACAGCTTCAGGGACATCATCCCCGGGAGGGACAATCGGCTTTTCGCCGCAGGAATATGCTGCAACTATCATGATACAAATGGCCAGTAACCTCTGAAAGTTCTTCATAACTCGCAAATATAGCATACTTATTTGAAATATTGACTACTTTTGTACCCAGATATTTACCCTATGCTTTGGACACTTTTCATAACATTCTTCAAGATCGGGGCCTTCACTTTTGGCAGTGGCTACGCGATGATTCCCATCATCGAGGCTGAGGTGGTAGAGAAGAAGGGGTGGTTCGACAAAGATGAGTTTATGAACCAGTTTGTGCTGGCACAATCAGCGCCGGGTCCTTTTGCACTCAACACAGCTGTCTTCGTGGGGTATAAAATGAGGGGCGTGGCAGGCGCTGTCGCCTCGGTTCTGGGGGTGGTTCTCCCCTCTTTCATTATCCTTCTGCTCATCGCAATGTACCTTTCGGGATTCAGGACCAATCCATATGTGGCTGCAGCTCTCCAAGGGATGAGACCGGCAGTCGTGGCCCTTATTGCCGTCCCATTCGTCAACTTCCTCAGGAGGATGAACTGGTGGCAGGTGGCCCTCAGCATTGCGGTAGCTTTGGTAATCTGGTTATTGGGGGTATCCCCCGTTTATTTCATCTTCGGCGGCGGCATAGTCGGCGTAATCTGGGCACTCTATAGAAAATGATATACCTGCAACTGTTTTTATCCTATTTGAAGATCGGTTTCTTCGGGTTTGGCGGGGGCTACGCAATGCTCTCCCTTATCCAGAACGAGATTGTCGTGCAGAACGGATGGCTCACCGCCAATGAGCTTGCAGATATCATTGCGGTATCGCAAATGACACCCGGGCCCATCGCGATCAACTGCGCCACTTATGTCGGGTATATGGTTACAGGTAATATCTGGGGTTCAATCCTCGCTACAGGTGCAGTGAGTCTCCCTCCTCTCACCATAATGCTCCTTATCACCCGCTACTATTTCAAGCTGAAGGAGAACAGAATCATGAAAGGGGCCCTCGATATGATGAAGCCAATGATTGTGGGTATGATGGGTGCAGCTGCCCTATTGCTCTGCAATCGTGAGACGTTTGTCGACTGGAGCGCTATCGCAATTTTTGTCGTAAGTTTTGTGGCTGTCTACAAGAAGTTCAACCCTATCCTTCTGCTTGTTATCTCTGCTGCAGCAGGGCTGATTTTGTATCTGTAGAGATTATCTTTTTCAATGAATCGTTTTGGAGGCGACGCAATGCATCCTCTTCAGATCCGGCTGTAGCCAATATCAGCTCAAACAGCTGCCATCTTACAGATGAGAGGAGCGAGTCCTCCGCCCAATAGTCAAATTCGGTCCCGGGGAAGCGGTGCTCACGCTTTTTGAATTTGAGGTACAGGTCTATTCCGTCTGTAACATCGTGCCAGAGGTCTGCGAGGAGATAGTCGTACATTCCGGGGGTCATCTCTTTGTCGATATAGTCGTAAGCGTCTGACTGTACGATTCTGACCTTTTCCGGGTGTTCAAACTGAGGGAGGATATATGTTTTAAAGAGTTCTATCACCTCCTGGGAGCGCTCCACTACTGTGACCGATGTTACCTCCGTTTTCTGTGACACCATGTAGGTGTAGTATCCGAGTCCCAGTCCGAAGGTGATCACTCTGCCGTGTGCTTTGGAGATGGAGTCTTCAAGTGTTTCAAGTTCACTTGGTTTGATGGACATCCATTCGTGGCCATCCTCCATTACAGATGGGTATCTGAATGGTTCTAAGAAGTAGCCAAGGTGTGTTATCTCTTTTGAGTCGGGGAGGTATTCCACATCTTTGTAGATAAATGCTTCGTATGGGGCGTACTCCTGGTAGGTCAGTTCCCAACGGCCAAATGTGGCTTGCGGGATGTGGATGTTCTTGTAGTATGGGTTCTCGAGATAGGTCCTGGTGTCAAGGTGGTGAAGACCTTTGGCGAAATACTCCTGGGCTATGATGACATCTTCCCTGTTTTCATACTCATCCAGGCCACAAGCGCCACAGAAGAGGGCACAGTACAGGTCCTCTATCTGCAGAAGTCCGTCCGGATCGACCTCACGAATAAGTTCGGGTGTGACAAGTCGCGGATTATCGTTCAGATAACCCACCATCTTCTCCCGGGCCACATTATTCCTTTTGCGTATATCCCTTAAATTATCAAACACATTCATATTACCACTCTGCAGTTTGATCGCAGAATCCGGGCACAAAAGTACAAAAAAGAACCTTCCTGACACCATACCTCCACACAACTGACATATCTCCCACCCCCCCACACGAGTGTAAACACTTCCGCGAGGCTTGTCACATCTCCACGAACTGGACACTTACCACAAAATTTGTCACATCTCACCTGATTAGCCCCCTTCACACGAGGTTGGGCACACCATTCTGCATTATAGCTATCTCCCGCCACATCACCGTTCCCAACCCCTAACCTCAAGGCAGGGTTGGGCACATTCACCCGTTACATAAGCCCCTACAAATCACTCTTGCGTGCCCAACCTTCACACCAATTATATATACCCCTTGAGAGCATCCACACTTACCCCCAACATTCTGGATATCTGCTTTGGGGTAGAGAAATACTCATATCTGAGTTTTTTGGCCAATCCAAGTCTTGCACCCATATCAAGTTTTCTGATATCTGATGCACCATACATCTCCTTAGCCAAACTTTCCACTACATGCCTCAAATCTTTATCCATAATGTAAGTCCTGTTAAGGGAGGTCATATCCTCTTCCACCCTCCCTTCCACTTTCTTACTGAGGAAGTATAGATACCTTGCTGGTGTCTTGAACAAAGACTCGACACTGTCAAATTCACAAAAACAGAGCGGATTTAGCATACCATCTGGAAAAATCTCCCAACCCTGTGGCAGCATTGTATGTGTCCCTAACGCGGCCCTTTGACCCCTGACTGACAACTCAGAAAGGGTGGTTCCGACAACTGATGACCTCTTTTTAAACAAATATTTGGCACTACCCCACCTGTATTCTGATGGAAGGTAAGGGAAATTTGCTTTGATGACATTTCTGTCAATATATGCCATAACCTCAAAAAGATACTCCTGAGATGTAATCCTTATTATTTGCACACCCAGTCCGGACACAAAAGCACACTCACCATACTTATGCAATATCCATTTTCCGGTAAGAAGCTTATACTTATTTATGAAAGCCTTACAACTGGGCTGTGTACCCTTCAGCAAAAAATGGACATGATTGTCCATAAGGACATATTTATATACCTTCACAGATGTTGTGAACGCACAAATTCCTATTCTATTGACACCTGCAATATAATCTTTATCATCCTTGAACAACCACTTCTGACTGGTACCATCCGAACAGACATGATAAAAAGAATCCTCCACCATAATTTTAGATATTTTTTTGGGTCCGTTCTCACTCCTCAAATCAACCACCCACCCAGACCCATTGGTGGACCATTGAATTGTGACACAAAATTGACAAAAATATTCAAGAACTCCAAATCTTTCTCATTCTCAATAGGTTGAGCACACGAATCTGCTTCTCATGTCAATTCAAGTCACTACGACGTGCTCAACCACTGACTACCAGAGAGGGTTAGGCACACTTACATGCACTAAAGCTCACTACACGCCACACCACCGTACCCATCCTCTACCAGTTCTTTCATCAGTAGCTGTTTAACACATAAATAACAGAGAAATTCATTATCATTGGGATATGGAATTTTCAGAATTGATTAAGGTCCGCCAGAGTGACCGCAAATACCTTCCACAGGAGGTGGAAAAAGAGAAAATAGTCAAATGTCTTGAGGCAGCGCGCCTCGCCCCATCTGCCAACAACTCACAGCCCTGGAAGTTTGTTGTGGTAGATGATCCTGAGATGAAGAACAGGATCGCCACCCTCACTGCCGGTCTTGGGATGAACAAATGGGCAATCCAAACCCCTGTAATCATCGCTGTCGTCCTCGAAGGACAAGGGTTTATGTCAAATGCAGGAAGTGTACTGAAAGGAAAGGAGTTCCGTCTTATGGATATCGGGATGGCAGTGGAGCATCTTTGTCTTCAGGCTGCTGATCTGGGCTTGGGCACCTGTATCATGGGTTGGTTTGACGAGAAACATGTAAAGAGGCTCCTCCATGTTCCAAGGGCCAAAAGGATACCTCTCCTTATCTCACTCGGTTATCCCGACACACAGACACGAAGTAAAATACGCAAATCCATCAAGGAGGTTGCCAGCTGGAACCGCTACGAGTAGAGATCGGTCTCACCCAGTCGACACTCGCTCCTGCATCCACATTAAAGAGGTTGGGCACACTCATACGCGATAGACTCAACTACAGCGACATTTTTGTTCCAATCCACGAAGGACAATGTGGGTTTGGACTCGCAAAATGCCCATATAACCTTCCCTGGGGCACATCTCTGTTCCCTACCTCAGCACATATTATCAATCAAAAAGACTGTAATCATTCGTTTACAGTCTTTTCCTTTAAATCCACTATATTGTTTATTCTTCCTTCACCAAATTAAATTTGGTTGAAATCTCTTTTTGATCAATAACTTGGTTAAGATTAAAGCGCTTCTTTTGTGTTACAAATCCTGCTTTTTCACATACTACTTCTATTTGAACATTCCCAGAATTATTATACGTTAAGCCCTTGATATCAAATGTTTCTGTAGACTCATATGGAGTAGAACCTACATAATTAGAATTTGTATTTTTAACTTCAGGTGTTGATGAAACAACCCTCATAGAAACATCAGCACCTTTGGGCGTAGAATCTATATACCAACGTATCACCAATGATTCTAAAGCGGTATTGCCATCTCCTGTAACCGATTTATTCATCTCTAGTTTTGGGGATGATGATTTTGTTAAAAAATAAGCTATTCTATCCCAATCAATATCTTCTAATGCATTTGTATATGCTTTACTCATAACAGTGGAAGCTATACTACTATCATCACCTCTTCCATACTGGGAATAACGACCGACTGCCAGTACACTTGGATAGACTAAAATTCTATTGCGATCATGCACCTCAACATTAATTTGCACCACAGCTGACCACCCTGCACCAGACAGGTAGGATATATTAAATTCTTTTACCCAGAGGGTAAGTATGTAGTCTGTAGCAACATCTGAATCAAGATTAAATCCCATTGTACGCATATAACGACGTGTACTTTCTGGAACAAATGACATCACATCAGGATATACAGAACATTGAGGCATGGATGTCAGATAATTGTCATGCATCTTAAGAACAGCATTACTTGATCTTCCATCTAAAACATTCAACTTTATACCATAATCCAATCCCACAAACTTATTTGGCTGAGCGTCTCCACACGATAAATTAATATTTATAGGTTGTGAAGATACAACTGTAGACTTTCTCATAGTAGCGCATGCATTTACAGTCAATAGTAAACACAATGCTAAAAAAATTCTAATTTTCATATCAATATATTTTACTTAAGTTTGATAAATTTTGCCACGACTGATGATTTAAAATAAATTTGATCACCTTTTTGTTCAACATTTGTAGAAATTATAGGCTCTATGATTCCATCTACCCCTTGTAGCTTTGCACTATTGATTATTCTATAAATAGCCACTCTTCTTGCTAAACATTCAGCACTAAGCAATTCATTTGGATCATATGAGTAGTCATTGCTTAAATATCCTAATCTTACGACACCTTTATGTTCACATGTCGTCTGATTCAATTTTTTTGCGTCTATATAGTACTTCAGTTCAAATTCGCCGTTAATTTCTTTTATTGTAAACTGTGAATTACCTTTTTCATTATATACAACAACCGCTTCAGCAATTTCTGTTGTTAAAATTTCATAATTAGAACGTTCTAGGTTAAGGTCTTTGAATGAAGCAGTACTGATTGTATTTGTCGCTTTAGGAACAATAACAGATTGAATTCCACATGAAGACACGAAAACGAGCATTAACGCTACATAGATTATTTTTTTCATAATAAATTTTTAGATTTTTTTTGGATTACTATATATAAAAAGCCACCTCCCTACATATACAGACAATAAAAAAGCATGGGAGTTTTCTACAATCAAATTCTGCGGTCTTGGACTACCTCACACCATGATATATAGAATAATACCCATGCATAGCACAGGCATTTGCTCTATTTCCTGAGGTGTGATTAAGAAAGTGTCCAAGTTTCAGAATACACGAAATATAGCTAATGCTTTAATATTATATGTCTTTTTGTTTTTTATCTAATCATAGGCAATTAATTTAATTCACTACAAAAATAACGAAATGTAATTCCATTAACAAATTTAATCCATCTACCACACATAGTAAATGAGTCTATACTTGACTTTCCGTTTATATCCGGCATATCCATCCGTCAAGTCCCTTTTCCAGAAACACCTCCTAGTGATGGAAACGCTTCATATTTTTCGGTATAATCAGAAACATTAATAAAAATGACACCACATATCCCGCACAGGTGATATGGAGAGGAACAAAATGAGGTCGCCATAGGCCAAAGAACCCTGCCGGAATCAAATCGGCACCCTCCCCTGACAAAAAAAGGCCCCCAGCAAAAATTTACTGAGGGCCTGCACTGTAACTGTAACTTTATCTTTAAGTCTACGCTTTCAACCATTCATATTTTGCCACGCTATAGATAGGAACAAATGGAAGAAGGATAGGGGTCTTCTTTATGTATTTCTGGAACTCAGGATCATTGCCATAAGTCACAGCCTGTCTAACCTCCAATCTGCGTGCACCGCTGAACATAACATATACGATACCTATATAGCCGATAGCAGCTACAACCCATTGCCATACAGAGCATGCTGCTCCAAAACATACAACAAAAGAGCCGGTCCATATCACAAGTTCACCCAGATAGTTAGGGCAACGGACAAGTCTGTAAAGGCCTGTATCGACAAATCTCTTAGGGTTTTTCTTCTTGGCAGCCTTCTTCTGGGCATCAGAAACAGCCTCAAGAAGGACACCTACAGCCATCATGGCAGCACCTATCCACACCCATATATCGTTCACTTCCAAACCATCCGCTGCATTTGCAAGATAGAAAGCCAATGGACTTACCTGTCCCACATATAGAAGGGCACAGAAAACCCACACTACAATAACTACAAAAAGTGGCTTCTTCTTCGCCGCATCAGGACCATAAAGAATCTTCCTATACTCAGTGGATCTCTTCTCACGGGTAAGAAGATAGAGGCCAAGTCTGCATCCGAATACAAACATAACCGCACAAAGAAGTGCTGCCGGCAATGTCAGTACATCCTTGAACAAAACAGCCATAGTCAAAGCGAGAGCCGACACACCGAAGCCATAACCTATACTGAAAAAGTAGATGAAATAGATCCAGCCCAGGCCGGAAACGGCAAGTGATACTGCCAATAAAATCAATAAGTAATGCATAATACCAATTATTGAATGATTTTTTAGTTATTTATATCATTTTCAAAAAAGCTTCCGATGCCTCGAGGACATCCTGGAAGGTAGTCTCAAAATCTCCTGTATACCAAGGATCCGCCACATCTCTGAAATCACCGGTATAACTCATCATCAAATGTATCTTGCCATCCGGGTCATCACCTACGATTCTGCGCAGACGACGCACATTGGATTCATCCATACATATCAGAAGATCAAACTTGCCGTAATCCTCACGGGTGACCTGTCTCGCCCTTTTACCGCTATCAAAAGGGATACCATGCTGAGTCAGACACCTTTTGGCAGGGGGGTATATCGGATTACCTATCTCCTCTGTAGATACCGCCGCAGACTCCACATAAAACAGGGACTCCAGCCCATACACTTTGACCAAAGCCTTAAAGACAAACTCCGCCATCGGAGAGCGGCATATATTACCGTGACAAATGAACAGTATCTTTTTCATATCTACACAAAAATGGCAAAAATTTCACTTCCTGACAAAAAAAAGAGGATGACTAATCAGTCAAAAGACTTTTTAATCATCCTCTTTATAGTAGCGGAGGCAGGACTCGAACCTACGACCTCCGGGTTATGAGCCCGACGAGCTACCAACTGCTCTACTCCGCGGTATTGAGCTGCAAAGGTAGCCATTATTTCCTAATTTGCAAATTTTAGGGCTATTTTATTTTCTCGGCAAGCTCTGAAGGGGGCACCTCCACTTGCTCTCCTGTAGCGAGGTTCTTGAGGGTAACAACACCTTTATTTACCTCATTTTCACCTACTATAGCCAAAAACTTGATACCTTTTTTATCAGCGTAATCGAACTGTTTTTTAAGTTTTACATTGTCAGGGTAAATCTCCACAGGGATACCTGCCAGACGGAGCTCTTTTGCGATAGGGATCACATAGCGAAGCTCAGTCACACCCATATTTGTGAAGAGCATTTTGGTACCCGACACAGCCTCTTTAGGGAATTTGTCAAGGCCGAGCAACACATCATAGATACGGTCTGCTCCGAAAGAGATGCCCACACCTGACATATTTGGCAAACCGAAAATACCTGTAAGGTCATCATAACGGCCACCGCCACAGATACTGCCGATAGCAAAATCTTTGGCTTTAACCTCGAAGATGGCACCTGTATAGTAGTTAAGGCCACGAGCCAATGACAAGTCGATCTCCACCTCCTGACGGACACCTGATATCTCGATCAGGCCGAAGAGCTCTTCAAGTTCATCCACACCTTTCAGACCCACCTCTGAACCGGCCAAAATGCCTCTCATAGTGGCAATCTTCTCTGCCGAAGTTCCTGACAATGTCAATACTGGCTCGATCACCGCGATAGCATTGTCATCCAAGCCCCTCTCACGAAGTTCACCTTTAACTGCATCAAGACCGATCTTGTCTATCTTGTCGATAGCCACGGTGATATCGATGAGTTTGTCAGGGTGACCTGAGATCTCAGCAAGTCCTGAAAGGATCTTACGGTTATTGATCTTCACACATACACGGATATCGAACATGGTGAACACCTCATCCACTATCTGTACAAGCTCAAGTTCATTAAGAAGTGAGCGGCTGCCGATCACATCGACATCACATTGGTAAAACTCTCTGTAACGACCCTTCTGAGGACGGTCAGCTCTCCAAACAGGCTGAAGCTGATATCTTTTGAAAGGGAAAGTAAGTTCATTCTGGTGTTGCACCACGTAGCGTGCAAAAGGGACTGTAAGGTCATATCTTAGACCCTTCTCACACACTTTAAGTGAGAGGGCATTGCTATTGTAGAACTTCTTGCCGTTCTCCTCTCCCACTTTATAAGATTCATAGTCCACACCCGAGAATGCGTCACCCGAGTTCAACACTTTAAATAGAAGTTTGTCTCCCTCCTCTCCATATTTGCCCAAAAGGGTAGAGAGATTCTCCATCGAAGGTGTCTCCAATGGGAGGAATCCATATTTTTTGAATACCGATTTTACTGTATCGAAAATGTAGTTTCTACCGGCCATCTCTACCGGTGAGAAGTCTCTTGTCCCCTTTGGGATTGATGGTTTTTGTGCCATATATTATTATCCTTTTAATTTCTCATCTATTGCTTTTGCAGCTTTACGTCCGGCACCCATAGCCAGAATCACGGTCGCTGCACCTGTAACGGCGTCGCCGCCTGCATATACATACTCTTTTGAGGTCTCACCCTCTGCTGTCGCCACAATACAGCCCCTTCTGTCCACCTCCAGACCCGGTGTTGTCCCGGCTATCAGCGGATTTGGTGAAGTACCGAGTGACATGATCACCACATCGGTCTCTATATCCAGAAGTGCCCCCTCTTTTGCCACTGGAGAGCGGCGTCCCGATGCATCAGGCTCTCCGAGCTCCATCTCCTGGCAACGTATAGCACGTACCCAGCCCTTCTCATCGCCAAGAATCTCCACAGGATTGGTGAGCATTTTGAAAATGATACCCTCCTCTTTGGCGTGGTGAACCTCCTCTGCCCTGGCAGGGAGCTCCTTCTCTGTGCGACGGTAAACCACAGTCACCTCAGCGCCAAGGCGCAATGCGGTACGCGCAGCATCCATCGCAACATTTCCGCCACCCACTACCACAGCCTTATGACCTGCATAGATAGGGGTGTCGCTCTCCTGAGAATAGGCCTTCATCAGGTTATTGCGGGTGAGGAATTCATTTGCAGAGAAGACTCCGTTGAGGCTCTCTCCGGGGATATTCATGAATTTGGGGAGTCCTGCTCCGGATCCCACGAATACTGCAGAAAATCCCTCCTCCTGCATAAGTTGTTCTATAGTTATTGTCCTTCCGATAATTACATTCGTCTCAATCTTGATCCCAAGCTCTTTCAGCTTCGCAATCTCTACCCCCACCACTTTATCTTTAGGGAGACGGAACTCAGGGATTCCGTATTGGAGAACACCTCCCGGTTTGTGCAAACTCTCGAAAATGGTGACATCATAGCCCCATTTCGCCAGGTCAGATGCGCAGGCAAGGCCGGCAGGGCCACTCCCCACCACAGCCACCTTTTTCCCATTTGGGGCCTCCCTTTCCGAGTACGAAATTCCGTTCTCAGTGCTCCAGTCTGCCACGAAGCGCTCAAGCTTGCCAATTGCCACAGGCTGCCCCTTGACACCCAAGATGCAGGAACCCTCGCATTGGGACTCCTGTGAGCACACCCTGCCACATATTGCGGGCAATGAACTATCCATCGCAATAATCTTCCCTGCACCCTCAAAGTCTCCTGCTGCCACCTTCTCGACAAATGCAGGAATCTTCACAGAGACAGGACAGGCAAGCATACAGCCCGGCTTACGGCAATTCAGGCAACGGCTCGCCTCAAGCATAGCCTCCTGCTCATTGTACCCGTAGCACACCTCATCAAAATTTGTGGCACGCACTTTCGGATCCTGCTCTCTGACAGGGACTCTATCTATTTTGTTTGCCATAGCCTAATGTCTTATTTTACATTTGTGGTCAGCTTCGACCTCCTGACTTTTATACATCATCTGCCTCCTCATGGCTTCGTCGAAATCGACCTGATAAGCGTCGAATTCGGGACCCTCCACACAGGCAAATCTCACTTTACCACCCACAGTCACACGACAGGCACCGCACATTCCGGTACCGTCCACCATAAGGGTATTCAAGCTTACCACCAGTGGAAGATCATATTTTTTTGCTGTCAGAGTGACAAATTTCATCATAATCATAGGGCCGATTGATACCGCCTGATCATATTTCTCCCCAGCTTCACAAAGCTGCGAAAGTTTCTCGGTCACAAGACCTTTCATCCCCTTTGAACCGTCATCTGTGCAGATGTAGAGGTTATCACACACACGGGACATCTCCTCCTCAAGGATGAGGAGATCTGCACTTTTTGCACCTATGATAATATCCACCTTGGCGCCACGCTCATGGAGATATTTTGCCTGAGGGTAGACGGGTGCTGTCCCCAAGCCTCCGGCAATGAAAATGAATCTTTTATTGCGAAGCTCTTCATCGCTTTCAGCAATAAAATCCGAGGGTCTGCCAAGTGGGCCTGAGACATCCTGGAAAGATTCGCCCTGCTCCAGGTCACAAATCTTCTTGGATGAAGCACCCACTTTCTGAGTGACAATAGTCACTGTTCCCCTCTCTTTATTGTAATCACACACGGTCAGAGGGATCCTCTCCCCATTTTCATCTGCCCTCACGATGAGGAACTGCCCTGGCTTGGCAGAAGCTGCCAATCGGGGTGCAGACACCTCCATCAGGGTGATGGCGGGATTGAGATCCTTCTTCAATAAAATTTCGTACATCTTTATCTTCTATTTTAAATCGGAGAATGTACCGAAGGTATATCCCCTCTTCTTCAATGTCTTGATAATCTCCGGCAATCTGTGGTAAAGCGGATCAGGTCTGCCCGACTCTACTCCAGGGTGAATCAGAATTATGGCACCATTAAGACCCACATTCTTCTCAAATTCCAGCAATGTGTTTATCAAAGTTTGTGAAGATCTGTAGTTTGGCATATCTGCAGTGGTATAATCTGCTGCAGTAGCGGTACCAGGGGTAAGATTCATAACCTTAATACCTGAATTCTCAAGCCATTTCACATGATCTGAGTTGTAATATTCGTATGGAGGCAAGAACCATCTTGCTTTGTCGTGACCGATACCGAACTTCTCAAGTTCTGCCATATTGAGCTGCAAATCCCTGATCAGACTGTCTCTGGTAACAAGCGAAGAGTCTCTCGCTTCCCATGGAGCGTAAAGGAGATGATTGTCAGAGTGGCCACCTACATAGTGTCCATCTGCGATAATGTTCTCGATAAGCTCTTTATGTTCCTCCATTCTGAGGCAGTTGCCGGTAAGGAAGAATGATCCTTTGGCACCTGCCTTTTTAAGGGTTTTGAGGATATGTGGACCACCATTGAATCTGGTGTCCGCCGAGAAGATGAAATAGACTCTCTTCTCTTCAGGGTTTACCCTGATAGTGGCACCCTGGCTGTCTTTCACCCTCTGAGTCTTTTTAAGGGCACTCCCTTTTGACTCCATCTTACCGAAATAGTAGGTCAGACCTGCTGTACCGTCCATGGTAGGCTCATTGGTTGAGAAGTCCTGAAGGTCATCGTGATATACGGCGATACCGTTATTGAATGGATTATATGGATTTTCAGAGATATCCATATATTTGTCTGCCCTCTCCTTGAATACGGTATAGTATACAGGTCCGTCTACAAGTCCGCCGTATGTCAAATCACCATTAACCACAAAATAAGATGAGTGGGGATAATCAGGATAGTCTGCAAATGAAGGGTAACCTACAATCATAGATGTACCCCAGGGGTTACATCCCAAAAGCCAGTCCCTCAACGCAACCTCCATCTCCAAGAAAGAGTTGTCGCCGGTAACCTCGTTATAAAGTCTTGCCTGTGACACAGCTGCTGAAACAAGGTTATTTGAGCACCAGATATATGGGACACCACTCATAAACGGATCGTCTGCTGCCCTATCCTTCAAATATTGGAGACCTTGACGCATAAACTCAGCATACTTGCTGCTGATAGCCTTATCACTGCTTTTGGCCATATAGTAGTGACCGATATTGATGAATGGATAGAACTGGTAGTGTCTTCCCCTTCCAAGCTCCATCCAGGGAGATACAGGTTCGAGTTCCCCCCAGTAGTCAGCCTGCTGCTTCCAGTTGTCCTGACCTGTAAAGTGCATAAAGGTGGCAGCTGCAAGCTCAATATCGTCGACAAAGCTGTCCTCCTCATAGAAGAAAGGTGAGACTACACATGCTGTCTGTGTGTTACCCACATCCTCTGTAGCATAAGCATATGCCTGTTCTGCCTTGTAAAGGATCTTGTCTGAGAATTCAGGATAGAACTCCCTCATCACCTGAGCACCAAGTGCAAATGTAGAGGCAAATTTGGCTGCAGATGAAGATACACCTGTGGTTCTGTTGACATATTTGCTCAAGCCCTGACGCTCACCGGTAACAAAATATACTGGACGTCCTGCACCCGGTCCCCAACCATAATCCACTGTATCTTTATATGGCACTCTGAAACCAGCGTGATCCCTGTCATCAGCGATCTGGTTGAACATCACTCTGTCCTCAGGGTTCATCTTAACAAGCCAGTCAAGACCCCATTTGGCCTCATCCAGAATATCAGGTATACCGTTTGAACCTTTGCGTCCCCTTGCATCGTACAAATCCTTGAATACAGATTTGTCCTCAGCCTCCATATATGCGAAAAGCATATGATAAGTGGTGGTCGCAGAGGTGGTAAGATATTGCAAATAGTCTGTAGCATCGTGCCAGCCGCCGGTCACATCGATCTTCTCTCCGCTACGGGTAGGGTGATCCACGATGAAACCATCGTGCTGATGGCAAGGTTCACCATTGAATGGGTTGTCACCACATCTCTGCTGTCTCATATAGACAAGGAGGTAGTCTGCTATACCATCATACACATCAGCTCCAATCTCAAAAACAGGGCTCTTGGTCCCATTGCTCCTGATATAGTATCCACCATCTTTGTTGATACTGCTGAAGTCCAGACGGTAAGCCTTTTTCATACCCCACTTGGAAGCGTTGGCACTGGTACCTTTACCTTTGAAAACCACCTCATCAGTAATGGCGTCGCACACCTCAAAAGAGCCTTCAGCCTCATCCAGCGAGATCAATACCGCCACCTTGATATCTGTAGGGAGGTAACCGGCCTGGTTTACCCTCACCCATGACTGTGCACACAGGCAATAGGAGGCCAACAACAGGCCAAAGACGAATAACAACTTGCGCATAATGGTGCTATTTATTTCTTAACTTCCTCTTTAGTAATCTCTTTTACTTCGTAACCGAATTTTTCTACAGCTTTTGCCAAAGCCTCTTTAGTGGTTTTTTCAGGTTGGTATTTGAACCATACAGTTTGCTCCTCAAGGCTTACTCTCAAATCTTTTACACCTTTCTCAAAAGGGAGATTTGACTCAAGTTTCTTCACACACGCAGGGCAGTCAACATTTACACTGAAAGTAACCTCTGCCTCTTTTTTCTTCTTTTGTGCAGATGCCTCTGTATTTAATGCTAAAATAGCGATTACAGCTACGAAAAGGATTCTGAATAGTTGTTTCATAATATCAATTTTTTAAAAGTTATTTTTTCCATAATGTAAACCTCATACCGGCATATACTTTCCAACCGAGGATAGGACCCCATACTTGAGATGCATTGAACTCTGAAGAGTAAGGGTTTTCCCAGCCGATAATAGGATTTTTCTGTTTGTAGTTTGTAAGGTTTTCACCACCCACATATACATCCACACCTTTGAATTTCCTGGTGATCTGAGCGAAGAAGACAGGGTAAGCAGGTGAGGTCTCAACACCATTCTCCACCATAAATACAGGCAGTTTGCATGGTCCGTTAAGCTGTGCAGTAAAGTCAAATGTCCAGATATTCATTCTGGTGGCATACTGCAGATTCAATACACCTTTGTATCTGCTGGTCATAGGTCTCTCAACCAATCCCTGACCCGCCAATGTCACTTTTGCATCGGTATATCTGTATGTGGCTACAATAACAAATCTCTCAATAGGCTCCACTGAGAAGTCAGCCTGATAAGTATTGGTAAATGATCTCCCTTCAAGATTGTAGATGCTCACCTTTGAGAAATCCAACTCCTGGTCCACAACAATCTGCTTGTTGAAATCTGTCCTGAAGTAGTCAAAGCTCAAATATGAGTTTCTGTTTTCACCTATAGGGAGATATCCTGTGATATTACCGCCGTAGGTCCATGCATCCTCCATATCAAGGCTTGGTGCAATACTGATCTCACGACCTGTAGACAACATACCGATATTGTCCACCACTACATTAGGTGAGCGGTAACCTCTACCACCGGATGCTCTGAAGATAATATCCTCAGTAAAGGCATATTTGATGTTTGCCCTTGGGGCAACAAGAAGGCCATAGATGCTGTTATAATCGACACTCACACCGGCTACAGCTGTGAATTTGTCCCCTGAAGTGTATGTATACTCACCATATACACCCACTGAGTTCTCCTTCCTGTCAAGAATATAAGTGTTGCTGTTCCATTTCTGGGAGATTATGTACTGGTCTACCAGGGTCTCTCCAAAAAGGTCAAACTGATTTCTTACACCTGCATTGATTCTGTGGCTCTCACCGATCTCCTCCTGATAGATAAGGTTTGCAAATACAGAATTTTGCTTGCCGTTATAATCCTTCAAGCCGAAGTATGAATCAATCTGATGGTATGTATAGTCTGCAACAAACGCGATGTTGCGGGTATTGGCGGCATTCAACGGAACACCCACCTTCACATAGGCATTTATCCCTTTGTTATTGATGTTTGAACCCCAAATTCCTTTATTTACCATTTCGTTCATGCTGCCGGCATCTCTCCTCATATCCTTGTTGAAATTCACAGAACCTCCTGTCCTGTCGTCGGTCAGAGCTCTGATACCGAATCTCACCTGCATTCCGCTCTCATCGTAGTAGAGCCAACGGTTTGTAAGGTTGAATTTCAACGAAGTAGGTTCATCCTTGAAGCCGTCACCATTACCATCGTGTCCCATAGGCATAGATGAGTAGTGACCCATAGTCACTGTGCTCCATTTCTCATTGAGCTGTAGCGATGAGGCGATATTTGCCTCTGTCATCAAGTGGTTGTCCACAAACAGATTGATGAACAGCGGTTTCTCATCGGTAGGTTTGCGGTGCTCCATATTGATCTGTCCTGTAATGGCCTCAAGTCCGTTCACTACCGAAGATGGACCTTTGGCGATCTGGATACTCTCAAGCCACTGGCCCGGGATATAAGATAGTCCGAATGGTGCTGCAAGACCCCTCATTGTAGGGCGGTTCTCATCAAGCATAGCGGTGTAGATACCGGACAGACCCAAAAGTCTTATCTGCTTGGCACCTGTAATCGCATCTGAATAACCGACAGTCACACTGGCTGAATTCTCAAAACTCTCGGCCAGGTTGCAGCATGCCATCTTGCAAAGACCTGCAGCTGTAATGACCTCCGTCTTGACAGGTGTCATCTTGGAGAGGTAACTACCCTCCTGACGTGCCTGAACCACAGCTTTCTCCAACTCATTTATACCCTGCAAAAAGAACTCAACCTCTTTGGTATTATAATTGACCACAAGAGTATCAGTATTGTATCCGATAGCTGTAGCCACGAGTGTCGCATCATCAGCTTTCTCAAATACGGTAAAAGAGAACTTGCCATCCACATCACAATCCATATATGTACCGGACTGGAGCCAGTAAACAGTGGCGAATGGCACCACCTCCTTGGCCCCATTGTTCTTCACAGAGTACACCACACCACTGACTGTGTGGGACTTGGGAGCAATCTGCGCCAGGAGCGACTGCAGGGCCAAAGTAATCAAAAATAACGCAATAACTATCTTTTTCATCTTAATATTCTTTTACAATATATCTTGGCAAAGATACAATATTTACATACTTTTGCAAAAAATAGACTATTTAAAAACAACTGTAAAAATGAAAGGATTTTTCAAAACGCTATTAGCTTCATTTATTGGCATTTTCCTTGCCATGTTCCTTGGTGTTATGGTCCTTGTATCTGTGGTCGGTGCACTTTCTGCCTCGACAGGATCGACCCCATCTGTACCTAAAAGCACTATTCTAAAAATATCTGATATCACCATAGGTGAACAGAATGCAGAAGGTGATATCGACCCTACATCGTTGATTATGGGTGGCGGCAAACTTTCAGCCGGCAAACAGGTTGGCATCTTGAATGCAATTCGTGCCATTGAAAACGCTGCAACTGACCCTGCAGTCAAATTCATCTACATCAATCCTACCAATGTTTCTGCAGACCTTACAACTATGGAGGAGTTCAGAAATGCACTTGTCAAATTCAAAGAGTCAGGCAAAGCTATCATCACATACGCAGAGTCTTACTCCCAAACAGGTTATTATCTGTGTTCAGTAGCTGATAAGATTTATGTCAACCCTCATGGATCCAACTCAGTATATGGTGTTGCCTCATCACTTACATTCTTCAAGGGTGCACTTGACAAATTGGGTGTGGAGATCCAGCTTATCCGCCACGGAAAATACAAATCTGCCGGTGAGCAGTTCGTAAACAGAGACATCAGCCCTGCAAACAGAGAGCAAAATCAGGCTATGATATCATCTCTTTGGAACACCATCGCCACTGCCATTTGCGAATCACGCGACATTGACATCAAAACATTCAACAACCACATCAACAACCTTACCGCTTCAGATGCAGAAAATATGGTTAAAGCTTCTCTTGCAGATGCCACTATGACCAGAGACAAGATGATTGAAGAACTTACCGGTCTGTTTGGTGTTAAGGATGAGAAAGATGTAAAGATGACCAGCCTTGCAGATTATGCCCAAGCTACTGTCAAACCAAATGTAAAAGCATCTGACAAGATCGCTATCATCTATGCAAATGGTGAGATCAAACAAGGTAGCGGTGACGGAATCTGCTCTGACGACTATGCAAAAATCGTATCTGATGTAAGAAAAGACAGCACCATCAAAGCTGTTGTTCTACGTGTGAACTCTCCAGGTGGAGATGCTATCGCTGCTGAGATCATCAGAAACGAATTGGAACTTCTAAGAAAAGTGAAACCTGTAGTGGTTTCATACGGTGGCTACGCCGCTTCAGGCGGTTACTGGATCTCTGCTGAAGGTGACAAAATCTTCACAAACGAAAGCACCCTTACCGGTTCTATCGGTGTATTCAGCATGGTTCCTAACTTTGGCAAAATCGTAAAAGAGAAAGCTCATGTAAACATCGTAAACATCAAGAGCAACGACCACGCCGACATGATGACAATTACCAAAGGTCTCGACAAAGAGGAAGTTGCTCATATGCAAAACAGTGTTGAGCACATCTACGACACATTCTTGTCTATCGTTTCAAATGGTAGAGATATGACCACAGAAGAGGTGGACGCTATCGCTCAAGGTCGCGTATGGTCAGGAACTGACGCTATGAAAGTGGGTCTTACAGATGAGATTGGTACCATTGTGGATGCTATCCAATACACCGAGAACATCTTAGGCTTGAAAGAGTACCAATTGGTTGAGTATCCAAAATCGAAGAGCCAGGTAGAAAAACTTATGGAATCGTTTGGCCAGGCTAAAAGCTCTATGGACATCCTCTCAAACCCTGAGGCAGCTGTAGAAGATATGGTTAAGGAGCTTAAGAAAATCAGCAAAACAGTTTATGCACGTATGGAGTACAACTACGTATTCGAGAACTAGAAGCTGAAACTTACTTCAAGATATTGACCTCGGCCACCATTCTGGTCGAGGTTTTTATTTTGTATCTGTCATCGATTCTCACCCCAGGAAGACAGACAATATCCTCACCACACAGAAGGAGAGGCTGGGTCTCTTTGGCCCTCTTGTCCATCTTGGCATCCTTAAAGAAATCGCTCAATTTTTTGAATCCGGTCATACCGAAAGGTCTGAACCTGTCCCCTTTCTGCCACCCTCTGCACACCAGTGGAAGTTCGATGGAGTCTGCAGAAAAATAGAGGGTACCATCTTTTGGAAACGGATGAAACTCTTCAGTTTTCTCGATAAATCTGATTTCAAAGGTCACCTCACCAAAGGTATATACTCCAGGAGAATCTATGGAAAATGTCTCTCCATTCGCCCTCTCCAGCAGATAAACCTTCAATTCACCCCTATCCACAAGAAGCTCATACCCGGCACTGCTGAACACCTTGCCGCTCTGGCCACCCATAGCACCCTTGATATCTGATATCTGCGAGGCATTGAACCCCTTCTCCCCAAGAATTCTGTGCAGCCAGTACTCCTGATGTTTCTCCCTCATCAAAAGGGGAACGTCGACAATCAGACATCCATTCTCCTCACGGCACAAAACATCCCTTTTGGCCTCATAGAGTTCATCCAGCACCTCTTCTGCCTGGATAAAATAGGAGCTCGTCCTGCTTATTGTCTTCAAAAAAGACGGATTTATCTTCTTGATCTCCGGAAAAATGATATTCCTGACCCTGTTTCTGGAGTAGTGCGACTCAAAATTGGTCTTATCATCCCTATATGGGACATTATTCTTCGACACATATTCTACAATATCCTCTCTGGAGACACTTATAAGGGGTCTTATCACCTTTCCGTTCACCTTTCTGATTCCGGCAAGTCCCTTCACCCCTGTACCTCTGATAAGGTTCAGGAGGAGTGTCTCGGCACTGTCGTCCATATTGTGGGCTATGGCAATATAATCGTAATTGTGCTCTTCGAGCAATTGGTAAAACCATCCGTATCTCAAATCGCGTGCGGCCATCTGTGTCGATATCGAGTGCTCAGCCGCATACCCTTCAGTATCGAACTCTATCGTATGGAAAGGGATACCCCTCTCCTCCGCCCAGTCCCTTACCAGGGCCTGATCCAGATCACAATCACCCTCTCTGAGTTTGAAATTGACCGTCGCTATACCGAACTGAAGATCAAGTTCGCTGGCAAGGAAGAGGCTCGCCATACACATTGAATCAATACCTCCACTAACGGCCAAAAGAAACCTCTTTCCTTCCACTCCTTCGGGAAGAAAAGAGGTTATATTTTTATTGAACTCAGAGAGAATCATTACTATTTCTTCTGGTAGTTACCAAAAGTATAGGTAAAGCTCAAGCTGAATGCCTCTTTGAACTGCACTTTAGGTTTGCCTGGTGCATCAGGATCATCAGGATCTGCAAAAAGGATATTTTCGTCGTAGATAAGGTTTGTACGAAGGTTTGCAGAGAAGAATCTGTTGATCTTGAAATCAAGATTCAAATCCCAATACACTTGTGGTGCCAATTTTGGAGACAAATAGTCGTAGAATAGTGTCACCATTGTACCCACAGTGATGTTTTTGAAACCTTTCTTGTACTCAGCTTTCAACTGCGCACCAAGCTCAGTTCTGACAGCTTTGGTCATATCATCCTTTGATGCATCCCAACCATATTTGCTTCTAAGCTGTTCGACACCTACCACCACCATGTTTCCGGTAAGGGGTGCGATGTTGAATGAAAGGGTTGATGCTGGCTTCCAGTCCACACCGAGACCGAGTGAAATGTTACCCGGAGCCATGAAACTTGAGATCAGCTCATCCTTGTCTTTGGTAGCACCATAGTTATAACCTTTAGCAAACTGTGTTCTGAAAGTAAACACTGCTGAAGCATAAAGTTTGTTGGCAACGCCATAACCCCATTTGCTATCCAACTGGATCCTATCATCACTCTTCTTGAAACGCTCACCCTCACCGATAGGGTTAACAAAGCCGTACGCCAGGTTCACTCTGTTCTCCCAGATCATAAGGCCTTTTTTGTAGTTTGCGTGAGCATCTATATATGCGTTCATAGCCACCGATCCTACACCACCACTTGCCCAGTTTGTAAGAGAGACTTGTGAGAATCCCAACTGGTTCATGATACCGTTTGTCCAATATTTTGGAGGTTCCACCTCTGCATATTGAATCTCAGGCACCTCCACATTGGAAGCCACTATCAGACACATCTCCTGTGCACTTGTAAGCTCCTTCTCCTGTGCATAAGTACGATTTGAAAGAAATGTAGCTGACAATAGAGCTACTGCTGCCAAAAACAAAACCTTAATTTTCATCGTTATTACTGTTTAATACATCATCTGAATTATATTGGTACCCCATACGCTTGGCTGTTCTCATCTTCGCAGACTCGATCTTGGCATTGATCTGATCGACACTTACCACCTTGACAACATCAAATGGTGGCACCAAAAGGTCAAATGAGAGTGAGTACATCACAGCGCTCTGAACGATAGTGGCCAACGCCTCGCTATCCAGGGTATATTTTCCGAAGGTCGAAGTGGCCTGTTTCTTCTGTCTCTTGCCCTCAACCAGGAAATGCTTGTCTTTATTGACGAAGATTCTGGCCACCAGGTAACCCAAATCCTCCTCCCTATTGTACTTCATCGAATCGGACAGGAAGTTGTAGACACTTATCACACCACAGTAAGCCCTCTTGGGATCCTCTTTCACATAAGGGTTCTTCCAGATGGCATGGTCCCTGTCAAACTGGAACACATCTGTATGCATGCTGAAGATAAGAACGTCATCGGCGAATTTCAATTCTGCCTCAAAACGACCTCTGTCACGATACTCAATTCTCACTCTCCTGCTGCATTGCCCCTCTATCATGTCGTTCAAGTCATTGCTGATCTCACTCAGAACATCCTTCAACTGATTGAAGATATCCAGGCACTGTTCATAGACAGTAGCTTTCAATTGAGCCTTATCCTTAAGCTCCGATACGATTAAGTCCAACATATTAGTATGCTCTTGCAAAAATTACTCTTTGTTTTGAAGGTTTGCCCGAGTACACACAAGTACCCTCCTCGATCTCAACATGTGAATCAAGAGGAATACATCTGATGGTAGCTTTGGTCTCCTCCTTGATCTTAGCTTCGGTCTCAGCTGTACCGTCCCAGTGACATAGCAGGAAGCCACCTTCCTCGATCTTCTCTTTGAACTCTTCCCAAGTATCCACTTTCACAGTGTGCTCCTCTCTGAAGTTCAAAGCCTTCGCATAGATATTCTTTTGGATCTCGTCCAACAGATTCTTGATATATTCAGCGATACCCTCCCTTGCAACAGAAGATTTTTCGCAAGTATCACGACGGGCAATCTCCACCACACCGTTTTCAAGATCGCGTTTACCCATCACCACACGTACAGGAACACCTTTAAGCTCCCATTCTGCGAATTTGAAACCTGAACGTACATTGTCCCTGTCATCAATCTTGACAGAGATGCCGTAAGGCTTAAGTTCGTTTTTGATCTCTTCCATCTTCTCCACCATCATCTTCAACTCCTCTTCCCCCTTGTAGATAGGGACCATTACCACCTGAATAGGTGCAAGTGCTGGTGGAAGAACCAAACCGTTGTTATCACTGTGAGCCATAATCAAGGCACCCATCAAACGGGTAGAAACACCCCATGAGGTAGCCCAAACATAATCAAGTTTACCCTCTTTGTTTGCAAACTGAACATCGAATGCTTTTGCGAAGTTCTGGCCCAAGAAGTGCGAGGTACCTGCTTGTAGAGCCTTTCCATCCTGCATCATTGCCTCGATACAAAGTGTATCAATGGCACCGGCAAATCTCTCTGATTCAGTCTTCTTACCTACCACTACTGGCAGTGCCATATAGTTACGTGCGAAATCTGCATACACGTTCACCATCTTTTCTGTCTCTTCAATAGCCTCTTGAGCTGTAGCATGGGCAGTGTGACCCTCTTGCCACAAGAACTCCGCTGTTCTTAGGAAAAGTCTGGTACGCATCTCCCATCTTACCACGTTTGCCCATTGGTTGCAAAGGATAGGGAGATCCCTGTAAGATTTGATCCAGTTTCTGTATGTATTCCAGATAATGGTCTCTGAGGTCGGACGAACGATAAGTTCCTCTTCAAGTTTAGCCTCCGGATCCACGATCACACCCGAACCGTCAGGGTTATTTTTAAGTCTGTGGTGAGTTACCACTGCGCACTCCTTGGCAAAACCCTCAACATGGTCTGCCTCCTTGCTCAAAAACGATTTTGGGATAAATAGCGGGAAATAGGCATTCTGGTGCCCTGTCTCTTTGAACATTGTATCCAACTGATGCTGGATTTTCTCCCATATTGCGTAGCCGTATGGCTTGATTACCATACAACCTCTGACTGCTGAATTCTCTGCAAGGTCTGCTTTTACGACCAAGTTGTTGTACCACAATGAGTAGTTCTCTTCTCTACTTGTTACCTCTTTAGCCATTGTAAATTTTTTTAATGGTATGTTTTTTGTTATTTTTGTATCGTATTATGCGTAGTAAGGCGCAAAAGTACGAATAATTAATCAATAACGAGTGTGAGTTATGAAAAATTTTTCTCTTTATATAGTGCTATTAAGCACCTTAATCCTAACCTCTTGCGGCACAAGTGCTTCATATACCTCAAGTGCCCCTTTTGAGGATGGGATATACTACACCCCGGACAAGGCATCCATTGACGCAGCCGTATCTGCAGAACAGAAGCAGATAGCCGCCCTCACAGAGGAGACAAAAGCCAAGAAAGTCTGCACCGAAGCTGTGGACACTATCGTTTTGGGAGAGACATCCAAGGATATTACCCTCCCTCTCGAACTCGATAAAAGCTACGTCGTGCTTCTTGAAGGGGAGACATACGAAGAGAGATTCAAGAAATTCGAAGATGAGGAGGATTACACATTCTCCATCAATTTTGAAATGGGTTATGGTGCTGGCTACGGATACTATTATCCCTGGTACACCCATGCATACTACAGACCGGCCCATTACTATTACGGATGGTACAATCCATGGTATGAACCCTGGTATGACCCATGGTACAGCCCCTGGTACTATCCATCTTACTACCCTTACTACGGTCCATCATACTACTACGGATGGTACGACCCATGGTATTATCCGGGATTTTATCCGGGCTACTACCCAATGTACCCACACACCTATCCTATCGGGGGCATCACCACAAATGATGTAATCCACGGAAGAAGGGATCTCACCAGAAACAGCAATACCGGTGTTGCCCAGATCTCAGGTGGGAACCGCCACAACAGAACTACCACCGCCGCACCTGCCACAAGTGTAAACCAGATCAGAGGAAGAGAGTTGAACAGAAGTGGAGCACCAAGCGTCAAGGGTGACAACACCGGCACCGTAACAGGAAATAATGGCACCATCCCTACAAGAAACGGAGTACGCAACAATTACAGAGCCTCTTCGAGCCAGAATAACAGAAAGGAGCAGACAGCTTCAGGAAGAGACAATGGCAGAGCTACCTACCAATACAACAATAACGCTACTCAAAGCACCGGTGCAAGCAGCAACTACAACCAGAGCAGAAGCAACTATCAGAGCGGCTACTCGGGAGGTGGCTCAAGATCGACCGGCTCATCATCAGGCAGCAGCTACAGGACAGGCGGCAGAAGATAATCACAAAAACAGAGAGCAATGAGAACAATCAGGATATACACAATACTTATTGCAATGGCACTTTCAGCCACAACTGCATTTGGCCAGACCATGTACGATGCAATAAGGTTTTCAAACAACGACTACGAAGGCACTGCCCGCAGTATGGCTATGGGTAACGCATTCACCGCTCTTGGAGGGGATTTGGGTGCGATCACCATCAACCCAGCATCATCGGGCGTCTACAGATACGACGAGTTTGTCATCACACCATCACTGACATTTACCACAGACAAAAGCGAATATGCAGGTACAACCACTAACTCACATCGCACCCGCTTTGGTCTCTCCAATGTCGGAGGAGTTGCCACATTCAACACCGGCAGAAATACCGGACTTATAAATTTCAACTTTGCAGTGGTTGCCAACCAGACAGCCAATTTCACCTCACGCACAGAGGTAAGAGGGCAACAAAGCAGCCACAGTAAGCTTGCGAGCATGGCAAAATTAATGACAGACTACGGGGTGGATTCAAAAGGTCTGACAATGACTTCAGAGAATCCGAATGCCCCATTCTACGGATCAAACGCCCTTTGGGAAGAGGTTTTGGCATGGAACACAGCATTGGTTGAGACTATCTATGACGACTACACATACATCGGATCTACTGAGAATATCGTCAACCAGAACGGGGAAGAGTACATCGTGATTGGGGGACCTCTTAACCAGTCCTTCTTCCAGGAGACCACCGGCTACAAGCAGGATATCACCATGAACCTCGGCGGAAACATCTCCCACAAATTCTACTTCGGCGTCAATATGACACTCCAAAGCATCTGGTACCACAAATATCAGGCTTTGGCGGAAGAGGCGGTCGACAAAGCCGACTTCCAGACAGAGTTCGAGAGATTCAAACACCAATACACACAGACAATCAGCGGCTTGGGCTTCAATATGAAAGCCGGTGTAATATACAGACCGTTTGCAGGTCTGAGACTTGGAGCCACCATCTCTACCCCTACCTGGACAAAATATATGGACAAGAACCAGGAGAAGATGGAGTCAAAAGTATACAATGAATACTATCAGGCAGAGTCCCCATACAACTCATACGAATACAAAATCACATCTCCACTCAGATGGAGCGTGGGTGCCGCATATACATTTGGCAATTTCGGTCTGATAAGTGTGGACTATGAGAGCGTAAACTATGGAGCCATCAGATTCCAGACCTCATCCGATATGTATTTGGAGGATATCGAATATTTTGAAGGTGAGAACGGGGCAATGGCAAAATATTTCAGAAGGGTCAACAATGTGAGGGTAGGAGCTGAGATCAAACCTGTATCACAACTCTCAATCCGTGCCGGATACAATTTCATGGACACATACGAAGAGGGTTTTGACGGCGAGATACACTACGCCACTGCCGGTATAGGATATTTATTCAAAAATGGATTCTTCCTCGATGCCGCTTATCGCCAACAATGCAATAAAACAGCAGAGAATTATACTCTATATGACTCATCATATACTGGCCAACAAGCTATGACCAGTTCACAATACGGCAAGTCACAACTGTTGCTTACACTTGGATTCAAATTTTAAGAAATCTGTATGCTTCAGGCCCTTCATTGAAAAGGAGATCGAGGGCCGATAATCCCGATATAAAACCATACTTTTGGGAGAACACCTGATAGTATGGTTTTTGTTTTATATCCTCACCAAAAATGGGGCTCACTTTTTTAGGGTGGATACTCTCCCTGAAATCTGCAATCCCCTCGCCCAAAAGTAAAGATGGGACATAATCCTCACTGAGTGAGAGATCTTTTCTGATCCCCAGATTCTCCAGCAGCACATCTGTCAATCTGCAGTTCAGATCGAAAAGGTACTTCTCCCCACTCTCCAGCACTTCGAAAATATCGTCTTGGTAATATTCGAAGAAAGGGGAGGACATATAGGCAGAGATCAGAGCCCTCTTGTGCTGCTGCAGCCACTTCTTCGAGTAGTCTATTTTCACCTCCCTGACCGGAGTATTGTTGCCGGATGTGACAACGGGGATTGTCAAAGACAATACCCCGTCACAAGCAAATATATTGCATCTGTTTCTATAACTCTGTTTGGAATAGTTTTCACACTGCTCCAATACGACATTGCCGGAATTCGCGATAGCCACAAAGTAGTCTATCGGTGGAAAATATGCTGTACTAAGCAGCGCTGCAGTATCACTATTCGGCAGAAGCATCAAGTGAGATCGCTTTGATGACACCCCTCTTGGAGCCTCTGATAAAATTCAAAATAGTGTCTCTCTCCACACTTTGAGGGAAAGTCTGCTCCACTTTGTCACAGGCATCAGACCTGTTCAGCTTATCGTAGTATATCACTTTATAGATATTTCTGATATTCTCGATCTGCTCATTTGAGAAACCTCTTCTTTTAAGGCCTACAACATTTACACCTGCATAAACCAGAGGTTCACGACCAGCCAGAACATAAGGTGGAACATCTTTATGGATAAGTGAACCTCCACCCACCATAGCATGTGCTCCGATATGGGAGAACTGGTGAGCCATTGTTCCACCACCAAGGATAGCCCATTCATCCACCTCTGTCTCACCTGCAACACCTGTATAGCTGGTAAAAATCACATTATCTTTCAATGTACAGTCATGAGCCACATGGGTATAGGACATCAGAAGGACATTATTGCCCACTTTTGTAACACCTTTACCACTGGCTGCAGTACCACGATTGATGGTAGCGCACTCCCTGACAGTGGTATTGTCACCAATCTCCACATAAGAGACCTCATTTTCAAACTTAAGGTCCTGAGGGATGGCACCCACTACTGCACCGGGGAACACCTTACAGTTCTTCCCTATCTTCACATAGTCAAATATTATAGCATTGGGGCCAATCCATGAGCCCTCACCAATCTCAACATTTTCAGCTATATAAGCACCCGGACAAATCTCTACGTTATCTGCAATTTTAGCATTCGGGTGAACTGTAGCAAACTGTTTAACAATCATATCTTATAACTCTTTTTTCGCTGTTTTTCTAATAATTCTCGCCATTTGGGTATTTATCTTATGACCCGATTTCACTGCAATAACCTTGCCTTTCAGTCTGTATCCGATCAAAGAAAAGTCACCCAATACATCCAAAAGTTTGTGACGGGCACACTCATTCCCAAATCTCAAATCGACATTGTTCAAATAACCTGTAGAAACTCTCTTCACACTGGTCACACCCAAAAGTGATGAGATCTTGTCCAGTTCCTCCTGAGGCACCTCATTTTCCGCTATCACGATAGCGTTTTCAAGATCACCACCTTTGATCAGGTTATGTTTGAAAAGGAATTCAAGCTCATGGAAGAAGCAGAATGTCCTGCAAGGGGCAATTTCAGAAGCATAGTCTGTAATACCGGAAGAGTAGTGGGCAGTCTGCACACCAAGGACTTTGGAATTATAGTCGATAGTCAGATCTATTTCATAGTTCTCACTTGGCAGAAGGGTCAGTTCAGAACCTGTCTGCTCATCTTTGAATGAGATTTTTTCCTTTACCTCATAATACTTGCGGGGAGCATCCTGCGCTTGAAGACCATCTGGGAGAATCGCCTCCACGAAAGGTTTGGCGCTTCCATCCATAATCGGAGCTTCAGGTGCATCCAGATATATGTAAGCATTGTCAACTCCCAATCCTACGAAAGTGGACAATACGTGTTCAATTGTCGAAACGCTCGCCTCTCCATTCTGCAAAGTGGTACCCCTCTGTGTCTGGGTCACATAATCCACCAGCGCCGCCACTTTGGCATCAGGGCCTATATCTGTCCTCACGAATACAACACCTGTATCAGCAGGGGCAGGAGCCAAAGTCATATTGACCTTCAGTCCGGTATGGAGCCCTTTGCCCTCAAATTTGTATTCTCTCTTTAATGTCTTCTGCAAATCTTTCATAATCCGCAAAGATATTAAAATTTTATCAGAACAAGCCTACTCTCATTTTTTATGTGAATTTTTAAAAATAGCATACGCTTTGATGTAATCCTTATGATCTATTGCAGGCATCCCCATCAATGTGCGTCCCTCCTGCTTGATATTTCCGATTACACCTGTCTGGGCAGCCAGCATTGTCCTATTTGCTATGGTCAAATGCCCCGCTATACCCGCCTGACCGCCGATCATGCAGCTCTCGCCCACTTTAGTGGAGCCAGCTATACCTGCCTGACCCGCGATAACTGTATTTGCCCCTATCACTACATTGTGCGCTATCTGGACCAGATTGTCAAGCTTGACACCGCTTCCGATTACTGTAGCACCCATAGTTGCCCTGTCAATGGCAGTATTGGCACCCACCTCACAATTGTCCTCGATAATCACTATTCCTGTCTGCGGAATCTTCTTGTAGGTACCATCCGCTGTCGGGGCGAAGCCGAATCCATCCGAGCCCACCACACAATTTGCATGTAGGATGCAGTTGTTTCCTATTTTACAACCCTGATAGATCTTTACCCCCGGATATAGGATAACATTGTCACCAATCTCCACATTGTCACCAATATAGACCTGTGGGTATATGTAACAATTTTTCCCCACTTTCGCCCTTTTTCCGATATAGGTAAAAGGGGCACGGTATGTACCTCTCCCCACCTTTGCTGAAAAGGCTTTTGAATTGCGGGCAAAAACACTCCTGAGCCATGTAAACCTGTTTTTTGATTTCATGGCATTTAGCATATCGAGGAGTGACGCCACTGCCTCGTATGCGTTCTCCACTTTTATAAGGGTGGCAGAAACCTCCCCCTTTGGTTCGAAAGAACTGTTTATCAATATAATACTCGCTTTACAAGTATACAAATGGTGTTCATATTTAGGATTGGCCAAAAAGCACAAAGCACCCGGCTTGCCGCTCTCAATTTTGGCCACAGATGACACTTTCACATTCTCATCACCGACTATCTCCCCGTGCACATAGTCAGCTATCTCTCTTGCAGTCACTTCCATAACTTCTACATTTATTTTGGTTATTTATGCGAAGATACGCAGTTTTTTTTGTAGATAATGCAAATATCTTTATTTTTGCAGGTGAAAATGGATAAGAGGAAACGGGGGACATCAGTCCCCTTATTTATTATCCCAAAACGAACCGATTATGATAGAAAAAAGTGTAATAGAAGAGCTTGTCGCTCAGTATATGATTGACAACCAACTTGAGTTGGTAGAGGTAAAGGTCAACAAGGTCAACAACATCAAAGTGTTCTTTGATGCACCAGGCAGATCAGTAAATATCGACGACTGCGTTAAATTGAGCAGATTTATCGAGAGCGGCTTAGACAGAGACAAGGAGGATTTCTCCCTTATGGTCAGTTCATCAGGAAAAGAAAAAAACATTAACGAAGAATAATAAAGATGGAAGGTTTAAACCTAATCAGCACATTTGCTGAATTCAAGGAGCTTAAAAACATTGACAGGCCCACAATGATGAGTGTTTTGGAGGACATTTTCCGCACTCAGCTAGCTAGAATGTATGGCAGTTCAGACAATTTCGACATCATCATCAATATCGACAAAGGTGACTTCGAGATTTGGAGAAACAGAACTGTAGTAGAAGAGGTGGAAGATCCCAATACCCAGATCTCACTTGAGGATGTACACAAAATCGACTCAAGCTACGAGGTGGGTGAAGAGTTCGCTGAAGAGATCAAACTATCTGACTTCGGCCGTAGAGGTATCTTGAATCTACGCCAGAATCTTTCAGGTAGAATCATGGATATCGAGAAAGCTAACCTATACAACAAATACCGCGACAAAATCGGCGACATCTTCGGTGGCGAGGTTTATCAGGTATGGAAAAAAGAGGTTCTTGTTATGGACGAAGAGGGTAATGAACTTATCCTCCCTAAGACAGAACAGATCCCTTCTGATTTCTTCAGAAAAGGTGACACTATCAAAGCTGTCATCTCAAATGTGGAGATGAGAAACAACAACCCTGTAATCACCCTTTCTCGTACTGCTCCATCTTTCTTGGAGAGATTGTTCGAGCAGGAGGTTCCTGAGATCTACGACGGTCTTATCACCATCAAGAAAGTGGTACGTATCCCTGGTGACAGAGCTAAAGTGGCTGTAGAGTCTTACGATGAGAGAATCGACCCTGTAGGAGCTTGCGTAGGTGTTAAAGGTTCACGTATCCACGGCATCGTTCGCGAACTTAGAAACGAGAACATTGACGTTATCAACTGGACTTCAAACACCCAACTTCTTATCCAAAGAGCACTCAGCCCTGCAAAAATCTCTTCAATCAAGATCAACGAAGAGGAGAAGAGCATCGGCGTATACCTAAAACCATCAGAGGTATCTTTGGCTATCGGTAAAGGTGGTAGCAACATCAAACTTGCAGGTCAGCTTGCTGGTTATGAGATCGACGTATTCAGAGAGATCGACGAAGAGGAAGAGGACGTGATGCTTACAGAGTTCTCTGACGAGATCGACCAATGGATCATCGATGCACTTAAAGGTATCGGCTGCGATACAGCCAAGAGTGTATTGGCTCTCCCTGTAAACGAGTTGGTAAAAAGAGCTGACTTGGAAGAGGAGACAGTAATCGAAGTGCAAAGGATACTTCGTGCAGAATTTGAATAATAGTAACAATTAAATATCGGGAGGACTATAATGACGGGAAAAGAAAACATCAGAATAAACAAAGTAGTAAAGGACTTCAACATCGGAATGGGTACCCTTGTGGAATTCCTTAAGAAGAAAGGGTTTGAAATCGACGCGACACCAAACGCCAAGATATCACCTGAAGCATTTGATTTGGTTGCCAAAGAGTTTGGCAAGGAACAGATCATCAAGGAACAATCTAAAAAAGTAGCTATCAAGATCAAAGAGATCACCGAGAAAGAGACTAAAAAAGATAACCTTGAGGAGGAACACGTACAAGAGGTTCTCATCAAAAGCAATACAGTATCTGCTACTGCACCAGCTCCTACTCCTGCACCTGCACCTGCACCTGCACCTGCGGCTAAAGAGGAGCCTAAGGCAGAGGTTAAACCAGAACCTGTCGCAGAGCCTGTTGTAGAGGTAAAACCAGCAGCAGCCGAACCAAAAGAGGAACAAAAAAGAAACGAGGTGAAGATTATTGGCAGAATCGATCTCACCCCTAAAAAGAAAGAGCAGCCAAAGCCAGCTCCAGCTCCTGCACCTGCACCTAAACCTGCTCCAGCTCCAACTCCGAAGCCGGCCACTACACCCAAATCTGAGCCACAGGTAACTCCCGAACCTGCAAAAGAGATAGAGCATGTTGCAATTAAGGTGGAAAAACTATCCGGTCCCGTTATTAAAGACAAGATTGACCTGTCGGTCTTCAACAGCGGCGGCAAAAAGTCTTCTTCAAACAACAACAATGAAGAGAAGAAGAAAGACAAGAGGGCGAGAATCCACAACCACCGCGAGAAGATAGATATCTCAAAAGATGGCAAGAAGGGTGAAAACAAACATCCTAACCATGGGCAGAAACCTAACCACGGTGCACCTGCTCACGGACAGGTAAACCCTCAAAGCCAAAACAAGAAAAACAAGAAAGAGAGATTCAAACCTGTACACGTCGAAATCGACGAGGATGAAATCCAAAAACAAATTAAAGAGACCTATGCAAGAATGACTGAGGACAAGGGTAAAACCAAAGGTTCTAAGCATAGAAGAGAGAAGAGGGAACTCTACTCACAAAAAATGCAGGAGGAGAATGAATTGAGAGAGATGACAAGCAACGTTCTTCAAGTTACCGAGTTTGTAACTGCAAACGAACTTGCCATCATGATGAACAACACCCCTGTAACCAAAGTCATTGAGGCTTGTATGAGTCTTGGTATGATGGTTTCTATCAACCAGAGACTTGATGCTGAGACACTTGTACTTGTTGCCGAAGAGTTCGGTTACAAAATCGAGTTTGTAACAGCTGAGATCAAAGAGGCCATCCAGGAAGAGGAGGACAAAGAGGAAGATATGGTTGAGAGACCACCTATCATCACTGTGATGGGTCACGTAGACCACGGTAAAACCTCACTTCTTGACTATATCCGTAAGGCAAACGTTATCGCCGGTGAGGCCGGTGGTATCACCCAGCACATCGGTGCATACAACGTTACACTTCCTAACGGACGCCGTATCGCATTCCTTGATACCCCTGGTCACGAGGCGTTTACAGCTATGCGTGCCAGAGGTGCCAAAATCACAGACTTGGTTATCATCATCATCGCAGCTGACGACGCTATCATGCCTCAAACCATCGAGGCTATCAACCACGCTCAGGCTGCAGGTGTTCCAATGGTGTTCGCCATCAACAAGATCGACAAGCCGGGCGCTTACCCTGACAAGATCAGAGAGCAGCTTGCAAATATGAACATCCTTGTAGAGGACTGGGGCGGCAAATACCAATGCCAGGAGATCTCTGCAAAACAGGGTCTCAATGTAGATTTGCTACTTGACAAAGTTCTTCTTGAGGCAGACCTTCTCGAACTTAAAGCCAACCCTAACAAGAAAGCTAAAGGTTCTATCATCGAGTCATCACTTGACAAAGGTCGTGGTTTCCTTGCCACCATTATGGTTCAGGCCGGAACACTACGCGTTGGTGATGTAATGTTGAGCGGCAGCTACTGCGGTAAGATCAAAGCGATGTTCAACGAGAGGGGACAGAAGATTACCGAAGCTGGTCCATCAACCCCTGTATCAGTACTTGGTTTGAATGGCGCACCTACTGCAGGTGAGGTATTCAATGTGATGAATGATGAGAAAGAGGCACGCGACTTGGCTAACAAGAGAGAGCAGCTTCTCCGTATCCAAGGTCTCAGAACCCAGAAACACATCACACTTGAAGAGATCGGTCGCCGTATCGCCATCGGTAACTTCCAGGAGCTTAACATCATCGTCAAAGGTGACGTGGACGGCTCTATCGAGGCACTTTCTGATTCACTTATCAAACTCTCTACCGAAGAGATTCACGTTAATGTCATCCACAAAGCTGTAGGTGCCATCTCTGAATCTGACGTACTTTTGGCAGCTGCATCCAACGCAATTATCATCGGTTTCCAGGTTCGTCCTACCGGCGGTTCAAGAAAACTTGCCGAGAAAGAGGGTATTGAGATCAGACTTTACTCTATCATCTACGATGCAATCAACGAAGTGAAGAGCGGTATCGAAGGTATGCTTGCTCCAGAGGAGAAAGAGGAGGTTACAGCTACTGCAGAGGTTCGTGAGACATTCAAGATCTCTAAAGTGGGTACCATCGCAGGTTGTATGGTGAAAGAGGGTAAACTTACCAGAACAGCAAGTGTCCGTATCATCCGTGATGGTATCGTGGTTTACACAGGTTCACTAGGCTCACTCAAACGCTTTAAAGATGATGTTAAAGAGGTGGCAACAGGTTACGATTGCGGTCTTAACATCGAAGGATACAACGACATCAAAGTGGGTGACGTGGTAGAGGCTTACGAAATCGTGAAGATCAAGAGGAAACTATAGCCTGGAGCTTTCAGCTCTGAGCATCCTCATCCTCTTGAGTGAGACCATTTTACAGAAATATCTAATAACGGCTATAGAGGCCAGTAGAACAACAATTGATATCTCGTATATCAGTTGTTGTTTTATTACATCATATATCATAACCTCATCAAAATCCTTACTCAACACTGAGAGGTCATCCTCGGGAGAGAGCCCTTGTCTGGACCATTTCTTCACGATAAATGCACTATTGATGTATAGGAAACCACCATTCGACCTGTGAACGGCAATAGCGGTCTTGTAGTCAGTATAACCCACCTCAAATCTCTCCTCAACATCTGCACCCAGAACAGATTTGGTCTCCTCAGGAGTGGAGGCCACAAGGAGCCATAGCTCTCCACCTTCTGACTCCACCCTCTCCCTCAACATATTTACCTTCATCCAATTCTCATCAGAATAGAACTCATCCAAATCGTAGATATTGCAGATCATAATCGGCGTATCCAACGTGATGAGAGTATCTGTCACATATTGCCCCTGGCTGTTGGTGACATAAAACTCGAATGGAGCATCGTCGGAGGCATCAGACACATCTACCGACTCCACAAAGTTCCATGTGGTATCGGGGAGATTGTCAAGCGAGAATTCCTGCTTCACCCCATCCTTTTCATAGACAAACATTGTCTCAAAATTCCTCCCTTCAGCGGCATCTGAGAGCTCGACAGCGATATCTGTACCCACTTTGAAATCTGTAAATTCGACCACCGGCATCCTCACATACGAGACAATACTGAATCCAAGCGCTATCAGACCATATATGGAGATAAAGAGCCACTCTGCAAATACAGATGAGTCTCTCCTGAAACTCTTTCTCTGAATAAATATAGGAATGACACAGATCAGCAGAATTATATTCTTGAAGAAAGTCTCACCATGAGTCAAAGAGGCCGCCTCACCGAAACATCCGCAATCCTGTATAGGCTCATATATAAGCAGCAGAAAGGAGACAATAGTGAAGAAAACCATCATCACCAAAGCTGCTATGGTGGCCTCCCTCATCCTCATCCTCATCAGGATGGCAACACCCACCAGGAACTCCAGTAGCGACAATACCACTCCGATAAATACCCTCATAAAGGAGAGGAAATCGAAGTTTATGATGTTCAGATACTCCTGAATAACCAGTCCTGTACCCACAGGATCTATCAGTTTGACAAATCCCGAAAAGATGAATGTCAAACCAAAAATAAGCCTCACTATGACCAACTGATGCTTCATAGCACTCTGTCAATCTCAGATTTTATCTTGGCGAAGATGGAGTCTGCAGGGAGCATATTGCCCTCATCATCAGAGCAGTCAATCCTCTTGAAACTGTCATCCTTATCACATTGGGCAAGATATACATTTCTCACACGCACCTGGAAGTTGATGTCGGCTTCATGGATATCTGATTTCCCTTTAAGGTACTCCCTGTCATCACCTTCACGCACCTCGGAAAGTTTGGAAGAGACAAATCCGATAGGGACATCCAGAAATATATTGATATCGGGTCTTGGGATCCCAAAATCCTCATATTCCGATTTAAAGATCCAGTCTCTCAGTTCTTCTGCCCTGGACTGGTCATCCATCTTGGCGCACTGGAAGGCTATGTTCGAATAGACATATCTGTCAAAAAGGACCACATCACCCGCTGCAAGCCACTCTCTCACCATCTTGGAAGCATCCCTCCTGTCCTCAGCATAAAGGAGTGCCACCAACATAGGGTCCACCTGATTGATGTCACCGAAATCCCCTCTGAGGAATTTTGCGATCATCTCACCCACCACAGGTGCATCAAATCTGGGAAAATGGAGATATTTCAACTCCTTCCCCTTAGATACGATATACTCTTTTAGCTTTTTGACTTGTGTAGATTTTCCTGCTCCGTCGAGCCCTTCCAAAACTATAAGCATGGTAAAATGTATTATATTTGTGTGCGCATTTGGGACAAAATTAAGATTTTTAAAGGGAATATGGAACAGCAGAAGGTAAAAATTATGGGGATTATCAATATCACTGAAGACTCTTTCTTCAGCGGTTCAAGGGTATCCACCATAGGAGAGATAAAATCACGCATCTCGCAGATGGTAACTGAAGGTGCAGATATTCTCGATTTCGGAGCTTGCTCCACCCGTCCCGGCTCCACCCCTATTCCGCAGGAAGAGGAGTGGCAGCGTATCGCTCTGGCTCTTGAGGGCTACGCCCAATACTTGGGCGAAGGTGGCACCCCTGCACAAATCTCCATCGACACTTTCCGTAGCGACATTGTCCGATGGACATACCAGAAGATAGGTCCATTCATGGTCAATGACATCTCTGCCGGGGAAGATGACAGCCAAATGCTCAAGAGTGTCGGAGAGCTTGGGCTGAAATATATTGCCATGCACAAGAGGGGGACACCCGAAAATATGCAGCAGCACTGTGATTATGACGACCTCGTGGGGGATATAATAAGGTATTTCAAGGGTTTCGGCATCAGGGCGAAAGAGGCCGGAATCCGTGATTGGGTCCTCGATCCGGGATTCGGATTCTCAAAAACCATCGATCAGAACTACCAATTGCTTGAGGAACTTGACAGGTTCAAAGTCCTCGGGAGGGAGATACTTGTGGGTATCTCACGCAAAAGCTTCATCTACCGCAAGCTCGGCATCACCCCCGAAGAGGCACTCCCTGAAACCACCAGACTCCACCGTCTGGCCATTGCCCGCGGGGCAGATATCCTCCGCGTCCACGATGTCGCCGCAGCGAAAGCACTCATCCTGTAAGAAAACCAGGCATTGTACGAATTGTAAGGTTCCTTTACAGATGTGTAAAGAAATCTTACACTTTTCATTATACTCTAAAACCACAAACCTCTGATATACAAAACATTTGACCCTTTGGCCCGAATGTGGCACAGTCTAAGGGCAAATGACAATTTGTATGAAGGTTAGTAAAATAATAATTATTGCTTCGGCTCTTTTGGCGGCATCCTTTCTTACCGCTTATGGCGAGAACAGGATGTCTCTCAAAGAGTGTATGGAATACGCCATCTCCAACTCCACAAAGATAAGGATTCAGCAGGCAGACAATGATGATGCACGAGTATCGAGAAGGGAGGCCATAATGCAGGCCTTCACACCATCTGTAGAGGGTGGTGTCTATGCCTACTCGAATTTCGGCCGATCAGTGGACCCTGAAACCAATACCTACATCTCGACTGCCTCTTTCAACAACAGCTACTCCATCTCTGCTGGAATCCAGCTATTCAACGGCTTCCAGGCTGTAAACAATATGAAGATCACCAAAACAGCCGTCCTGATGGGTGTAGAGAAGGAGAAACAACTCGAGGATGAAATTTGCCTCGCTACTATGGAGGCCTATTACAATGTGGCCTACTATTCAGAACTGGTGCTGATCATCCAGGCTCAGGTAGAGACAGCACAAGGGGCATTGCGTCGCGCACAGAGGGAGGAGGAACTTGGCCGCAAGGGCCACGCTGATGTAGTCCAGATGGCAGCAGACCTTGCAGACAGGGAATACCAGCTTATCAATACCCAAAACAGGTTGGCAGATGCATATATTACACTGAAAGACATTATGTTCTTCCCTATAGACGAGGAGCTGCTGATTGATTTGCAGGAGGTGGAAAAATGGGAGCCTATGGCTGGTGCTGTATTGGGCGAAGAGCCCGGAAGCATCGTGACCAAGGCCAAAGAGAGTCTTCCCTCTGCCATTATTGCCCAAGGGGCAATGGACAATGCCAGACTCGACCTCACCACTGCCAAGTGGAGAGTCGCACCACGCCTCTCTCTACATGGAGGATGGTCCACTAGCTACTATTCGTACCCCGGCACTGCCGGATATGTACCCACCCCTTTCGGCACCCAATTCAAAAACAATGGAGGTGAATATGTGCAGCTTTCACTTTCGATCCCCATATTCGACAGGCTCTCACGCCATTCGAACATACAGAGAAAGAAAAATGCTTACGCAAGGGCCTCTGCACAATATGATCAGACCATGCAGCAAATAGAAGCTGAAGTTCTTCGAGCTGTTGCTGACCGCAATGGTGCATCTGCCGCCTATGCCCAGTCATATAAAAGGGCGGCCGTACAGAAAGAAGCTTTTGCCCTCAACCAGAAGAAGTTTGAGCAAGGGCTCATCTCCCCTATAGAGTATCAGACTTCGTCCAATAATCTGCTCAACGCACAGGCAGAGAAGTTAAATGCCCTCCTTCAGTTCCTCATCAAGAAGAGTGTTGTGGCATATTATCAGGGGGTATCATATATTCAACAGGAATTTTAATGGCTAACAATGTTTTGGTTCAAAATAATCTCCGCTTCGCTTCGCCCTCCCACCTACGGTGGGCCCCTCCCTCTAGTGCCGAGGGCGGCAAATCATTTTGAATTCAAAACATCATTAGCTCAAATTATAAGAGTTAAAAAACATTAAAAGATATGGATAAAGTAATTGAAAAGAAAAAAGGGATAGCAGCAGCGTTTACAAAGAGAGCCGTACCGTATTGGATGGGCTGTGTAGTAGTGCTGTTCATTGTGTGGCTGCTGGCAAGGGACAACCACAGTGTACTGAGGGTAAATCCACAGACCCTCTCTATGGGGACAGTGACCCAGGGACAATTCAACGACTACATCAGGGTGACAGGACAAGTACTCCCTATGACCACTATCCAGATATCACCTCTCGAGGGTGGTGTCGTGGAGACCATCGTAGCCGAAGAGGGTTCCAGGGTAAAGAAGGGTGATGTGATACTGATCCTCAACAATGAAAGCCTCGACCTACAGATTCTTAATGCAGAGGCTGACCTTGCAGAGAAAGAGAACATCCTCCGCAACACCATGATATCCATGGAGCAGCAGAAGCTCTCCCTCCGTCAGGATATGCTTCAGCTGGGTGTGGAGGTGCGTCGTCTGAAAAGGGCCTATGACTCTTCGAAGGAGCTCTATCAGGAGAAACTCATCGCCAAAGAGGAGTGGCTGAAGGCTGAGGAGGACTATCTTCTGGCCATCGACAAGCTCGAACTGGTAAAAAACCGTTCACTGCAGGACAGCCTCTACCGCACAGTGCAGATAGAGCAGATGGAAGAGAGTCTTCAGAATATGAGGCGCAATATGCTTATGATCCGCAAAAGGAAAGACAACCTCACCATCAAGGCCCCTATCGACGGAGAACTCGGCCTTCTTGACGTGGTACTTGGCCAGTCCATAGCGGCAGGGACAAAAGTGGGGCAGATCAACAATCTGGACAGCTACAAGATCGAGGCACAGGTCGATGAGCACTATATCGACAGAGTATCTGCGGGTCTTCAGGCACAATTTGAAAGGCAGGATGAGAAATATAATACAATTGTCCGCAAGGTTTACCCTGAGGTCAGGGACGGCAAGTTCAAAGCCGACTTCAAGTTCGACGGACAACAGCCAGAGAATATACGTATCGGCCAGACATACTACCTGAGTCTTCAGCTTGGCCAGCCACAAGAGGCTATAATGATCCCTCGCGGCACATTCTACCAGAAGACAGGAGGCAGATGGATCTATGTGATCTCAGAAGATGGCTCGCAGGCCATCAAAAGGGAGATCCGTATCGGACGCCAGAACCCCCAATACTACGAAGTCCTTGACGGTCTGAATCCGGGTGAAAAAGTCATCGTATCCGGCTACGACAGCTTTGGAGACAATGATGTGTTAAAATTCTAATCTCCTACGGCTCATGATAAAGAACTTCATAATGACACTCAAGCGGTATAAGGTCGCAAGTGTGCTGAACATTGTGGGTCTTACCTTAGCTTTCGTCGCCTTCTATGTGATAGCGTCACAGGTGTGGTACTCCGCCACATACAACAGACCCATCGAGGATTCGGATAGGGTATATATGATCTCCGCACTATGGGGAGGCACATTGGGGGAAGGGGAAGAAGAATGGAGTTCAGGTTCTCCAAACCCTGTGACCCGTGAATCTGTAGAGATGTTTCCTGGTGCAGAGACTTTTACCCATCTGAGAGAATATGCACAGCCTCACAGGGTGTGGACCGAAGCAGACGGTGGTGACTTCAGAAAATTCAATATGGGGAGTTATGATATGGCACCGGAGGGGCTGGAGGTGTTCGGATTTGATATACTTGCCGGAGATGCTTCCCAGATAAAAGAGCCAAATACCGTAGTCATATCGAAGGGGGCGGCAGTGAGGTTGGGTGTCGGAGTCGGGGACCAGGTCTATTATGAGGGTGGAGAGTGGTACGACAATATGCGTCCTGAAAAGCCTCAGACCGTAGTGGCCATATTCAAGGATTTTCCCAAGAACACTTTCCTGTATAACCATCATATATTCAAGAATGATAACTGTAAGGATGGTAAAGGGAACAACAACTGGAACTATAACCACTATGTGAAATTTGAGGATGGGGCCGATGTAGAGGCTTTCCAGAAAATATGGATGGATAAATATGCAGCTTGGATGATGGGTGAGATTCAGAGATGGAAAGTGGAGTATCCGGATGAAGAGATATTTGAGGAGGGGGATGAAGTGTTGCCTATACGGCTGACATCCCTGGACCGTATGTATTATCATGGGGTCTTGAATAGTGCCAATTTCGAACTCGGAGATATCGGCTCTACCATCACACTCGCTGCGATAGCTCTACTTATAGTGGTAATAGCGTTTATAAATTTTGTCAATTTCTTTATGGCCATGATCCCTGTCAGAATACGCTCGGTAAATATCTGTAAGGTCTTCGGAGCAGAGCAGAGGACACTGAGGATGGGGTTTCTTTTTGAGGCCATAGGTCTTGTAGTCGTGTCGTTAGTATTGGCTCTTGGGATTATTATTGCTTTACAGGGAAGCTTTATTACAGAGTATGTGACTTCATCTCTCGCATTGGAAGACAATATAGCAGTTCTATTGATCATTTTGGCCTTGATGGTGCTTCTGGCGGTAATATCGGCCATATATCCTGCACTACATATTACCCGATTCAATGCATCAATGGCGGTGAAAGAGGGTTATGCCCACTCTTCATCAGGCAGAAGAATGAGATCGTTTCTGGCAGGATTCCAATTCAGTATAGCGATGATTCTAATCATCGTCACAGCATCATTCTGGTGCCAATACAGGTATATGGTAAATTACGACATTGGGCTTGAAAGGGAGAATATTATGACTTTTATATCATTTGATATACGGGCCAAAGGTGAGGCTGTGGTGGAAAAGTTACAGCAGTATCCGGATGCCGTCGATGTTACAGCCTGTGTCAGCCCCATTACTCTCCCGCATAGCACATGGGGAAGAAGATACGACGGTAAGGAATACAAACTGAATGTTTGGACCGTCAGATACAATCTCCCTAAGTTTTTTGGTATCCATCTAATAGATGGAGCTGAATTTACTGAGCAGTCCCATAGCCGCAATGAAATGATAGTGACTGCAAATCTTCATAATGAAATAGGTATTCCGCTCGGACACGAGGAGAGTGGCTACACCATTTGTGGCATGGTCAAAGATGTCAAACTCGCTCCGGCAGATGATGGCGTAGATTATATAGCATTACTATGTAACAGTTCTCGCAAATTTGGAACCTATTACATAAAATTGAAGCCTGGAGCAGATATCGCCGCATTTTCTAAATATGTCAGGTATCTGGTACAGGAGTTTGCTCCGGGTGCAGATGAACCGGAGGTGATGTTCTTCAACCAGGCAATAGGAAATCTCTATTCGACTACAAAGAGGTCCACAGTGGTCATAGCCCTTTTTGCTTTGCTGGCGATAATCATAGCCCTTATGGGGGTATTCGGGATAGTGATGTTCGAGACGCAGCACCGCCGCAGTGAGATCGCTATCAGGAAAGTTTATGGTGCCGACAGGGGACAATTGATAGGTATGCTGAATAACAATTATGTCAAATTGGTGCTGGTCGGATTCCTGGTGGCTGCTCCGGTGGCCTGGATCATCGTATCCCGCTGGCTTGAACAGTTTGCAAACCGCATCACCGTCCCTTGGTGGGTATTCATAGTCTCATTGATGGCAGTCCTCGCATTAACTGTGGCTCTTGTCTCGCTCCGGTCATGGAAAGCGGCAAGTGAAAACCCTTCAGAAGTGGTCAGAGGGTTATAAAAATTGTCGAACCAATTAATTTTAGGAGGTAATCGGCAACTTTGAATCCCCGAATTTTCGCAATGTTAATTTCCTGCTTTTCGGACACGGCGATGTGACTAAGTGCTTTTACACCCTCCGCGTTCATAAGCCACTCATTGGTCACCCCGACATCATAATTTGTCGTCACACCCATACGTCACACCCGACCTGTTCGGGTGTCTTTTTTGTCAACTATGTCTTACTCTCGTAGTCATATTCGCGACGCACCGTTTGGGGGCTTAGATCACTGCGTCACACCTCATTTCGAGCATAATTCATCGAATTTACCACTCTGACGCAGTGTCTAAAGCCACTTTTCACTGCGTCACAGCTCTTTTGGAGGTGAATCTCCCCACTATAGACACTCACTCCGGTTGCCGTGAGCTTCTCATCTGATTCATGTAGGCTTGGCTGCTTAAGGCTCGGAGTTTAGTTCTGCAGAATCTAATCCTCCGAAGCCTAAAATACTACTCCACCGATAATCAGGCAGGGCCGAAAAAGCCCGTATGATGTGCTGCAATTCAGAAGCCACAGTAAAACCATCCAGAACAACTTTACGGATGGTTACTGTGGCTTCTACCCACAAATAGCCCGCAGTAGCCACATCAACTACTCCAGAGAATATTCCAGAGGGGTTTGATGTGGCCTCTGAATTGCTGCGACGATCTGACCACTCTTGAACCTCGGTTTCCTCTACCAGTGTAAAGAATCTTGCCATACCTGTAAAGTTTCTTTACACTTATTTTTTGCCACATTTCATACAATTCATACATATTCAAGCTGTTACACACATTGGCACATCCATTGTTCCTTTTTGGCACAGATGTAAAAGTGTAAACAGAAAACGTATGAAACTTAAAAGAAATATTGTAAAGATCTGTTCATTGGCCCTTGGGTTGGCCATCGGTGTGGTCCTTATTGCGAAGGTGTGCTTTGAATTGTCATATGACAATTTCTACTCTGACAAAGAGAGGGTATATTCTATAATGACCGGAGCCGTAAGACATGGAGAAGAGAATCTGAGCGGTGATAGGGTAAGTGGCGCTGTGGCTCCGGGATTCAAAGAGTTTGTTCCAGGTGTGGAGACTGCTACAAGAATTACCCCTGTATTTGAAAACAACAGCTATTATACTCAAGATAAAAACAAACTGGAAGCAGAATTGGTGGTAGCTGACACCTGTTTCTTCGACATTTTCGATATGCAGGTGTACACCGGAGACCCTAAACAGGTCCTTTCACAGTGGGGTAAGATGATGGTATCACGTACCCTTGCAGAAAAACTTGGTGGTATAGAGAAGGCTGTAGGACAGACTCTGTACAACGAATCATTGCCCAAGGCTGTATTTACAGTGGAGGGGGTATTTGAGGATTTCCCAACCAACAGCACATTCCGTGGAATTGATATCCTCCTCGCCATGCCTACATACTCCAAAAGCAGCACAGAGAACTGGCTTGGCAACGACAGATATTTGGGGTACGTAAAACTGCAGGAAGGGGTGGATCCCGAATCGCTGACAGATGCTATCCACGAGATGCAGGTAAAAAACCAGCCTATGGAGGATCTGGAGAAGGCCGGACTTAAACTCTGGTACTATCTGGAGAGGACAGACAGGCAGCATGTATCAGACCCTACAAACAGAAACATGATCCTTATGCTCTCAATAGTGGCTCTGCTCCTTATCTCTGCAGCTGTGGTAAATTATGTCCTTAACTCTATATCATCGGTCGTACAAAGGGCCAAGGAGGTGGGTGTCCGCAAATGCTATGGTGCAGAAGAAGGGGATATTGCAAAGCTACTTTTTAAAGAGGCAGCGCTCCATTTTTCCATTGCCCTGATATTGGCAAGTGCAATAATATTGGGGGCCGCCAAGCCGATAGAGAACCTTCTGGGTGCATCCCTCGGATCCCTATTCTCGTGGCAGACTATTGCAGTAGCTGCAGCAGTCTCTATTGTAGTGCTCCTCATCTCCGGGCTTGTCCCAGCCAATATTTTTATGAGAGTCCCCGTTTCTACAGCTTTCAGAAACTACAGGGAGTCCAAGAGGAGATGGAAACTTGTATTTCTCGGCATCCAATTCACCTTCTCAATCTTCCTGATCTGTGTGCTGTTTGTATTTGGAAAGCAATACAATATGATGCTCAATGATGATTTGGGGTATGAGTATGGACAATTAGTGGCTGTGGATATGCCGGGTGCCAACACTGATGAGTATTTCAAAATCAAGGATAAAGTGGAGCAACTCCCATTTGTTATAGGGACTGCCATCACCTCAGAGGTTCCTATTACAGGGTCTTCGGGAAACAATGTCTATCTACCGGGTGATGACAGGGAACTTTTCAACATCGCCGACCAGTATTACTCGACAGAGGGTGCAGCTGATGTACTGGGTATAAAATTTATAGAGGGGCGTGAAGCGAAGACATCCCGGGAGGTAGCAGTGAGCAGAAAATTTGTGGAAAAGATGCAGGAGTTTGCAGACTGGTCAGATGGCGCCATTGGCAAGGGACTGATATTTACCCAACACAGCTCAAACAAAAATGAAATATTTACTGTTTGCGGTGTCTACGAGGACTATAAGATAGGGGCTATATATGTGGACGAACGACCAAGTGTCCGTTTTGGAGCAGAACTTTCCTTTGAAAATGACCTGCAATACTTTTATTTGAGATATGTCCTGATTAAGGTCGATGAAATTACAGCAGAAAACATATCACAAATACAAAAGGCTGTGGACGAGGTAATCCCGGAAAGGACTTTTGAGGTGGCCGCATATGAAGAGGGTGTCAGGATGTTCTTCGCTGACATAAGAAAAATCAAAAATGCAATACTCCTGGGTGGACTCTTCTCTCTTATTATCTCCCTTATGGGTCTGATAGGCTATATCAGGGATGAAACACAGAGAAGAAGTGCCGAGGTGGCTATCCGCAAGATCAATGGGGCTGTACCCGCTGAGATTGTAAAACTATTCGTCGGAGATATTATGACACTTATGGCAGTTGCACTGGTTATTGGTGATATTCTGGCTCTATTGGTGGGAAATGCCGCCCTGGAGATGTTCCAGCAGAAGGCAGAGATAGGCATTTTGAGTTATGTGATAGGGGATATAATAGTCCTGACAATAATTATGGCTGTAGTGATAGCAGGCAGCTTGAAGATATCAAATTCGAATCCCGTGGATTCACTTAAAAATGAGTAATAAACAATTAAAAATTATAAAATTATGATTACAGTAAAAGATCTTAGTAAAGTTTTCCGTACAGAGGAGATTGAGACTACTGCACTGAATGGTGTGTCGTTTGAAATCAATGATGGTGAGTTTGTGGCCATTATGGGGCCGTCAGGATGTGGCAAATCGACCCTTTTGAATATTCTGGGGCTGCTTGATAACCCATCAGGGGGAAGTTACAGACTTCTTGACAGCGAAGTGGGTGGTCTAAAAGAGAAAGAGAGGACCAAATTCCGCAAAGGGAACATCGGTTTCGTATTCCAGAGTTTCAATCTTATCGACGAATTGAATGTCTACGAAAATGTGGAACTCCCACTAAGATACCTCAACATCTCAGCCAGTGAGCGCAAGCAGAAAGTGACAGAGATTCTGAAAAGGATGGGAATCTCCCATAGGGCGAAACACTTTCCACAACAGCTCTCCGGCGGTCAGCAGCAAAGAGTCGCTATAGCCCGTGCAGTCGTATCTAACCCGAAGCTTATCCTCGCCGATGAGCCCACAGGTAACCTCGATTCAAAAAATGGCAAGGAGGTAATGGATCTCCTTTCTGAACTGAACAAAGAGGGGACCACCATTGTGATGGTAACCCACTCACAGAAAGATGCAGCTGTCGCCCAAAGGGTAATCAATCTGTTCGACGGACAGATAGTCGGTGACGTAAAAAATGAGCTATAGCAGCCTACCCCGCGACAAAAAATAACGAAAAGCTGTCGCGGGACACACAAAAAACAGTCTCCGCGACAAAAATCGGCCAAAAGCTGTCGCAGAGATTAGATAGGGAATAAATAAGAAGAAAAATGAAAAGCATTTTAAAAATATTTAAAGGATCGGGTATTCTTAACCTGTTGGGCATGACAGTAGCCTTTGCTGCCCTGTATATCCTTCTGGTACAGGTCCATTACGATCTTGGCTACAACAAGAAGTTGAAGGATGTCGAGCGCCTTTATATAATGGCGACTCCAAGCTGGTTTTCAGAGGGGGAGTATCAGGTGAACCTGAACCGCCCTCTCCAGCTAGCCATTATGGAGCAGGCATCTATGGTAGAGAGTTGGGGCGTCGCCTATATTGGTGGTGACGGCAAGAACTATACCCGTGTAGGTGATGGTGAAGAGGCCCATACATACCGGATCGGCACCTCCCAGCTTACCCGTGGAGCACTGGATGTCTTTGGTTTTTCCCCTATTGCCGGAACATTTGACGGAATGGATAAAGAGGAGACTGTGGCAATAAGCGAGACCGCTTCCAATCTGATGCAGGTGGGTGTCGGTGATGCCATCTATGTTGGGAAAGGGAAAGAGCCGATGACTGTCGTGGCAGTGTATGAAGACATGCCTATGAACTCGGACCTCAACAATATCCACATCCTTTACTGTTGTTATCTGGAAAACCAGAGCATTGACAATTTCAGCGAGTGGAGCTACCACCATTTCGTCAAGCTTGACAGCCCTGACAGCAAAGAGGCATTTGAAGCCTATGCGAGAAAAGTGGTAGAGGGAATTTGGGGTGAGCGTATCGCCTCCGCTCCGGAGTCTGTAAGGAACAGCATAGACCAAAGTGAGATTGACAAGCAGATTGACCGAGCAACAGTTACCCTTCTCCCTGTGAAAGACATGTACTACAATAAGTTGATAGATGCCCCTGCAGGACGCAGCGGCAACAGGACCACTACCCTTACCCTATTGGCGGTAGCCATCCTTATTGTAGTGATCACCCTCATCAACTCCGTAAACTTCTTCTTCGCACAGATCCCAATGAGGATCAGGGGACTCAATACCAGAAAGATTCTTGGTAGCAGCAGAGGTGCCCTCGTGGGGAGTCTTATACTTGAATCGGGTATTCTGGTCGCTGTGTCATTGTGCGCAGCTGTGGCGGTAGTGGTATTATTCAAAGGCTCCACCTATGCAAATCTGATTACTTGCACATTGGATTTTGGCCATAATATTCCCACAATCTGCATAACCATTGCGGCAGCACTATTGATGACCATTGCTTCAAGTCTCTACCCTGCCCTCTATATAACCTCCTTCTCCCCTGCCTTTGCCATCAAAGGGTCCTTCGGCGCTACCACCAAGGGGAAAAGGCTAAGATACGCCCTCATATCTCTCCAGTTCATAATATCCATATCATTTGTCATATGCGCCATGTTCATCAAAATGCAGCACAGCTACATGATGAATTATGATATGGGATTTGACAAGGAGTATCTCCTTACTGCCAATGTAGGTGTTGCGACTGCAGACAGGGAGGCATTTACCGATGAGCTGCTCAAAGATCCCAATATCGCAGATGTTGCTTGGGCAGCAGGGCCTCTTGTAAGCAGCAGCCGCATGGGTTGGGGAAGGACCTTCAAAGGTGAGCAGATCAATATAGACGCTTACCCTGTCTCCTGGAACTTCCTTAAATTCATGGGGATCGATGTAGTGGAAGGGCGCGACTTCACCCCTTCTGACGAGAAGAGCGAGCATGGTGTTTTCATTTTCAACAAGATAGCCAAAGAGAAGTATGGCTTCACTTTGGAAGATAAGGTCAATGGTCATAGTGCTGAGACTGAGATTGCCGGTTTCTGTGAAGATTTCCAGTTCCGTCCACTGCAATATGAACTGAACCCGTTTGCTTTCTACATCTTCGGAAAGAATCCATGGTGGGATCTCTCTCACCTCTACATCAGGACCGCTCCGGGGGCCCCTTACCAGGATGTGCAGGAAGCTGTAAACTCGACAATTTCCAAATTCAATCCGGGGGCAAATCTGAGCAATTTCAGACTACAGTTTTTCGACGAGGAGCTCGGAAGGCAATACCATAAGGAGAAACAGCTCACCACTATGGTGGCTCTATTCACCCTGATTGCCATAATAATATCCCTTATGGGTGTATTCGGGCTGGTAGTATTCGAGACCCAGTACCGCCGCAAAGAGATAGGTGTAAGGAGGGTGCACGGAGCATCTGTCGCAGAGATTCTGAAAATGTTCAACATCAAATTCATGAAGATACTGGGAGTATGTTTTGCAGTTTCTGTCCCAATTACATATTTCATAACTGAGTTCTACTATAGTACATTTGCACACAGTTCTCCTATTTACTGGTGGATATTTGCTGCCTCAGGAGCGATGGTCGCCCTCATAGTAGCAGCAGTAGTGACATTCTCCTCTCTTCGCGCCGCCACCGAAAACCCCGTAGACTCACTGAGAAGTGAATGATAATTTTGCCAAATTTTCATTGAAACTTATCAAATATTTAGTACTTTTGCGTAAGATTTGGCAAAATGAAGGGGTTTTTAGATAAATTTCATGAATTGAAGATATTTACTCTTGATGATGCAACGCGTATCATCAAGAGTAAAACTTATGCAATGACAATACTGAGGGGATATATAGAGGATTCCCTGGTGGTTAAGATACGTAGGAACCTATATGCGGTTACGAATCTTGCTACCAAGCATATCGAGGCAAATAGTTATGAGGTTGCATCGGCGTTGACTCCAACAGCATATGTCGCATATCATTCCGCCCTAGAGTTCTATGGTGTGGCCAATCAGGTCTTCAACACCATGTATGTCGCAAGCGATAGCATATTCAACAGTTTTGAGTTCGACGGACTATCATACATATATGCTAAAAGCCCGACAAGTATTGGAATTGAAACTCCGGTTATGTCATATGGAATAAGAGTAACCACTCTAGAGAGAACCGTCATTGACTGCATAGATAGGATTGACAGGTGCGGAGGGTCGGAAGAACTGCTTCAGTGCTTCGGAATGATAATGCATGTAAGTGAAGTCAAGTTGATGGAAGTTCTTTCAAGTTATGAGAAAGCAACCCTTTATAAGAAGGCAGGATTTGTTCTAAGTAAGTTCAAGAGCAGATTTAATCTCAGCGAGGCATTCTTTCAGACATGCAAGGAAAGGGCAAATGTCGGATCTAAAATGCTTACATCCTACGAGGATTGTACAGAGTATGACAGAGAATGGAACATTTCATATCCTGACACGTTTAATTCATTCGACTATTAAAGAGCATGAGGGCATACAATAAAATTGAGTTGGAAAAAGTGGCCAAAGAGACCGGCTTCATAAGGGATAATCTTGAGAAGGTTGTCCGCCTAAGCAATATTCTGGAATTCCTTGTATCCAATCATAGCTTGAAAAGTAAACTTGTTCTGAAGGGAGGTACAGCTATCAATCTTACTGTGTTTGATATGCCTCGTCTGTCGGTTGATATTGACCTTGACTATTGCTGCAATTCAGACAAGGAAACAATGATGGCAGACAGAGTTGTCATAGGCCAGGAGATTCTCGGATATATGCAGTCCAACGGATATACGCTTCATCCGTCAAGCAAGAATACGCATGCTCTTGATTCGTGGGTGTTCAGTTATTTGAACGCTGGCGGAAACAGGGATAACATCAAGATTGAAATCAATTATATGATGAGAACGCATATCCTTGAGCCCTTGACAAGGAAGACATCTGTTCCTTTTATTGAAGAGGTTGATGTATATGCGCTATCTCCACTTGAGTTGTTCGGCAGTAAGATCAAGGCATTGATTGAAAGAGCTGCTCCGAGAGATATGTATGATGTCAATCGCATGATCCAAAACCAGCTTTTCAAGGATGACCAGATGGATTTGCTACGAAAGATTGTAGTATTCTACCTTGCCGTAGGAGGAAAGAATAAACCAGAAAAGGAGTATTCTTTTGAACGAATCCAGAATATCAAGTTTCCTCAGATCAGATCTACATTGATTCCGGTTCTGAAAAAGACTGAGAAATTTGACTTTGAGGAGGCCAAGACTAATGTGATATCATTTTTATCAAAACTTCTCATCTTAGGAGATGCTGAGAACAATTTTATAGATTCGTTTAATCAAGGAGAATATAAGCCTGAGCTGCTGTTTGATAATGGTGAAATCATTGAAAGAATCAAGGAGCATCCGATGGCTTTATGGAAGATAAACGAGGTTGAGTAATTATGGCAAAAAGCAAGGCAAAAATACTGGTTGTAGATGACAACAGCGGCATAAGGGCAGCATTGAAAGTGCTTCTCCCGATCCATTTCCTGCAGGTGGAGCTGATAGCATCGCCCAATGAGCTTATGAGCAAATTGGTGGAGTTCAGACCCGATGTAGTGCTGCTGGATATGAACTTCCACACCGACATCAATACAGGCAACGAGGGTCTCTTCTGGCTGAGCGAGATAAAAAAGAGGAGCCCTGAAACCCAGGTTGTCCTCTTCACCGCATATGCAGACATTCAGCTCGCTGTGGAGGGGATGAAACGGGGAGCTTTTGATTTCATAGTAAAGCCCTGGGACAATGAAAAACTTATTGAAACCTTGCGGAGTGCATTTGCAGGGGTGGAAAAATCGGGGAAAGGAGGCAAAGCAGTCTCACCTGCACCATCCGCCATGTATTGGGGAGAGGGTAGACAGATCGCTGCAATAAGGGAAAGGGTGACAAAGATCGCTGCTACAGATGCATCTGTCCTTATCACCGGTGAGAACGGGACAGGCAAGGATGTCCTGGCAAATGAGATTCACAGAATTTCCGAAAGGGCCCTCAAACCAATGGTATGCGTCGATGCAGGGGCCCTCACCGAAACACTATTTGAAAGTGAACTTTTCGGCCACGTCAAAGGGGCTTTTACCGACGCCCACACAGACCACACAGGTAAATTTGAACAAGCAGACGGAGGGACACTCTTTCTGGATGAGATTGGAAATATCCCACTGCATCTCCAGGCCAAACTACTCAGGGCGATTCAGAACAAATGTATCACCCGTGTCGGAGACACCAGAAGCATACCTGTAGATATAAGGCTGATTTGTGCGACCAATAAAGACCTGGAGAAGATAGTAAGTGACGGCGATTTCAGGGAGGATCTCTACTATCGTATCAATACAGTCCGTTTCCACCTCCCACCATTGCGCGAGCGTACAGATGAGATAGAACCTCTCGCAGAGCTGTTCATCAGAAAATTTGCAGAGAAATACAGACGGACAACCAAAGGCTTGACTCCTCAGGCACTGCAGCTTTTGAAAGGGCACAACTGGAGCGGCAATATAAGGGAGCTGCAGAACTGCATCGAAAAAGCGGTTATCCTCTCTGAAAATGAACTTTTGGGGGCAGCAGACATTGAAATACAACCATCAAAGCAGAAGCAATCCTCCACCATATCACCAGGTGCCACACTGGAAGAGACTGAAGAGCAGGCAATCAGGGCAGCAATGGCAAAATTTGGGGGAAACCTCTCAATGGTAGCCAAATCGCTCGAGATAAGCCGTCCTACCCTCTATGCAAAACTGAAGAAATATAACATCTGATGTCCGTAACATTGACCCTCATAGCAGCTATTGCGACCACCGCGGCAATTACTGCGGCTGCAACATCATTACTCACCTCCCGAAAGATGAGAAGGAAGGTAGACTATATGCTCGATGCCTTTGAGGACAAGGAACTGAACTTCCGGTTCAATGAGAAACCCCTTATCGGGAGGGAATTCAATAAGACATTGAACCGCATACGCAACATTTTTGACAAGGAGAGGATGGAGATAATCCAACAGGAGAGATACTTCGGAATGTTGCTTGACCACGTGAAAACAGGCGTAGCTGTTGTGGAAGAGAATGGTCAGATAACCTATTCCAACAGCACTGCACTCTCCCTGTTGGGTATTGCGACATTTGGCCATATAAGGCAGCTCAAACCTGTAAGCGAACAGCTATATGAGGCATTTCTGCTAATAGATGAAAATACTCAGGAGAAGCGGGCCGGCTACTACAATGAAAGAGGCAAGATAACAATCTCCCTCACTGCATCAAAAGCCATAATAGGCAAAAGCAGTGTTAAAATTATAGCTTTCAATGACATAAGCAGCGAAGTTGCAGAGAATGAACAGGAGTCATGGAACAAACTCATCAGGGTACTCACCCATGAGATTATGAATACCATCACCCCCATCGCATCACTGAGCGACACTCTTCTTATGTTTGAAGGGGTGGATGGTCAAATCAAGGATGGGCTGGATACCATTTCCCAGTCATCCAAAGGGCTTATAAGATTTGTCGAGAACTACAGAAACCTCACTCGAGTGGCAGCACCGGTAAAGAAGCCTCTATACGTAAGGGAACTGGCAGAGAGGGTAATAAATCTTACCAGAGAACAAGCCCTGATCTCCGGAACAGTATGCACATACACCGAGAAATCTGATGATGTGATACTCTATGCAGACGAAGGGCAAATTACACAGATTCTTATAAATCTGGTTAAAAATGCAGTGCAGGCTGAGGCAAGAAAAATAGAGATATCTGCACAGATAAATCTTTCAGAGCAGATAATCATCAATGTATGGAATGACGGCCGTCCTATCAGCAAGGAGAGTCAGGAGGAGATTTTCATCCCATTCTACACTACCAAACAAGATGGAACCGGGATTGGTCTGAGCCTCTCGAGACAGATTATGCGCATGCACAACGGCACCCTTACCCTATCACGGAGTGACGAAAGCGGGACAGTATTCACACTGATATTCAAATAGACTCTCGACCCGGTACCCGACTCTCACAAGTATTCGCTGTGGCCACCGCGAAAGGATTGGTTCTATAGGTTGGGCACGCTGATATGCCTCACATTGCCATATCTGTCCAATTATCGTACCCAAAGGTCCCTTCTCACTGGTGGTTGGGCACATCAGTAGGCTCCAAACAGCCCCAGAAAGAGAATCGCGTGTCCAACCTCCTTGTCACCACCCTTGTCACCACCCTTGTCCCCTCTTTACCGGCACCTTGCCGAACTTCTCTCTTGCCTACCACGAGCTAACAACAGGAGTCCTTCGATATCTCCTCACCGAAAATGCGGGCGGCTGTAGCCACGCAGCGGGTGCAGGGACGGAGATTATAGTAGAGTTTTGTCCTCTCTGACGGGACAGGTTCCTGAGGCTCGCGACGGATCTGCAGAAGGTCTGCACAAATGTAAGAGCCCATCTCCGATTTGAACTGGGCTGCAAGTTCCTGAACCTTTCCGTAGTTGGTACTTCTGGCCAGTGAATCCGAAGGGTCCGCTGCCGGATACTGGAGCCCAGCAAGGGCAAACATCCCTGTCACTGCACCGCAAACCTCACGAAGACGTCCCATACCACCACCAAAAGATGACGACAGCTTCGCTGCTGTCTCAAAATCCAAACCGAAATGGTCGCAATAGGCCAGCACCACCGCTTGGGAACAATTGTACCCGCCCTCAAAAAGATCGATGGCCTTCTGAACCCTCTCATCAATAAATTTTTCTCTATCAGGTATCATAAATTTTCATATCTTTGTCACACAAAGATAAACCTTTATTCCCAAGAATAATATGCTTACATCGATTTCTCCTGTTGACGGAAGATACTACAGACAAGTCAGCGAACTTTCATCCTACTATTCAGAATTTGCACTGATCAGATACAGAACACGCGTAGAGATAGAGTATTTCATCGCACTATGCGAACTCCCTCTACCTCAGATGGCAGACTTTCCAAAGTCTCTATATGAGCCTCTAAGAGAGATCTACAGCGGTATGACAGAGGATGATGCTGCTAAAGTCAAATCTATTGAGAAGGTGACCAACCACGACGTAAAAGCGGTTGAGTACTTTATCAAAGAGAAATTCGATGCCATAGGCGTTGATCCAAAATACAAAGAGTTCGTACACTTCGGACTTACATCACAGGACATCAACAACACATCTGTCCCTCTAAGTCTTCTTGAGGGTATCCAGGATGTATATCTCCCAAGCCTATACGACATCATCAACACCCTTTCAGACTTTGCTCAAGAGTGGAAAGAGGTTCCGATGCTTGCCCGCACACACGGACAGCCTGCATCACCTACCCGTCTTGGTAAAGAGATTGATGTATATGTGGTACGTCTTCAGGAGCAGCTCAAGACCCTTTTGGCCGTACCATACGCTGCCAAATTCGGCGGTGCTACCGGTAACTTGAACGCTCACAATGTGGCTTATCCTGAATTTGACTGGAACGAGTTTGCAAACAATTTCGTGGAGGAGACCCTTGGGCTCAAACGCTCATACCCTACCACCCAGATTGAGCACTACGATTATATCGCTGCCCTTTTCGACGCTATGAAGAGGATTAACAACATCCTTATCGACTTGGCCCGCGACATCTGGATGTACATCTCTATGGAGTACTTCAAACAGAAAATCAAAGCCGGCGAGGTGGGTTCATCAGCGATGCCTCATAAAGTTAACCCTATCGACTTCGAGAATGCGGAGGGCAACTTCGGCTACGCCAATGCCATCTGCGAGTTCCTTGCATCGAAGCTCCCTATCTCCCGTCTCCAAAGGGACCTTACAGACTCCACAGTGCTCCGCAATGTGGGTATGCCTATCGCACACTCAATTATCGGCTTCAAATCTATCCTCAAAGGTCTTGGCAAACTTATCCTTAACGACGCCAAACTTGAAGAGGACCTTGAAGACAACTGGGCAGTAGTGGCTGAGGCGCTTCAGACCATCCTACGCCGCGAAAGCTACCCTAATCCATACGAGACACTCAAACAGCTTACCCGTACCGGTTCTGCCATCTCACGTGAGACCATTGCAGAATTTATTGAGACACTCAATGTATCTGAAGATGTAAAAGAGGAGATGAGAGCCATCACCCCTCACAACTACACCGGCAGATAATTCAGATGAAAGAATACAGGTACTTCCTTATAGACATAGATCGCACGCTCTGGGATTTCGACACGAACTCGGAGCATGCGATTTGGCATCTTATAGAGAGGCATCCCCACCTGGATGAGGCTATCCGCCGGGTGGAGGGAGAGAACACCCACTACAAACACCTCTTCTTCGAGAGATACGACGTACTTAACCACAAGCTCTGGGCCCAATACGAATCCGGAGAGATAACCAAAGATACACTGCGCTGGCTCAGATTCCACGTCGCATTCCAGCAGTACACTCTGGATGATGAGGCATTCGCCCAACAATTCGGTGAGGAGTACCTCGCTCAGATGATTTGCGAGAAAGAGCTTATCCCAGGAGCACGCGAAATGCTTGCAAGGATAGAGTCCCTCGGGGGAAAAATGGCAGTTTTGAGCAATGGATTCAAAGAGGTGCAATACCATAAACTGGAGCGCAGCGGCATCCGCCAATATTTCAGCGAAGTGGTCATTTCAGAGGAGGTGGGATACCAGAAACCGGATCCAAATATCTTCAGAATCGCCCTTGAAAGGCTTTGCGGCTTTACTGAGGCTGAAAATCCTGATGGGTGGCAGAAGGTAAAGGATAGTGCAATAATGATCGGAGACGACCCTGCAAATGACATCTTGGGTGCCATGAATTATGGCATAGACCAATTCTTCTACAACCCTAAAGGAAAACCATCACCGGGCGGCACATTCGAATCTGAAAGTCTAATTCTCCCTTTCTGATTTTCTATTGAGGACCTTGAAGACACACCTGCGGAGATCCCCCGCAGCATTGTCCCCACTATATGACCAGTACATTGCACCTTTAAGATTGTGCTTCCTGATATACTCCGCTTTCAGTGCAAGTGAGGTCTCATTTTCATAACCGAAGACAAGCTCCCCACTCTCATCCACAATGTATGGCACCTGCCCTGCAGAATCCCAGCAGAATGTATAATTGCCCTCTGCAAGATGTGCTTGGGTAAGGTCTCGCTGCCTTGGGAACCCCTTCTTGCCCCTGCCATAGAAAGCGAGCCCCATCACCAGTTTCTCCGGAGGAACTCCTGCCTGGATATGCGCTTTGACTGCATCATCCACACACATGGTCTCCATATGCACTGTAGGGTAAAGAGGTGAATTGTGGTATGGGGCCCAACCGAGGTCGTAGGCCATAACATTGGTAAAATCTATATACTTGTCCACACTCTTGTGATCAATATACTTTGCTGTAGCTGAGGTGGCATGGGTCAGAAGCTTATCATCCCCTATTGCCCCCCTTATATCTCTCATAAGTTTGGTGTAGTTCTCTGTATCATTCTCAGAATAAGAGATTTTTGCCATCCCCGTAGTGGGATATTCCCAGTCGATATCTATCCCATCCAGATTGTATTGCTCTATACACCTTCTGCAGTCCTGTGCAAATGCCCACCTGAGGGATGAGTCTGCTGCCATCTCGCTGAAATTGCCACTACCCCAGCCACCAATCGACAGGAGAACCTTCAGATAGGGATACCTCTTCTTGAGTTTCACCACACTCTCCAGTCTCGATGGATTGTCCACCCTCACACGGTCAAATGTGGAGTCAACGTGGGCAAAGGCATAATTGATATGGGTAAGGTAAAGAGGATCCACCTCATGCTTTGACCAAGATGTAACATAGGCGATCATCACTTTATCTGCAGGATGGAGCCCTTCCCACTCCCGGGTACCGGAACACGACACCAATAGAAATAAAAGAAGGGCAAATATGGCTAAAACAATTCTTTTCATGGGAATCAAAGATAACAATAAATTTAGTATTTTTGCGCTATGGGTTTGAAATCTAAAATAGCAGAACTTAAGGAGAGGTCACGTGCGGCACGTGTCCTTTTGAACAAATATTTTATAGCCACATTGGCATTCTTGCTGATTGTTCTGTTTATAGATAACAACAACGCCATCAAGTGGATAGGTAACGAATACCACATCCTCCAGCAGGAGAGGATCATCCGCCAGTATCAGAAAGACATCAAGGCCACTGATGACAAAATCAGAGAGTTGACCTCGGATCTGGATTCCCTTGAAAAATATGCCAGAGAGCACTATTACTTCCAAAAAGAGGGCGAAGAGGTATTTATCGTTGAATAAAATCATTATCTTTGGCAAAATTTAGACTTATGTTCAAAAAGATCGTATCTTATACCCCTACAGTAGGTGAAAGCTGGATTATGTTCGTATGTGTGGTTGTATGTGGTTCCTTGTTGGCAGCACCTACCACCCTTCCATTTGTAAAAGATATCTCAGTAATATCCCTATTTCTCAGCTACATTTTGACCCTTTCCCCAGCATTTGTATATGCATACCTGAAGGGTAAAAAGGGGCAATACTCACCCAAGCGTAAAATCAATGACTCATACTTCGGCAAGATGAACCCCGTAGTACTGTTCATTATGCTTCCGGTGATTCTGGTAGCTTACCTTTTCGTCATAGACCCAGCTGCAGCCCTGTTCACCACACCAGAATGGTTTAGAGGGATGGTGACTGGAAACAGCGTTCTATGGTCATCAATGACAGTGTGCGTTTGCGCCCCACTACTTGAGGAGCTCCTGTGCAGAGGTATCATGCTTCGCGGCATGATGGAAAAAGGTGTATCACCTGCAAAGGCCATTTTCTGGTCATCACTTATTTTTGGTGTTATCCATATGAACCCATGGCAAGCCCTCCCTGCATTCCTTCTCGGTTTGCTTTTCGGCTGGCTATACTATAAGACCGGCAACATCTGGATCACCATCTTCCTACACTTCCTGAACAACGCCAGCTCACTGTTCATATATCATGTGTACCCTGATTTGGCAGCAGCAGAATCAATTAAGGCGATGATTGGAAACGACCAGATCTATTTCCCAATTTACGCAATATCAGTGGCAGTATTGGCACTATCATATTTCCTTATATCAAAATACGTTGGCAGAAGAGATGAGCAAGAAACAGTTATATCCGCTTAAGTTTGACTCTATCCTGAAAGAGAGGGTTTGGGGTGGTGAGAGATTTGGCTCCACTATCGGTGAGTCGTGGGAAATTTCGGGATTTGAAGATGAGAGCTCATCCATATCCAACGGGTACCTGGAGGGTAATGCCCTATACGACATCATCGAGACCTACATGGGAGAGATCGTAGGTGATGACCACTACAAATGCTTTGGCAACGAGTTTCCTCTGATGATCAAAACTCTTGACATCAAGGACAAACTTTCAGTTCAGGTTCACCCTGACGATGAGACAGCATACGACAGACACAATTCATACGGAAAGAGCGAGGCATGGTATGTACTTGAAGCACAGGAAGACTCTGTGATCTATATGGGTTTCAATAGGGATATGGACCCGAATGAGTTCTACCAGAGGTGCAAAAATGGAGATGTAGAGGATTGCCTCAACTGCTACCACCCTAAAAAAGGGGATTTCTTCTATATCGAACCGGGAACTATCCACTCTGCCGGAAATGGACTTGTGATCGCAGAGATCGCACAGATTTGCGATGTCACCTACAGACTTTATGACTGGGGAAGGGAGAACGACCCTAAAACAGCACGTGAGATGCACCACGAAATGGCATTTGACTGCATCAACTACTCGAAGTTCGACTCCAACGCCAACTATATCCCCGCATCGCACAGACACGAACAGCACACACTTACAGATAACCCATATTTCAAGGTTACATCTATAGACCTTAACGACCCTTTCCATATCTACACCGACAAATACGAGAGCTTCATCCTATATTACTGCATCAGCGGTGAGGCTCAGATCGGAGAAGGGGAGTGTTCAATCAAAGAGGGGGAACTGGTACTTATCCCTGCCGGATATAGCGACTTCATATTGTCACCTGTACAAAAGGGGACAAAACTTCTGGAGGTCTATATCGTAAAGCAGGAGGATAACGACTCTTATATTGAGCCTGAGCAACACGATGACAACTGCACCTGCGGATGCCATCATCATGACCACTAACATGGAGAAGATAGAAGAACGTCTGGACAAATTCCTGTGGGCCATCAGAGTGTACAAAACACGCTCAGAGGCTACAGAAGCGTGCAAAAGTGGCAAGGTAAAGGTCAATGACCAGGAGGCAAAGCCCTCGAAGGACATCAAGGAGAACGATATCATAGAGGTGCGCAAAGGGAGCGTACACTACCAGTGGAGGGTATTAATCCCTATTGGCAACAGACAAGGTGCCAAGGCAGTATCTCAGTTTGCAGAGGATATCACACCACAAGAGGAGCTGGACAAACTCAACGCTCCGTTTGAAACCATATTTGTAAAAAGGGATAGAGGGACAGGACGACCAACCAAGAAAGAGCGTCGTGACCTGGAGAAATTTATTGATTGGTAGCCTTAGGCTCCGAAGGGGCACCTTTAGTGTTATACTGGTTCATAGCACGATCCACACCGATAGTACCGAAAGCTTTTATCACATCTATGGCGCGCTCTATAGCAGGTTTGAGTTCCACTTTCTCTTCAGCGGTCCATTTGCCAAGGACGAAGTCCACTTGTGAACCGAAACCGATGTGGGAACCTATGCCGATTCTCAATCTGCAATAACTCTCAGTCCCTATCATCTGGGCAATATTTGCCAAGCCATTGTGGCCGCCATCACTACCTTTCTTCCTAAGTCTCAAATGACCGATAGGAAGGGCCATATCGTCCACTATAACAAGCAGTCTCTCTACAGGGATTTTGCTCTGCTGCAACCAGTAGTTTACAGCTTTACCACTCAAATTCATATAGGTGGAGGGCTTGAGCAGAGTGAAAGAGTGCCCTTTGAAACGTACCTCAGCTACATCTCCGTAACGCTTGGTACTAAAAGAAGTATTGGACGCCTGAGCCCAGGCATCCAATACTGAAAATCCTATATTATGTCGAGTATCAACATATTCGAAACCGATATTACCAAGACCGACTACCAGATAGTTCATACTCTACAGATATCAAAGATTAACCTCTAGCAGCAGCTGCAGAAGCACGAGTAGCTTTAACTGCACATACCATAGTGGTCTTAGGGCTTACGATTTGGATGTTCTCGTAAGAAAGATCACCAGCGTTGATTTGTTTACCGATAGTAAGGTTAGTGATATCTACTGAAAGTGTATCAGGAAGATCTTTGATAAGACCGCTAACTTTAAGTTTGCGTGCACCTGGTACAAGTTTACCACCTTGTTTTACACCTTCTGAGTGACCTTCAACTTTAACAGGAACTGCGATAACAACAGGTTTGTCCTCAGTTACTGCCAAAAAGTCTACGTGAAGAGCCTCGTCAGAGATTGGATGGTATTGGATAGCGTGGAAAACAGCAAGGTAAGATTTACCCTCAACATCAAGGTTGATGATATAGCTGTTAGGGGTGTGGGTGATAAGTTTAAGCTCTTTAGCTGATACAGAGAAAATAACATTTTCCAAACCTGCACCGTAAAGAACACAAGGTACTTGACCCTCTTTACGAAGGTGTTTTACATCAGATTTCTTACCAAGAACTCTGTTTTTTCCGTTGATAGTGATTTGTTGCATAATTGTAAATTAAAAATGTGTTACTCAGTTCGGAGTTTCCGAACCCCATTGCACCAAAAAAGGCAGCCCTTTTTTTGTGGGCTGCAAAGGTAGAAAAATTTCTTGACAATCAAATTATTTAATCGTCATATCTGACAAATCTCCCATCCAAATCGAATCTGAGTTCCAAGACATTGTCCAGTTCCACCTCATACCCTTTGTCTCTCCCGGTCAAATCCCTGGTGATGCCTGTCACTTTTCTGTCAGCGTGCTTGGATTTGATCATATTAAGGATTTGCTCTGGCAATACTGACTCTGGGATCGAAGAGTACTCATGCTCCACACTCTCCCAATTCCCTTTTCTGTCAAACTTCACCTCTGTCCCATCCTCATAATATATTGAATAATCCACCTCCAGGCCATCTGCATCCCTCACAATAGACAAGATAGGCTGTTGTGGAAAATGTTTGTTCAGAAATTTCTGTGCAGGAGCAGGGAGTTTTTCAAACATTATAACCACCTCTCTATCCAAAAGGGTGTTAGCATATCCGACATTGAACAATAAAGTCGAGATTATAGTTATTAAAAATAGTTTCATGGGTTTACTGTTTTTAGTTATCAATTATTTACCCATGAAACTACAATCATCGTGCCACAAATCCTGAACTACTTCAACATCTGCACAGCCCCATTCCAGGCCAGTGTCCTGTAATAGGCGTCAAGATATGTATTGGTCGGATTTGGAATATAAGTGCTTAATCCTGAGTATGTATGAATAGGGACACTCAGAAATTTGTCTGTCGAATATTTTACGACTACCGCTTTCCCGATGGCTGCATTATACCTGGCCAACCTGTCAGAATCAGAAGATATATTCTCCATAAAATCGGTAAGGTCATAAAACCAGTGACGGATACTACCCCTGAAATATGGCTGCAATTTGCTCATGTTCAGGGTAGCTATCTTATCACTATCCGCTGAGATGATACTTCTGACCGCATCGGCCAGTCCGGCAAGCTCCGAACTCTTTATCAAAGAGATGGTACCTCCACCGCTGCCCTCATCCGCATAGAACTCATAATAACTTGCAGCTATCGAGGAAAGTCTGCTCTGAACAGCCCCCTCCGCATAAAACACCTGCTCGATCACATCTCCATACGGAAATCCTGCCGCCATAATCTCTGTGGGAGAGAGGAGCATATATTCCACCTTCTCTTTCATCTCGTAGGCCACCTCCACACTACCCATCAGACAGGCATCCATTATTATGTAGGAATACTTGTCGGGGATTGCTGCCGCCATCTCCTTGACATCCATCTCCTTCTTATCTATCTGGCCAAAGCTTTTTACGGCAGAAGGGTTTGAATAATAACCCTCAGGAATCCAGCCTGTGCCGTGGGACGAGAACAGGATACCACTCTCCTTAGCGGGGAAAATAGTATTTGCGTAGACAAGCACTTCGTGCAACAACTCCGGTTCAATGGAGCTTCTCCCCTCATACTCCTGTAAAATCTCCTCCACCACTTCTCCGAATTCATTCCTATAGAATCTCTTCAATCTTGGAATATCCTTCTCCCTATGCTCCATCACCAGCAAAACATCACCTGACCCCTTTTTGATATCAAAATATTCGGGGACAAATGGCGAGTTTTTCACATCCGAGAGGTTCACATTTATGGAAGTGCTCAAATTGGAGGTGACCGCCATATACATAAGAAGAGATCTGTTCACCTCCCCACCCTTCTTGACAAACCAATTGCAAGATGTGAACAAAAAGAAAATTACTGTATATAAAACAGCTCTGGATAGCCTGGTTATACCCATATCAATTAACTATTAACAACGCAAATATAAATAAATATGTTATATTTGTAACAATTAAAACAATACACAGAATATGAAAGGAGATACATTATTGGCATTTATAGGGGGAGCGATAGTAGGTGCAGCAGCAGCTATCCTTTTTGCCCCAGACAACGGAACCGAGACCCGTAAAAAGATAAAAGAGGCCTTGGACAAAGAGTATCAGAACCTGAAATCAAAGTTAAATCAAGAGGAACCTGCCCCTGCACCCGCAGCTGAGGCAGAGACCCCCGCAGAATAATCAGACATGAGCGAATTCGATTCAAACAAAAACCTCTTGGGTGAGCTTTATGGCTCGCTGAAAGAGTATTTGGATCTGCGGATCAACGAAGGCAAGCTCTCCATAACAGAGAGTCTTGCTGTTTTGTTCAGCAGACTTATTGTTTTCATCCTGGCGGTGATTACCGGAGCTGTGGCATTCGGTTTCTTCGCATTTGCTTTCAGCTGCTGGTTAGGGGAACTTTTGAACTCCCAGCCCCTTGGAGCGCTGATCACCGGCAGTATATTCCTTGTGGCGGTGATAGTCCTGATCCTATTTAGAAAAAGGATGTTCACCGACAGTATGGTCAAGCTTCTTATCAGTATGTTCTTTAAAACCAAAGGAGATGAGTCATCAAAATAATATCGAATACAGTCATATATCAAGCATGAAAGAGCTGCGATTCCAGAGGAAGCTCCTCTCTTCCAGAATCGAGCATCAGGAGGCTATGATTATGTACAAAGTGCAGGTGGTAAAAGAGAATGTCACACCTGGAAAACTGCTATATATGGGCTTTGAAGCGGCTGCTGCACGCAACAGCGTGATCAATGTAGCTTTCAAAACCTTCCACATGATAAGATCCATTATCGCCAACAGAGGATAATATTTACAAATTTTATATATGAACCGTATCCAAAAAACTATGCTGCTAATTGCAGGTGTCGGTCTGCTGGCTTGTTCGTGCGCAGACAACACTAAAACAAAAACAGAAACAGAAAATTTCAAGTACCTTATTGACGAATTTGCAGACCTTAAAATCATCCGCTACCAGATTCCGGGATGGGATGATCTGACTCTCCAACAGAAAGAGTACATCTATCACCTTGGCGAGGCTGCAAAATACGGAAGGGACATCCTCTGGGAACAGAATTTCAAGTACAACCTTAAAATCAGAAAAGTCCTTGAGAATATCCTCACCAAATATGAAGGTGACAACGGCTGCAACAACTATCAGGACTTCCTTATCTACGCAAAAAGGGTATTCTTCAGCAACGGCATCCACCACCACTACGCAGAGGACAAAATCATCCCTACATGCCCTAAAGAGTATTTCCAATCTCTAATGGAGGCAGTAGGTGACGGCGAATTGTGCGCTGAACTTCTCCCTGCAATCTACGAACCTGAGCTTTACAGCCAAAGAAAATACACCGGTACCAAAAAGGATCTCCTTTTGTCGTCTGCAGTAAACTTCTACGACGGTGTAACCAAAGCTGAAGCACAGAAATTCTATAACCAGATGAGAGATCCTAAAGATCCACGCCCTATCTCTTACGGTCTTAACAGCAAGCTTGTAAAGAAGAATGGCAAGATCTACGAGGATGTATACAAAATCGATGGTCTTTATGGCCCTGCTATCGCTAAAATAGTGGAAAATCTTGAGGCTGCTTGCGCAGTAGCAGAGAATGACACCCAGAAAGACTATATCCAGAAACTTATCGCATACTACAAAAGTGGCGATTTGAGACTATGGGATGAATACAATGTAGCCTGGGTACAAGATACCGAATCACATATTGACTTCGTAAATGGCTTTGTAGAGGACTACAACGACCCTCTTGGCATGAAAGCTACCTGGGAGTCTGTTGTCAACTTCAAAGACAATGAGGCATCCAAGAGAACATCCATCATCTCTGACAATGCACAATGGTTCGAAGACAATTCACCTATCGATCCACGCTTCAAGAAAAAAGAGGTGAAAGGTGTATCTGCAAAAGTTATCACAGTGGCTTGCCTGGCCGGTGACTGCTACCCTGCTACCCCTATCGGTATCAACTTGCCTAATGCAGACTGGATCCGTAAAGAGTATGGTTCAAAATCTGTAACCATCGCAAACATCACATCAGCATACGACAAAGCTGCACAGGAATCACCTAAGAGCGCACTAAGCGAATTTGCTTGGGACGAGGCAGAGATCGAACGTGCAAAGAAATATGGCACACTTACCAGCGATTTGCACACTGACTTGCACGAATGTTTGGGTCACGGATCGGGACAGCTTCTCCCTACCACAGCATCAAATTCACTTGGCGAGTTCAACTCTACACTTGAAGAGGCCAGAGCAGACTTGTTCGCCTTATATTACCTGGCAGACAACAAACTTGTAGAGCTTGGTATCCTCCCTGACGGTGAGGCATACAAAGCTGAATACGACTCATACATCCGCAACGGTCTGTTCACCCAGTTCTCAAGAATCGAGCTTGGCAAAACCAACACTGAAGCCCATATGCAGAACAGAAAACTTATCGCAGAGTGGTGCTACGAAAAAGGTGCAGCCAAAAACATTATCGAGAAAAAGACAAGAGACGGCAAGACATATTTCGTAGTAAACGACTATGAGGCTCTTCGCGGTCTGTTCGGTGAACTTCTTTCAGAGGTACAAAGAATCAAATCTGAAGGTGACTTCAAAGCCGGTAAAGCTTTGGTGGAAAAATATGCCATCTATATTGATTACGACCTTCACAAAGAGGTTAGAGAGAGATATTCTGCTCTCCAGCTAAAACCTTACGGCGGCTTCGTCAATCCTGATATCGTACCTGTGGTTAAGGATGGAAAAGTGGTGGACTACAAAGTGGAATACTGCGACAACTTCCTAAAACAACAGCTTCAATACGGCAGAAAATACGCTACTCTATAATTTAAAAACCAAACTATGATTACCTCACTCTCTATCAGTTCTGTAGTATCACAGATCGCCGGAGCCCTCTGGGGATGGCCTATGGTTGCACTATTATTGGGAACACATCTCTTCCTGACCATCAGGTTGAAATTCCCCCAAAGAAAACTGATAAAGGCTATAAAGCTCTCCTTCACCAAGGACAAAGGCTCAAGTGGTGATGTCAGCCAGTTCGCAGCTTTGGCTACCTCGCTGGCAGCAACGATAGGGACAGGTAATATCGTAGGTGTCGCTACAGCCATATCTCTGGGTGGTCCGGGTGCCGTTTTCTGGTGCTGGATCACCGGAGTATTTGGTATAGCCACAAAATACTCCGAAGGTTTGCTTGCCGTCAAATACAGGGTTAAAACTGAAGATGGCACCATGCTCGGAGGACCTATGTATGCCCTTGAAAAGGGTTTGAAATCAAAATGGCTTGCAGTCCTTTTCTGCATCTTCACCGTATGTGCCAGCTTTGGTATCGGAAATATGGTGCAAGCCAACTCCATCTCGATGATGATGGTGGAGACACTTGATATCGCTCCACAATGGACCGGACTGATCATTTCTATCCTTGTAGCCTCTGTAATCCTGTTCGGAGTGAGGGGAATCGCAAAGGTTTGCTCATTTTTAGTCCCTTTTATGGCACTATTTTATGTGATCGGGTGTCTCATTATCCTCGGAATCAATTTTGAATATTTAGGCGAATCTCTACAACTTATCGTACACTCTGCCTTCAATCCCCAAGCTGCAGGTGGTGGATTTGCAGGTGCCACAGTGATGGCTGCTTGCAGATTCGGTATCTCAAGGGGACTTTTCTCAAATGAATCAGGACTCGGCTCTGCCCCCATTGTAGCAGCTGCTGCACAAACCAGAAACCCGGTAAGACAGGCTCTCGTCTCCTCTACAGGTACATTTTGGGACACTGTGGTCGTTTGTGCCATCACAGGACTTGTTTTGGTCAGCACAGTAGTTGCTCCCAACGGTATTGATGCCTCACAAGGTGCAGGACTGACAGAGGCCGCATTCTGCACCATCCCCGTATTCGGACCTATCGTAATGAGTGTAGGTATCCTTACTTTTGCTTTCTCCACCATCCTTGGCTGGTCATATTACGGAGAAAGGTGTATGGAATACCTGGGTGGCAAAAAGGTGATAAAATTCTACCGCATCGCCTGGATCGTAACAGTATATATCGGCTGTGTCATGAATTTGCAGCTTGCATGGGATTTTGCAGATGCAGCCAATGCTCTCATGGCAATACCTAACCTGATAGCACTTCTGGGTCTGTCCGGAGTTATAGCCAGAGAGACAAAAAAGTACTTGAACGGAAACCACATCGACGACTTCGCTCCGGAGGAGTAAGCCCTATCAGAACAACGTAATAATATTTGTTGAGAAGAGTTTGATTGAAATGGCGAGGAGGATAATTCCGAAGAATTTTCTGAGGATAAAGATTCCACCCTTGCCCAAAATCTTCTCAAACCACTCTATCTTGTAAAGTACAAGAAAAATCACCACCATATTGAGGATGATCGCCACAATGATATTCTCAATGGCATACTCTGCCCTTAGCGACAGGACGGTGGTCAAAGAACCGGCCCCTGCAATAAGAGGGAATATAATAGGTACGATGGTAACAGATCCACCCGGACCGTCATTCTTGAAAATCTCGACACCCAAAACCATCTCCACAGCCAGAACAAAAATAACCAGCGCACCTGCCACTGCAAAAGATGAAATATCTACCCCGAAAAGTCCCAGTATAGCGTCCCCGAGGAATAAAAAAAGTATAAAAATGAAGAGGGATGAGATGGAAATTTTCCCTGCCTCTATCCTATTTCCCTGCTGTTTCAGTCCCAAAATTACAGGAATCGAACCTGTAATGTCAATAATCGCAAAAAGGACCATGAATGCACTCAGTATCTCCTTAAAATTTAGCTCCATATCATTATTTTTGTCAATTACACAGCAAATTTAGCAAAAAAGAAAAAGATTTGTTTGATATTTTAAAAAAACTATCTAACTTGCACTATCTTATAAAGTTAAACACATTTTAATCATTGGAAGATATGAAAGCTACTGTAGAACAAATTAACGCACAAATTGAAGTTTTTGTAAAGAATTCTGAAGCACAATTGGTAAAAGGAAATAAAGCTGCTGGTACACGTGCTAGAAAAGCTGCTCTTGAGCTAAGCAAGCTAATGAAAGAGTTCAGAAAAAAATCTGTAGAGTTCTCTAAATAATTTTAGATTTACGGAAAACTTCTAGGAAAATGAAAAGAGACAGCCGGAAAGCTGTCTCTTTCTTATTTAGTGCACAGGGATTATTACCCCCAATTTATTCTCACTGTTCCAAAGCCATATTTTCCCATACTCCATCTTCGAACACTCAAAAACAAAAGTATAATTATCTTCATCTCCACCCAGACAAATATGGAATTCTGAGACGATACTCACCCCTATGGATCTTGGGTAGGACTCCATATCGAGATGGTAATACTCTTTCTGGAATTCTGACTGTACCCTTATGGTATGCCTCTTGGGGTTTATTGCCAACTGATGCATTTCCGGCTTATAGACCAGATAATCGTGTCCATCCTTATAACAGCCGATTCCTGATTCGTCCAAGAATATCTCTTTCTCCACTGAGTCTATCTCTATCTCCCTCCTACATGAAGAAAAAATGGCACTAATCAAGAGAATTGCCACCAATACCAATCTACATCTGCCCATCTGTCACCTCCTCTTCTTTAACACCCACTATGACCATCTTGGTTATGGTCTCCACTGAGTTATCCAACATATATCTGATCTTCGCCTCCACCTTGTTCTCCCCCTCTTTGTCAAAAACAAAAACAGAGTTCTGTACAGGCACCCCATTTAGGTACCACACTATTTCATCTTCCACCTCCACTATATTATATATCCCCAACATCACAGTATCTCCCACCATAACCGGCCTCTCCAGCCCTTTTATGTAAGGGAATGATGACGTAATATCATCTGTTTTGAACCTGACTGTAAGGGTATCTCCGTTTTTCCTGTAACCGGTGTGGAATATTTCACACTCATAATACCTCCCACCCCTGAGATTCTCTATTGTATACCCATTTGTCTCCACTGAGGCCTCATATGCACTGCTGTACTCCTTTCCCCCCTCTCTCCACCTGAGTCCCCACCTTGCAGAGAGCTCCATCGATGGTTCCCACGACAGCGTCGCCCTCATCTGCTCACTCTTTATCCTGACATTGACAGGATTTACCAAAATCTCATCCTCATCCGGCTTGACCATGAAAGAAACACCTTTATTTTCGGGATTCAGCTTTATATCGACAATTTTCAGCCCCACTCCCCTTTTGTCCCAGTCTACAAAATGAGGATCGGTCAATGTGGCAAAGGAGGTAATATTATCAAGACCCGGGAAAAATACCTGTTTCACATTTACTGCAGATGGGACAGACTCTATAAGGTCGGCACACTCATGCTTTGAATATGCATTGATAAGGTTAGTCTCCCATCTGATGGCCGCCTGGATCATACCTGCATCACGAGTTGATTTGTCTATATGGTACACCAGCATACCCTCTCCACCGATATATGCATCCCAGCCCCTCTCCTCTCTTGCCTCTATCAGATAGTATTCATCCTCACGATAAGTGTTAACCCTGTAGAATGTCCCATTCTGATTTATCGGCTCCAAATGATGAAGGGTATTCAATGTGAGATATTGTGCCTGAGTCCCCAAAATCTCCCTCTCAATCGCATTGAAATATGGCGGAGTCCTCCCTTGATTATTGTAGCAGCCATAATCCATCAGAGATAGGGTTCCCCACATCCCTTTGGATCTGCCGTTATTGTCGTAATCGACATCGTAGAGATCCGGCAGACCGAGTACGTGGCCAAATTCGTGGCAAAAAGCCCCAATACCGGAGGGAATGACGCCAGTGGCACCTCTCAGCTCCGATCCGCACCCTACAGTCTCTATCCGCGCCCCATTGTAGACGATGGGACTGTGTGAAATATCGATTGAAGATGGCCATATGGAGTCGGGATCTCCCCCTTCAGCTTCACTGTAGCCCGCAAAATAGATGAACACGTATTGGTATTTGGAGAAATCCACCTCGTCCTTAATCTTGTCACACGCCTCTTTTACCATATCCACTATACCGGCATCATATACCACACCATTAGTCCTCAAATCCTCTTTATTTTGGCCATAAAACACCAAATCCTTATCCAGAGAGGCCACTTTGGAGACCTCAAAAGAGAACTCTCGGGTACCCTTGAGATTATCATTGAAATAATCCGAAACTGAACCGGTAGCATCATAATCGGAATAACCCTCCATATTCATCATATTGTCAAAGTGCACCTGCGGGTCCTCTATTTTGAATTTCACATCCTTGAACTCCACAGGTATGACAAGTGCCGATATACTCCCGACAGATGCCGGCTTGGCAAAGTAAATCTCACCTTTTTCGGGGAGATGAGGTGTAAAAGTGGGTTTGAAGAAGCCATCTGCCCCCCTTCTCACCCTGTCACCCATGATATTGGTAAAATCTCTCCTCCCTTCATCACCTCTGATCAGCAAAAGTATCCTGGAACCGTCGGGCTGCCTCACCTCCACAGGATATGGGTAGGCAGGGATACCCAATGATCTGAACGAGATCATCATTAGGAGAAATATTATTGATAGCCGACCCATTTTTTATACTTTTGCACAATATTTGATTTGCAAAATAGACATTTTTAACGACTATATCAAGTATGAAATATATAAAAACACTCATTGCCGTCACTCAACTCCTGCTTAGTGCCACCATTTTCGATGCAGCTGCCCAAAATACAACTGCAGAGGAGATAAACAGGCAGGGCAAATTTGATAATTGGATTGTTAGGGAGATCAAGGAATCGGGGCTTATAGGCGGCAACACCAAATATTTGTACAACTTCAACACCGGCGATACCATCAGAGGGAACATACCATACGATGCACCTGATGGAAATGTATTTATCCCCACAAATGTGATGGCAGACGTCCTCGGCATCATAAAAGGGAGCAACCAGGTCTTCCCAGAGGAGAGAGGTGACGGATTCTGCGCCAGACTCGAAGTTATGGAGGAGGCGGTCAGGGTAATAGGAATAATCAATGTGAAAGTGATCGCCCAAGGGACCATCGTTACAGGGGAACTCTACGAACCCATCAAGGATACAAAATCGCCATACAGCAAACTGGACTACGGCATCCCCTTTACCGACAAACCGAAAGGGATAAAATATGACTACAAGGCCGATGTGGGGCACGAAAGGATAAGGGCCTCTTCATCATCTCCCAGAAAGGCGCTTGGGGAGCCGGATTTTGCACATCTTATAGTATTTCTCCAGAAAAGATGGGAGGATGAGGATGGCAACATCTATGCAAAAAGGGTCGGTACTGCATACAAAAAGATTAAGGAGGATGCCCCTGAATGGATTAATGGGGATTTCCTGGAGATTCACTACGGTGATGTTTCGGGAGAACCGTTCTTTGATCCATACATAGAGCTGCGCGGAGAGGGCTCAGATCTGGAGAACTTCGCAAAAAACAGCAAGGGGAAATCCACTGCCATCAGAGAGATAGGTTGGGCAGATGCAGACGAAACCCCTACACACCTTGTTTTCTGGTTCTCTGCCAGCGACGGAAAAGCGTTTCATGGAGGGGTTGGGAACAAACTGTGGTTAGACAATGTTGAGATCGTATATTAATATAATATGGACTGCAGCTCTTCTGTTTCTGGGCACACACACATCTTTCGCCCAGATTCAGGAGGTTTTTGACTCTATCTACTACAAAGCGGTAAGTGACTCCGTGGAACAATATATCAAAAGCCACCCTAACCGCTTCAAACCAGAACAGAACAGGATAAAATTTACCCCACTTGCCGCGATCAATTACTCTCAAGAGGATGGTTTGGGGATTATTGTTGGGACCTTCGGCCAATACAGGAACGGGCTGGACACCATTGCACCCCTCTCAAACATTTCAGCACTCGGGTATGTATCCACCAAAGGATCTATTATGGTGGGTGTTCTCGGGACAAACTACACCCAATCGGGAATATCGAGGCTGGAATACTCCGCTTCTGCCCGCTACCACGACAGATATTTCTGGGGAATAGGATATCGGAATGGTATCAACTCCGCGAACAAGAGCTTCTACACTGAAGCAAGTGTAAAGGTAAACACGGGCTACAGATTCCTCCTCTCACCAATATTCAACATCGCACCGGAAATAGGTTTCGACTACTACAATGCAGACAATTTCACATATACCCACTTATCGGACGGGCTTACCACAAACTATATAGGGTTCAATATCGGGGTAGATTTTGTCCTCGATACCAAAGACCACCCCACATCTCCGACAAAGGGTGTCTATATAAATCTCAACCAAAAGATATACCCACGTGTATTTTACAACACAGACCCCTTCTACCGTACATCCATAGTTACAGACTTCTATTTCAAAGGGTGGCAAGGGGCAGTTTTTGCCATAGACCTTTTCAGCGAATCAAACTATGGGGAATCACCCTGGTTCATGTGGACACCATTGGGGGACGATGCGAGGATGAGGGGCTATTATCACGGAAGGTATAGGGACAAAAACACCCTCACTGCACAGCTGGAACTCAGGCAAAAGATATACAAATGGCACGGCATGGTAGTATGGGGTGGTGCCGGAAACATATTCCCCTCATATAAGGAACTGGATATAAAAAATACCCTACCAAACTATGGGATAGGGTATAGGTTTGAATTGGGCCTCCTTATGTTCAAGCTCGATGCAGGTTTCGGCAGAAAAGGGGAATGGAGCATAATAGCGGGGCTGAACCACGCATTCTAATCTCCCCTAAATGAAAAATTTGTCCACCTTGGAAACCACTGACGGGTGTGCGAAAACCACCACCTGGTCATATGGTTTGATTTGTGTGTTGACATCGGCGATAAAGCTGTCTTTACCCCTGATATAACCACCTATCAACGCATCCTCCGGGAATCCCAGATTACCGATTCTGTCTGTGGTGATTTTACTGTTCTGAGGTACGATAAACTCAAGCACCTCTGCATCCGTACCACTCAACACCTTAATCGAACGCACCTTATTTGAAAGGGTAAAGCGGAAAATTCTGCCGGCTGTAATCAGTTTCTTGTTGATTACCGCATCTACACCCATACTCTCCGCCACCTTTATATACTCAAAATTCTCCACCTCGGCGATAACCTTGGGGACACCCATTTTCTTGGCTATCACACAAGAGAGGATATTGGTCTCTGTACTGCTTGTCACAGCCACAAACGCATCACATGATCTCACATCCTCATCGATTAGGACATCAGAATTGCGTCCGTCACCATTTATCACAAGGGCTTTGTTGAGCTTTTGAGAAAGCTCTTCACACCTGTCCTGCTTGATCTCCACTATTTTTACACTCTCAAGGGACTTCTCAAGCTTTGCAGCCACCATCTCACCTATTCTTCCACCGCCCAATATCATAAGTTTCCTCACAGAGACTGTCTCCCTGCCTGAAAGGGCCAGAACCTCATCCACACCACTCTTCTGGGTCACAACAAAAACTACGTCATTAACCTTGAATTTGGTCTCCCTCTTGGGGATAATGGTCTCATCCTTTCTCGATATGGCTACAATCTTGAATTTCAAATTCTCTCCGGAATAGTAATCACCCATAGTCTTGTCGACAATAGGGGCACCATCCTCCACCTTGAAAGATACCATCTGAAGCTTTCCATGGGAGTAGTCCATGAACTCCGATGTGGCTGTCTGCTTCAAAAGATTGATGATCTCGTTGGCAGCGATCTTCTCAGGATAGAAGAGTGAATCTATACCCAGATCTGTAAACAACAGTTTGTTCTCACTTGTCTGGTACTCCTCATTATTGATTCTGGCTGTCACTTTGTTTGCACCGAGTTTTTTTGCAAGCAAGGCACTTACTATATTCACATCCTGATCATGAGATGGGCTTACCGCAATGAAAAGGTCTGCCGTAGGTACACCTGCCTCCACAAGTGTGGATATGGATGTGGGATGCCCCTGAATGGTTACAATATCTGCCCCTTCAGAAGCACGGTCAAGTCTCTCGGAATTTTCATCCACCACTACTATTTCGTGTCTCTCAAAACTCAACATCTTGGCCAAGTGACTGCCCACTTCACCTGCCCCGGCAACTACAATTTTCATATTGATCAGATTTGATTTGACTACAAATATAAAAATTAAAACTTCAAACTAAAATAACAAACCCTGAAAGCTCATACGGCTTCCAGGGTTTCTCACAGGTCGTCTGATCTATTCTACTAGTACTCGTCCTCGTTAAAGAAGAAATCCTCTTTACTTGGATAGTCTGGCCAAATATCTTCGATGCTGTCGTAAGTCTCACCGTCGTCCTCAAGATCTTCAAGATTTTCAATAACCTCAAGTGGTGCTCCTGAACGGGTAGCGTAGTCAATCAACTCATCTTTGGTTGCTGGCCATGGTGCATCTTCAAGTTTTGATGCAAGTTCGAGTGTCCAATACATAATCTGTTTATAATTAAAAAGTTACACTAGTGTCCCGTTAAGGGACTATTAAAAGTTTATAATTGTTTTATTTTTAGTTAATTACAAAGGTTTTTTTCGTGTACACGACTTGAATCGTAACTTTGGGCTGACCAATTGATCCGTTTGCCTATGTTCACAGGAAAA
>JAFYXO010000003.1 GCA_017546125.1 Bacteroidales bacterium
AGCCAACTTCAATGCGAAGTCTTACCTGAATCGAAAGTTTTGTTTTCATAATAAGCAGTTTTTTGACATTAGTGTCTTCAGTTAAAGTTCGTAAAACAAACTTCGGATTTCATATAGAGTACGCCCTCGGCTTTATTTCTAGGAGGGTATCTTAAAAGAAAAAGGCATCAGTGAGGGCTGATACCTAATTCTACTTTAACTTAGCCTTGCGGCTAACTGCTTATTATGATGCAAAGATACTACATTTTTGTAATAATCAATACATCATCTTAAATTTTGTCTATATAATATGTTATAGACAAATTAGTTATGTAATAGTTGAATAGGTTATTCCTATCTATATTTTCTTCTTGTAACGGATACTATTTGTAAGATTACATAATCTATTCAATCCTTTTTCTCCCAGTGCGTTTTTTATCGTTTCTTTAAGCGAATCAGGCATCAATACGTCAGGAACGATTTGGAATAAGAAAGATATTGTCTTTTCCAGTGCTTTCCTTAATCGGATATTTAGTGATGAAAGTTCTGTCACCTTATTGGACATTGAGGCAATATCTCTTTTTATTGTGGCATTCTCCATTGTTAGTGTGGCTATTTTTACATCTTGGTCATCTATCTGTTCTTGTGCCAATTTTAACTTGGAGGAGGTAATACTTAAAGATTCTTCAAGTTGCTTTACCTTCGGAGAAACTCCCACACTGTCAGCTACTCTATTGAGGACATTGGTTGTGGTTGATTTTATAGTTTCTACTACCTTCAACGCTGCAACCTCTTTTCTCAATGATGAGTTTTCCATTGTCAAACTTTGATTCTCTATTTTTCTTTTTTCAAGATCCTGTTTAAGTTGGCTGAGCTCCTGTTGTAGTACTTCTGCTTTATAGCGTTGAGCTGTCAAGTGTATCTTATCACTTGATATTCCTCTGTCCAATCCGGTTGCCTGAGCTGCCAGATCTTGCATTTTTGACATATCAGATGGTGTAAGCTTTATGGTTTTACCATAACTGTCAACTTTCTTTTTTAGAGGTTTCCCGTCGGGACCTTTAACGTTTTTTCCGTTCTTTTTAACAGTACGTTCTACAATTTTGTGCTCCTGGCTGGTTATATCAAAGAGAATGTGTGCATGATAATTTGGTTTCCATTCTCCGGTTTTGGTATCATAGTGCCCTTCATCCCTATGTATGTAGTACTGAAATGGAGTAATTCCCAATTCTTGTCTGCATAGCTCTCCGAAAGCTTCCACTTGCAGCATAGTTGTGTCATAATCTATGACCAGGACAGTTTCCTGTATGGGATTGGCAGATGGCTGCAGTTTTTGCCCTGTAACTTGGTGATATACCTGTTGTATTTTTTCCATCCTTTCAGATATTGATTGCAGGATTTTCTGCTCATTCATATTGCTGAGTTCGCTCCTGACATAAGAGAGTTCTTTCTCTCTTTTGTTATGGATTTCACTTGATCCAAGTTTACAGGGGCACATGTGTGCTGATGTTGACTTTGTCATAGTGTGGCATTTTTATACAAACTCTCCCGGGGAGATGTTTGGCAATGAACAATAAGGTTGTGAATTGCGCCCTCCGAAGGAGCGCACACCCCTTTAGGGGTATAGTGCGCTACACCCCCATTTACATAAGGGTTGGAATTAAACATCTACATCATAAAAAAAGAAAAAGATTGTCCAATAATGAATGGAGAGCAACAAAATTTTATAATTGTGAAACTTTGAGACTTTGAGACTTTCAGAAAATTTCAAAGTGTCAAAGTCTCAAAGTCTCACTTGATATTATTTCTTTTCATATTTGCCATGAGATAATCTTCTAAAGAATAAATCATCTTCATCTCCTCTAATATGACGAAAAATTGTACTTCTGGATAACCCCAGTGTGTTACCAACAATAATAGCTTGTTCCCTGGTAAAGACAGTTGGCAGCATCTCTGACAGTTTGAGCAATTTTGTCAAATCTTCTCTAGATGAAAAATGAATCAGATCATAAACATTTTTTGCATTATAGTAGAAATATTCGGCCAGTTCTGTGGCCTTTATGACTGTGGTGCAATCAATTTTCCTATTGTCAGATTTTATTTTGTGCATAACATGTATAGGAATACAAAAGCGGAGTGCATAATCCTGAATTTTTCTAAATATGGCTATGTCATGTTCTTCTCCTTTATCAGTTATTTCGTTCTCCATATTATTCTGCCATTGTTTTATAAGCTTCCATCCTGATTCATCAAAAGTGTACTCTAAAGCGTTATTTTCTTCTTCACTATGTAGTGATGAATTGAGTATTTCCATCAAAAACTGATTCCATTTTTCTTGAGAGTTTGATGGCAGATCATCATCCTTCCATAATACAGCCTCGTCTTCAGATGAATTTTCTACAAATAGAATTCGGAATAAAAATCCATTATCTGTTTTTTGTCCCTTAAAGCATTTTATTAGAACATTGGGTTGGATGGAGCCAATGACGCAAACAAAAGGATTGGGGACAGATAGTATATCATCTTGAGTTTTCCTATTGACAACTATGGCATCGCCGCTGTACATACTCAACCATTGCTCTTCATCGCCACCCGTCTTATGATATCGGTTAAATGAATTGAACCATCCATTCAGTTCATCATAGTGGATACAAATGCCATGATGATTCATTAATAATACCTTCGTTATAGCTTCAATTGTAGAGTCTTTTACAATTATCTGCTTAGCTTTTGGCTTTGTCTTTCGTCCTGATATGGAATTTTCACGATATTCTTCCAATTCTTTTGCATATTTGGCTAATGTTTCATTATCCAACATTCTAAAAGGAGACAACGCATAATTTATAGGATGAGTTTTTACCGCACCAGGTTTACCCAATAGTGCCATGTATAAAATTGGCTTTACTTTCCATCCCTCTTTTACTTTGAGATATCTGGAGTTGCCTATTGCAACAGACACCGCAAGAAAGAGGGAGGCCGCAATATAACTTACAGGGAAATTCAACTCATCAGAGGTGATTTCAATAATTTCCCTTATTTGCTGAGGGAATATGGCTAAAGGGAATTCTCTCAAATTCTTTCCAGACATTACTTCTGTCTTTGTATTGTTTGATACTCACTCGCCAGTTGACGAGCCATTTCTGCATCAAAGACTATTTTTCTTCCCACATGTGAAATAATGGCTTTATCCAATATCCCTTTCTTCTTAAGTTCATATACGGTACTTTCACAGCATCCGATATATTCGCTCAGTGCTTGAATGCCGTATGCATACTTTGTTTGCGGAGTCTTAGGAGTTTGGGTATTGTTTGCATAATAATGCAGCTTTAGAAAATCTTCACCTGTCATTTGACAAATGAACATTGAAAGTAAGTTTGAGATGTTGCTATCCATGATAAATGAATTAAAAGTTGTACGTAAAAAAACCATGGAATCCATTTTGTATGGCTTTCCATGGCTGCAAATGTATAATAGAGTGCTGCTTATAAACAACTGTTGCTAAGGCGAATAAATAGTTAAAATGGTTTATCCGTTTTTTGCGGCATCTGATTTTTAAGCATAGTTCTTATTTCATTAACTATATCATCATAAACTTTTCCGTCAACAACGCTTTTACCTTGAGTAAAGGTACATATACTGCCATATTCTCCTATCAAAAGTTGGCCGTAATGCGTCTTTGATATGCGTGATTCTTTTATGATTTTATCGTTTGGTTTATTTATTGCTTCAAAAATGGAGACTGCCTCTCCTGTGTTCAATAAACCTTTTTTTCGGATATATCTATCAATTATTATAAATGCATCCTCATTAAGAAACATATCTCTGAAACTATTATAGACCCCCAATGGCTTTCTGCCTGGATTAACCTTCACAATTTCTTCTACTGTTGGCGGATTAGTCTTATATGACTCCTGTATATAATCTAAATACTTCCATAAAATTGCCGTCACAGCAGTGTGTAAATCTTCTTCTATCTCCTTTATATAACTTTGTAGTATATCGTACCGTTTTAGACGCAAGTCTTGATATTCAGTTTCTACATGAATATAGTGTTCATACTCTTTCCCCTCAGAAAAATTCTTGTATACCTCCATTAAGTTGACCTCATCTACACCATAGTGCTTTTTATATTCACTTAAAGGTTCAGATATTAACTGTTTTTCTTCCTCAGTAAGAAGATTATAACCATATCCAACTTTCCCTGTCTCTTTGTAGGCATTTACAAGTTCTCTGGCGTATTGCCTTTCATCTAATATTGCGTTAACTGTTTTTTCAAATGATTTTTACCTTGAATGAATGCCTTCTTCCCGACAGACTATCTTATCAGCCGAATCACGTATCGCATAATCAGTAGTAAATTTTGCAACTTCCTCTCTATGAATATTAAACCATTCTATATACTTTTTTATTTCAGATATGAAAATGGCTAATGCATGGTCATATTTTTCCAAAGAAACAACTGTGCATTGAAGTTCTATAAAAAACAACTCAGGATCGATATGTTCAAGTTTATAAATTGCTCTAGCAGATTGTGATTGCTCTTTTAATAAATAATAATCAAGTCGCTCTTTGTCAAACTCTATTTTACCACACGATATGTTAAGAGCTTTTAATGCTCCTATAACTGTAAAAAAAGTACGTATCATATTACTAACTTTTAATCCAAAAAATTCATTTTAGCCATTTCACTGGCTTTAATACTGTCAACAATATCAATATATGGTTTCATAGCCTTATAATCACTGTGTCCTGTCCACTTCATAACTACATTAGGAGCAATACCTCTTGATAAAGCATTTACTATAAAAGTTCTTCTTCCAGTATGTGTCCCTATCAGCTCATACTTAGGCCTTACCTCATCAATCCTTTGATTCCCTTTATAATTTGTCAATCTTATAGGTTCATCAATTTGGGCCAACTTACAGAGCTCTTTAAGGTAGAAATTCATTGTCTGGTTGCTTATAACCGGAAGAGCTTTATCGTTTTCTAGTGGGATATCTTTGTATTTATTGATAATCCGTTCTGTTTCATTATTGAACTCTATTGTAAGTGAATCTGCGGTCTTAACCGTCGTGATGACTATTTTTCCCTCTTTTACATCTGATTTTTTTAGGTTATATACATCAGAATACCTTATACCAGAAAAACAACAGAACATAAAGACATCCCGTATTCTTTCAAGATACTGTTTCTCTTGAGATATATTGAGGTCCCTAATTTTCTTGAGTTCCTCCTTAGTCAGATAAATTACAGTCTTTTGAGTAGTCTTAAGAGTTACCTTAAACGTTTGATATGCCTGATTGGTATTATATCCTTTGATAGTAGCCCATTTCAAAAACCATTTCAAATAACTCAACTTCTTATCTATGGTTGAATTTTTCAGTCCTACTCTTTCTCCTTTCTTTTTACCTGTTTCATCTTCTCCACTCTTAGGAGGTGCTATTTTTTTCTTATCCCTTAAATAACACACAAACTTTGTCAATCCTACTTCTGTAAGATCCTCAAATGAAAGTAGTTTGTTGAATTGCTTCAAATCAGACCGTAATGCAGCAAACTTCTCATATGTAGCCTTTGTCCATGCATTCTTTACACCATTTTCTTCCTCAAATTCATCAAATACTTCCCAAAAAGTTTTTGGCTTAACTATTTCCTCAACAACCTCTTCTTTAATTTCAGGGCGATATTTTCCAATAAGCTGGTCGTCTACTCGTTCTTTTAGCTCCTGCTGTGTGGGAATACGGTTATTAACTTCAAAATATTTGAAACAATCGTCCAAGATTTTGACAATCTTCTCCAACTCTTTATTTTGCTCACTAGCTTTAGCCCCTTTAACGCTGATATAACCTTTTTTTACTACTTGCAGGTTTGGATCCCACGCATCTTCAGTCAAAACGTTACAGCCAGTAGAAAAATCAACCCGGTTACCAGGATAGGCAACTCTTATACGAATAAGAAAGTAATCTTTCTTCTTTCCGTATGGTTTTAGTGAGAAATGGTATTTGCGTTTTATCTCCATTGTTGAACCTTTTATAAAAGTTCCCCAAAAGTACCCCAAATTTATGACTATTCAAATACCTATATACGAAAATATATATTGATTTTCAATATATTCTGGAGGCTATTGGATACTATATTATAATCCCCCTCTCACCGCAATAGTGAAAAAAGCCTCCAAGCGTTGCTTGGAGGCTTTTTTTGTACCCGGCTGACCGTTGCAAGCTTGCTTGCATAAGGGAAGACGTGGTACAAAAAAAACAAAGAGTGCTGCAAGCACTCTTGACTTTTTTTCAATTGTTGCAAGGGCCCCCGCGGCAGCGGAGTGGGGAATGCACAGCACGCAGGGCGAGCAAAATCCCCTGGCGAAGTGGGGAATGCCGGAGGCCAAATCCCCCCCCCGGCGAGGAGGGCGGGGAATGCCGGAGCCTCAATCCACCATAAGAGTGGATGCACAGCACGCAGTGCGAGCAAATCACCCCTCTCCCCAAGCCAGTGGCGCAGCAAAACCCCTCCACAGCACCCTCCAGCCCATATCATTTGCACCACCCGTAGAGAAACCTTACGAGTGGCGCAACCAACGCTATCCACAGGGGCCTACAGCCTGCATTCCCTGCGCAACTGTCTTGGCGCAAATTTTTCCAGAAAAGACAAAAAACAAGCCCCCAATCCCATCCCGGGACGGCGGGGCCTGCCCGACTTAACCTAACTTAAAAAACTATTTCACTTATGTAAACAAGTGTCCCAGCCAAAAGATTAGGTATTTCATTTGAATTTATAATTATTTTTGTCCAAATTGCTGTAGTTTTTTGGAGGGTTTGTTGTTTAACGTAAAAAACAAATCCACACAACCTGATTTATGGAAAACAACGAGAGAGAATTTGCGCGAATTGTGCGGGAGAACAAAAGGAGGATCTACACGGTCTGCTATATGTTCTCCAAGGATACGGAGCAGGTGAATGATTTGTTCCAGGATATACTTATAAATATATGGAACGGCCTCAAGTCTTTTGAGGGGGAGAAACACCTGAGCACCTGGATATGGAAGGTGAGCCTGAATACCTGTATCAATTACACAAAAAAGAAGAAAAAGGAGATTCCAACCTTGCCGTTGGATGTAAGTTTCAATCTGTATGAGGATACCGATGATGATTCATTACAGATAAAACAGCTCTACAACAGAATCAACAAACTGGGATTCATTGACAGGAGCATCATCCTCATGTGGCTGGAGAACATGAGTTATGAAGAGATTGGTGCAATCCTGGGAATAACAGCAAACAATGTTTCCGTAAAGCTGGTGAGGATAAGGGAGAAACTTAAACAGATGTAGAACCTTCAAAAACAGAACAAGATGAACAATAAAGATAATTTTGAAATATCTCAGGAGCTTGAGCAGATGCGTGAGCAGTTCAATATCCTTTCCAGGAGATTGGATGAGCAGAATATTGTTACAGACGGAATTCTCCGCTCTTGTGCCAGAGAAAAAATGGAGAAATATAACCGTCATGCCATTTGGGTTCCAATGGTTGCATGGATAGTGTTGGGAGGCTGGCTGATCACCAAGCAGGCAACAGACTACGGAATGGCCCAATGGTCAGTGGTATTCTCAATTGTTGCGTGCATAATAGAGGTGGGACTATATGCATATAAGAAGTTCCAGCAATCCAGAACTCTGGATTTCAATGGTGATATAAAGGAATTCCATACCCAATTGAAAGCGCTCAAGGGCTCTCTTTCAAAAACTACTCTACTTTCAATTGTAGTGGGTTACGTGTGGATAGGTGCCTTTGTGTGGGAATTTTTCCGTGTACACCCAATAAACTCCGCTAAAGGTATTATCCTTTTGGTTGGCTATTTGGTAATTATGAGTATTATCCATCTGCGTTCAGAAAAGAAGGCACTAGGCATTTTGGATGAAATCTCCAATGATATTGACAAATAAATAACGGATATGAGACGTTTGTTTGTAATTATAGTCTTTGTGCTGTTTGCAGCGCAATCTGCCAATGCCCAACTCCTCTGGAAAATATCGGGAAGAGGAATTGAAAAACCTTCTTATATTTTGGGTACCCATCACGCAGTTCCGTTTACCTATTGTGATTCCATTCCCGGTCTGATGAAGGTTTTTGAAGAGGTGGATTTTGTGATTGGGGAGTTTGATATGGTTAAAATGGGTGAGATGAGCCCCGCCCAGATGCAGAATATGCAGAAAATGATGATGATGCCTGCAGACACTGCTTTGTCCTCATTATTCAGCGAGGAAGAAAAGGTTCTGCTGGATACATATTTGAAGGAGACTGTAGGTGTAGAGTTAAAAATGTTTTCAGCAATGAAACCCATGACCATAATGGTTACTGTGCAGAACAAGATCCTTATGGACATTATTCCAGATATTGCATCAATGACTGCCATGGACAAATACATGCAGACATTGGCCGTAAGCCAGGGGAAGAAAGTTGGAGGACTTGAAACAATGGACTACCAGATGAATCTTCTATATGGCAATTCACTTGAAGAGCAAGCTGATGCCTTATTGGAAATGGCACAAAACAGCAACAGTAAAGAGTTGCTGATTGAACTTACTGCTGCGTACAAGTCTCAGAATCTTGATATCTTATGGAATGTATTTAAAGAGCAGATGACCGGTTATGAATATGACGCTCTTGTATCAGTGAGAAACCGGAACTGGGAAAAACAGATTGTGGAACTTGTTCCAGCACAATCCTCTTTGTTTGTTGTTGGATCAGGACATCTTCCTGGAGAAAAAGGGATGATTACCCTTTTAAAGCAAGCAGGTTACAATGTAGAACCTATTCAAAAATAAATGCTGCCTGGACTTCGTGGATTCTCGGCAACGAACATACGCCTATTATAAATCGCCAACCAATGGCTGACGAAAATAAAACGCTAACTGCAGTTAGCGATTCGGAGCTTAACGAGCAAATGTTGCTTTCGGCTTTAGCCATCATATTGAGATTATAACAAAGGCAAAGTCTTTAGATGCTCGTTTGTTCTATATACACGAATCAGCCACACGTTTTTGGAATAAATACACTTTAAGGGATTATATTATCTCAAAGCGGATTTATATAACCACCGAGGAACGCTTCCCAATAATTTCACCGCTACAATGCCGAGTACAAAGCAGGCATTAGTAGCTATCTCTTTTCCACCCCACTCTACACCCGCCTCGCCCGCAAGACTTACTTCCTGTAATAAAATCAGCACTTTCCGACTGGCAATTCTCTTTAATGTTGTGTGGAAAGAGGAAACCGTGCTACCCCTCTGGCCGCAGAGGTCGTGAGCGACAAGTGAGCATCCTGTGGATGGTCACAGTGAGCAGCCCGCACCTAAGGTGTGGGAGGGATTGTTTCCTCGCCACACAACATTAAAGAGAGACCTAGAGAGGGATGCCGCAGTTTTGGGCACAGAATCGCCACTTTTCGTGCCCAAAGTGCATTTTTTTCACACATCGGGCACAGAATCACGGCTTTTCGTGCCCGTTTTAGAACACCGTGCCCGTTTTAGAACATCATATTCCACATTGCGTTCTGGACGCGGGAGTTCTTCTTGGCGTTCATCTTGCCGAAGTTGAATGAGACTGTGAAAAGGAAGTAACGGCCAAGGACATTTGAGTATGTATCCTCAGTGTATTCATCAGATGTGTACCTGTTAAGGGATTTGGTCTGATTGAGGATATCCTTTACAGACAGCGATAGGGTAACTGCCTTGATACTTTTCCCTACAGAGAGATTCCAATTGAAGGAAGGATCTCCATACCCGTTCGCATATCCTCTGTAGAATGTGTATCCAAGATAATTCTTCAGTTCCCACCCTTTACCCGGTTTATAGGTGACATCACCGGAGAAACTGTGATCCCATGTATTAAGGTTGGCCTTAGGATCGAGTGAATACTTGGATATTCTGTTACGTGTCCCGGCTGAGAGGGAAATATTGAGTTTATCTGCATTGTACTTGAAATAGGTACGTGCACTCCATGAAAGTGTATTGGTCCTGCTCTCCTGAAATCCACTCTTTCCACTATAGAACAGATCTCCTGACTCATCACCCCAGAAACTCTCCATAAACTTGTAATAATCAAAGTTATCCAGATCAAGCCCCTCCATCTCCCCTGCTGACTGATAACTTGTATTGGCTGTATACGAAGCATATCCCTCCAGTGACATTGAGAACTTCTTATCTTTTCCAAAAGACTTATTGAAACTCATATTGCTTGAGACAGTTGTCCCCGGCTTGCGTGAGTTCACCGGGATACCATATCTCACACCTTCACCATCAAACCAGCTGGCTGTAACGATGGGGTTTGATACGAGATTTCCATATACATTGATATAAAAGTATGAGAAGGACTTCTTATTGCTCACCCTATAAGTGGCACTGAAGTTATTATAAAAGGTGGGCTTCAAATAGATATTTCCTGCCTGTATCTGTATAGGGTTTGAGATATCCAGTGTAGGGATCACTTTGTCACCCGACACTGTCTGGGTATAACCGGAATAATACAAATAGAGATTGTTCTCACCTTTCCTATATCTGTAACTCAAGAATGGCGACCAGTTATACAGCCATTCCCCTTTACCGGTAATGGTCTCAACACCCATAGATCTGGTATTGATCACATTCTGAACCATATCACCTTTCAGACCGAACTGGACATTGGTGGTGTCGTTGTTGTACTGAAACAGTAAAGAAACCGCCTCCCTCAAATAGCGACTGTTATTGGCTGATGAGTAATAATTGTCAAGTACACCAGCAGAATATGCCATCTCAGAATTGTTGTTGATAGAGACACTTGAGCTGAGGTTCCCTCTGAAAAGCCACCTCTTGGATATAGGCTCTACATAGCTGACCGATCCACCTGCATGGTAGTACTCCCTTTTGATATCATAGTCGATATTTTTTACATTTGTAGAGGATGTATACTCCACCTGTGTCTTCTCTGTCTTATCCCCATTCTGATTGCTGATATTATAATCGAGAGAGATTGTAAGCGATCTATTCTTTTTCCCCAAATCCCTGACTCCAAAATCGGCCCAGCCACCTGTCGCTGTCTTGGTATTGTGTGCCTGGACATCAGATGTGGATTTGTTGAGAGATGCACCGGATGTATAGGTCTGTGACTGATTGGATACCGTCACCCTGTTGCGTGCGTAATTGAATGTTGGCCTGAATTCAAAAGAGTATTTCTTCTTCTCCTTATTCTTAAACTCCAAAGAAGCATTCACACCATTCTCCACCCCATAACCGGTGTACCTGGTATCGGTATAGAGGTTTTCACCAGAGGGCTGGAACGAGATACGTGAAGAGACCTTTTTACTGTCCTTGGTGTTGTTCTTATACATAGCAGAGGCATTGGTCTCCACCCCTTTTATTCTGTCTGTATTATAGTTGACACCACCTTGCGCACTGGTGGTAAGGCCTCTGATTTTAGAGTAGTCATCGGATACTTCTGTGCCGTCTATATTTGTGTACATCACCATTCCGGTTCCTGCATCCATCACATTATGGCCGTTTCCAAGAATCACTACCTGATCTTTTTCTGTATATCCCGTCACCAGAGCAGAGCCGTTATAGAGGAACTTTCCGTCCTCCACCAGATCATTCTTCTTATCGGGATTGACCGAAGCACCACCCCCAAGCTTGGCATTTCCGAACCACCCTTTGGTGTACTCCTGCTTGAGTTCTATATCCATCACCTTCTCCTTGTCGTCCTCTGTAGCCACCCCGGTAAAAGCGGCCGCATCTTTGGTCTTGTCCACCACCTTGATCTTGTTTACTATCTTGGCAGGGAGATTCTTCAAAGCCGCCGAAGGGTCATTGAAGAAGAAAGTCTTGCCACCCACTGTGATCTTGTCCACCGCCTCTCCATTGACCTTGACTGTACCATCTTCACCAACCTCCATTCCGGGCATCTTCTTCAAAAGCTCCTCAAGCATATCGTTCTCCCCCACCTTAAATGAGGCAGCATTATATATTATGGTATCCTGCTTTACCTCGATAGGGTTACCCACCGCTGAGATAGAGGCAGCATCGATCATCTCAGGATTCGCCTCCATCTTGATGACACCGAGATTTACATCCCATGAAGTACAGTCATGAACCTTTTTGTATGGTTTGTATCCGATAAGCTCCACATTGAGGGTATATTTCCCCACCGGCACATCCTTAAGGTTCACCTTGCCTTTATCATCCGACAGAGCAAAACTGGTTATGACTGTATCACCTACAGGGACCAGATATGCCGAGGCCCAGGGGATGGGCTCTTCACTTTGGGAATCCTTAAGTTCAAACTTCACCTCCACATTCCTATTTTTCTCAAACATAGAGAAATCCATAACGACCTGACCCTTCAAAGAAACAGAAAGGACAAGGGCCACAAAAGCCACAAACAAACGCTTCATACAAAAATAGTTAGACGGAAAAAATCCAATTTCAAATATACAAATCCAATTTCAAATATTAGGCCAAAATTTACTCTTTCCCAAGAGTTCCATAAATGATTTTCAGGGCTTTAGTCTTTCTAAGCTCATCTTTAACATCAATAATTTCTCCAAGCTCTACATCCGAAGATGCATTGATGGTCACCATCGGTACATAACCGGCATTCTCTATCTTCTCAGATATGATCTTCTCCACCTCAGCCTTGGTACACACCTTTCCATCTATATTGATATTTGATTCACCATCCTCAGAGATGATACTGATAACAATAGGTTTCTCCCGTTGGACCTCGATTTTTCTCTCGACCATAGCCAAAAGGAAAATTCCGATAACAGGGACAATATAGAGCACCTTCCAGGTACTCAATGGGGAAGATTTTTTATTCAACATCATACCGATTCTTTGTTTTAATGTACTGTGATTAAAATTATTGACCAATGAGTATCCGCTACCGCCAAGTGATTTTCTGATTAATAAGTATTGATACTCTTTCATATTTACTCCACTTCTCAATACGGCATCGTCCGCTTCAAACTCGTGAAGCATGCGGAGATCACCCTTGAGCATCCAGATGGCGGGATTGAACCATTGGAGGGCTGTAATGATATCTACAAACATCAGGTCCCAAGAGTGCCTCAACTCGATATGTGCCCTCTCGTGCAATAATATCTGCTGACTTCCGCTGTGGTAATTCTCACGGGAGATCACAATATATTTCATCCAGCTAAAAGGGGCTGTTTCACCCTCGGTTACAATCAGATTTATGCCTCCGGCAATCTCTTCGCGGCTCCCTCCGTTTATGATCCTTCTGATTCGGATTACAGAGACAAGAACATTTGCCAGCACCGCTGCCACACCCATAAAAAAGAGGATAGTAAGGACAATGGTCCATATAGAGTGCCCCTCAGCCACCACTTCAGCTGCAGTACCAGCTTCTGCCACCGCTCCGGCAGGGATAACCACTACATCATGCAATGTTATCACGCAAAATGGGAGCAAAAAAGAGAGGAGCGCTGTCGACAAAAGGACGATACGGTTCACACGGTGGAAAGTCTCCTTGCTCAGCAAGAGGCGGTAGAACATATAGAATATGCTCAGCGCAATGGCTACCTTAAGCTGATATGTCAAAAATTCTGCCATATGCCGCTACTTTTTGCCGTTCTCAATCTGCTCTATCAACTCCTTCAGCTCATCCACACTGATCTTCTCCTCTTTCACAAAAGAGGATACCACACTCATATATGAATTGTTGAAGTAGCTGCTGATGATTCCCCCCACAGTGCTCCCTGCATAGTCCTCTCTCTTGACTACAGGAAAGTACTGATAGGTATTACCATAGGCCTTATGGCTCAAATAGCCGTTTGCCTCCAATGTGCGGACCATTGTAGACAAGGTATTGAAATGGGGCTTGGGCTCCTGATAGTGTCCTAACAGTTCACGAACAAACATTGCCCCATTGTCCCAAAAGAGATTCATGATCTCTTCCTCTTTTCTAGTCAGTTTTTTCATGCCAAATTTGTTTATAGCACAAAGGTAACTAAATTTTCTTTTAATGCAACTATTTTTTATAGTTACACTAAAACACACGTCTCTCCTCTCTTCCGAATATAAGACCTAAAAAGATGGCACAGCCTGCAATAGGAAGAAGAAGGTACTGCTTGTAGGACTCAATGGCAGACTGAATTTTTGAGATCAGCTCTGATCCCACCTCTGGGGTGGTTACCGGATAAAGCCAGACTATAAACATGGCAAATATCCCCATGAGCAGCCCTATAACAAGAGCAGCGACAAGTGCTACCCTACCGGTCCTTCTCTGCCTGTCCACCTCCGACTTGATCCCATCCACAGCATTAATCTTCTGCCTGACTTCGAGCAGGAAGGTGGGATTGTCCTCTACCTGAGGCTTATTGTTCCGTAGGAACGATTCTATATTGTCATTTTTCATTGGAGTATCGATTTTAAATGGTTACGGGCTGTTGACAAATGGTACTTTACGGTCCCTGATGGCATCTGGAGGATCGAGGCTATCTCCTTTATGCTTCTGTCCTCAAAATAAAAGAGGACAATGACGGCCTTCTCCTTCTCTTGAAGCATATTGAGTGCCTGATAGAGTTTCTGATATCTGAACCTCGCATCGGTTTCATCCGCAGAAGGGACGGACAACATTTGTGGAGCATCCGTCGGAAGAGTCTCAAACCTGGGCTTTCTAAGATGGTCCAGATAACAATTATATGCTATCCTGAAAAGCCAGGTGCTGAATTTGGAGAGTCCCAGAAATGAACCTGACGCCACATAAGCCCTCACAAGGGCATCCTGCGCTATATCATCTGCCAAAGATGAGTCCCCCTCACACAAGGCAAGCAGAAATCTCCGCAAAGACTCCTGCTCCCCCCTGACAAGTTCTATAAAGCGCTCCTGCGTCATTTAATGCTTCTCTCTTCAGCCTCAATCTCCTTGGCAAGCATCTTCTTGCCCACGAAATAAACAATAAAGAGAGCAATCCCTATAGCCAACAACACTCCACCGGGAACAGCCATAATAAAACCCGGACCGTCCACTATATCCCAACCCATCCCATTACCAAAAATGACACCGCCCACCAGCATAAACAGACCAAGCAAAGATGTGACACAGGCTGAAGTTAGACGTTTCAAAAGACGCTCCTTAATGGTCAGAGCCTCCTGGTAACCTGTAAAGAAGCCCGCATCGATCTTGGCACCCGCCTCAATAGCCTTGAGCATAACCTCAGTTTTTCTGTCCATCTCATGCTGACGTCTTCTCATCACAAGCCACACAATCATAACAGGCAATACAACACAAATGCCTATCGGAATCAAAAAATCAAAATCCATAATTCTAATGTTTTTAATGTTTACACTTATTAGACGTAAACACAGACCGAAAGGTTGGAAAAATCTGCTATGATCCTAGAAAATATGGGATGAGTAGACCTCGCTTCCATTTTCTGTCAGACCCTCGATTACCACCTTGAACTTACCTTCATACTGAGGGAGAACACACTTGAACTCAAATTCACCATTTGCAGGTATCTCCACTATAGGATTCCAATAGATGGTAGACAGAAAATTGGGGTACCCCTTTTCGGAAGCAGCCTTCATCCCCAGAAAAGCTTGAGGCCAGCTGACACCATCAAACTCGACAATACTCACATTGCGAGGCAAACGGACACCGGCCATATCACCTTTATAAGTAATGAAGTTCACGACTCCATCGTACATAATATGATTAAGCATATATCTTTTAGGATATACGACAATCTGCTTGATCAGATGCTGGTCTATCCCCAATATTACCGAATGGTCACTTACAGGGATACCATCCAGAAGGGCAAGGCACTTCGTCTGGGATTCCCACAACACCTTTATCTCTTCCACACCACCAGTTCTTCTAACCCTCACAAAATCGACATACTCCCTCAGGACCTCTTCCAGATTCTGAAATCTGGTATAATCATCAAGGTTATACACCAGTGGTGAAGTATTACCAAAAAATGAGTTATCCTTCTTCTGACACATCTCCCAAAGTGTATCGGCATCAAATCTGCGTGATATTTGCATTCGTCTCCCCCTTTCCACCAATGCACTCTCCATTTCAGGAACAATCTCCAAGGGGGGAATCTGTGGCACTATCCGGGCATACTCTCCCTCTTTGATTTTTACGGCAGGCTCTGATGAGAGATCTGAAGCATACCCTTCCACTTCAAAAACCAAATCCCTTTGGCCCATAATGTTTCCTGTATGGTATACCACTGTCCCATCTTCTCTCACTTTATTTATATATACATCATCAGTATTGCCCATGGCACTCATATAAACATACCTGCCGGCCATGCTACTCCCATCCTTCCCCTCGACCTGCACAGTAACAATCTCACCGGCATAATCCACCTCCTCGACCTTCCCAAAATCGCCCTTTCTCTCCAGTAGAGAGGTCGTGTTATAACTTCCTGACATCTCCTCAAGCTCATCCATATGGAAAACTGAGACACAGATATCGAGCCCCTCCTTTTCGGCATTTTCTATCTTTATAGGGACTATTCCATCACATGGAGCCCCAACATTGATCCTAATATCACTCCTGGCTTCCAGCACAAATTTCCCTGTTCTCATACCATTACCCTTAACTACACCATCTTTTACTTTTGTAGTAGCAGCAGTATTGAAAACAGAAATTATTTTTCCATTGAACTCCCCTTGCGCATCTCCCCCATCACATTTTGTGTACGACACTATTGAATAATTGCCCGTGGGCAATGTCATAGGAATTCTGAACCTTCCACAACCTCTACCTCTTATCAATGCTGCCTTGGCAGTGGACGCCACACCTTCATTTGAAACAAACTGCAGATATGCCACATCGCTCAAGTTTGAGTAGCTGCCACTTTCGTCATCAATACAATGGACAGAATACCATATATCTTCCCCTACCAGATAGACATCCTTATCTGTCGAAACATATACACGTTCCTGACCCGACAGAAGACTCCATGAACAGATCAGCAATGCCAATATACATATTCCTTTTCTCATACTTCCATTTTTAAATATTATCTTGGCCAGAAATCGGGTCTGGTACTATTTGAATAGGTTCTGCAGTCTGTACACCACTCCTTCTCCACAAAATAGGCTCTATCTTTTGAAGGTATACCATCATAATCATAGTATACCCAAGGCCGATAACCCCTGTTATAGTATTTTCTCCACATGTATATCGGCTCTCCTTGTTCGGTATACTCCATATGGCGAACCACCACGACATCACAGTCCACCTTAAATATTTGCTCTTTTGACCAATCTATAAAAGCCCTTTTAGCAGTCAGAGTCGATACACTAATGTAACCTATCACCACCTCATCCGGATTCTCTTTACATGCAATATTCCCCCTCATCTCACTTGGCTGAGGACCGAACAGTCCTCCGGTACCGGAAGTATTTTTCCTGATATTGTCCCAATAACAATATGCATCTCTGTCAAGTGCTTTCTGGACAACAGATATTGAGTACAGCTTCATTACCCTTGTATCTGTATTGGGTATTTCATTCAGTATGGATTTGTATATGACATTCTGTGAGAGTTTCTCAGTATTGGCTATATAGGTCCAAACTGATTTGGCCTCACTGAAACAATAAGTGCGCTGGTATATCTCTTCAGGGCTCAGTTCCCTCATCGTATCCTCATATCTGTTATACTCCAGAGTGGCAGGATATACCGCATTGCTCTCCCAATTTTCGACATAATTCCACTTGCAGTACAAAAAGTCATCTGAATCCTCATTATGAGTAGTCACCTCTATCTTAGCAGATTCCCTGTCTTCTGCCACTGTGTAGGTTATACTGTCTATCTGCGGCGAAATAAGCACTTTCTTATATGACGAGATATAGTTTCCTCTCCCAGGAACAGAGACCGCAAGTCTGTATTTTCCATTCAGGTCAAGGCTCCTTGTGTCCACTTCAAATACGTTCATCTGCCCTTCTCTCATCACACCCGGATATCTCTCCCCCGATTCACTCTCTACACACACCGAAACACCCGGCGGAAGGGTATTCTGTTCCTCACCCAATAATGGCTGAGTATACCCTACCGTCACTGTCGTGATATCTCCTACATTTATATCGCCATCAATCACTACCAATGGGACATCCAGACCCTGTATCTCATCATCTTCTGGGATGTAATCGTATACACAACTTACAGAGACCAGCCCTATCAGCACTGCAAACAATATTTCGTAAAATCTCCTCTTCATACAGCCCCTAAAATTTAAAGTTAAAGTTCACATAAGGTATTGGCGCTCCAAAAATACATAATTTATGACCCTTTACCTCACCGGCACTATTGGTATCAAAGTAGATGGAGTAAACATTCTTACGGCCTGTGACATTATATACACCCACAGTGAATGAGAAGTGGGTAAAAGCATCCAGTCTGTGGGTAGGGTCGAAATTCATAGCCACATCTATTCTGAAATAATCGGGTATCCTATGACTGTTTCTTTCAGAATAGTATAGCTTTGTAGCACCGTCATATTGATACTTAGCCACAGGAATGGTTATTGGTCTTCCCGTTGCATAATCCCCATTGACAGAGAGACTTATCCTCTGAGTAAATTTATAGTTGGCCACCAGCTTCAGATCGTGTGGTTTGTCGTATGCAGCATCGTACCACTTGCCTCCATTTATAGCCATATTACCCCTGTCACCCACCTCTCTCAACTGAGTTTTGGACCAGGTATAGGCCAGCCACCCATTCAGCTTGCCCAGAGGCTTTTTCAGCATAAATTCCACACCATAGGCTTTACCCTGTGTCTGTACCACATCTGCCGCAAGATTTCTGTTCATCACCAGCACTGCACCACTCTTATAGTCCAGATAGTTCTCCATCTGCTTATAGTACCCCTCAACAGAGACCTCCACTTTGTTCTGGAACAGATTTGTGTAAAAACCACCTGCTGCCTGCCACCCTTCCTGAGGTTTGATATCCTTGTCACTTAACTTCCAAATATCTGTAGGTGACATGGTGGTGGTATTGGAAAGCATATGGATATATTGTGTCAGACTGTTGAAACCGGCTTTGAAAGAGATATTGTCAGTAATCATAACTCGTCCCGAGACCCTTATTTCAGGATGGTGGTATCTCTTTCCATTAGTGGAAAAAAGTGAATACCTCAAGCCATAATCCATAAAGAATCTTTCTGACACATTCCAGCTATGGCTCAAATATGCAGAAGCCTCTATAGCTCTCTCCTTCGGCAAGACATCCGCTACCACCAGAGACTCCTCCCCATAAGGGAGAAAACTTCCGGGGGAGAGATCATACCCTATCGCATCCACGCCGTAGATAAGTGTATGATCCTTGCCCAACAGAGATTTGAACTTGAGTTTGCTGTATACCTGCTGGATATTGAAAGTCATCTCATATGAATTCACAGGATTATATTTATCATATGTAGCATATCTGTACATATCATAACCGGCCGCCAGCTCCATCGTATGCTTTTCGTGAAAATTATATCTCCACTTGAGCGAACCGTTCCCATTACTGTATCTGTAACTGGTATCGGCACTGAATCTGAAGCCATCCTGTGACCAGTAGCCGTTAAGATGGAGAGAACTTTTCTCGCTGAAGCGATGGGTAACACCGGCGGTGATATCATAAAAGGAGGCTGCACCATTATTGTATTCACTATTTTCCGGCAGGAGCTTAAGCATCCAGTCCGAATATGTAGCCCTTGCCCCTACAATAAAAGTAGTATTCTCTGTAATCGGCCCCTCGATATGCCCTCTGGTGGTCAAAAGACCCAATCCCAGCGACCCTGTCAGATTCTTGTTATTACCCTCCCTGCTATTGACATCCAGCACAGAAGATATCCTGCCGCCATACTCTACAGGGATAGAGCTTTTATACAACTCAATATCACTTACTATATCGGGGTTGAACCCGGAGAACATTCCGAAAAGATGGGAGGGATTATATACTGTACCTCCATTGAAAAGGACCAGATTCTGATCTGTGGCACCTCCACGGACATTGAATCCTCCACCCGCCTCTCCGACCGATTTTACACCCGGAAGGGTCAATATTATTTTCACAACATCTGCTTCACCAAAGACAACAGGGACTTTCTTCATCCTCTCTATTCTAACCTTCTCTATACCTATTTCGTTGTTGCGCACTTTATTGGTGTTTTCTGCAGATACTACGGCACCGGTCAGGGCATAGACCTTCTCCTGTACCGTAATATCCAGAGTTCCATCACCATACACCTGCAAATGCACTTGTGAGTCCTCCAGAGAAAAGCCGCTTACATCCAGAGTACTCTCACCCACAGGTAAAAGGATCTTGTAAAATCCGGCAGCATCAGACTGGGCAAAAGAGCTGGACTTCAAATGGGCAATAGTGACACCAATAGCAGGTTCTCCGGTTCTGGAATCCCGGACATATCCGCTAAGATACGCTTGGGTGGAGTTCTTATTTTTACTGTCTCCCACCTGATATACCTTATTCTGATAATTGGCCTGATTGTCCGAGACGCCCAACAAATCATGATACTCGATTTTATCCCCCTCTTTTTCCTCATCCAAGGCAAACCATCCCATAGGGAGTGCCTCCTTAACAGGTGAGCCCTTCAACAAGAAAACAAGCCCTTCCACCTCTGAAAAAATATACCCTTTCTCCTTCAACATCCTGGAAACATCTTCCATCAGAGTGGCACTTGACACATTTACAGTAAAAGTGAGAATCCCGGATTCATCTTTATTGTAGTATATCTGCCGGTCAATGCTTTTCTGTATTATGGAGACAAGGGAATCGAGTCCGATATTCCTTCGGAAATCGGATGTTTGCGAAAATGCAGACACAATTGCAAACAAGAATATCAGAATAACCAGTCCTCCCCTTTTCATAATCAATGTGCCCCCTCCACCATAGACATTAAATATACCAGATTACTGTCCATATCTTTCTCAGAATGATGACTCATATACGATTTGATATCCCTCTTGAAAGGCTTGTAGACACGCTGCAAATCCCTCTCTTTCCTGATTTGCCTCACTTGCCCCTCCTTCACCAGCCAATATTTGACCTTAGGGACAAATACTTTGGTAATGTTTCCGGATGGGAATTCCGCACGATCATACAACTCTACTCTGATTTGCTTCAAGATCATATCCTTTCCATCATAGAGCACCTGATAATATCCTGCATCAAGCCCTTTTATCTCCCTCTCCCCATTCAATGACACATATCTCCTCTTGCCTATGCTAAAATCACCGACAAGACTATTTTTCAAGACAATACAATCTTTGGTAGTGCCGACCCTCACATGGACCTCCCCTCTATAACAGTTGAGATTCAACATAAGACCATAATACATCTTGCCATTGAACTCGATATCCCCCATTTCAAACTCATCCGAATAAGCATATACAGTACCAGTAAAAGGGAAAGGATACCTCTGGACAATCTCACCTCTAAAGACAGGTGAATCAAAGCCGGCCTCCGCATAATAATCGTACCGCTGCTGAGAATGCAACAGTGCGGGGAGACTCAAAAGAAAAATCCCTAGAGTATATTTGAAAAAAGTGCTCATAGGACTGGAAATACAATTTCAAATATACAAATACAATTTCAAATATACAAATACAATTTCAAATATTAAATATAAAAATTTTACAAATCAAGCCAGTCCGTCTCTGACATAAGTACTCCCGCCAATATACCGGCACCATTATTAATATTTGAATAGGCATATCCTGCCGGAGCAAGACCTATCTCCCCGAAGACATTATCATCTATCTGGTTTTGGGCATAGGCATATCTGCTGAAATCTGATGTGAATCTGTATATCCTTATCTTATATCTGTATTTTTCTGAATAAAGAGCATGACGCCCGGTCTCATCTTTCTCCTCTATAGTGAATCCCTGACTATAGGTATTCACTGCCTCCAATACTGCATTCCCCCCATTGAACTTCCTGTCCATAAACATTATGACACCGTCATAAGTATTGCACGAAATTCCGTCAAATTTCACATTGAGGACGGTACTGGTCTGTGGAAGCAGTGGGGTATCAGACATATCCGGCACTACACCAGAGCTGTAATACACAGAGGTATCCCTCTGTACTCCTCCCCGAAAGTTAATATATGTGGATATGGTCTCTCTTACAAACTGAATACCGTATGCATCTCCGGCCTTTGGACTATCCTTTACCTCCAGCCTGACATTCAGCCACAAATTATAATTTGGTTCAGGGCCCACATATTCTGCAGGTTTTATAACAGCCTTGGTTTCCTGGGTAGCATCATACACCTCATAATCAAGCTTGTAATCCGAAAGTGGAATAGGGACCACTGTCTCAGACTCCACTGTCTCAAAGCCGTCAGCACTAACCACCACTTTCACTCTATCATCGGGAAGTGGAGCATATTCCGCCACCCAATACCCATTGGGAATCCCCCTCAACGAGTCCCCTTGCTCCATATATTTCACCTCCACCATATCTCCATTTACCATCAGCTTCACATCGGGAGAGAAACTGTTTATGTCATAATCACAGTTCAAAGGAAGAGCAGGAAGGACCTTAAGTGCTATGAAATCCTTTATACCGGGAAAACACTCCACAAAAATAATCTTCTCGCCGTCCATCTTCAGGTCAAACTTCTTTTCGCATGAAAAGAGCACCAATACCATAAGGGCACAGCCCAACATATATATCAATCTTCTCATCATCTCTAAAATTTAAGTGTATAACTGAATGTGGGGATTATCGGGATAAGGCCCAACCCCTCCCCCACATATTTTATCAGATTGCCCTGATCATCATACTCTCCCGACACATAGGCAAACACAATATTTGTCCTGCAATATGCATTGTATATGCTCAGGTTCCATATGCTCTGATTTCCCCGTTTGGTGGTTTTATGGAAATTCAAGCCCAGATCGAGCCTGTGGTAGTCAGGCAGCTGCATATTATTGGGCTCGCTATACACTGAATTGTATATCGGATAGCCGCCATTGGGGGCAGCTGGGTCGTGCACATAGTGAGACTCCACAGTTATCCTGCTCCCGCTCCTCCAGTTCCAGGCGCCATAGACCTCAAACCTCTTGGTAAACTTGTGCTTGAGCATAAGGGTTAGTTTATGCCTGTTGTCATTCCTGTCCCTGTACCAGTCTCTGTAGAAATCGTCAAACTTCCTCTGGTTCCACATCAGGGTATAGTAGGCATTGGCCTCTGTCTTCTCCCCTTTCCAGCTGAGCTCAGTCTCCATACCCCACGAACGTCCCTGCCCCAGAATATAGGACTCATCCCAATTGGTAAGTGGTGGAAATATGGCATTGATCCCGAAATACTCTATAAGATTGGACATCTTCTTGAACCACCCCTCCACATTAAGTGTGATATGCCCCGGCAGGTTTGAGTAGAGCCCTGCAGCCACCTCCCTCGACCTCGACGGTGGGATAGTGGCAGTCGATGGGAGCCAGCAGTTGGTCGGAAGATCAAGGTATACTGTGGATACCAGATGCGTAGGCTGCGACATCTCCGAATATGAAGCCTTCGCAGAGAGATAATCATTGACCTTCCAGTTCAATGAAGCCCTCGGCTCCAATGAGTGCCAGTTCTTCCCTTGCGAAGCGACAAATGAGTAGCGGAGTCCGAGATTCATCGTCAAACGCGACCCAAGGCTCATCTCATCCTCCACATACAGAGCTGCAGTCTGCATATGGGCATTGGCCGAATCCCCAGCCTCCACATAGACATCTGCCCTCTCCTTATATATAAACTCCTGCTGCATTACAGATGATGGTGAGTAGATATGGTATTGGGCAGTGGCGCCATAGCGCAATTTATGATTCTCCCCCAATCGGTGGAAGAGGTCTGCATTGATCCCGAAATCGTGCACAAGGGAGTTAACATATTGCCCCCCTTTCTCCCTTACATCCGGGTGCAGACTGGTCCAATCCTCAAAATAGAACCCAAGCTGCGAGTGGGAACGGGTATAGTACGCAGTAGTACTGAGAGAGAGATCCTTTGACAAATCGTATCTCCAGTTGAGTGATCCGAGGGTATTGCCCCAGTTCATCGGAAGCCCCACATTGCTCTCCTCCTGGCGGCTTATCTCTGCAATACCATCATCGCCGATCTGATAATACTCGTTAAAATTGTACTGATTGTAATTGAAAACATCCCTCCCCATATAAAACGCCCCACGCAGGATGCTCCTCTGAGAGAACTTGTGGGTAATCTTCGCATTGAAATCGCTGAAAGCGTACCTCAGATCAAGTTTATCATCCGGCTGATTCTCCTTATTGAAAAAGTATAGGGCAGGGACCGATATGGTCTCCATCCAGGTTCTCCTCAAGCCTATATTAAAAGAGGTACGACCTTTCCATATAGGCCCCTCCAGCTGCAGGTGGCCATCAATGAGTCCGATAGCGAAAGTGCCGTGATAGTCATAAAAATCTCCATCTTTGGTGGTAACATCCACCACCGAAGACATCTTCGAGCCGAAACGTGCAGGAAAACCACTCTTATAGAAATCAATATTTTCTAAAACATCAGTATTGAATGAGGAGAAGAGCCCCGCCAGATGGCTCACCTGATAGATGGGCACTCCGTCCAGAAGGAACAGATTGTCACTTCCGTCCCCTCCATGGACATAAAGTCCAGACAAAAGCTCTGTACCGGTCGCCACCCCTGGGAGGAGCTGGATACTTTTTATAACATCAGGAGTGCTGAAAAAGGCGAAACCTGAGTTTATGAACTCCTTATTAAGCCTCTTCAGACCGGTCTGAGTCACCTTGTGCTTCTGCTCCAGCTGTGCTGTAACCTGTGCCATAGAGAGTGTATCCCTCCACACATCCTCAAACATCACGTCGTAGTCTTTGGGCTTTTTACCGTCCCTGGTCAGAACCACATACCTTTTGTTTATATCCCAATTGATCCCGGTCCCATCAAAAAGTCTCTTGAGAACCTCCTCCAAAGTCATCCCCTTACCGATCTCCACACTGGAGGGGATATCCAGATCAAGGGCTGCATCGTGAATAAAATTCACCTCATAAATCTCATGCACCAGAATCAGCTTATCCCTCAGTGTCCCCCCTTTTCCGGCCATCGCCACAGTGGAAACCATAAGAAGAGCCATCAATAAAATCTTCTTCATCGTTTTCGAATTACATTTTTACAATTTTTACATCCAATGCAGATTCGATCAACTCTATTATCAGGTCCAGATCTTCGGTACTGAACTCACCGCTAAGCCTCTTTTTCATATCAGTAGCACCGAAAGAGACACCATAGTAATTTCCGATGGTCAGCAGCACCTCTTTAAGAGGGGTATCCTCGAAAATAAATGTCCCCCTGATCCAGGCTATACCATTGGGATTCCCTTTGTTTTCCACCTTTGGCTTGATCGCCCCGATGGGGATAAGGGCTGTCATCCCTTCGGAAAGAATCACCCCTTCAAGATTCTCAGTGCGGGCAAAATGGACCTTCCCCTCATAGAGACTCACCTTGGCCACAGGCAATGTCTCCAGTAGGAACTTGGTCCCCAATACCCTAACAAATGAGTTTTCAGTAGTCACCTCAAATGGTTGGTCCGAATCTTTGGTCACTTCGAAATACCCCTTTCCGGTAAGCTCCACCTTTCTGTCCCCCTTTCCGAAGCTCCATTCCCTGTAGGAGAGGGAGCCCCCTTCAGCCAATGTCACTTTGGTACTGTCAGGTAGTACAAACACCTCCTTAGCCCCCTGTGCTACCAGAGTCACCTCAGCAGTCATGACCAGTACAAAACGGACCATCACACCCAGGACCACTGCAGCTGCAATACCCGAGGCAAAATAGATCCATCCCCTACCCTTTTTTCTATGAGGTGTAACAGGTGATGTAATATTGTGCTCTGCATTAAACCTGGAGATAGCTTTCCTGGTATCCAGCTTCCCTTCCCGATAGTGTTTCAGCACAAAATCCAAGTGCTTGTTTTCGTTTTCTGACATAGATTTGATCGATATCTTCACCTATAAGACGAAGAAGTTATTAAAAAGTACTATTCTGAATTAAAAAAATCATTTTCATCCTGACACCCCACACCTCCACTTGGTCAGTAACCTACTCTAAATCAACACTTTCCTGTGTTTTAGGGTGGGTAAAATCACCCACCCTAAAACACAGGAAGTCGCTGTATATCAACAAGTTGCTGACCAAGCTATAATTATGCAATTGTCAGCAGCATATCAGCATATAAATCTTCACTGCACCATCTTTAAGGATTTTCAGTGCTTTGCTTACCTGATTCTTGACAGTCTGGAGCGATATGCCAAGTTCAGAGGCTATCTCTTCCTGCCTGAGTCCGTCCCTCTTGGACATAAGAAATATTTCACGGCATTTTTCGGGGAGGGTATCAATAGCTGTCCACAGTCTGGCCTCCACCTCTGCATCTTCCACTGTGGGCTCTTCAATATCCTCCACAGAACCATCCAGAGAGATGGACCCCTTTCCACCACCCTTTTTTCTCAAAATATCAAGAGATCTGTTTTTCACCACCGAGTACAGGTACCCTTTCTGATTCACCACCTTCTCTCCCGCCGAGAGCTTCTCCCATAGCACACCAAAAGCCTCCTGCACCACATCTTCAGATGCATCTATATCTTTAAGATAATGAAGTGCGAAAATACAAAGGGGTCTGTAATGGTATCTGAAAAGGTTCTCCATCGGAACTGCTAGAACAGGTCTTCCCTGATTTTGATATCTTTTACGCGAAGCTGTATATTGGCTATACCTCTGTAGTAGTTCTCTGCTATAGAGTAGCATACATCTACCGGATTACCCACATGGAGATGTTCGAAATGTTCCGAACGGTTGAATGCTATAGCCGATATATGTCTGTATGGTTCATCCTCCTGGATGAGTTCGAGTTTCATATGGCCATTGTCCGAGCCCACTTTACGGCCATTGCCATTGTCGTATACATTCTCTGTAATAAATACAGGGGACTGGTTACCCGGGCCGAATGGCTGGAACTGCTTGAGCAGACGGAAGAATTTAGGGGTGATCTGCTTGAAGTCCAGATACGAATCGATATTTACAAGGGGAACGAGAAGTTCATCTGTAATTTTTGCTGCCACATAGGCCTCAAATTTGGCGCAGAAAGCTTCAAGATTCTCCTCTTTCATGGTAAGACCTGCGGCATACATATGACCGCCAAAGTTCTCAAGATACTCCGAGCAGTGCTCGATGGCGGTATAAAGGTCAAAACCGGTAATACTTCTGGCCGAACCTGTGATAAATCCGTTTGACTGTGTCAGCACGATGGTAGGGCGATAATAGGCCTCCACAAGGCGTGAAGCCACGATACCCACAACACCTTTATGCCACTGGGGATTGTATACTATAGTCGATTTCTTGCTTGCAAAACCCGGACTGTTCTTCACCATATTGATCGCCTCGAAGGTGATCTCACGGTCGATACTTTTACGTTCGTTGTTGTGCTCGTTGATCGAGACACCGATGTTTTTGGCATCCTCCTCATTACGGCAGATCAGAAGATCCACAGCTGTCCTACCCGACTCCATACGCCCTGCAGCATTGATTCTGGGGCCTATTTTGAATACCACATCATCTATTGTAATCTTATGGTTCTCCAGACCTGAGAGCTTGATGACAGACAATAGACCCTTACAAGGGGACTCGTTCAATCTCTGAAGACCATAATGGGCCAGAATTCTGTTTTCACCAGTCACAGATACCAGATCGGCAGCGATACTTACCGACACGAGGTCAAGGAGAGGTGTCACCTCATCAAAAGGGATGGATTTGTACTGGGCATAACCCTGCACAAGCTTGAAGCCCACTCCACATCCCGACAAATCGTCAAAAGGGTACTTGCAATCCTCTCTCTTGGGGTCGAGGACAGCTACAGCCGGCGGAAGCACCTCATCCGGAAGGTGATGGTCACAAATGATGAAATCAATCCCCTTCTCAGCTGCGTATTTCACCTTTTCTACAGCTTTGATTCCGCAGTCCAGTGATATGATCAGAGTGTATCCATTCTCCACAGCCCAGTCAATACCCTTATATGAGACACCATACCCCTCATCATATCTGTCAGGGATATAGTATTCGAGATGACTGTTGAATCTCTTAAGGAAAGTGTACATGAGTGCCACTGCTGTGGTACCATCCACATCGTAGTCACCGTATATGAGGATATGTTCCTGAGATTTTATCGCTTTATCGAGACGCTCCACCGCTTTTTCCATATCGGTCATCAGGAACGGATCGTGAAGACGGGACAGATCGGGTCTGAAAAACTCACGCGCCTCTTCGTAAGATTTGATATTTCGCTGTATCAGAAGGTTAGCCAATACATGATCGATCCCCAGCTCTGCTGAGAGCTGACGGACCAACGCGGGATTACCCGGCTCTTTGACTATCCATTTTCTTTCTACTGCCATATCTTTGCAAAAATACAACTTTTATTCCTAATTCGGTAAAAAAAAGTTATTTTTGCCCTTTATTACAAAAACTGACTATACAATGGATATTTTAGACCTAAACGAACAGGAATTGAACAGGCGCGAAGCCCTCAAACAACTAGAGGCATTGGGTATCGAAGCTTATCCTGCAGCACAATATCACGTAAATACCACTACCAAAGAGATCAAAGAGAAGTATAACGCCGAAGAGGGCAACTTCCAGAATGTGGTGATTGCCGGTAGAATTATGAGCAGAAGAATCATGGGTGCTGCATCATTTATGGAGCTTCAGGACTCAGAAGGCAGAATTCAGGTCTACGTCAAACGCGATGAGATTTGCGAAGGTGAAGACAAAACCATGTACAATACCGTATTCAAGAAACTTCTTGATATCGGTGACATCATTGGTATCGAAGGTTTTGCATTCATCACTCAGACAGGACATCTGTCTGTCCATGCAAAAAAACTTACAGTTTTGAGCAAATCTCTAAGGGTACTCCCTATCGTCAAAGAGAAAGAGGGTGAGGTATTTGACGCATTCTCAGATCCAGAACTCAGATACCGTATGAGATATGTGGACCTTATCGTGAACCCACAGATCAAAGATACATTCATCAAGAGATCCCAAATCATCGCCACCATGAGGGAGTACTTCAATGAGCACGGCTGTCTGGAGGTGGAGACACCTATCCTTCAGTCTATCCCAGGCGGTGCCACTGCAAGACCGTTCATCACTCACCACAACGCACTTGACATTCCACTATATCTCCGTATTGCCAACGAGCTTTACCTCAAGAGACTTATCGTAGGTGGTTTCGACGGTGTATACGAGTTTGCAAAAGACTTCCGTAACGAAGGTATGGACAAGACCCATAACCCTGAGTTCACATGTATGGAGATCTATGTAGCTTATAAAGACTACATCTGGATGATGGAGTTTGTAGAGAAACTTCTCGAGAAGATAGCTATCAGACTTCACGGAAAGACCACCGTACAGATCGGAGGCCACGAAATAGATTTCAAAGCACCTTTCCGCAGACTCCCTATGCTTGAAGCGATAAAAGAGTATGCAGGTGTAGACGTAGAGGGTATGGATGAAGACCAGCTTCGTCAGGTGTGCAAGGATCTCAATGTCCCTGTGCAGCCAAGCTACGGTGTAGGCAAACTTATTGACGCTATCTTCGGTCAATATTGTGAGGATCACCTTATCCAGCCTACTTTCATTACCGACTACCCTATCGAGATGTCACCTCTTACCAAGAAACACCGCTCTAACCCCCGTCTTACCGAGAGATTTGAGCTATTCGTAAACGGTAAGGAGCTTGCCAATGCATATAGTGAGCTTAACGACCCTATCGACCAGCTTGACAGGTTCAAGAAACAGCTCGAACTTAAAGAGAAGGGTGATGACGAGGCTATGTACATCGATATGGACTTCGTTCGCGCTCTTGAGTACGGTATGCCACCTACATCGGGACTTGGTATGGGTATCGACCGTCTGACCATGTTCATGACCGGTGCCACCACCATCCAGGATGTACTCTTCTTCCCTCAAATGCGTCCTGAAAAATAGCATACTATGGGCCTTGAGCTTATAACCTCCACACAGAATCCTAAAATCAAGGATTTGACTCTCCTGCTCGAGAAATCGAAAGAGAGGAGACAAAAGGGGTTATTTGCTGTAGAAGGTATCCGCGAAATAACAAATTGCGCAGCAGGTGGTTTTACCGCCTCTGCGCTATTTTATTGTCCTGACATCATTGATCCTAAGGACTTTGAAGAGTTGCAGCACACCCTTCACCTCGAGCAGAGAGGGCTCTTCGCTGTAGCGCCAAACGTATACCAGAAGATAGCTTACCGCAGCACCACTGAAGGGGCAGTAGCCCTGTTCAAAACCAAAGAGCGGAAGCTGGAAGATATTGCCCTACCGGGCAATAAGGCTCCCCTTGTACTTGTCCTCGAATCTGTAGAGAAGCCCGGCAATCTCGGGGCCATCCTCCGCACAGCCGATGCTGCAGGTGTGGATGCAGTGATCATCTGCGATCCCCTCACCGACCTCTACAATCCGAACCTCATCCGAGCAAGCATCTCGGGGGTATTCACACTCCCAATCGCCACAGCCACATCACAAGAGGCTGCCCAGTGGCTGAAGGAGCGCCATTTCCAGATCCTCACTGCCCAGCTGCAGGATTCCAAGCCCTATTACGATATCGACATGACCCTCGCTACCGCAATAGTATTCGGCACAGAAGCCGACGGGCTGAGCGACTTCTGGCGTGAGCAGTCCAATGCCAAGATCCTCATCCCAATGCTCGGCAAACTCGATTCACTCAACGTCTCGGTATCGGCAGCGGTCCTTTGCTACGAGGCAGTCAGACAAAGAAACAAAAACCTGTAACCATGAGCACTCCGAAACATTTCGGGCTCATAGGTCACCCTATTTCCCATAGCCAGAGCCCGGCACTATTCTACCAGTACCACCCCGGAACACAAGACACCTACGATCTCATCGAGACACCCGATTTCAACGAGGCGATCTCAATATTCCGTGACCGCTACGACGCCATCAACATTACCGCTCCATTCAAAGAGAGGGCATTTTTGGAGGCAGATACACTCGAGAGGGATTGCGAGCTTTGCGGAGCAACAAACCTGCTAAAAAAGGAAGGCACCCGGATTAAAGGGTACAACACAGATATCGACGGAGTCCTGCGAACCATTGCAGCCCACTGCGGCGAGGCGCAATATGGGCGCAGCGCACTTATTATAGGATGCGGAGGTGCAGGAAAAGCTGCAGCTATCGCCATGGCTAAACTCGGGTGCAAGGTGACTATTGCTAACCGCACCCCACGCAAAGGGGAGCTATTTGCCGAGAGACTCATCTCTATCGGAGGATTTGACAATATCGACTCCGTATCACTTGAGAGAGGGTGCGAGATAGCCCAATGGTACGATTTCATCATCTATACCCTACCCACATCCATTGAAGGGGTGTCACAGATCAATTTCGAGAAAAAAGTGATCCTGGAGGCAAATTATCGTGACCCTCAAATCACATCTGACCACATAAAAGAAACCACCCTTTACATCAGCGGTAAAGAGTGGCTCTTTCATCAGGCACAAGCGGCCTGGGATATTTTCTATACTACTTCCTGTTAGGTTCGTCAAGTTGTAGCTGAGGGTTCTTCTTAGATGAGAAGAAAAGAAGCAATGATACTGTGATAGCCACGATACCAAGACCGATAAAGATATACTCTGCTTTAACGGCTGCCTCAACACCTGAATTTCTCTCAAGGATACCACCTACGAAGATAGGAACCAATAGCATACCCATATTCTGGATCCAGTAGATAAGCGAGTAAGCTGTACCAAGATTCTTCTCAGGAACAATCTTAGGAACTGATGGCCACATAGCTGCAGGAACCAATGAGTAACCTACACCCAAGATAGCGATACCGATATAACCGAAGATTGGCTGTGCAGGTGCAAAAGCGATGATAAGGTGTGCAGAGAATACAAGTACAGAACCTGTAATCATCCAAGTGGTAGCTTTACCGATTTTGTCTACAAGGCTACCAAATAGAGGGGTAAACACTACAGTAAAGAATGGAATCATAGATACCATTGTAGATGCTGTTCTTTCGAACTCTGCAGCCACTTCACCACCAAATCTTGGGATAAGGATAGCTGTAGCGAATTTCTTGAATGAGATGATACAGCAGTAGAAGAATACACAAAGAAGAGAGATCAACAAATAGTGTTTATTGGTAAGCACTTTGATGATGTCAGAGAATTTGAATTTATCCTCCTCAGCAGTCTCCACTTTGTCAGTAGTACCTGTCTGTCTGTCAAATTTGGCATCCATAGCCACGAAGATAGCCCATACGATAGAGCCCACAAGAAGAAGCATCACACCGATAAATGCAGGTTTGCAGGTAACATCAAGTGGATAACCGGCAGCAGACTCAGCCACCAATATCGGTGAAAGAAGCAAAGCGGCAGCAGTACCAAGACGTGCGATAGAGAGCTGAAGACCCATAGCCAACGCCATAGATTTGCCTTTGAACCATTTGGCGATAGAGCGTGTCACAGCCACACCCGCGATCTCACTTCCGAGACCGAACAACATACAACCTACATAAGCGATAGTAAGAGAGTTGCCTGTAGCTACGATAGTAGGTGAAGAGATGGTGATATAAACCAAAGCTGCACCCAAAGTCATAAGGCCCACGAAAATAGAACCGGTCACACGTACACCCCATTTGTCCAAAAGGATACCGCAAACGATAAGACCTCCCCATACACATAGGAAAGAGTAACCGCCTGCATAGAAACCATAGTCAGACATGCTCCAGCCAAGCTCAAGCATTTCAGGGTTTTTGAAGATGTGAGAGATGGTAGAGAACATATCGTCGAAGAAATACGACGCAAACATAGGAACTACCAGGCACGCCCAAGCAATCCAACATGCGCTCTTGCTCTCTTTCAAAGTTTTAACTACTTTATTCATAAGATTTTTTATTGATTGTTGATTGATTTGTCCTATTTGATGTTTGGCTCTTCAAGACCATAGCCCTTCTTCCTATCCTCCACTTTAAGCCACAAGCCAAGTACAAGTGCAAGAATACCGAGTGACGAGAAGATAAGCATTGGCACTGTATAACCGCCTGTCACATCGAGTGCTTTACCGATGATGATAGGGAAAAGCATCAAGCCTATATTTTGGATCCAGAAGATCACAGAGTAAGCCGAACCAAGATATCTCTCCTCCACCAATTTTGGAACAGATGGCCAAAGCGCTGCAGGAACCAAAGAGAAAGATACACCCAAAAGGATGATAGCAGCGTATGCAATTGTGTTATTGAGAGGCACCAATGCAAAAGTCAAGTGACATACAATCATCAACATAGCACCGGCTATAAGCATAGTGGCACCTTTTCCCTTATTATCTAAGAAAGCTCCCAAGAATGGGGTCAGAATCATTGCTCCAATAGGGAACCAAGAGAAAAGATTGGCAGCTTTATCGGTAGGCATATTAAGATTTGCCTCCAACATACCTGTTGCAAATTTCTGGAATGGGAAAATTGCAGAGTAGTAAAGTACGCAAAGACCTGCTACGATAAGGAAAGTCTTACTGGTAAACAATTTACCCACATCGCTAACTTTGAACTGCTCTTCAGGCTCATCAGACGCCACCTCACCAAGCTGTGCATCGAGCTTCTTATCCATAAAAGTGAAAACAGTATATGTCAAAAGACCGATAACCAAAAGGATAGTGCAGAACAATACAGGGGTTACAACTGTAGGCATCGCCTCATTCATATATGTTGACAACACAGGAGAGATACGGAATACAGCAAACACGCCCAAACGTGCGATCGCCATCTCCAGACCCATCGCAAGTGCCATCTCCTTACCTTTGAACCATTTGGCAATAGCTTTCGATACAGTCACACCTGCCATCTCCACACCACAACCGAAAATCATAAATCCCACAGAAGCCAATTTTGCTGTAGGGGGAAAGTCTGACCAGAAAGAATTAAGGAAGCTATATAGGCCAGATTCAGGGGTGAACAAATCACTGATTGCATAAAGTTTTATAGACGCACCTATCACCATCACAGCCCCGGAAAGGATACCTGTAAAACGGATACCCATCTTATCCAAAATAATACCTGCAAATATCAGGAAGAATGCAAATACATTGAGGAAATACTCTGAGCTGCAGAAAGTTCCGTATGTCTCCGGACCCCAACCTCTTGTCTCTTCAAGAAGTGTGGACAGTGGTGACAACACATCAACAAACATATACGCAAAGAACATCATAAGAGCGATAAGCACGAGTGCACTCCAACGTGCGACACCGTTATCGTTCAACAGTTTTTTAGTTTTAGTACTCATAAATATTCAGTTATTGGGGGCCTAAAATAGGCATTTTTAGGGAGATGGCAAAAATAAAATATCTAACGCCATTTTTATTTTTCGTTTTCGCATAATATTTGTACCTTAGCAAGTCATTTAAAAACGAGAAATTATGTCACTAAACAAAGTAATGCTGATTGGCAATGTAGGGAAAGACCCCGAGGTAAGACATTTGGAGAGCGGAGCAGTAACCGCATCATTCACACTTGCTACCACAGAGAGATACAAAGACAAAAACGGGGAGACTAAAGAGCAGACCGAATGGCACAACATCGTATGTTGGAGATCATTGGCTGAGATAGTTGAAAAATATGTAAGGAAGGGAACTCAGCTTTACATAGAGGGCAGAATCCGCACCCGTTCTTATTCAGACAGGGATGGAAACACCCGTTACATCACCGAGATCAATGCCGACAATCTCCAGATGCTTGGCCGCAAAGGGGAGAGCACCGGATATCAGGCACCTGCTGCACCGGCACCTGCATACCAGCAGGCAGCACCTGCAGCACCTAAAAGCACCCCTATCATTGACATCAACAGTGTAGAGGACGAGGGTGATGATCTTCCATTCTAATTCTAACCGAAATATCAAAATTTAAAATATAGAACTCAATTATGAAAGTCGATGTAGTACTTGGATTGCAATGGGGCGATGAAGGTAAAGGTAAAATCGTAGACGTACTTGCCAACAACTACCCTGTAGTAGCACGTTTCCAAGGTGGACCTAACGCAGGTCACTCACTCCATTTCGGAGATATGTCATTCGTACTCCACTCTGTTCCATCAGGTGTATTTAGAAAAGATGCCATCAACATTATCGGTAATGGCGTAGTTCTTGACCCTATCATCTTCCGTGAGGAGTGTGAAAAACTTGAAGCTATCGGTGTTCCTGTAAGAGAAAGGGTGGTTATTGCCAAAAAAGCACATCTTATCCTCCCTACCCACAGAACCCTTGATGCAGCATCTGAAGCATCAAAAGGAAAATCAAAAATCGGATCTACCCTTAAAGGTATTGGCCCAACTTATATGGACAAGACCGGTAGAAACGGCTTGAGAGTAGGTGATACTCTTGCTGAAAACTTCCAGGAGAGATTCCAGGCTCTAAAAGACAAACACATTGGTCTTTTGAAGCAATACGATTTCGAGTACGATCCTAACCAGAACGAAAAAGAGTGGATGGATGCTATCGAGTACTTGAAGAGCTTCCAGCTTGTAGACGGAGAGTACTTTGCAAACAAAAAACTTAAAGAGGGTTCAAGAATTCTTGCAGAGGGAGCACAAGGCTCTATGCTTGATGTGGACTTCGGTTCATACCCATTCGTTACCTCTTCAAGCACTACCTGTTCAGGAGCTTGTATCGGTATGGGTGTAGCACCATGCACCATCGACAGAGTATTCGGTATCTTCAAAGCATATTGTACCAGAGTTGGTAGCGGTCCATTCCCTACAGAGTTGTTCGATGAGACTGGCGAAAGACTTCGTCAGCTTGGCCACGAGTTTGGTGCCACCACAGGCAGACCACGCAGAACCGGCTGGTTGGACCTTGTAGCACTCAAATATGCCATCATGCTTAACGGTGTGACTGAGCTTATCATGATGAAGAGCGACGTAATGGATACATTTGACACTGTAAAAGTGGCTACCGGCTACATCGTAGATGGCGTGGAGACCGACAAAGTTCCTTACGACACTTACGCAGAGGTTACCCCTATCTACAAAGAGTTCAAAGGGTGGAACAAAGACCTTTCAAAAGCAAAAGATGAGAAAGAGCTTCCATTCGAATTCATGAACTACGTAAGATTCATCGAGAAAGAGGTAGGAGTTCCTATCAGCATCATCTCTTTGGGTCCTGACCGTGATCAAACTATCGTTAGAGAGTAATTGTCTTTATGAGCCTGCTTGACAAGATCAATACACCACTCGATCTGAAAGATCTCAACACCGAAGAGCTTGCACAGCTCTGTTCGGAGGTGAGGGAGTACATGATTGAGTGTTGTGCATGTAACCCGGGACACCTCGGTGCCAGCCTTGGCGCAGTGGAGCTCTGCTTAGCATTGCACTACGTATTTGACACCCCAAAGGATAAAATTGTGTTCGACGTCGGCCACCAGGCTTACGCCCACAAGATTATCACAGGGAGAAAAGAGGCTTTCAAGAACAATCGAAAATATAAGGGTATAAGTGGCTTTCCGAAGATCTCGGAGAGCCCTTACGACTCTTTCGGCACCGGACACTCATCCACATCCATTTCATCTGCACTCGGTCTTGCAGTAGCCGGCCAGATGAGCGGAGAGAATTATAAAGTGACCGCCGTTATCGGAGACGGTGCCCTTACAGGTGGACTGGCATTCGAAGCGTTGAACAACGCAGGCTCGATGAAGACAGACATATTGGTTATCCTTAACGACAACCAGATCTCCATCGACCAGAATACAGGGGCTCTCCACAACCACCTGCTCAAAATCACCACCTCGCACACCTACAATTCCGTTAAAAACAAAGTCTGGAACAGACTCGGAGGTGCAGCGAAGCTAAGATCGGGGCTACAAGCCTTCGTGAACAGCACCAAAAATGCAATCCTCCAGGGTGCTCCCCTATTCGAATCTTTGGGATTCAGATATTTCGGAGTCATCGACGGAAACAATATCGGGCAGATGGTGGAGACATTGACCAAATTAAAAGATATCAAAGGGCCCAAACTGCTCCACATAATCACAACCAAAGGTAAAGGGTTCAAGCCTGCAGAAGAGGACCAGACCGTATGGCATGCCCCAGGCACTTTTGACCCTAAGACCGGAAAAAGGACTACCAAAACAAGCGACATAGCACGCTATCAGGATGTCTTCGGCGAGACATTGCTCCAGCTTGCGAAGCAAAACCCAAAGATTGTAGGGATCAGCCCTGCAATGCTTAGCGGCTGCGGCATGAACTACCTGGCCAAAGAGATGCCCGAGAGGGTCTTTGACGTCGGCATCGCCGAATCACACGCAGTGACATTTACCGCAGGTCTTGCTGCGGGCGGAATGATACCTGTCTGCAACATCTACTCATCCTTTATGCAGCGTGCCTACGACAATATCATCCACGATATTGCCACCCAGAATCTGAAGGCTGTCATCTGCCTCGACAGAGCGGGCATCGTGGGAGAAGACGGAGCGACCCATCACGGAAGCTTCGACATTGCAGCGCTCAGACCTATCCCAAACCTCACTATTGCAGCTCCGCTCAATGAGCTTGAGCTCAAAAATATGCTCTATTCGGCCACCCTTCCCGAATACCCCACCACCGTCATCAGATATCCGCGCGGATCTGGACAAGGTGTAGCCTGGAGAGACGAACAATGGGAGAAGATCCCTGTGGGCAAAGGGCAATTGCTGCACGACGGAGAGAAAATTGCAGTTCTATCCATTGGTGCGATAGGCAACAAAGTTGCAGAGGCCGTTTCCCGCGCAGAAGGGGAAGGGATCCGTGCACTTCATTACAACATGAGATTTATCAAACCTATCGACAGGGATATCCTGGCAGAGGTTTGCAAAAAAGCAGCCACCATAATCACTGTAGAGGACGGAGCTCTATACGGAGGTCTTCACAGCGCAGTGGCAGAATATATCGCTGAGCATGGTCTTGGCAACAAACTTATAGGCATGGGTATCCCGGACAGATTTATCGAGCAAGGGAGCGTGGCTGAACTGCAACACGAATGCAGTTACGATACCGGTGCCATATACGATACCATTATCAAAAACTATTAGGATGATTCATAACAGACACAATCATACAGGTGGAATTCATCACGGCGGTGGAGACAGCGACGGAGATGGACAACAAACATATACACAACCCAAAGCAGCACCCCTTAGCCGTGTGGACAGAATACTTACACACCGTCTATGGGGTCTTCTTATATTTATAGGTATAATATGGCTGATGTTTTACTGTACATTCAGCCTTGGAGCATATCCCCAAAACTGGATCGAATCACTTATGGGGTGGTTCTCATCCATGGTGGATGGGAGCATGGCCGAATCATGGATCAAAGATTTCATACAGAAAGGTATTATTGATGGTGTAGGTGCCGTATTGGCATTCCTGCCGAACATCATCATCCTGTTCTTCTTCATGTCGATCCTTCAGGAGTCGAACTATCTCTCACGTGCCGCCACCGTTATGGACAAGTATATGCACTTCATCGGTCTTCACGGCAGCTCATTCATCCCCCTACTCATGGGCTTCGGATGCAATGTCCCTGCTATAATGGCCACACGCACCATTGAGCGCAGGAGTGACAGGATATTGACAATGCTTGCCATACCTTATATACCATGCAGCGCCAGAATGCCCGTCTTTATGGTATTCTCAGGAATATTCTTCAGAGAACACCAGGTACTGGTTATGCTTCTGCTCTACGGAGGGAGTATATTAATAGGTATACTCGTGGCATTGCTCTACAAATTCATCTTCTTCCGAGCAAAATCTGAGGATTATACTATCGAACTGCCGGAACTCACCGTCCCTTCATTCGTAAGATCTCTCTATGTAATGTGGGATGCAGCAGCAGAATATGTAAAAAAGATAGGTACAGTGGTTCTTCTCGCTGTGGTTATAATATGGGGACTTGACTACTTCCCTCGCCATCAGGAGGGGGAACTGCAGAGGGAATCTTACCTGGAACAGTTCGGCCACGCTGTAGAACCCCTGATGGAGCCCCTGGGTTTCGACTGGAAGATGAGTGTTGCTCTTGTTACAGGTATATCGGCAAAAGAATTCATTGTGAGTACATTGGGTGTTCTATACCAGGGAGATGAAACCATATCTGAGAACGACCTTGCAGACAAGCTCTCCAAAGATCCCCACTTTACACGGGCAAATACACTTTCATTCATGATATTCTCACTGCTCTACCTTCCATGTATCGCAACAGCTGCTACCATAAAAAAGGAGAGCAAGTCTTGGAAATGGGCAACTGTCTCTATTATAAGCACTCTGGGGGTAGCATGGGTGATAAGTTTTATAGTATATAGGATAGCACTGATAATTTTTTAGAATTTTTTTAAAAAATGTTTTGCAGTTTTTAATAAATCGCCTATATTTGCAGTCCCAAAAAACAAGTGCTGTTCATGGGAAGCCAACGCCGATGTAGCTCAGTTGGCCAGAGCAGCTGATTTGTAATCAGCTGGTCGGGGGTTCGAATCCCTCCATCGGCTCACAAAGAAATATTGACTTTATGTCATGGGGAGATACCAAAGTGGCCAACTGGGGCAGACTGTAAATCTGCTGGCGCACGCCTTCGGAGGTTCGAATCCTTCTCTCCCCACTTTTTTTTTGTACATCGCGGAAGTAGCTCAGTTGGTAGAGCATCAGCCTTCCAAGCTGAGGGTCGCGGGTTCGAACCTCGTCTTCCGCTCATTAAGCCAGTGTAGCTCAGGGGTAGAGCGCTTCCTTGGTAAGGAAGAGGTCATGAGTTCAAATCTCATCACCGGCTCTATTTGTTTTAGAAATATTTAATTTAATATTAAAGTATATATACTATGGCAAAAGAAACCTTTAAAAGGGACAAACCCCACGTAAACATTGGTACCATTGGTCACGTTGACCACGGTAAAACCACTTTGACCGCAGCTATTACTACAGTTCTTGCTAAAGCTGGTCTTTCTGAGTTGCGTTCATTTGACTCTATCGACAACGCTCCAGAGGAGAAAGAAAGAGGTATCACTATCAACACTGCTCACGTTGAGTATCAAACTGCAAATCGTCACTATGCTCACGTTGACTGCCCTGGCCACGCCGACTACGTTAAAAACATGGTTACTGGTGCTGCTCAGATGGACGGTGCTATCCTTGTTTGTGCTGCTACTGATGGTCCTATGCCTCAAACTCGTGAGCACATTCTTCTTGCTCGTCAGGTAAACGTTCCTAGAATCGTTGTTTTCCTTAACAAAGTTGATATCGTTGATGACCCTGAGATGATCGACCTAGTAGAGATGGAGGTTCGCGAGCTTCTAAGCTTCTATGAGTTCGACGGTGATAACGCTCCTGTTATCCGTGGTTCAGCTCTTGGTGCTCTTAACGGTGACCCTCAATGGGAAGCTAAAGTTCTTGAGCTTATGGCTTCTGTTGATGAGTGGGTTCCACTTCCAGAGCGTGACAACGAGAAACCTTTCTTGATGCCTATCGAGGATATCTTCTCAATCACAGGTCGTGGTACTGTAGCAACCGGTAGAATTGAAACTGGTATCGTTAAAACTGGTGATGAGATCCAAATCATTGGTCTAGGTGAAGAGCCTAAGAAATCAGTAGTAACTGGTGTTGAGATGTTCCGTAAGATCCTTGACATGGGTGAAGCTGGTGACAACGTAGGTCTATTGCTTCGTGGTATTGATAAGAAAGAGGTTAAGAGAGGTCAAGTTATCGCTCACCCTAACACTATCACTCCTCACAAATCATTCCAAGCTGCTATCTACGTATTGAAGAAAGATGAAGGTGGTCGTCACACTCCATTCCACAACAAATACCGTCCTCAATTCTTCATCCGTACACTTGATATCACTGGTGAGATCACTCTTCCAGAAGGTGTAGAAATGGTAATGCCTGGTGATAACGTTCAAATCAATGTTGAGCTTATCTACCCTGTAGCAATCAACGAAGGTCTACGTTTCGCTATCCGTGAAGGTGGTAGAACAGTTGGTTCAGGTCAGGTAACTAAAATTCTTGACTAATTCTTAAAGAATTATCATAAAACCTAGTTCGTAGGTTCAGGCCTACGAACTTTTTTAGGGGCATAGTTTAATGGCAGAATAGCGGTCTCCAAAACCGTTGATGGGAGTTCGATTCTCTCTGCCCCTGCAAAATAGCTTTAGGTTACGCATAAGCTGTTTGAACAGCGATACTTTGACAAAGCTTCCATTGTTAAGTGTCGGCAAAACAAAAAAAATGAGCAAAATTTCGTTGTATTTTAAAGAGTCTTATACCGAGCTTACTAAGAAAGTGAGCTGGCCTTCATGGGCTTCACTTCAAAGTTCAGCTATCCTTGTGATGGTTGCTTCGGTGATATTCGCGTTGGTCATCTTTGCTATGGATTTTTGTTTCAGGCATTTGATGACATTTATTTACCAACTTTTGTACTAGTCTGAGGGAGATATGAGTGAAATTACCAAAAAATGGTACGTTTTACGTGCTGCTGGTGGTAAGGAGAAGAAAGCTAAGGAATACTTGGAAAACGAAGTCAGAAGACTTGGTTTGTCTGAGTATGTTTCGCAGGTTCTGATCCCTACCGAGAAAATTTATCAAGTTAAGAACGGCAAAAAGGTTAGCATGGAGAGAATCTTCTTCCCAGGCTATATTCTTATTGAAGCTAATCTTACTGGTGAGTTGCAGCATATCATCCGTAATGTTCCTAACATCGCTGGATTCCTTACAGAAAAGAGTGATAAGGATAAGAATGACAAACAGCCGGTTCCACTTAGACAATCTGAGGTTAACCGCATTCTTGGCCGCGTAGATGACCTTCTTGAACAAGAAGAAGAAAACGTAACACCATTCTACGTAGGTGAGTCTGTTAAGATTACCGATGGTCCTTTCAACGGCTTCGATGGTACAATTGAGGAAGTACTTCACGACAAGAAGAAGCTTAAAGTAATAGTTAAGATCTTCGGAAGAAAGACAATCTTAGAACTAAATTTCGTTCAAGTAGTAAAAGAATAATTAATTAAACAACATTATGGCTAAAGAAATTGCCGCATTTATTAAGTTGCAGATTAAGGGCGGAGCAGCCAATCCATCACCTCCAGTAGGTCCTGCACTAGGTTCTAAGGGTGTGAACATTATGGATTTCTGCAAACAATTCAATGCTCGTACCCAAGATAAAGCAGGCAAGGTTTTACCTGTAGTTATCACTGTTTACAGCGATAAATCTTTCACATTTGTTGTTAAGCAACCACCTGTAGCAGTTCAACTTAAAGAGGCTGCTAAAATCTCTACCGGTTCATCAGAGCCTAACAGAAAAAAAGTTGCTACAATCACTTGGGATCAGGTAAAAACTATCGCTCAGGACAAAATGCCTGACATGAATGCATTTACTTTGGCATCTGCAATGTCAATGGTTGCAGGTACCGCAAGAAGTATGGGTATCAAAGTAGAGGGAGAATTTCCTGCCGATGTAAAATAATCACACGCTATGGCTAAACTAACTAAAAATCAAAAAATAGCTAACGCTAAAGTTGATGCCAACAAGCAGTATAAACTATACGAAGCTTGTGAATTGGTTAAAGAGGTATCTTATGCCAAATTCGACGCTTCTGTAGATATCGCTGTTAGACTTGGTGTTGACCCTCGTAAAGCTAACCAGATGGTACGTGGCGTTGTGACCCTTCCACACGGTACAGGTAAGGTAACCCGCGTATTGGTTCTATGTACACCTGACAAAGAGGCTGAAGCTAAAGAAGCTGGAGCTGACTTTGTAGGTTTGGATGAATATATTGAGAAAATCAAAGGTGGTTGGACAGATGTAGACGTTATCATCTGTACCCCTTCTGTAATGGCTAAAATTGGTCCTATCGGTCGTATCCTTGGTCCTCGTGGTCTTATGCCTAACCCTAAAACTGGTACAGTTACCATGGAAATTGGTAAAGCAGTTAAAGAGGTTAAAGCTGGTAAGATCGACTTCAAAGTTGACAAGACCGGTATCGTTCACGCAGCGATTGGTAAAGTATCATTCGACGCTCAAGCTCTTGCAGAGAACGCCGCTGAAATGCTCAACACCATTATTAAACTAAAACCACAGGCTCTTAAAGGTACTTACGTTAAAAGCGTATACCTATCTTCAACCATGAGCCCTGGTATCAATGTAGACAGTAAATCACTCAGTGCATCAGCTGAATAATAATTAGTAACTATGAGAAAAGAGGAAAAAGCACAAATTATTGATCAGCTTGTAGCACAGTTGGAAGCTACTCCAAACTTCTATGTTGCAGACATCGCAGGTCTTAACGCAGAAAACACTACCGAACTTCGCCGCGCTTGCTTCGAAAAAGGTATCAAATTGGTTGTAGTTAAAAACACTCTATTTGTTAAGGCTCTTGACAGATTGAATGTTGCAGGAGCTGCTAATATCACTCCTTCATTGAAAGGTTCATCAGCAGTGATGTTTACAGAGACTCCTAACGCTCCAGCTAAACTTATCAAAGAGTTTGGTGCTAAAATGGGCAAACCTGCACTAAAAAGTGCATTCCTTCAAGAATGTGCATATGTGGGTGCAGAACACCTTGAGAATCTTGTTAACATCAAATCACGCGAAGAACTTATCGGTGACATTATCGGTCTATTGCAATCGCCTGCTAGAAATGTTATTTCAGCTCTTACCGCTTCAGGTGGAGGTAAAATTGCAGGTCTTGTAAAGACTCTATCAGAAAAAGAATAAAAAACAATAAAAACATTTAAAATATTACAACAATGGCAGATATCAAAAAATTTGCAGAAGAATTGGTTAATCTTACTGTAGCAGAAGTACAAGAATTGGCTAAAGTTCTTAAAGAAGAATACGGAATCGAACCTGCAGCTGCTGCTGCAGTTGCAGTTGCTGCTCCAGCTGCTGCTGGCGCTGCTGCTGAGGCAGAACAAACTCAATTTGACGTAGTTCTTAAATCAGCTGGTCAAGCTAAATTGGCAGTTGTTAAAGCTGTTAAAGAACTAACTGGTCTTGGTCTTAAAGAGGCTAAAGAGCTTGTTGACAAAGCACCTACAGCTGTTAAAGAAAAAATCTCTAAAGCAGAGGCTGAACAACTTAAAGCATCATTGGAAGAAGCAGGAGCTGAAGTTGAGATTAAATAAGCTTAACTATATCCCTAGATGGGAATACCTTCAGGTTTAGAGTCATAAAAGGCTCTAAACCTTTTTGTCGTTTTTTTAAGTTTATTTTCAACTAAGCAACTTACAATGTCGCAAAAAACTAATAACCAGCGAATTACATTCGCGTCCACAAAGGCACTTCTAGATTATCCTGACTTTTTGGAAGTACAGTTGAAGTCTTTTAGAGATTTCTTCCAATTAGACACTACACCGGAGAATCGTAGAAACGAGGGACTTTTCAAAGTCTTCCAAGAGATCTTCCCTATCGAAGATACTCGCTCGAACTTTGTGCTTGAATTTATCGATTATTTTATCGATCCTCCCCGTTATTCTATCGAGGAGTGCTTAGACAGAGGTCTAACATACAGTGTTCCATTGAAAGCCAAATTGAAACTTTCATGCAACGATGAGGAACACGTCGATTTCGACACCACTATCCAGGATGTATATCTTGGAACCATCCCTTACATGACCCCTCGTGGTACATTCGTTATCAATGGTTCTGAGCGTATCGTAGTATCACAGCTACACCGTAGTCCTGGTGTATTCTTTGGACAAAGCGTTCACGCAAATGGTACAAAACTTTACTCTGCTCGTATCATTCCGTTCAAAGGCTCCTGGATCGAGTTCGCTACTGACATCAACAATGTCATGTACGCTTACATCGACCGTAAGAAAAAATTGCCTGTAACTACCCTACTTCGTGCTATCGGCTACGAGACAGATAAAGACATCCTTGATATCTTTGGTCTTGCTAATGAAGTAAAAGTTACCAAGGCAAATCTAATGAAAAATATCGGTGGTAAACTAGCTGCTCGCGTCCTTAACACTTGGAGTGAAGACTTCGTGGATGAAGATACAGGCGAGGTAGTATCTATCGAAAGAAATGAAATTATTGTTGATCGTGAAGCTATCCTTGACGAGGAGATGATCGAAGCTATCATCGAGTCAGGTGTAAGCACTATCCTTCTACACAAAGAGGATGTGGACACCAGCGACTTCACCATCATTCACAATACACTACAGAAAGACACATGTAACTCAGAGAAAGAGGCTGTATTCTATACATATAGACAACTTCGTAACTCTGAACCACCTGACGAGGCTACAGCAAGAGATGTGATCGACAAGTTGTTCTTCTCTGAAAAGAGATACGACCTAGGTGAAGTAGGCCGTTACAGATTGAACAAAAAACTTGACCTTCAAACTCCTGCTGATACAAGAGTACTTACTAAAAACGATATAATCGCCATCATCAAGTACCTTATCGAACTTATCAACTCTAAAGCTACAGTTGACGATATCGACCACTTGAGCAACAGACGTATCAGAACCGTTGGTGAGCAGCTTGCTAACCAGTTCAGTGTAGGTCTTACCAGAATGGCGCGCACTATAAAAGAGAGAATGAACGTTAGGGACAATGAAGTATTCGTTCCTACCGATTTGATCAACGCGAAGACCCTATCTTCAGTTATCAACTCATTCTTCGGGACAAGCCAGTTGTCTCAATTTATGGACCAGACCAACCCTCTTTCAGAGATGACTCACAAACGTCGTCTTTCTGCATTGGGTCCTGGAGGTCTTTCACGTGATAGAGCAGGTTTCGAGGTACGTGACGTTCACTATACCCACTATGGTCGTCTATGTCCTATCGAGACTCCTGAGGGACCAAACATCGGTCTTATCTCATCACTTTGCGTTTACGCAAAAATCAATGACCTTGGCTTTATCGAGACACCTTACCGTAAAGTAAACGAAGGTGTTGTAGATATGAGCAGCGAAGGCTTCACATATATGAGTGCAGAGGAAGAGGAGGATAAGATGGTAGCACAAGCTAACGTTCAATTGAACGAAGATGGCACCATCCTTGACGAGAGAATCAAATGCCGTTATGAGGCTGACTACCCTGTAGTATCTAAAGACAAAGTTCACTACATGGACGTTGCCCCTAACCAGATCGCTTCTATCGCAGCATCACTTATTCCTTTCCTTGAGCACGACGATGCTAACCGTGCATTGATGGGTTCAAACATGATGCGTCAGGCAGTTCCACTTATCAAACCTGAGGCTCCTATCGTAGGTACAGGTCTTGAGGGCCCTGTAGTACGTGACTCACGTACCCAGGTAGTAGCCAGAAAGAGAGGTGAAGTGGTTTATGTTGATGCCCGTGAGATCCATGTTAAATATGAACAAACTGAGGCTGAGCGTTTTGTAAGCTTTGACCCTGAGGTCACCGTTTACAAATTGCCTCTATTCAGAAAGACCAACCAAAGTACCTCTATCTTCCTTAAACCTATCGTAAGAAGAGGTGACAAGGTGGAGGCCGGTCAAATCCTTACTGAGGGTTACGCTACCCAAAATGGTGAGCTTGCTCTTGGTAGAAACCTTAAAGTGGCATTCATGCCTTGGAAAGGTTACAACTTCGAGGATGCGATCGTTCTTTCTGAAAGAATCCTAAGAGAAGACATCTTCACTTCTATCCACGTGGATGAGTATATCATGGAGGTTCGTGATACCAAACGTGGTATGGAAGAGTTGACATCAGATATTCCTAACATCAGTGAAGAGGCTACCAAAGATCTTGATGAGAATGGTATCATCAGAATCGGTGCAAATGTAGAACCAGGTGACATCCTTATCGGTAAGATCACCCCTAAAGGTGAGAGCGATCCATCACCAGAGGAGAAACTCCTTAGAGCTATCTTCGGTGACAAGGCTGGTGATGTTAAAGATGCATCACTTAAAGCGTCTCCATCTCTATCAGGTACTATTATAGGTAAGAGACTATTTGCAAGGGTAGCTAAAGAGGGTAGCAAACGCGGTAAGAGCGGCTCTAAAGCTGAAGTTCTTAAAGCTGAAGAGGACTTTACATTTAAGGCAAATGCACTTAGAGAGAAATTCCTTGACAAGTTGATGATCCTTGTAGATGGTAAAAAATCAAGCGGTGTAAGTGACCTTTACGGTGCAGACATCGTTCCTAAGGGTGAAAGCTTCACTCGTGAGATCCTTGAGAGAATCAACTACGAAGATATCAACGCTACCAAATGGACATCAGACAAGAATGCCAACTCACAAATCAAGAAACTTGTCAACAACTATATCATCGCATTCAAAGAGCTTGATGCTGAACTAAAACGTATCAAGTACAACTTGACTATCGGTGATGAGCTTCCTTCAGGTATCATGCAGCTTGCTAAAGTGTATGTTGCTAAGAAGAGAAAGATCAAAGTGGGTGACAAGATGGCGGGTCGCCACGGTAATAAAGGTATCGTAGCCAAAGTGGTTAGAGATGCCGATATGCCTTTCTTGGAGGATGGTACCCTTGTTGATATCGTACTTAACCCTCTTGGTGTGCCTTCTCGTATGAACCTTGGTCAGATCTACGAAACTGTACTTGGATGGGCAGGTAAAGAGCTTGGTCTCAAATTCTCTACCCCTATCTTCGATGGTGCATCTCTTGATGATATCTGCGAATACACTGACAAAGCAGGTGTTCCTAGATATGGTAAGACCTACCTTAGAGATGGTGGTACCGGTGAAGTATTCCACCAACCAGCTACAGTCGGCGTTATCTATATGATCAAACTTGGGCATATGGTTGATGACAAGATGCACGCTCGTTCTATCGGTCCATACTCACTTATCACTCAGCAACCTCTTGGTGGTAAGGCTCAGTTCGGTGGACAGAGATTTGGTGAGATGGAGGTTTGGGCACTTGAAGCATTCGGTGCATCAAATATCCTCCAAGAGATTTTGACCATCAAATCTGATGACATCGTAGGTAGATCTAGAGCATACGAAGCTATAGTTAAAGGTGATCCAATGCCAGCACCTGGTATTCCAGAGGCATTGAACGTAATCCTACACGAGCTTCGCGGACTTGGATTGAGCATTAGCTTAGATTAATTACTCTGTTTTTGAAATTTGAAAATTCAACAATATGTCTTTTAAGAAAGAGATTAAGATTAAAAGCAATTTCAACAAGATAACTATTGGACTTGCTTCCCCTGAAGAGATCCTGTCAAGATCTTCAGGGGAGGTCCTCAAGCCCGAAACTGTAAACTATCGCACCTATAAACCAGAGAGAGATGGTCTATTCTGCGAAAGGATCTTCGGACCTTCTAAGGACTATGAGTGTCACTGCGGTAAGTACAAAAGAATCCGCTACCGTGGTATCATCTGCGACCGTTGCGGTGTAGAAGTTACAGAGAAGAAAGTGCGTAGAGAGAGAATGGGTCACATCACTTTGACTGTGCCAGTGGCTCACATCTGGTATTTCCGTTCTACCCCTAACAAGATCGGTTACCTTCTAGGCATCCCTTCTAAGAAGCTTGAGTCAATCATCTATTATGAGAGATACATAGTTATCCAACCAGGTGCTGCTGCAGAACAAGGTATCAGCCGTATGGCTCTACTTTCTGAGGATGAGTATCTTTCAGTATTGGACAATCTTCCAAGAGAGAACCAGCTGCTCGATGATTCTGATCCTAACAAATTCATCGCAGGAATGGGTGCAGAGGCTATCTATACCCTACTCCAAGGCTTGAACCTGGATGAACTATCATACGAACTCAGACATAAGACTGAGAGCGAGACATCTCAACAACGTAAAGCTGAAGCACTTAAGAGACTAAGTGTGATCGAGGCTTTCCGTGAGTCACAAGACATGAACAAACCTGAATGGATGATCCTTAAGGTTATTCCTGTGACCCCTCCAGATTTGAGACCTTTGGTTCCACTAGATGGTGGCCGTTTCGCTACATCAGACCTTAACGACCTATATAGAAGGGTTATCATCAGAAACAACCGTCTGAAAAGACTTATTGAGATTAAGGCACCAGAAGTTATTCTTCGTAACGAGAAGCGTATGCTACAAGAGGCTGTCGATTCACTATTCGACAACTCACGTAAATCAAACGCTGTTAAGACCGAAGCTAACAGAACCCTTAAATCTCTATCTGACAGCTTGAAAGGTAAACAAGGACGTTTCCGTCAAAACTTGCTCGGTAAACGTGTTGACTATTCAGCCCGTTCAGTAATTGTGGTTGGTCCTGAGCTTAAGATGCACGAGTGCGGTCTTCCTAAATATATGGCTGCAGAGCTATACAAACCATTCATCATAAGAAAACTTATCGAGAGAGGTATTGTTAAGACTGTAAAATCTGCCAAGAAGATCGTAGACAGAAAAGATCCTGTAATCTGGGATATCCTTGAAAATGTAATGAAGGGTCACCCAGTATTGCTGAACCGCGCTCCTACCCTACACCGTCTTGGTATCCAAGCATTCCAGCCTAAACTTATCGAAGGTAAGGCTATCCAGCTACACCCTCTTGCATGTACTGCGTTCAACGCCGACTTCGACGGTGACCAGATGGCGGTTCACTTGCCACTTGGCAATGCTGCTGTATTGGAGGCTCAGCTACTTATGCTTGGTTCACACAACATCTTGAACCCTGCCAACGGTGCACCTATCACCGTTCCATCTCAAGACATGGTGCTTGGTTTGTACTACATTACCAAACCACGTCCGGGTGTTAAAGGTGAAGGTATGGTATTCTATGGTCCTGAAGAGGCTATCATCGCTCATAACGAGGGTAGAGTATCTCTTCACGCCAAGGTATCTGTAAGACTTCCTAAGAACGCTAAAGACCTTTCAGAAGGCTACTATATTAAAGAGAACACTACTGTAGGTAGAATTATCTTCAACCAGGTAGTTCCAGAAGAGGTTGGTTACATCAACACTGTACTAACCAAAAAATCTCTTCGTGATATCATCGGTAATGTAATTAAGGTATGTGGTGTGGCTCGTACTGCACAATTCCTTGATGACATCAAGAGCATCGGTTACACTATGGCATTCAAAGGTGGCTTGTCATTCAACCTTGCCGACGTAATCGTTCCTCAAGAGAAGAGCGCACTTGTAGAAGAGGGTTACAAGAATGTGGAGAACATTCAGGACAGCTACAACATGGGTCTTATCACCAACAACGAGCGTTACAACCAGATCATCGACGTTTGGACAAATACCAACTCTCGTCTTACCAACATGGTGACCAAGAACATTGAGTCAGACCAACAAGGTTTCAACCCTATCTATATGATGCTTGACTCTGGTGCCCGTGGTTCTAAAGAGCAGATCCGTCAGCTATGCGGTATGCGTGGTCTTATGGCTAAACCTCAAAAATCAGGTTCTACTGGTGCTGAGATTATCGAGAACCCTATCCTTTCAAACTTTAAAGAGGGTCTGTCAGTTCTTGAGTACTTCATCTCTACCCACGGTGCCCGTAAAGGTCTTGCCGATACAGCGCTTAAGACTGCGGACGCAGGTTACTTGACCCGTCGTCTTGTAGACGTATCGCACGATGTTATCATCAACGAAGAAGATTGTGGTACACTTAGAGGTCAGATCGCTACAGCTATCAAGAATAAAGATGAGGTGGTAGAATCACTTGCTGAAAGAATCCTTGGTAGAACATCTGTTCACGATATCTATAATCCTCTTACAGGTGAACTTATCCTCCCTGCAGGAGAGCAAATTACAGAGGAGATTGCAGATCAGATCAGCAAACTTCCTATCGAACAGGTAGAGATCCGCTCAGTACTTACATGCGAATCGAAGAAAGGTGTTTGTGCAAAATGTTACGGACGTAACCTTGCTACCGGTAGAATGGTGGAAAAAGGTGAGGTTGTCGGTGTTATCGCAGCACAATCAATCGGTGAGCCAGGTACTCAGCTTACACTTCGTACATTCCACGTCGGTGGTACTGCATCAAGCGTGGCATCAGAATCAGAAATTATTGCAAGATACGACGGTCGTCTTGAGATCGATGAGCTAAGAACCGTAGAGGTAGCTGGCGAAGATGGCAAGAACTACGAAGTAGTGATCGGACGTACTGCTGAGATGCGCATCGTAGATGCAAACACTGGTATTGTACTATCACAACACGATATCCCTTATGGTGCAAAACTATATATCAAGAACGATTCTCTTGTAACAAAAGGTGACAAGATCTGCGAATGGGATGCTTACAACGCTGTAACTATCTCAGAAGTAGAGGGTACAGTAGAGTACGACAGCCTTGTAGAGGGTGTTACCTATAGAGAAGAGGCTGCTGATGAGTTCTCATTGCACCGCGAGAAAGTGGTTATCGAATCACGTGACAAATCTAAGAACCCTTCTATCAAAGTTACCAAGGATGGTATTGAGGTTAAACAATACAACCTTCCTGTAGGTGCTCACATCATGGTAGACAAGGGACAAGATATCAAAGTCGGAGACGTTATCGTTAAGATCCCTAGAGCAATCGGTAAATCCGGCGATATCACCGGTGGTCTTCCACGTGTTACCGAGTTGTTTGAGGCACGTAATCCATCTAACCCTGCTGTTGTATCAGAAATCAACGGTGAGGTTCAAATGGGTAAAATCAAACGTGGTAACAGAGAGATCATCGTTAAATCCAAGACTGGTGAAGAGAAACGCTATCTTGTACCACTATCTAAACAGATCCTTGTACAGGAGAACGACTATGTGAGAGCAGGTATGCCTCTATCAGACGGTGCTATCTCACCTTCAGATATTTTGAACATCTTAGGTCCTATCAAGGTTCAAGAGTACATCGTAAATGAGGTACAAGCAGTATACCGTATGCAAGGTGTGAAGATCAACGACAAACACTTCGAAATCATCGTTCGTCAGATGATGCGTAAAGTACAAATCGTAGATCCAGGTGATACTCACTTCCTACCTGAGCAACTTGTTGACAAATGGGAATTCAATCATGAAAATGATGAGATCTTCGACAAGAAAGTGGTTACTGATGCCGGCGATTCTACCGAGCTTAAACCTGGTCAGATCGTAACTCTACGTAGACTAAGAGACGAAAACTCTGTTCTAAAACGCCAAGACCTTAAACTTGTAGAGGCTCGCGACGCTATCCCTGCTACATCTAACCAGATCCTACAGGGTATCACCCGCGCTGCATTGAAGACAAGCAGCTTCATGTCAGCAGCATCATTCCAGGAGACTACCAAAGTCCTTTCTGATGCAGCTATCAGAGGTAAAGTGGATACACTTGAAGGTCTTAAAGAGAACGTTATCTGCGGTCATCCAATCCCTGCAGGTACAGGTCTAAGAGACTACGAAAGAATCATTGTAGCATCTATGGATGATTACAAGAAGATGACAGGTGCACAAGAGTAACACTCAGTAAACTATATCAAAAAACCGGTCCCATTCAATGAGACCGGTTTTTTTATTGCTTTTATATTTATTAGAAAGAGTAACCGAGAGACAACATATACGATCCGTTGATTGGGGAGTTGTTGAAGCCAAGCACATAGGCTCCACTTACATTGATACCCAAAATGTTTATACCCAAACCAGCTGAAGCGTATGATGGTATAGAGTTATTGTCGCCATAATGGTAACCTACTCTGAGTGACAAGAGTTTTTTGAAGGAATATTCAGCACCTACAGCAGCCATAAATGCGCTCTTATTAAGAAGGTAATCACCTTCTACATGGATAGAAACCGAATTGTTCTTATTGATTGAGTGGGTATATCCTGCACCTGCCTTAGCCATCGAAGGAAGTTTATAGGGGCCATAACCATAATCTACCTCAGAGCCTATGTTTGTTACCGCTACTGCCACTATGATATTTTTCAAGTTGTAAGAGACAGATATATCCGCAGAGACTGCATTGCCTGCATTGGTTTCTGTCATAGACGATATAATATATCTGACATTTGCACCGACTGAGAGTCCACCAAACAAGCGATATGCAACAGCTACGTCTGCAGACATCTCCACCGGGGTGAACATACCTGAGACATATCCATTGTCATCTGTTATATCGTATGGTGTATGGGTATAGTATTTGCCCGATATACCTACAGCCAATTTGTCTGCTCTATAATAACCTGACACCCCTAACATCTGATTGTTCAGAACATTTGGCTGCCATGCCATATAAGTAGCAGAAGCAGATAACACATTCTCAGAAAGTGCCATTGCAGATGCATTTGAAGTCACAGAGTAAGCTGTAGGCTCAAGGGTAAGTGTATTGCCACCCATACTGTAAGAATATGGATCAGAAGATATATTCAAAAACGGCAAACTCTGACCATACAAACCTGCGCTCAACACCAATAGTGATATAATATTTATTATTCTCTTCATAATTCAAGTTCTATAGTTTAACAATATTTCTTCTTGTTTTCTCACCATTAACATTTACCTCTACTGAGTAATTGCCAGGCTCCCATCCTGTTGCATCTATTTCATATGGATTGAATACATCGATTTGCACATCTGCAGCAGAGTGTACGACTGCTCCCGATATGCTTGATACAGAGACACTGGCTGTAACTGCTGATGGTGTCCTAATCTTGAATGTAGTCTGTACAGGGTTAGGATAAATATCCAATGGAACCGCATTGTCTCTCAAAAGTACATCAAATGAAGCTGTAGCCTTAGCCAGTTTTGAATCGGTACCAGTTACTGAGATGGTAGTGGCACCATACCAATTACCTTTTAGGTTCAGAATGTTGCCTGCGATGGTCATCTCTACAACTTTGGATGTAGAAGACGATGTAGCGGCATATACAAGAGACTCACCATCTTCATCTGTAATATATTTACTCAAATCTATGCTGACCTCCTCCCCTTTCTGAATCAATACATTCGGGAATTGAGCTGTCACTGCTGGGGCAAAATTCTCCAAAATGGTATATTGGATATCTACAGATGAGGACATTTCATACTGGTCTGTAACAATAAGTGTGGATGTATATGTACCTGCATTTGCTTTAGGAGCATTAATCTTCACTATAATATCACCTGTGGTCTCATCAATGGTAGCAGAAGCTGCAGAAGATCCGCCTGTAAGTGTATATGTATATGTGTGATTGTTAGGTTCCACAACTGTAAATTTGAACTCTTTGACCTCAAAAGATTTGAGTGTAGCTACGACTGTGGTACTTGGAGAGATAATAGGGGCATCATTCTCATCTGTTACCGCTTCCACCTGGTTAGAAAGTGGAGATTTCACATTTGATGAGCTGATAGACTCTATCCTTATATAATACTTGGTAGAGAATTCTAGTTCTGACAAAGTGCAAGACACCTCCTCCCCTATACCAATCACACCGCCAGAAACATAAGTAACAGACACCTCCGGATCATTGGTTGAAGGGTTGAATCCTGTCAAATCATTCTTGCTATAATATACATTGTAACCATATGTAGATTTGCCATCGGTAGCTGTTGCCGGCCATGAAACTGTGATAGAGTTGGAGTTGATGGATGTTTTGATATTGGTCACTACTTCAGGTACAGTGGCATCATCTACATAAAGGGCAGCAAACGCATCCAGGGCACCTCTTCCCAAACGTCCGACATATTTTGAGTTTAATTCATCGCTATAAAGCTTTGCACTATCTGCAGACTCAAGCAACTTGTTCCACAACATATCATTTGTATAGCCTGGACCACCAAATTTTGAAACCATAAGAGCCGCTACACCAGAAACGTGAGGACAAGCCATGGATGTACCACTCATCTGACCAAACTCATTACCTGGTATGGTACTATATACATTACCATAAGGCTGAGCGCCGTTTTCTCCTCCTGGAGCACTTATATCTACCCAGTTACCATAGTTTGAGTATGAGGCTTTCGAACCAGAAGGGCCGGTAGAAGCTACAGCGATGACACCATCATACATAGATGGATATGCTTGTGAAGTATTATCATTGCCCGCTGCAAAAATAATCACGCCACCAGCCATTGGACCCACCTGATTTCCACTCTCATCGATACCAGCATAATCCGTGAAATAATCCATAGCATCAAGAAGATATGATGGGGTGCTTGTAGCATTTAACAGTGACCAGCTATTTTGAGATATCACAGCACCATTATCAGCAGCATATACAAAGGCTCTCTGAATATATGACCCATTATTACCTGAAATGGTCTGGCAAGACATAAGTCTTACACCTTTCTTAACGCCATTACCACCGGCAATACCTGCCCCAAACTTTCCATTATTATTAATAGCTCCTACTGTTCCGGCTACGTGTGTACCATGATCCTCAGGTTTGATGGTACCTATCATATTATTTGATCCCTCCTGTACGGCAAAGTTGTAACCATAGACATCATCCACATATTCGTTATTGTCATCGTCGACACCAGGAGTTCCGTTAAGTTCCGCTTCGTTTACCCACATCGCACCGGCAAGATCCTCATGCAGATAATCCACACCTGCATCTGTAATGGCAACGATCACAGACTCATCACCTGTCTCCAGATTCCATGCCTTTAGTAGATTGATGTCAGCACCTGCTACATAACCATCCTTAGGTGCTGTATTGTGATAATGCCACTGGTAGTCAAAATATGGATCATTGAACGGATTGGTAAGTGCCTGCGTTGGGACTATAACCGGCATATACTCAATCTTCTCGACGCCCTCAATGGTAGAAAGGTCCTGAGTAGCTTTAGTCATAGAGGTTGCAGGATTGAAAGAGATATGATACCATAGATGGAGACCCGATTTTCTATGTCTCTCCTCAAATCTTGGATCAGTCGGGAATAACTTCTCAATCGAATATATGTCAAGTTCTGAAAGGGCGTCAGCCATAGATTTGGTCTGAGCTATCTCCTCTTTCATCTTGACAATTATACTACCAGTTCTGACATCTCCCACACTTGGGATATTTGCTACAGCAGGGGTCTCTGGGGTCAATGCTGAATCTTTGGCACTACAACCCGAGATAAACGCCACTACAAATGCAAACACTACAAATTTTAAAATTCTACTCATAATCCTCACATTTAAATATACATTTAGCGAAGATAAGAAAAGATTGGAAGATATCCATATATAATGAAGTAAAAAAAAAGACCGTCTCGATTGAGACGGTCTTAATTATTTAATCAAATCAGCTTATTATAGCCAAGATTCAAGTGCTGGACCTCCTGGAAGAGATAGGAAGCAAGGGTATTTAGTACCGAAGCCACCTAGACCATCAATATACCAGTAAGGATAGAAACCGATAACTTTCTCATCATAGTAGCGGCTCTTTGCATCATCAGCTGCAACTGAAGCGCTTAGATATGAAGGGTAGTAAGCTTTGATGTCAGTACCGGCACCATCATAAAGGATACCAGGACACCACCAGCCGTCCCAAGCAACGTTAGTACCATTCTCAAGTACCCAGAACTCAATAAATGTGTTCTTAGCACCACCTAGAGATGATTCACCCCAAGCAGCAGCAAGCTGTTCCTTATTTGCATAAGGGTTCATGATACGATAACGGTTGAAACCGTCAGCTTTAAGAACCTCTACTTTTTGGATACCATAGCTGTCAGATGACATAAGTGCAAGGTTATCGAACCATTCACCTTCACCTAGAGATACCCAAGTGTAAGCTTTAGCTAGAGTAAGGGTAGCTGATGCAACAGCGATGTGTTTGTTGAAAGTAGTAGTGTCAGATAGAGATACAGTACCTTTATAAGAAACACCTACCTCCATACCTGTAATATCCAAAGAAAGTGTAGCAGTGCTCTCACCTGCATTGAAAGTTACAGTAGCAGGACATACAACACCAGAAGCGAAAGTAGAAGTAACAGCTACAGTAGCAGCCTCTTTAGGTGTATTACGTGATAGTGTGATATCGAAAGTTGAAGCGGTAGCAAGTATCTCCTGGTTAACCAATGTTGCTTGAACAAAAGATACCTCTTGAGAGTTCTCTGGAGAGTAAGTAGGCATAGGGTGCTCTACGTTACAAGCAGATACCAAAAGAACTGCTGCTACAAGTGATGATAATGCTTTAAATATTTTTTTCATAATCTTATTCTATTTTATGTTAGACAAATACTTAAAACTACTCAACATTAGGAGTTAGAGCTGGATCGTCACCTGTATTTCCTTCTGGAGCGCTACCAATAGGGTTTTGTACGATAGAAGGGTTAGCATCGATCTCTTTTTGAGGGATAGTCATAACCCAGTCAAATGACTCAGGGTTAGTACAGTCTCTGTTGTTAAGAAGACCAGCTACAGGGTGACCCATTTCTCTTGTACGTACGAAACCTTGGCGAAGACGTTTGATATCGTATACGCGACCATACTCACCCCAAAGCTCAATACGTCTTTGAAGAAGGATCTCTTCAAGAAGAGAACCGGTCTCATCAGTAGTGATAGTAGCAAGTGCGGTACCGGTTAGGTTAGAGCAGTCATAACCAGGTTGACGGTAAGACATGAACTCGTTCAATAGAGCTTTAGCCTCAGCCTCTTTACCTGCGATTCTACAAGCAGCCTCAGCAGCTGTCAAGTACATCTCAGGAACTCTCATGAAGATGTGGTCAGCACCCACATAAGGGTCAGAAGGGTTAACGAAACGGAATTTGTATTGTTGGTAACCTTTGGTTTTACCATCAGCAAGAGCTTCATAGCTCCACCAAGCTTTACGAACGTCGTTGTCAGGAATTTGATCATATAGCCATGCGCTGCAAGCTTTTCTAGCTGCTGCACCATAACCACCGAAAGAGTGGTCCATGTGAGCTAGGAACTGAGGGTTGGTAGTACCTTGGTCACGGATAATTTCAGCACCCCAAAGAACATCATCAGCAGTAGCATCATTGAAACCATCAAGAACTTCAGCAGTTAGCTCGCCACCTTTGATAGCCTCAAGAGCAGATGCGTAAGCTGTATCATAGTCACCCATGTTAAGAGCGATACGAGCTTTGATACCATGAGCTACGTGGATATCAATGTGTGAGCAGTGTTGTTGAGCCTGACCTTTGCCAAGAAGAGCGATAGCAGCATTGATATCGTTCATAGCTTGAGTATAAACCTCACGGTTAGTAGAACGAGGTTTACCTTGTGTACCTGCAGCAGAAGGTTCAGTGTAGATAGGAACGCAAAGTCTGTCTTCGTGACCTTCGTAGCTACGAGCATAAGTCATAGCAAGATATAGGTAAGAGTAAGCACGAAGTGCATAAGCATTACCCATGATGTAATCTACATCAGCTGTAGGACCTTGCATTGTCTCTTGAGCTGCAATAATGTAGTTTACTTGAGAGATGATAGTATAATAGTAGTTCCAGCAGTCATAAGGACGCCATGAGCCAGAGGTGTAAGCGTCTTTTACATCATATAGATAGTCATACCAGAACCAACCATTACCTTGGTTGTCCATAACCATATCTTCACCCATAAGGTCACCCATAAGAGCATAAGATTGGATACCGAAACATTGGTGGTAGTTACCAGTGGTGGTAACACCCCATTGCCATAGGAAGCGGATAGTACCGTTTAGTGCCATCATACCACCATTGGTGTTTTCAAGCATAAACTCGCCTGATACCGCATCTGTAGGGTTGGTGTTTAGCTTATTCTCATTACAAGAAGTAGCTAGAGCCATCACGGCTGCAATTGCTAGTAATAATATTTTTTTCATAATCATTTCCACCATTAGAAGTTAATATCAATACCACAAGAGAATGTTCTGGTAGGTGCATAGCTATATGAAGTACCACCAGTCAAGCTGTATTGAGGGTCCATACCGTTCAAATAGTTGAACATTGCGATATTGTCACCTACTAGGAAGATACGAAGGCCTTTAATGTGAGCCTTTTGAGTCCATTTCTGAGGAAGAGTGTAACCAAGTTGGATAGATTTCACTGCGAAGTATGAAGCGTCGATCAAGTTCTTGTCAGTGCTTAGACGACCAGAGTTAACCATTACAGCAGGAACGTCAGTTACATCACCAGGTTTTTGCCAACGGCGAAGGATTTGTTTGTTCCAAGTGTCACCGTAGTACATAGCCTCCATAGAACCAGCATATACTGACTCGTATACGTGACCACCATAAGAGAATGTAGTCAAGAATGAGAAGTCAACTGGACCGAATTGGAAGTCAGAACCGAATGAACCTTGGAATTTAGGAGCACGTGAATCTAGATAGTATTTAGAGTTTTGTGCTTCAGTTTTGTTAGAAGTTACATAGTCTGAACCTTCGATCTTGTCACCGTTTTCATCTCTTTCATATGCCCAGTAAAGTTGAGCACCGGTAGCAGGGTCTACACCAGCAGATTTAACTACATAATATGTATAGATAGGAAGACCAACTTTGATAGTTTGGGTACCGGTAATTTCATCCTGACCTTCTGTAAGAGCTGTCACTACGTTGTTGTTGGTGTAGAACATAAGGGTAGAGCTAGCACGTACATTTTGTTTTTGTAGCCAGTTTAGACGAACAGTTGCCTCAACACCGGTATTTCTCATAGAACCTACGTTAGCACTATAGCCGGTGAAACCGGTAGACATAGCCATAGGGTATGAAAGAAGCATATCGGTAGTGTTGCTGATATAGTACTCAACGTTCAAGTTCAAGAATCTCTTGAATAGAGTAGCTTCAACACCGAAGTTCCAAGTACCTTTCTTCTCCCAAGTTACGTTTTTGTTCTCAAGTGAAGTAACCAAAGCACCAGGGTTGCCTGCGTTTGCCCAAGTTAGATCGTAGAATGATTGCCATGCATAGTAAGAACCAAGGTTATCGTTACCAAGCTGACCATAAGATGCACGGATAGTCATGTTGTCCATCCAAGAAGCACCTTTCATGAATGACTCTTCAGATAGTCTCCAAGAACCACCCACTGACCAGAATTGACCCCAACGGTTGTCTTTGTAGAAACGTGAAGAACCGTCAGTACGCCAAGTAGCCTCTAGATAATATTTGTCAGCGTAGTCATAACCAAGACGACCAAGATAAGACTCGATTCTGTAGTCTTGTGAGTATGAGTTAGCACCACCTACAGTTACAGCAGGAGCAAGCTCTGCGATACCAGGATATACTTGGTTACGAGATGCATACAAATATTTGTAGTTGTATGAGTAGTACTCGTGACCGCCTTGAACCAAAATGTGGTGATCACCGAATGTACGGTCGTAAGCAAGAAGTTGGTTGAAGGTGTAAGAGAAAGTACGAGTGTTGTATTTGTCAACAGAACCTAGAGTTTGTGCACCATCACCATGATAAGGGTTGTAGTAAGAAGTGATGTTTCTGTTGGTAAGGTCAGCACCGAAGTTTACAGTTAGAGTAAGGCCTTTCAATGCACCAAGGCTATCATCATTACCACCAAGTCTTACATATGTACGAGCACCTACGTTGTCACGAAGAGTCTCATAGTGGTTGTCATAAAGGTCACCGATCACGTTGAAGCCTTTAGCTTTTGGACGGATAGCACCTTCGTCACCATAGTCATAAAGTTTGTTACCAAACTCATCATACATGGTTTTACCCTCAGCGTCTTTTCTGTAAACAGGGTAGATAGGAGCCATGAACTGAGCTGAATACCAAGCATTACCGGTTTGGGTGCTTGAATATTGTGATGAGTTAGAGTTAGTGTATGCATAGTTTGCATTAACACCCATAGCCAACCATTTGGTTACATTGTGGTCTACGTTAGCACGTGCAGAGTAACGTTGGAATCTGGTAGTGATCAATACACCGTCCTCTTTCAAGTAACCTACAGAAAGTGCATATTTGGTTTTCTCGTTACCACCGTTAGCACCAACTTGGTATTCCTGACGAAGAGCTTGAGTATTGGTTAGCTCATCCATCCAGTTCTCATTCCATGCAGAAACTGCATCAGCGCGAACTTTACCGGTAGCAGGATCAATAACAGTTTCCCAAGTGTAGTTTTTGAATGGGTTGTAAGCCTCACCACCAAGTGTAGGACCTAGGTCTTCCATTGCATATTGCATAGCTACATCCATAGGATAACCACCGTTGAAGTAGTAGTTGTTCTTCATTGCTTCGTAAGTGATCTCAACGAATTCTTTTTGATCAAGAACGTCATATCTTGCAAGAGAACGTTGTTGAAGACCTACTTGAGCTTTGAAGTTCACGTTAGCGATACCGTCTGAACCTTTTTTAGTTGTAATCATAACAACACCGTTAGCACCACGAGCACCGTAAAGAGCAGCTGCTGCAGCATCTTTAAGAACGGTCATAGACTCGATGTCGTTAGGGTTAAGTGATGCAAGGTTACCGTCGAATGCGATACCATCCACTACGTAAAGAGGGGTAGATGATGCATTGATAGAACCGACACCACGGATCTGGATAGAAGCACCTTCACCAGGCTGACCACCACCTGAGGTAGAGGTTACACCGGCTACAAGACCTTCGATAGCTTTAGCAACGTTTGATACAGTACGTTTGGTAATGCTCTCTGTCTTAACAGTTGCAGCAGAACCGGTGAACGAAGATTTCTTCGCTGTACCATAAGCCACCATAACTACTTCATCCAAAGACTCAGCATCAGGAGTAAGAGCTACGTCGATAGCAGTGTTACCGTTAACAGCCATAGTTGCTGTAGTGTAACCTACATAGACAAACTCCAACACACCGTTTGCAGGTACACTGATAGTATATTTACCATCAATGTCTGTCGATGTTCCTACAAGAGTCCCTTTCACAACTACTGAAGCACCTATAAGTGCTGAACCATCAGTAGCATCAGTAACAGTACCTGATACTTGGATATTCTGAGCAAATGCTACAGAAGTCACTGCAAGTAACAGACATGTTAAAACTAGTCTGATTTTTTTCATGTAGATAAATTTTAAAGGTTAATAATTAATAATATAAATAAAAATTCTTTGTTTCTCTTTAACTGAATTTGGTTAATTAGTTACAATTTGTTAAAAATAACTCTAAATTTTTTACTTTTTTTTCACTCATAACGCCATTAAACTCAGCGTTTAAGTAGCAAAAATAAAAAAATAAAAAATTATCTGCAAAACTTATGGGCTTTTTTCAAATCAAAAAAGTAACATTTTGAATAATTCAGGCTACTCTGGAGAAAAAAATCGTGTTTCAAATTGAAAGTATTTTTAATCACTTTTTAACAAAATAACATCTATTAACACCAAATTTCTTAATTTAATGTCAACTATAGCATATTTTACACGCTCCCATAAAAAAGGAGACAAGGAGATTTCCATCTGGATAAGAGTTCATCACCGCAACTCAGATTTGCGCCAATCCCTTCATTTGAGTATCCCAGCGAGGTTTTGGAACAAAAAAAGAGGATGGATAAAGGAGCCCACAGATGATCCGTTCATCAAGGAGAGGCTGGACAAGACAGAAGCGGTTCTTAACAATTTGAAACATCAAATATACGCCCATCTTTTAGACACCGACGAGCCTCTTTTTTATCCCTTCGTGCAATTCAGTGTCCACACTGATACCGTTTATAATGGTCTCTACATAGGTATTATGTGGCTTGTACAGACTATTAGGCTGCAGAGGCCACACTGAATGCTACAAGACAGCACTGCAAAAGGGGTTCATGTGGCTTCCGAATTGCATGAAAATCATGAAAACCATGAAAATCACGAAAACCAAGCGAAAAGAAATTTCAGACTATGCTATGACTGTAAGGAACGCCTGATCAGGGACGGATGGGACTATTTTTGAGACCATTGAGCGCATTACCGAAGTGTCTCCTGTAGAGTAGAACAGGCATTGGGATGATGGGGATTTGCGACTCTCCAGGGAGTCAAGCACCCTCTTGGTCTGCAAGGCTATAGCCGGGGCCGGATTAATGATTGAGACCTCCTCTGATGCGATTTTGCCAATGACAGGTTCGAGGAAAGGATAGTGGGTACAGCCAAGGACAATGGCGTCTGCCCCAGCCTCTATCATAGGGTCGATATACTTGTGTAAAACCTTCTCGACCTCAGGGCCTTCTGTCTGTCCGCTCTCGACAAATTCGACAAGTCCCTCCCCCACTTTTTCAATAACCTGAACATCACTTGCAAATTTCTCAAGGGTATTGTGATACAGGGAGCCCTTGAAGGTATTTGCTGTCGCAAGGACACCTACTACTCCCGTTTTCGATGTGAGGGCTGCAGGCTTTATGGCCGGCTCCATCCCCACGAAAGGGATCGGGTATTTTTCCCTCAGATATTTCACTGCCGCAGCAGTGGCTGTATTGCAAGCGATGACCACCACCTCGGCCCCTTTATCAATAAGGAACCGGGTGATAGCCTCTGCCCGCTCAATTATATATTCGACAGGTTTGTTCCCGTATGGGCAATGCGCTGCATCAGAGAGATATACATAGTCCTGTTCAGGCATCAGTGCATACAGCTCCCTGAATACGGAAAGACCGCCCACTCCGGAATCAAAAATACCTATCATACAGACTATTTAAGGTGCTCTTCGAGCAATTTGATAATCTCCTCTTCAGATACTCTGCGTGCGATGATCTTACCTTCACCGTCCACAAATGCATTTTGAGGGATATATCTTACGTTGTAAAGTTTTGCAGCCTCAGTATCCCAGAAATTGATGTCTGAAACTTGTGTCCAAGTCAACTTGTCTGTCTTGATAGCGTCAAGCCATTGGTCTCTGTCTCTATCAAGAGACACACCTAGGATTTCGAAACCTTTCTTGTGGTACTCTTTGTAGATTTTAACAAGTTTAGGGTTGAACTGACGGCAAGGGTTGCACCAACCAGCCCAGAAATCAATCATGGTAACTTTACCTTTTTTATATACATCAGAAAGTTTTACCTCTTTTCCATCAGGATCCTTCATAGTGAAGTCAGGTGCCTGCTGACCGATTTGAAGTGCTCTCTCCTTAACAATAAGTTCTTCAGCTGCTACAAGTTTCTTATGGGTAGCAAAACGCTCGTCAGCTTTGAATTTAGCCAACTCAGCCTCCGCTACAGCAAGGTCTTTGTCAAGAACTGAGCTTGCAAACTGCATTAGTGCGTAGTAGCTGAGAGGATTTGCAGAAACTACAGAGTCAGAGAATGCGGTTACTCTTGCATCCACCTCATCGAAAAGGGCTACGATCTCCTCTTTTCTCTCTGCTGTGGTCTCTTTTGATCTGTACTCATCCAAAAGGGCTTTACGGTCTGGAATAAGTTCATTTTGAACATCCTTGCCATATTGGTTTACCATAGTTACAAGAGCCTGGGTCTCACCACCTTTAACTTCTGCTTCTGCCAATTTATCAGATGCAGCATTAACTGTGAAAGAGGTATTTTCAAGGAAAAGGGTTACATATCCTGGAAGACCTTCCACCTGGATATAATAATTCTCAGGATCTGCCACTACACCTGTGAACTCAAACTTACCATTCACCAAGTCAACAGTATCTCTGGTTGGATTTTTTCTATCTGAGCTTACCAAATAAGCTTTACCATTCTTTAGAACTTCGTCTTCACCGGTAACATTACCTGTGATCTTATAGCCGCCATTTGAGCAAGAGGCGAAAGCCACTACAGCAGCTGCCAATAGGAATAATTTTTTCATATCTGTATTGTTTTATTTGTAATTTTCTTCGTCAAGGAACCACTCTTTGTACATCATATAACCTTGGGCATTTTTGTGTGCTGCCGCTGTTATCTCCTCACTGCCCTCCTTTACCTGGGTAGCAGGAATTCCAGCATAAACACCCGGCTCAAGTTTCTTGTTTGACAGTACCACAGCTCCTGCTGCAATAATACTGCCATCTGCCACTTCTGCATTGTCCATAAGGATAGCACCCATCCCTACAAGGACATTGCTACCCACCTTCGCACCGTGAATAATGGCATTATGACCTACCGAGACATCGTTTCCAACCTCCACAATAGATCTTTTATGCAATGTATGAAGGACAGCTCCATCCTGAATATTTACCCTGTCCCCTACTCTGATTGGGTTCACATCACCCCTTAGTACACAAGAGTACCAGATACTGCAGTCATCTCCTATAACCACATCCCCTACTATTACCGCATTTTCCGCTATAAAACAGTTTTTGCCGATCTTAGGGGTAAATCCGTTCAATGATTTGATTATCGCCATAAAAATGAATATTAACCCACAAATATAAGTAAGAAATATTTACAAAAAAAGAGGGCAACTTAATGTCGCCCTCCTGTTTATGAATTGTGCGGTTCAGATTAAACTGTACCTTGTTCTAGCATAGCTTGAGCCACTTTCATGAAACCAGCGATGTTTGCACCTTTCACGTAGTCAACAGAACCATCTGGTTGAGTACCGAATTTAACACAAGCCTCGTGGATGCTTTCCATGATGAAGTGAAGTTTGTCGTCAACTTCTTTAGCTGACCAGCTGATGTGAGAAGCGTTCTGAGTCATCTCAAGACCTGAAGTAGCTACACCACCTGCGTTAACTGCTTTACCAGGAGCAAATAGGATACCTGCTGACTGGAATGCGTGGATAGCCTCAGGGGTACAACCCATGTTAGAAACCTCGCAGCAGCACCATGTACCGTTAGCAAGAAGTTCTTTAGCGTCGTCACCGTTAAGCTCGTTCTGGAATGCACAAGGAAGAGCGATATCACATTTTACGCTCCAAGCTTTTTTACCTGCAGTAAATTTAGCAGCACCTGGGAACTGAGTAGCCATATCCTCTACTTTGTTTCTGTTTGAAGAACGCATAACTAGCATATAGTCGATCATCTCTTTAGTGATACCGTCTGGAATCTCGCATACTCCGTCTGGACCAGAGATAGCAACAACTTTAGCTCCTAGCTCAGTAGCTTTGGTTGCTGCACCCCAAGCAACGTTACCGAAGCCTGACAATGCAACAGTTTTACCTTTAATGTCTTTACCTGCTTTAGCAAGAACGTGCTCAGTGAAGTATAGAGCGCCGAAACCAGTAGCCTCTGGACGAAGGATAGAACCACCCCAGCAAGCACCTTTACCAGTAAGTACACCTGTGTTGTACTCTCTAGCAAGTTTGGTATACATACCGAACATATAACCGATCTCACGGCCACCTACTCCTACGTCACCTGCAGGAACGTCAGTATCAGGACCGATATTATGCCACAACTCTAGCATGAATGCCTGGCAGAAACGCATGATCTCAGCGTCAGATTTTCCAACTGGATCGAAATCTGAACCACCTTTACCGCCACCCATAGGAAGAGTAGTAAGAGCGTTTTTGAAAGTCTGCTCAAAGCCCAAGAATTTAAGCATTGAAGGAGTTACTGCTTTATGGAAACGG
>JAFYXO010000029.1 GCA_017546125.1 Bacteroidales bacterium
CTTACCGACACGACACCACTTCAAGACCTCTTTAACAAATCTAACTTCAGTATTGACAAAGAACTTGACGGGTTTTATGAACCCACTTTGTTTGATTTTTAACTTTTATTAACCGTCCACATTTTTAGTGGACAGCAATGAGATGGTGTAACAGTTTGTCCCACCTGTCTCCATCATTTTGCGGATAATCTCTTTGGAGTGGTCCGAATGGCAGCCCATCAGACTTTTGCCCACAAGTTCACCGTATGAAGCAAATGTCTCTTTCGCTTTATCATTCATATAGAGGATTATCCCCTCTGTATCGCACACAGTAATGGCACAGTTTATCTCTTTTGCCCAGTCAGGAATATTGCTCAACATACACTTCGTGTTAATTCTTCAAATAGTATGTTACCGATGTGACGATGCGGATCTTCTTGATGTGAGGGGTGTTGCTGTCACGGTCAGTAATAGTGAATGTACCCTGATTGGCTGTTTTGATTTTGCCAAGACGGCTGTTTGAGTCTTTGGCAAATTTCTCTGCAGCTTCACGAGCATTGGTGGTAGCCTCTTCGATCATCTCAGGTTTGATATCATTAAGGCTGTCGTACTGGAACTCTACAGGGTATTCGTATTTGTTGCCGCCGGTCACAACACCTTGTTTGAGAAGGGTTGACTGTTTGGCCATGAGTTCCAGAACTGCATCCACATTTTTGGTGCACACTGTGATGATATTTGTAGAGATATATCGGTAAGCACGGTCCATACCACCATATTCATTGGCATATTTGTCTGAAATGGCAGGGGTAGCGATGGAGATCTCTGCATCCTGAATACCACCTTTCCTGAGGAAATTGATGATGGCTGCATTGCTGTAGTCTGTCTGGTCATAGACTGACTGAATATCATTTGCCATCACTTTATATACCACTGGCCAGATAACCTTATCGGCTTTAACCTCCCTCTCACACAGACCTTTCACATTTACTGTCCTGTCAAAAGAGCGGAAATTGTTTACCGCTTTGGGTATCATAACTCCTAAAACCATCAGCCCCACCATAATGGCCAGGCCGCTATAAAATTTACCTTTATCCATATTTTTTCTACTTAAAATTCAAAAACAAATATAATGAATCGAACCTTTATGACAAAAATCAGAGATCAATTCCCATTATATAATCATTCATATAAAAACCGTGCCCGATATGAAAATCACCTTGTCTGAGTACCGAAAGCCCCAGGTGCCTGTAAAAGTCTACAGCCCTGTTCGAACGGTTGACATTAAGCTCTATCCTCGCCTTTGGTGATCTCCTGAGAGTGTTGGCATGCGATACAGCCTGCTCAAACAATCGGCGTCCGAGACCACATCCCTGAAAAGATGGCATAACATATATTTTCTGAAGATGGAACACCTCTACACCCTCTGAATCTACACCTTCACTCTGCACGGAGAGATATCCGCAAGGTTCCCCACCGGAATAGGCTATATAATAGCAGTGACCATCTTCCAGTTGTCTGGCCAGATTCTCCGGTGAATACATCCATTCCATCATATATTCCATCTGCTCCGGGGACAAAATGTCCCTGTATGTATGGCGAAAAACCACCTGAGCCATATCATGTATGGTCTGCATATCACCCGCCCCGGCTTTTGTTATAATCAACTCTTTCATGTACCAAAGATAAGCCATTTAGTCCAATATTCTGAATTTCTCCATTGATTTTCCGTTAGTAATACAGCAATATTACGGTATATAATTTGGAATATATTTGCCGTGAACAAAAATAAAATTGATAATATGAAGATTTCAAATTCAAAAATATTGATCACCGGAGGGGCATCCGGTATGGGGAAAATGATGGGAAGAATGGCACTTGAAAAAGGTGCCAAAACATTGGTTATCTGGGATATCAATCAGGAGAATATAAATAGTACAGTGACTGAGCTGAGCAAATATGGAGAGGTGAAAGGGTACAGGGTGGATGTCTCTGATTACGATATGGTACAGAAGGGATATGAGCAGGTGGTGAAGGAGTGCGGGGGGATAGATATTGTGGTCAATTGTGCAGGAATCATCACCAGCAACAAAACCTTTGACCAGCAGACCCGGCAGGAGATCACCCGCACCATCGGGATCAATACCATTGCCCCTATGTTTGTCACCAGGGCATTCCTCCCCGATATGCTGAAAAGGGACAGCGGGCACATCTGCAATATCACCTCTGCCGGCGGTATGCTCGGCAACCCCAGAATGTCGGTATATGGTGCGAGCAAATGGGGCGCCATCGGCTGGTCGGAGTCGCTCCGCATAGAGCTCAATGCATCTCACAGCCATGTCCGCGTCACCACAGTGGCACCTTACTACACTAATACGGGGATGTTTGATGGGGTAAAATCGAAAGTGTTCCCGATACTCAAGCCCGAGTATGTCTCACGCAAAATCATCAGGGCAATAGAGAAGAACACCATTTTCGCAGGAATTCCCTTCGGCTACCACTTCATAAGGTTCTGGCAATTCATCCTCCCGATCCCCCTTTTCGACTTCATTTTCGGCGAGGTATTTGGCATTTATCACACCATGGACCATTTCACCGGTCGCAAGAATTAGTTACATTTGCCTTATGAACACACCAAAAGATAAAATTCAGGCCATTGCGGTAGCGCAAAAGCAATATTTCCGCACCGGGGCCACACTTGATATAAAGTTCCGTCTGCAGATGCTCCGCCGTCTGGAGGAGGGGATACGTGCCAATGAAAAAGCCCTCTGCGATGCACTATGGGCAGATCTGCACAAATCCTATGAGGAGGCATACCTCACCGAGATCAGCATTGTCTATGGGGAGATCAGGCAGCACCTGCGCCACCTCCGCCGCTGGGCACGCAAGGAGAAGTGTCCCACACCCATTACCCTTTTCCCTTCGCGAAGCTATCAGGTGAAGGATCCGCTAGGCAACTCATTGATCATTGCCCCATGGAATTACCCTGTGCAGCTTCTGCTGAATCCCCTTGTGGGGGCCATCTCTGCAGGATGTACTGCCATGCTAAAGCCTTCGCCCTATGTGCCTACCGTCTCAGCAGTGCTGGCGCAATTGGTGAGCGAGGCATTTGCCCCTGAATACATTGCACCTGTGCAAGGCAATAGGGAGGTCAATACCGCATTGCTCGAAGAGCGCTGGGATCTCATATTCTTCACCGGAAGCCCCGATTTGGGCAAGAAGGTGATGGCTGCCGCCGCCAAAAATCTCACCCCGGTGGTGCTCGAACTAGGCGGAAAGAGCCCTTGTATCATCGACAGGGGTGCCGATATTGCGGTAGCTGCGAAGAGGATTGCGTGGGGCAAGAGTCTGAATGCCGGGCAAACCTGCATTGCACCCGATTATATCCTTATCCATCCCGAGGTGAAGGGGGAATTTGTCCAGGCCTTCGGCAATGAGATTCGTTCGCTGCACGGGGCTGATATTAAGGAGAGCGGCCATTATGTAAGGATGGTCAGCGATAAGGCTTTCGAGAGGGTAAGCAGCTATTTGAAAGATGGGAAAATCCTTTACGGAGGGGGGATCGATGCCGGCGAAAGGTTCATCGAACCGACACTTCTGGAGGTGACCAATACCGATGCTCCAGTGATGCAAGAGGAGATTTTCGGCCCTATTTTCCCCGTAATTACGATAGAGGGGGAGTTCCGCGAGGAGGTGATAAAATTCGTTAACGGGAGGGAAAAACCCCTTGCATTCTACTATTTCGGCCGTGAGGGTGACGGATGGGAATATATCCGCCGCACGTCATCGGGTGGGGGGTGCATCAATGATGTGATCATGCATATTGCCAATGAGTGTGTCCCATTCGGTGGGGTAGGGAACTCAGGTATGGGGCGCTACCACGGAAAGGATAGTTTTGAGGCATTCAGCCACACCAGGACAATAATATCCACCGGCACCTGGATCGATCTGCCGTTCAGATATATGCCTTACAAGATGTTCTCGCTGGTAAAAAGGTTACTTTAACCTACAACAGGCACACCACAAGGAGGGTAACCACCGAGATAATAAACCATAGTAGGACTCCAAGCCCAAGCGGTTTGATTCCTACTTTTTTTATTGAAGATACAGAGAGGCCGCTACCGATAAGGAAGAGTGTCATACACAAAAGTTTGCGGGCTACTACCACAATACCTCCGGTAAGTGCATCTGGGATAGGTAGGAATGTATTGAGAACCATTGCCACAATGAAAAGGAGGATAAACCAAGGGATGGATACCTTTCTCCCCTGACTGCGGAAAATGAATGATGAGGCTACCGCCAATGGGATAATCCACAAAGCTCTGGTCAATTTGATAGTAGTCGCTACTTTGAGCGCCTCTTCGCCATATGCTGCCCCTGCACCCACTACAGAACTGGTGTCGTGAATGGCAATGGCTGCCCATGTGCCGAATTGCTGCTGGCTGAGGCCAATCCATTCGCCGACAGGTGGGAAGATGAAGAGGGCAATGGCATTGAGGATAAAGATAGTGGCCAATGAGAGGGACATCTGGTCATCGTCGGCATTGATCACAGGGCCTACAGCGGCAATCGCGCTGCCACCACAGATGGCAGTACCGGTAGAGATGAGGTAGGCGTTCTTTTTGTCCACTTTAAGCCATCTGCCGAGGAGGACACCAATGCACATTACACCGATCACAGAGACAATGGTAAAGAGCATACCCTCTTTGCCTGCAGCAAGTGATTCGTACAGATTCATTCCGAAGCCGAGACCTACTACAGATACCTGTAGCGCTATTTTGGACCCCTTTTTGGAGAATTTTGGGAATGGGTTGCCAAAGATCAGAGCCAATATAATACCCATAAGTAGGGCAATTGCAGGTGATACAAAAGCCGATGCACACAATAGGGCGACAAATAGAACTTTTATAGCCATACTTTATCTTTTTTGAAAAAGGCTGCAAAAGTAATAAATCTTACCTCAATCTGTTCTTGAGAAAGCTTTTTTTAGCGTAGAGGAAGTAGAAAATTGCCCCAAGAGTGTAGATTATCAAGGCTGCGACAAATGCAGACATATAACCTCCGAGATGCTCTGAGATGGTTCCACCCAGGATAATTCCAAGTCCCATGCCGATATCCCAGCTTGAGAGGATAGTCGAAGTGGCGGTGCCTCTCTGATTGTGGGGTGCGAGATTGATGAACATTGTCTGCATAGCGGGATATACATTGCCATTGCCCAAACCAATTACAAATGCTGAGAGGTAGTAGCCCCAAATGGTGGGTACAGATATGAAAATGGTGTATCCGATGATGGCGACGATTAGTCCATAGGAGGCATTTCTTACGATGTGGCCCTGGCGGAGGGCCTTATTGCCTGTAAGGCGGGCTGTGATGAGACCTCCAGCCAGCAACATAAAGAATCCACCCGTTCCCGAAGTGATTCCGAGGACATCCTGACTGTATATTGCGATATATGTTACCAATATTCCGTAGGCAAATGCAACACCTGTTATGGTGATACCCTGACTCCACCCTTTAATCAGGATAAAGCGGTCAAGGGAGAGCCTTTTCTTCTCGTAAACCGGCTGACGGTCACGGCATTTGATAGTGGAATCTATGACGAGTCCGATAGTGGCAATAATTATGGATAGGGTGAAGATCAATGGATAATTGGCAGTGGAGTGGTAAATTACCAGACCTATTGAAGGGCCTATTGCCATAGCGATATTGTTGCTCAGGCCATAGTAGCCGATACCTTCAGCCCTGCGATCAGGATGGAGTACATCGATGGCTACGGTGTTGCTCGATACTGTGGTGATGCCGAATGGCGCTCCGTGAAGTGTCCTGATCACGGCGAAAAAGAGGAGCGAACCGGTAAAATAGTATCCGAAAAAGAAGGCCATAAATGATCCGTAACAGAGAAGGAGCACCTTCTTGCGTGGGAACCGGTCCACGATGTAACCGCTGAAGAATCTTATGAAGAGTGCAGTGATGGTGTAACCGCTGAGGACGACACCTATAGTGGCCTTATCTGCATCAAAAACATCACGCAGATATAGGGGAAGAAGTGGAGTGACAAGATAGAAGGCAAAATACATCAAAAAATTGCCCACCCACACCTTCAGGTAGTCACCAGTCCAAAGCTTTGGTTTGATCGATATTTTTGATGCCACAGCCATTTGTAGTGCGAATATAGAGAAATAATTTGCTAACTTTGCAAACAATACAATTCAATATGAAAAAAAGTCTGCTTTTAGCTATGGGTGCTATAATTTTAGGCGGGTGCAACGGTTCACAAAAGACACCGGCACCAAGTCAAGAGTATTATGACAGTGTGGTAAAAGAACTCTCTTCTGCAGAATATTACGGCAGGAGCAACTACCAGAACGGCGCTGTAAAAGCAGCCGGGTTCATCCTCGGTGAGATAGAGTCTCTTGGTGTAGGTCCAATACCACAATCGGTAATAGATGCCGCTTGGGAAGGTAAGACAAGACCTGAACTTCATGCTCTTCAACCTGAATTCAAGAGCCTTATCACCCCTTACGGACCAGGACGCTGGAGCGAGGGTACAGAGTCACAGCTCTCATATATGCAGCACTTTATCCATCCTCTGAATGCCCAAAGGGGTCCTGTGAAACTGGCAGTGGACGGAAAAGAGCTCCGACACACAATAGATTATACACTAAAAGAGTTTTCTCCTACATATAAAGGGGAACTTGAAGTGGTATATCTTGACGACAAATATCTCGATCCTGACACTTTCTGCAAACATATGGATAGCGGAAAATACCGCAATAAAGCAGTCGTACTCAACTGGGACCGCTTCTGTGAGACAATGTTCACATTCCCCGGAATCGAGGTTTACAAAACATATTTTGTCCCATTGAAAAATGTTGGAGCACTTATTTGCAGAGGTTCAGAACTCCTTCCATACTTCAAATCACGTAACCACTTCAATACCCCAATGCCTGTATTCATTACAGACTCATCATTCCCTATGGATGCAAAAAGGGTGTATATAGAGACAACTGCAGAGATGGTGGATAATGATGCACACAATATCATCGCCTACATCCCTGGAAGCAAACACCCGGAAAAGCACTTTATCATCGCTTGTCACTACGACCATTTGGGTGTATGTGGAGACCAGATTTTCTACGGGGCAAATGACAACTCATCAGGAACAGCAATGCTCCTAAACCTTATGAGATATTTCAAGGCAAACCAGCCGGAACACTCTGTCGTATTTGCATTTTTTGATGCAGAGGAGAACAACCTTCTGGGATCTTTCTTCTACGCAGACAATCCGCTCCTTCCACTTGAGGATATCAAATTCTTCCTTGAGCTTGATATGATTGGGGACAATGGTGAGACTATTTATTGCCAGATTTCAGACCCTGCAGAGGAAGGTCTTGCAATGCTTGACAAGATCAACAGTTCGATGGAGCGTCCATTTGCAGAGTTTGACCGTCATCCTCTTGACGACTATGCTGACCACTATCCGTTTGCACTAAAAGGGGTACCTGCAATGTATATGGAGCTTAATGGTGATACCAACAAGAATTACCACTCACCAAGAGATACATACGAAAACTTCTACTCCTGCAACTACGAACGCATCTTCACACTTGTAACGAGATTTGTAGAGGAGTTTTAGAGTTCAAATATTACATTACCAGATCCTCTGGTCTACACTTTAGGGCCCTTGCCAGTTTGATCACGGTGAGGGCCTCTGTGTCATAGATTGGAGTTGCCTGTGACGCTTAAGGGGTGTAAACTATCGCCTTTTTATATCAAGTATCGTTATAACGATACAAAAACAGAATTTATCTCTGGAAAAATCTAACGAATGAGGGAAAATAATGATGGTGGCACTGGTGTTCAATGACTTATGATGACTTATGATGAAAGCCTCGCCGATGCTAAAGTGCAAGGAAATGAAAGATAATGAGGGCGGACGGTTTCTTATCCATTACCCACTAAACGAGGTAAGTTTATAGGTCGTTGGAGTTTATTTCTATTCTCTGCTACATTCTGCATAACAAAGCACAACTCGCTGATAACTAATTTTGTAACCAAAAAAGAATTAGATTATGCGAAGTACATTTAAGGTGCTGTTCTACGTGAACGGAAGCAAGGAGAAAAACGGTATTGTCCCCATTATGGGACGAGTGACAATCAACGGTTCAGTGGCTCAATTCAGTTGCAAACTGACCATTGCAAAAACAATGTGGGATGCCAAAGGCAATCGAGCAAAAGGAAAGAGTAAAGAATCGAGAGACATCAATTTGGC
>JAFYXO010000030.1 GCA_017546125.1 Bacteroidales bacterium
AACGTATGATTTGTTATGCATAACCAGCTGATTTGCTGGCAAATATAGAAATCAAAACCGTTCGCCCCTCAAATTACCCCTAACTATCTAATTATCAGTAATTTCAATGAACTATTTATAAATTTTTAGTGGACACTAATGTGGGGTTATTATAAATTCATACAGTCTGTAGCAAATCAAATTTATAGAGCTCAAAGTAATGAATCTATAGTTTTAATTACTTATCTGATGTCAAATTCAGGATACAAACTCAGGATGGGTCGTCTGGATAAAAATGTCTTGTGTGTTTTGCTTGGTGTAGAGGATGGTATATATGGTTGCTTGAGTGTAACTGTCGATGGAGAAGTTTTTTATCTTGTTGACATTAAAGAGTGTTCCACAGTTTATGTTATGAAAACTGGATTTCCTAATGAAAAAGGGATAAGTCTTGCATTAAACAGTCAGCAAAGATTCTCTTATTCCCCTATGGAGTCTCGTCTTCTCAGATCCACAGCTTATAGAGATGTTTCTGTGTCGGTGAGGTCAAATAAGAATGTAATGGATTTTTACAATACTTATCCTCACCCATATAATAAGAAAGAGCATGGCGCATCCTGGGTATACTATGCAAATGCGCCATTGGATCAGGAAGTGCAGTCAGAATTGTATCCTGTTTTGAGAGCTGCCATATCAGGAAAATCTCAAAAAACAGCTGCCAATATACTTCTGAATTTTGTCCAGACAGCATTTGAATATAAAACTGATAACGAGTATTGGGGATATGAACGTCCATTATTTTCTTCAGAAACTCTATGTTATCCTTATAGTGACTGTGAAGATAGGTCGATATTGTATTCCCGTCTGATCCGCGATCTTATCGGTTTGGATGTTGTTTTTCTTCATTATGAAGGTCATTTGGCCACAGCTGTAGCCTTTGATGAGGATATCACAGGTGAATATGTAAAGATAAATGGGAGAAAGTATTTGGTTTGTGATCCCACCTATATAAATGCTTCAATAGGTATGGAGATGCCTGATTTAAAATTATTGAAAGTGATAAAAATCAATTGATACAATAAGCAGTATGCTATATAGTATTATTTTATTGACTGTCCGAAAAAGGGGAAGGCGACATGTTCTTTTTTGTTAGAGTGGAAAAGTAGTTTTTCTTTCATTTTTTCGTCAAATAAGGTATTTTTGTATGATTAAAATATCTTAGAAGATGAATGTGATAGAATGTCAAGGGATTGTCAAGCAGTTTGGTAATTATAAAGCGCTTGATAATGTCTCTATAGCGGTCCCAGAGGGTAAAATTTTCGGACTGCTCGGCCCTAACGGTGCCGGTAAGACTACCCTCATCCGTATAATAAATCAGATTACCATTCCAGATTCGGGTGTTGTCTACTTCGGTGGTAAGGAGGCACAGCCTGATGATGTATATAAGATTGGCTATCTTCCTGAGGAGCGTGGTCTTTACAAGAAGATGAAGGTGGGTGAGCAGGCTATGTATCTCGCCCGTCTGAAAGGTATGTCCACCTCAGAGGCTGAGAAGGAGCTTAAGAAATGGTTTGTGAAGTTCGGTATCCAGTCGTGGTGGGGCAAGAAAGTGGAGGAGCTGTCAAAGGGTATGGCCCAGAAAGTACAGTTCATCACCACTGTTCTTCACCAGCCAAAACTGCTTATTCTCGATGAGCCATTCTCAGGTTTCGACCCGGTGAATGCCCAGCTTATCCGTGATGAGATCCTCAAACTTAAGAACAATGGTACATCCATTATCCTCTCTACCCACAATATGGAGTCAGTGGAGACCCTTTGTGATGAGATTGCTCTGATAAACAAATCCAAACTGATAGTTACAGGTGGTGTGGATGAGATCCGTCGTGAGCACGGCCAGAACCAGGTGGAACTTGTCTATAGAGGTCTTGAGGCTATAGATTTCGGAAAAATGGATTCAGTAATCAATATCTTTGATGAGGAGCACAAAGGTAACAGACGTGCCATCATAGAGATGGAAAAGGATGTCAAGTCCGGTGCTGTACTTGGTGAGATTTTGAAACATACACAGGATATCATCTCGTTCAAGGAGCTGATACCAAGTATGAATGATATATTTATTAAACTTGTAAGTGGGGAGGCTAAATAATATGAATTTCGGAAAAATAAAATTGGTTGCAGGTCGTGAATATAGTATTCGCGTCAAGAAGAAATCATTCATTTTTACCACTATCCTTACACCTATCCTTTTTGCGGCACTGATGGTAGTCCCATCTGTAGTGATGCTTATGGGTGGTGATGATGATATCCGTAAGGTTATCGTGGTGGACCAGTCCGGTATTGTGGCCCCAACACTTGCAGACACAGAACTTGTCGATTATGAAGTGATGGAGGGTGTGTCAGTTGACTCCCTTAAATCCAATTTTGCATCGACAGGTGCATATGCCCTTGTGGAGATCTCCCCTTTGGATGAGAATAAGAATGTGAAGATCACTGCCTATTCTGCCAAACAGATGAACATGGAGCTCAAATCGGCTATCAGGAGGAGCACAAACTCTGCCATCGAAGCCTACAAACTTGAGTCTTACGATATTGAGAATTTGGACAAGATTCTCGAAGATGTGAGGACCGATGTCCAGATTTCAGCATTCACACTCAGCGATGACGGTGATGAGAAGAAATCGATAGTGGAGGTAAGTATGGCACTCTCTTATATCATGAGTTTCTTCATCTACATTTTTGTCTTCATGTTCGGAAATATGGTGATGAACAGTGTGATACAGGAGAAATCAAACCGTATTGTGGAGGTGATCGTATCATCAGTGAAGCCCTTTGACCTTATGCTCGGCAAGATCTTTGGTGTGGCCGGTGTGGCTGTTACCCAGTTCCTTATCTGGGTGGTTCTTACAGTGGTTTTGGTATTCGGCTTCCAGGCTGTAATGGGCCCTGAACTCCTTACAGGCGGAGCACAACAGATGACCCAAATGACAGGTATGGATGCTGAGGCAATGGTTGCTGCAGCGACTGCACAGGGTGGTCCATTGGGAGATATTTTGAGCGCTATCGCCCAGATCAACTTCCCATACATCCTCGGATGTTTCTTGATCTACTTCGTATTGGGTTACCTTCTATACGCAGCTATGTTTGCTGCGGTAGGATCTGCTGTGGAGAACGAGGCAGATACCCAACAGCTTACACTCCCAATATCATTGCCTTTGATCATTGGTCTGTTCATCATGTTGCACACTTTTGAGCACCCTGAGAGCACACTTTCATTCTGGGCTTCGATGATACCTTTCACATCCCCTATGGTGATGCTTGCTAGGGTTCCTTTCGAGGGCGCTGTCCCCACTTGGGAGCTTCTATTGTCGATCGGACTCCTTATTGTTACCTTCCTTGCGATTGTTTACTTGTCGGGTAAAATCTACCGCATAGGTATCTTGATGTATGGCAAAAAGGCCACTTGGAAAGATCTTTGGAAATGGATAAAATACTAGATATGAGAAAAATATTTGTTTCAATGTTGCTCCTTTGCGGAGCAATGCTCTCAGCTTCGGCACAGAGCTTTACCTACAAATGGGAGAGGGTCCCAATGGATACTACCTGGATGAAGGAGGGGACCTCGAAAGTTGAGGAGATAATTGCCAAGTATCAGCCGGGTATTGAGGAACTGATGGAGATAGTCGGCTATTCGTCAGAAGAGATGGCCAAGGGGAATCCTGAGAGCGGCCTGTCAAATCTTGCTGCAGATGCCCTTCTCTATTCTGCCAAACCCCTTTTGAAGGAGGGGGACAAGGCATTTTCCCTTACCAATTTCAGAGGAATCAGGTCGGAATTGCCCCAGGGGGCAATAAGGGTATACGATATATTTTCTGTGTTCCCATTTGACAATGCACTGGTAGTGGTGGAGTTACCGGGTTACAGAGTGCGCGAGATCATGAAAAATTTTGCGAAGAAGGGGAGATTTGAGGCACTTGGAGGTGTGGAGATCGAGGTAAAAGATGGGAGACTGACCAAATGTTATATCGGTGGAGAGAAACTCAACGACAAGAAGATGTACAAATTGGTAACCATCGATTTTCTTTTGGACGGTGGCGACTCACTCAACCTCCGCAAAGGGGCTGGTGAGATAATCCAGTCAGATATTTTTGTCAGGGATGGCGTAGTGAAATATATTAAGGATAAAGCGGATGCAGGCTATATCTTTAACAATAAACCCGATGGTAGAATCGTTATTAAAAAGTAAGGTGTTATGAGAAGATATATTATAGGTATTGTAGCTGCAGTGGCTCTTTTGAGCAGCTGTGCAAGTGTGGGATCAAAAGAGCTTGTGATTCTGCACACCAATGATACTCACTCTCAGATAGAGACTATCCGTTCGGGATATGGTAAAGGTCTAGCAGGTGTTGACCGCAGGGCGGAATATTTCGATCAGGTAAGAAAAGAGAACAAAAATGTGTTGGTTCTTGATGCAGGTGACTGGGATCAGGGTACTCCATATTTCACAGTATTCAAAGGCGATATGGAGATTGAACTTATGAATGCACTTGGTTACGATGCAGCTTGTCTTGGTAACCACGAGTTTGATAACGGACAGGAGGAGTTGGCCCGCAGATTGGCTATGGCCAAGTTCCCTATTGTGTGTGCAAACTACGATTTCAGCGAGACCATTCTGGCCCCTTATGTCAAACCTTATGTGATAATCAAAAAGGGGGGATTGAAGATTGGTATCTTCGGCCTTTTGGTGAATATCAAATCAAATGTGTCGGCAAAAGCCCGTAAGGGGTTGGAGTATAAAGATCCTATCGAGGTGACCAATGAATTGGCGAAGATGCTTAAGGAGGAGCAGAAGTGTGATTTGGTTATAGCACTTTCACATTTGGGCTACAGCGCTCAGAATCCAAAGGCGGCTTCAGATATCAATCTTGCCAAGAATACACGCAATGTGGATATTATCGTGGGTGGTCACTCACACACATTCCTTAAGAGCGAGAAGATCTATCAGAATCCGGACGGCAAAGATGTTATCGTCCTTCAGGCAGGTGCCAAAGGCGAATATGTCGGGAGACTCGATCTTAAATTTGAATAGAATAAGGAAAGTGAAAAACTTTGTAGCGTATGATCTCGGAGAGTTAGGTTCTGAAGGCCTAAGCACCCGCGCTTGATAGCGGGGTCGTGAGCGATTAGTGAACACTCTGTGAGTGTTCACAGCGAGCAGCCGCGTAAGCGGTGGTGGGAGTGAGCATAGCGAACGCCTGAAGAACCTAATCTCCGAGGACAATAGTTTGATTGTAGTTTGGCTAATACCCGGTCTTGTAATCTTTAGGGAATTTGGCGCCGAGATCCATCTCGTGATACAACTTCTGGATCCTTTCCAAATCAGCTTTAGCATCGTCGGTGAGTTCGACTTTTTGTCCTCTGCCGACGATTTTTCTTTTCCAGTCGTAGTACCCCATATAGACAGGGACATTGGCTGCACGTGCGATGGCGTGGAAGCCCGCTTTCCATTTGGTTACAGCCTTTCTTGTCCCCTCAGGGGCGATAGCCAGGTGGAACTCTTCCTCTTTGTTGAAAGTATCTACCATCTGACGGACAAGTGTTGCGCCCCCCTTTCTTGAACGGTCCACCGGAATTCCACCCATCCATCTGATAATCGGCCCAAGTGGCCAGAAAAAGAACTCCTTCTTAACCATAACTCTGGCATCACCACCTACCGAGCGGTAGTATAGATATGATATTACAAGGTCCCAAACAGAAGTGTGTGGAACACCTAGTATAATACATTTTTTATCTGGAGCGATAGGCTCTCCCGCTTTCCATCCCAAGGTCTTGAGTAGAAAACCTGCAAATTTCTGGTTAAGCATAGCTAAACAATTTCTAAGATTAGATCGGAACGAAGATTTTCACGTATGAAGTTCTGTCTCTCAATGGTATTTTGACCCATGTAGAACTCAAGTAGGTTTGGAATATTGTCATCAGCACTCAAACGTACCTGCTCAAGACGCATATTCTCACCGATAAACTCTTTGAACTCATCCGGAGAGATCTCACCCAGACCTTTGAATCGGGTGATCTCAGGATTTGCGCCAAGTTGCTTGATCGCTGCCATCTTCTCCTCCTCATTGTAGCAGTAAAGGGTGCTCTTTTTGTTTCGTACCCTGAATAGAGGTGTCTGAAGTATGAAGAGGTGATTTCTCCTGACAAGCTCCGGATAGAATTTGAGGAAGAAGGTGATCAGTAGCAGACGGATGTGCATACCGTCTACGTCGGCATCGGTCGCGATGACTATCTTATTGTATCTCAAGTTGTCGAGATCCTCATCTACATTGAGGGCCGCTTTAAGGAGGATAAGCTCCTCATTGCCGTAAATCTCCTTGCTGCTCTTCTGATATGAGTTCAGAGGTTTGCCTCGGAGGCTGAATACCGCTTGTGTGTTTGCATTGCGGCTTTTGGTGATAGATCCGCTCGCAGAGTCACCCTCAGTGATGAACAGGGTGGATTCTGATGCAAGTGGGTTCTTGGCATCGCTATAGTGAACGCGGCAGTCGCGCAGTTTCCTGTTGTGCAGGCTCGCCTTCTTTACCTTCTCCTTGGTAGATTTCTGGATCACCGATATTGCCTTTCTCTCTTTCTCAGATTCCTGGATCTTCTTCAGAAGAATAGTGGCAGTCTCTGTGTGTTTGTGAAGGTAGTTGTCAAGCTCCTCCTGGATGAAGTCACCGATAAAGTTCCTTACGGTGACATCCTCATTGACCATCTTGGAGTTCAGTTTGGTCTTGGTCTGATTACCGAAGATAGGTTCAATGACGCGGATGCTGATGGCTCCGACCATCGATTGGCGTACATCTGAAGGCTCAAAATCTTTCTTGAGGTGCTCTTTGATGGTCTTGGCCACTGCCTCCCTGAAGGCAGAAAGGTGTGTGCCACCCTCTGTAGTGTTCTGGCCGTTTACAAATGATGCAATATCCTCTCCGTTACCTTCACCGTGGGTGATGACAAGTTCGATGTCGTGACCTACAAGGTGGATAGGGGGGTAAAGGGTCTCTGTGCCGAGGTTCTCAGTAACCAGGTCGAGAAGACCGTTTTTCGATTTGTACTCTACGCCGTTGAATTTTAGGGAGAGACCAGTGTTCAGGTAGGAGTAATTTTTGATCATCTCCTCCACGAACTCGGTGTTGTATCTGTATGAAGGGAACACTTTGTCGTCGGCTGTGTATTTTACGAATGTGCCGTTCTTCTCTCCGGTATTCTCGCGGTAGCCACTGTTGATGAGGTTACCTGCAGAGAACTCGCCCCATTTTGATCTCCCTTCACGGAATGATTCGATGTAAAAATATGAAGAGGTGGCGTTTACAGCTTTAAGACCGACGCCATTAAGACCTACAGACTTCTGGAACACGTCGCTGTCGAATTTACCTCCGGTGTTAAGTTTGCTGGCGCAATCGATAACACTCTCAAGTGGAATGCCTCGTCCGAAGTCGCGGATAGTGACGGTGTTCTCTACGATATCCACCCTGATCTCCTTTCCGTGACCGGATGAAAATTCGTCGATGGAGTTGTCAAGCACCTCTTTGATCAGGATATAGATACCATCGTCCGGACGTGAACCATCACCTGTATTTCCGATATACATACCGGGTCTTTGGCGGATGTGTTCATTCCATTCCAGCGTCTGAATAGCGTCATCATTATAATCCTTGGTAATAGTGCTCATATAGTCAGTCCTCTTCTCTATTTATAAGGTGGCAAAATTAGAAATAAAATGGGAAATAAAAAAAACCGACCACGTGGGTCGGTCTTTAAGGATTCATATTGTTGTCCGGGCTTTTACGGACAAAATCTATTATTTGTTAAATCTCTTTTCTTTGGTTTTAACAAGCATGTCTTTCAGAAGGTCTGCGCAGTCGTTAACTGCATCTTCAAATGTAGCCGCACTACGTTCAACAATCAAATCGTCTCCCGGAATAGCAACCCTGACCTTCACCTTCTTCACGTGGTCAGGCTCTAATACGAGTGCGACCTCTACTCTGATGATATTGTCGAAAAATTTCTCCAATTTGCCGAGCTTCTTGTCGATGAAATCTAGAAGCTTCTGGTCTGCATCAAACTTGAGTGATTGAACTCTAATTTCCATATTACCTCCGCTTTTTTGCCCTTGGATGGGCGGTTAAAAATGTGTTTTTAAGTTGCTCAAAGGATGTGTGGGTGTAGACTTGCGTAGCAGCAAGTGATGAGTGCCCGAGCATCTCTTTGATGCTGTTAAGGTCGGCTCCGTTGTTCAGAAGATGTGTGGCTATCGAGTGTCTCAGTACGTGGGGGGACTTTCTTCCAGAAAATCCTTCTAACCCACAGAGCTCCTCTTTGACCACCTTATCCACGAATGCGGGATAAACAGCCTGGCCTTTGTCTGTTACAAAGAACTTTCCATCTACCCCCTCAGGAAACTCCACCTTAATTCTCTTCAAATATAATAAAATTTCTTCACAAATCGAAATTGGGATGGGAATTTCTCTCAATTTGTCACCTTTTCCCACTACCCTGAACACTTTTCTCTCCAAATCGAGGTTCTCTTCCTTCAGCCCCACGATCTCGCTTCGTCGCATCCCCGTTGCATACATCACTGCAATCATTGTCCTGTTGCGCAGCTTGTGGAAAGGGGTATCCTCCGGCAATCTCTCTTCAAAGTACCTGTCCAAAGCCCCTTCGGTGTAGAATTCCGGAAGTTTGCTCCCCTCCTTGGGGCGGAAGACCCTCTTCGCAGGATTTGAATCGAGAAGCCCGGCTGAAACCAGATATGAGCAATAGCTGCTGAGTGCCGAAAGTTTGAGGTTCATGGTCCTGGGGGAGAGCCCGGAATTGAGCCCTTGGGCAATGAAACCGCGTATATTGGTGGTATTGAGCGAGGTTAGGAGCTCCTGCTCCGCAATGCCAGGGAGCCCTGTCTCCGGAAAAAGGTACGCATAGAAATCTGCCAACGCTTCACTGTACAGGGCGGATGTGCGTGGCGAGTACCTCTTTTGGGTCCTGATATACTCTATGAAATTTTCTACAATATTCATTTTTAACTCCCTATTGCAAATTTACAAAATTTATCTACCTTTGCAGTCCGAAAATAAAAGGAGGTGATAAAAATATGATTATAGTACCAATCAAAGAGGGCGAAAACATTGAAAAAGCGCTAAAGAAATTTAAACGTAAATTCGAGAAAACAGGTATTGTTCGCGAGCTTCGCGGCAGAAAAACTTTTGAAAAGCCTTCTGTGAAGAAGAGAGCTCAACTTCAAAAAGCTATCTACGTACAACACCTTCAAATCAAAGAAGACTAATTACGTAAAAATCAATAAAAAACCGACTTCATTACGAAGCCGGTTTTTTTGTGTAATGCTGTGCCGTAAAATGTTCAAATGAAGTCACAGCTCTATGCCGCCGCAGAAGTTATCCTTATCTGTAGTGACACTCAATCCAGTATGGGGCTTTTAGGATGTCGTGATCTCTGTGTTCGTCGCAAGATGGGAAGAAGTTTTCAAGCATTCCAGGGAGGATTTTCAATCCGTTGCGGCTGTTGCATACATAGTGCATTATGCGGGCATTCTTCACCGGGTATATTACGAAGAAACTCTTGAATGAGCCGTTGTCTCCCCAGTGCCATAGTGCGCCGTCATCTGTAAGTCCTACACCAAGTCCCCAGCTTATTGGCAGGTCTTCGTATATCCTTCCTGCTTGGTCGTCATCTTCAAATTGTGGAGTGATCATCTCCTGGAATGTCTCCTCTTTGAGCGAACCTCCGTGTGACAGGTGCTCGAGGAATTTTACATAGTCAGCGGCACAGGTCATCAAAGTGTAGCCCGAATTTGCACGAGGGTAGCGGACAATGCTTGCTGGGGTGCCGTCCTCCTGATGTCCTACGGTCACTTGCCCTTCAAATGATTCTCTCCATCCATACCACGAATTTGGCATCCCGAATGGCTCAAATACATATTTGGTAGCCAGTTCGTTAAGGGTCATGCCTGTAAGGTGTTCAAGTGTGTGCTGAAGATATGCGAATCCCTCTCCTGAGTAGGTGAACATCCCTGTGGTGTCGCTTTCTTCGTAAGGTTTGCGTTTGAATCTTATGGTGCTGGTAGGCCATGCGTCAGATGATGGTGATGCTGCCCAATTGCTCAGGCCTGTGCGGTGTGCCAATACGTGGCGCGCGGTGAGCATTCTGGCATATATGCTGTCTTGCCCTGGGGCAAAACGTCCATTGTCGTAGTACTCCATGAGTGGTGTGTCGAGGTCGAACAACCCTTCATCGTAAAGGTTGAGTGCGATGTACGAGAAAACCACTTTGCTGAGTGAGGCCGCTTGAAATACGGTGGTGTCAGCTATCCCGTCGCCATAAATAAAATAGCTCTCATTGAATTTGTCCGACAGCGGTTTTTCCTGGGCGAACACCGCCTGGATTCCTGTAATCGCGTGCTCCTCCATAAGTGGCTGGAGCTCCATATTTGCATTGTTTGTAGCGGTACATCCGAAGATAATCAGGCAGATTGCCGAAATAAAAAACGATTTTCTCATAAAATTGGTTTTTGTACTCCAAAAGTAGTAAAATTTTGGATACTTAATGTATAAAAATGTTATCTTTGCGTGAATAAAGAAAACACACTCATTTATTAATAATCATAAAAATATGGCAGAAAAACTTTTTACTGAATTTCCAGCGGTCCCTACCGAGAAATGGGAAGAGGTAATTTTAAAAGACCTTAAATGTGCTGACCTAGAGTCTGCACGTGCCGCATACGAGAAAAAACTCGTATGGAAAACACAAGAGGGTTTCAGCGTTCGTCCATACTACCGTGCAGAGAATCTTGCAGAGCTTCCTCACGTAGGTACTAACCCTGGAGCATTCCCTTATGTTAGAGGTACCAAACAAAACAATGATTGGTTCATCCACCACAGCGTATGCTGCTGCTCAGGTGACTATGCAAAAGCAAATGCTGAAGCAAAAGAACTACTTTCAAAAGGTATCGAGTCTGTAGGTTTCTACATGGATGGTTCACAAGTTCAAACTGTTGAGAACTATGCTGCTCTTTTGGAAGGTATCGATCTAAACAAAGTTCCTGTAAGCTTCCAAGAAAGCTGTGTAAAATCAGTAGAGTCTCTTAAGAACTTCTTGGCTTATGCAGAGTCTAAAGGTGTAGATAAAGATGTAGTAAGAGCTACTTTCGATTTCAACCCTCTACATACACTTACCACTAAAGGTTACTTCTGTGAGGAGAAAGCTTTCGAACTTCTAGCTGAAGCTGTTAAAGTGGCTGCAGACTATAAGAAAGTTAAAGTTATCGCTGTAGATGCTACCACTTTCAATGGTTGTGGTGCTACTTCTACTCAAGAGCTTGCTTTTGCTCTTGCTGCTGGTAGCGAATATCTTTCACGCTTGACTGAACTTGGTCTTGAAGTTAAAGATGTAGCTAAGAAGATGACCTTCTGCTTCTCAGTAGGAAGTTCATATTTTATGGAGATTGCAAAATTCCGCGCTGCACGTATGTTGTGGGCTAACGTAGTTGACGCTTATGGTACAGATTCAGAGTGTGCCAAGAAGATGGAACTACGCGCTACCACCAGCGAATGGAACCAAACAGTTTACGATGCTTATGTAAACATGCTTCGCGTTACCACAGAGGCTATGAGTGCATCTATCGCAGGTGTTGACTACCTTGAGGTTCTTCCTTTCGACTATGCATTCAGAGTTCCAAACGACTTCTCAAACCGTATCGCACGTAACGTACAAAGCATCCTTAAAGGTGAGTCTCACTTTGATAAAGTAGTTGACCCTTCTGCTGGTTCATACTATATCGAGACCCTTACCAACTCTATCGCTAACTCTGCATGGGCTCTATTCCGCTCAGTAGAAGAGGGTGGTGGTTATGTTGCCAAATTCAAAGAGGGCTTCATCCAATCAGAGATCAAGGCTGTTGCTGACAAGAAAGATAAAAACCTTGCAATGCGCAAAGATATCCTTCTTGGTTCTAACCAATATCCTAACTTCCTTGAGAAAGCTGAAGACTGCATCACTACAGATATCGTTTCAAGAGATGTTACCACTTATATGGGTATGAAATTCGAAGCTCCTGCTTGCGATTGCGAAAAAATGGCAGAGCCTCTAAAACCTTACCGTGGATCACAAGTATTCGAGGCTATGCGTCTTGCTACTGACAGAAGCGAAAAACAACCTATGGCATTCATGCTTACCTTCGGTAACTTGGCTATGTGCCGTGCTAGAGCTCAGTTCTCTTGCAACTTCTTCGCTACTGCTGGTATCAAAGTTGTGGACAACAACCGTTTCTCATCTGTAGAAGAGGGTGTTAAAGCAGCTCTAGAGGCTGGTGCTGACATCGTAGTGGCTTGTTCATCTGACGAAGAATATGCAGAAGCAGTTCCTCAAATCGCTGAACTTATCGGTGACAAAGCTATCGTAGTAGTGGCTGGTGCCCCTGCTTGCCAAGCTGAACTTGAAGAGAAAGGTATCAAGAACTTCATCAACGTGAAGAGCAACGTTCTTGAGACTTTGAAAGACTACCAAGCAAAACTTGGAATTAAAGCACTTTAATAATCACCTGAAAAAATAATTAATATGCGTCCTAATTTTAAAGACATCAAATATTGCGGAGCAGCTGCTTGTAAAGCTGAGGCTCCTGCACAGGAAACTTGGAAGACCCCTGAGCAAATCGACGTTAAAGGGATCTACACCGCTGAGGACCTAAATGGTATGGAGCATCTGAATTATGCAGCAGGTGTCGCTCCTTTCCTTCGTGGACCTTACAGCACAATGTATGTACAAAAACCTTGGACTGTTCGTCAGTACGCAGGTTTCTCTACAGCAGAAGAATCAAATGCTTTCTATCGCAGAAACTTGGCTGCAGGTCAGAAAGGTCTTTCTGTAGCATTTGACTTGGCTACACACCGTGGATACGATGCTGACCATCCAAGGGTAGTTGGTGACGTAGGTAAAGCTGGTGTAAGTATCTGTAGCGTTGAGGATATGAAGGTTCTTTTCGACCAGATTCCTCTAAACAAAATGTCAGTTTCTATGACTATGAACGGTGCCGTTCTTCCTGTTATGGCATTCTACATCGTAGCAGGTCTTGAGCAAGGTGCCAAACTTGAAGAGATGGCTGGTACTATCCAGAACGACATCTTGAAAGAGTTCATGGTTCGTAACACTTACATCTATCCACCTGAGTTCTCAATGAGAATTATCGGCGATATCTTCGCTTATACTTCTAAATATATGCCTAAGTTCAACTCTATCTCTATCTCTGGTTACCACATGCAAGAGGCTGGTGCTACCAACGATATCGAGATGGCTTATACTTTGGCTGACGGTCTTGAGTATCTAAGAACCGGTGTTAAAGCCGGTATCGATGTAGATGCTTTCGCACCACGTCTATCATTCTTCTGGGCTATCGGTATGAACCACTTTATGGAGATCGCTAAGATGCGTGCTGCACGTATGATCTGGGCGAAACTTGTAAAACAGTTCAATCCTAAGAACCCTAAATCTCTATCATTGAGAACACACTGCCAAACTTCAGGTTGGTCACTAACTGAGCAAGATCCATTCAACAACGTAGCAAGAACTTGTATCGAGGCTATGGGTGCAGCACTTGGTCATACCCAATCACTTCACACCAACGCTCTTGACGAGGCTATCGCTCTTCCTACTGACTTCTCAGCTCGTATCGCACGTAACACCCAAATCTACATCCAAGAGGAGACCAACGTATGCCGTGGTATCGACCCTTGGGCTGGTTCATACTATGTAGAGACCCTTACCAAAGAACTTGCTGATAAAGCTTGGAAACTTATCCAAGAGGTTGAAGAACTTGGTGGTATGGCTAAAGCTATCGAGACAGGTATTCCTAAACTACGTATCGAAGAGGCTGCAGCTCGTAAACAAGCTCGTATCGACTCAGGTATTGAGAAGATCATCGGTCTTAACGAGTACAGACTTGAGAAAGAGGATCCTATCGAGATCTTGGCAGTGGACAACACTAAAGTTCGTGAATCACAAGTTAAGAGACTTAAAGATCTTCGCGCTAACCGCGACAATGAAAAAGTTAAAGAGTGTCTTGCAGCTATCACTCACGCAGTGGAAACTAAGACCGGTAACCTTCTTGAGCTAGCTGTTGAGGCTGCTAAGAACAGAGCTACTCTTGGTGAAATCTCTGACGCTTGCGAAGCTGTAGTAGGCAGATATAAAGCAGTTATCCGTATGAATACAGGTGTTTACTCATCAGAAGTTAAGAACGATTCAGAGTTCGAACAAGCTAAAGTTAAAGTAGCTGAATTCGCTAAGAAAGAGGGTCGTCAACCTCGTATTATGATCGCTAAACTTGGTCAAGACGGTCACGACCGTGGTGCTAAAGTGGTAGCTACCGGTTATGCTGACTGCGGTTTCGACGTGGATATGGGTCCTCTATTCCAAACTCCTGAAGAGGCTGCTAAACAAGCTGTTGAGAACGACGTACACGTAGTGGGTGTATCTTCACTTGCTGCTGGTCACTTGACACTTGTTCCTCAGATCGTAGCTGAGCTTGCTAAACTTGGCCGTGAAGACATCCTTGTAGTATGTGGTGGTGTAATCCCTGCACAAGACTACGATGCACTTTACAAAGCCGGTGCAGCTGCTATCTTCGGTCCTGGTACAAAAGTAGCTTTGGCTGCTTCTACTATCGTTGACCTTTTGTCACAAAGATTCTAATCTGATTAAGATAGAATATAATAAAGTAAGAGGCCTTCAATCTGAAGGCCTCTTTTTTAATATTATATATTCTTGACAGCTTTTACTATCTCTTCTGCAGGGAGGTCGGGGTCGAGGACCAGATGTGGTTTGGCGTAGACTATGTTCTGCTCCGATTTGGCAAGCTCTTCTCCGCCACCTGTTATATTGAGCATAATAACCTCCTCTTTGGATACTTTACCCTCTTTGACTGCGGCAGCAAGTGATGCCACAGCGACGGCAGCTGCATTGTGGATATCGATACCCTCAATATCTGCAAACTTGCCCTTCTACTGGTGAAGTTCATCATTGGTCACTTTGTACATGTCATCGCCGGCATCCTCCATTGCATCGAAAAGGCCACCTGCGACAGAAAAACGCGAAATCTTGACGCGGAAAGCTGAAATCATGTCGGCTGCGACAAAAAATGGGTAAAAGTTGTCGCGGGAGAGATAGGCTGGACGCACCTGTATGAAATCTGGCGAAAGCTTGAGGGAGTGTTGTATTGAAATGTGTTATGACGCGTGGAAAATGCCCGATATCCGCTGCGTCAAGTATAGAAGAACTTTCTGATGGAGTAGCGGCTTTGGAGTTAAGGTTCTTCAGGCGTTCGCTCCGCTCACTCCCTCCCACACCTGCGGTGCGGGCCCCTCCCGCTATCAAGCGCGGGTGCTTAGGCCTTCAGAACCTTAATCTCCACAGCCGCGACTAAAAATCGCGAAAAGTGGTCGCGGAAAGTGAAAATCTGCCCTGCTGCGACTGAAAAACGCGAAAAGCTGTCGCTACCTTTATTATGTTTTCTGTGTTTACAGTGTTGAAGGAGTTGATAGCTGATATTGATTCCCAGCCCCACGAGATCTTTTTAACGGATTTATTCATTTCAGTTTGGTCTTGTTCCGGTATGGCCAGAGGGCCTCCACCGCCATCATGGTGCGACCGATGAAGTGGCCCTTGGGGGCAAGACTTGGGTCGGAAGTCTGTTCCTGATAGACTGGGATTCCGTAGGTGTCCCTGAACTGTTTGTCGTAGTCGCCAGTCTGCTTGCGGCGCAGCAGTTCCGGGAAGAGCCCGATGCGTCCGGTCCGGTAGAGGGCGTTCAGAAGGACTAGGTCGGACATGGATTCCGGGTCGAAGTCAAAGAGCCATTCCCGCATCTTATCGGACTCGAAGAAGATGGTTCCGTCGGTGGCGCCTCGGCTGAAGAGCCGGAGCGTGGCTTCGTCCAGTTGGTGCCAGCCCTCTTTCAGCGTGCGGTAGAACTGGTCCAGGGCGGCGTTAGTGGTGATGCGGAGCTTGATGTTCTGGAGTTCTGTCCCATCGAGGAACGTTATTTCAAAGAGGCCTGGCTCAGTTTCGATGACCAGCTCGCTGTCGCGGCCGGATAGGACTTTGCGGGCCACTTCAAGGCATCCGGTTCCAGCCTCGAAGGGAATCTCGGCACCGTTGTGGACAGACTTAGTGAAACGGCCGAAGGGCAGATCCCACTCCACCGGGTTGACTTTGGTCACGCCGGTCAGGAAGAGCAGGTAAGAATCGGGAAGAAAACTATAGCCAGGGCTGACCACGATGCGGGCGCTGCGCATATTCGCGGCCAGCTCCAGCAGGAGGAGGATGAGGCACTCTCGGCCGGGGCAAGCGTCCAGCCAGTCCAGTTCCTCGCTGAGGCGGGCCTGGATAGCGTCTATGGTGACTGGAGCATAGTGGGTGGTTTTGGTGTGCTTGAGGGCACTGTTCAGTGTTTGGAGTAGTTTATTATTCATGTGTGAAGCTTTATTAGTATTTTTTTTGAGGATATCATATTTGTCAAGTATTCAATGGCGACCTCCACGTCAGAAAAAGTTATATGTTAACAATACGAATTCGTATTTTAAACGAATGCGATTTTGGTCCCCAAATGGAACATTCCAGAAAATTATTTTTCAAAATCCGCATTGTAGGCCATTTTGTAGTGCTTGCAAAAACGCCAACAAAATCTTAATTTTGTGAGAAACCGATAATTATGCCATTGAAAATCTACCTTGATAAGAGACAAAACAAACACGGAGAGTCCCCTATCCGCGTTGTCTGGTCATTCAATGGTGACCGGTATCAAACAACGATGGGGTTCAGCATTCCCCCTAAAGCTTGGGATGATGACTCCAAGCGTGTGACTCCTGCAGAGTACAATCATAAAAATACTCCATCGACGACTATCAATGCCTTTATCGAAGTTACAGAGAAGGCAGTCAACCGTCTGGAAAACTATGCCCGTGTTCAGAACGCAGCCCTTACTAAACCTATTGTGAAAAAGGTAATAGCTGATGTCCTTAGTGCCGGTGGGGAGTATCCGACCGCCCAGGAGCCACAGTGGAAGAAGCTGCTGAAGGAACGCGGCCTTTCAAAAGCCCGCTATTTTGAACACTTCAAAGGCGGCAAGTACAAACTCATCGGCTTCGGCAAAGACTCCGAAACTCTGGAGGATGTCGTCATCTACCAGGCTCTGTACGGCGTTGGCCAGATCTGGGTGCGCCCGTACGAGATCTTTTTCAGCAAGGTGACACTACCGGACGGGGGTGAGGTGGAAAGGTTTAAAGAAATATCAATCTGACAAGTATTACATCATCGATTATGAACAAGTCAAAAGGATATATCCCTCGAGGACAATTCAACTCCGATTTTATGAAGGATTTACCAAACTATTTGGATATAATAGCATACGCCAAAGACCCTAATCATGAACTTGATATTCAATATAGGGGCAATAGTGTTAATATTTATTACCTCGGTTGTAGTTTGCTCAAATTAACCGATAAAGGAAGTGTAAAGTTTAATGAAAACTACTTTTATCGCCCTTCCATGTCTTCTCTTCGGATGACAGATATAGATCGATTGATTAAACTTGAGGACGGTGCAATAAGCCAGGAATCCAAGTTTTTTATGGGAAAGAGTCCTGAGTTCATTAAACCCTATAAAGCCAAAGCATATGCTATAAAAGCAGACTTAACCGAGCAAAGGGATACTATGATAGAACGTCTTAAGAATGCTAAAGGCGAAAGTGTAGGGCAAGTCCTCGAGGAGATGAAAAAGACGATGTATGATTGGAAAAAGGCTCTCAAAGATGCAAGAATAAGAACTTCCGTAATCGGAGAAAGAGTGGTCCAACACTACATTTCACTATATAACAAAGAGAAAGAGCCCGGCTCTGAATTCGTTGTACTTGACTTAGAATATGCACTGAGCGAGAAATCTCTCTACCGCATCCCAGAAGACAAGAAAACCCAATCAGGAAAAAGGCAGCCAATAATAGATATTGTTGCAATAGAAAAGGCCACAGGCCAACTCTATGTCATGGAATTAAAATACGGACTTAAAAGTGCGAGCGGTGATGCCGGTGTTGATGTGCACTATCAGGATTATTTGAATTCTGTCGGAGATGATTCTAAATGGCGCTATTTCTTGAAAGACATCAATATCCTATATCAGAGAGAGAAACAAGACGGGGTCTTATCTGAAGTGTGTTTAAAGCAAGAGAAACCTGTATTTGTATTCGTTCTAAAGCCAACGAAAGCAACTGATGTTGAAGAATTTGCAAAAATAGTAGCGAAGAAGTGCAATGCAGACATCCCGATTATCAACCTTCCTTTAGAGAAAGACTACGAGAATCCTACGCGCCAATCACATCATCTTTTATTGGAAAGATAATTCATGAAAATCACCCTTCACCGACCTCACCAGATAGGCGGCTGCATCACGGAGATTGAATCCAATGCAGGCACCCGGATTTTCATAGACCTAGGTCATTTGCTTCCGGATGGAGACAAACCTTCCGACGATAAGCTGGCCACTAAAGATGCCATCGACAAACTGACTGCCGGTGCGGCTGCCATACTGTACACGCACAATCACGGGGACCACGTAGAATTGTTCAACCTGGTGGATGAAGGCATTCCCCAGTACATTGGCAATCTTGCTGCAGATTTAATGGGGCGCAAGTACCAGCGTCTATCCTGCCTGGATGACCAGCATGAGGAATGCATGGACCGGTTGAAGAAACTGGAGAACTTCCATTTTTATCACGCAGGAAAGCCACTTTATTTCGGCAAAAGGAAAGACATTACGGTGACACCCTTCTATGTCAGCCATTCGGCCACAGATTCCTATATGCTAAAGATTCAGTGTGATGGAAAGACGGTCATCCATACCGGTGATTTTCGTGAACATGGATACCTGGGCGATGGCCTGCGCAAAGTAATTGACAAGTTCCATATTGCCGGCAATGTTGATGTATTGATTGTTGAGGGAACCAATGTCGGCCAGACAAACAAGCCTGTAATGAGCGAAAAGGAGATTTGCGACTGCTTCAAGGAAATAATGGCCAAGCGCAAGAATGTCTTTGTCCTTTGCTCCTCTCAAGATGCTGACCGCCTGGAGTCCGTCTATCAGGCTAATTATGCCACGAAGCCCTGGCGGCCTTTTGTCTGTGACAGTTTCCAGGCAGAGACGATAGAAAGGATTAAAATGGAATATAAGGGACTTGGGCCTCATTACCAGTTTGATAACGGTAATGCCTATATCTATAATTATGACCCGACGAAAAACAAAAGGCTTGTAGCTAAGATGAAGGAATGTGGCTTTACGATGCTTATTCGTAGCAGCGATAAGTTCGCAGAATGGATAGATGATATCCTTCAGTTCTGTAATAAAGAAGAGACTTCCTTCGTCTATTCCATGTATCGTGGATATGTTGAAAAAGACAAGGGCGGATATAATGAGAAAACAGACGCCTTTATTCAGCCCCTAGTTGCAGGTTCTACACCATGCCAGGAGGACAGCAAGAGATATGACTACGTCCACACGTCTGGCCATGCTTCTATTCAATCTCTAAAAAAAATCTGCGAACTCATTGGCCCCAAGACTGCTATTATCCCTATTCATCACAACTCGGATGCTAATTTCCACACCGTGGGATTGCGTAAAGATTTGGATGACAAGATTGTTGAGACTGATACTCTCGTTGATGAAGTATCCATCATCTTTGATTTGGCTTAGAGATGATATACAACCTCACAGTGGTATGAAGTCCTAGATTAGACAAGACTACCAGGACATCAGTGAGAGTCCGTCCGAGAATGGCTTAACTCCATAGCCGCGACAAAAAAGCGTGAAATCTTGACGCGGAAAGCGAAAATCATGTCGGCCGCGACAGAAAATTAGGAAAAGTTGACGCATGGGAAATGCCTGATATCTGCTGCGTCAGGTGTGGAAAAGTGAGCTGAGTGAAGGAAATCGTGTCGTGACGCGTGGAAAATACCCGATATCCGATGCGTCAGGTATAGAAGAACTTTCTGACGGAGCAAGCGGCTGCGGAGGATTAGATTCTGCAGACCGTGGCCGCCCATGGCCACGTGAATGGGAGGGGCCCGCTGCATAGCAGTGGGAGGGATGAAGCGAAGCGGAAGTCTGCAGAACTAACCTCCGAGCCGCGTCCAAAAATCGCGAAAAGTGGTCGCGGGAAGTGAAAATCTGCCCCGTCGCGTCCAAAAAACACCAAAAGCTGTCGCGGGAGAGATATCGATCCGCTGACTTGATATCCTTTTTTTTCACTATATTTGTAACCGACACTAATGTAAAAGGTTATGAACGATTTTCAGAGAGCAATATTGGCTGGTATTCCGGATGTTTTGCCGGAGCCAAAAGGCTATGACCCAAATATAAACCATGCTCCCAAGCGTAAGGATATTCTGAATGCTGCCGAGAAGAAACTGGCACTGAAGAATGCATTGAGATACTTCCCTGCCAAGCACCATGCGACCCTGCTTCCAGAGTTCAGACAGGAGCTTGAGACTTACGGCCGTATCTATATGTACCGCTTCCGTCCCGACTATAAAATCCATGCGAGGAGCATAGACGAATTCCCTCACAAGAGCCGTCAGGCAGCAGCCATTATGCTGATGCTCTCAAATAATCTTGACTATGCTGTGGCCCAACATCCTCACGAACTTATCACATACGGAGGAAATGGGGCAGCATTCCAGAACTGGGCACAATACCTTCTTACCATGCAGTATCTGGCCCAGATGACAGATGATCAGACTCTTGTTCTATATTCGGGACATCCGCTTGGCCTTTTCCCATCACATCCGGGTGCACCACGACTCGTCATTACAAACGGTTTGGTGATCCCTAACTACTCTTCAAAGGACCATTGGGAGAAATTCAATGCTCTCGGAGTATCGCAGTACGGTCAGATGACTGCAGGATCGTTTATGTATATAGGTCCACAAGGTATTGTTCACGGTACTACCATTACTGTCCTTAATGCAGCACGTATGCATAGCGACGAGATCAGGGGGCAGATCTTCGTTAGTTCGGGTCTTGGAGGAATGTCGGGTGCTCAGCCTAAGGCTGCAGTGATAGCCGGTGTAGTGGGTATAGTGGCAGAGATCAACCCTAAAGCTGTACAGAAACGTTACGAGCAAGGTTGGGTAGATGAGGTGTATACAGATCTTGACGAACTTATCGCACGCGCACTCAAGGCAAAAGAGGCGAAGGAGGCAGTTTCCCTTGCATATCAGGGTAACGTCGTAGATCTTTGGGAGAGACTTGCAGAACTTGATATAAAGGTGGATCTCGGTTCAGACCAGACTTCACTCCATAACCCTTGGGCAGGTGGCTATTACCCTGTCGGATACACTTTCGAGGAGTCCAATGAGATGATGGCCAATGAGCCGGAGAGATTCAAGGAGGCGGTTCAGGAGACCCTACGCCGCCATGCTGCTGCCATCAATAAACTTACAGCGGCGGGTATGTACTTCTTCGACTATGGCAATGCATTCCTTCTCGAGGCATCTCGCGCAGGTGCAGATATAGTCAAGGAGGATGGTACATTCAAGTACCCTTCATATGTTCAGGATATTATGGGACCTCTCTTCTTCGATTACGGTTTCGGCCCATACAGATGGGTCTGCACATCATCGAAGCCGGAGGATCTTGCTGAGACCGACAGACTTGCAGCAGAGGTACTCGAAGAGATATTGAAGGATGCTCCGGAAGAGATCCAGTCGCAGCTCAAGGACAATATCCATTGGATAAAAGAGGCTGGCAAGAACCAATTGGTGGTGGGTTCGCAGGCGAGAATCCTGTACGCAGATGCTGAGGGTAGGACAAAAGTGGCTCTCGCAATGAACAAAGCGATCCGCGAGGGACGCATCTCTGCACCTATCGTACTGGGTCGTGACCATCACGATGTGTCGGGTACAGACTCTCCATACCGCGAGACATCAAATATCTATGACGGCTCAAGCTTCACCGCAGATATGGCCATCCACAACGTTATCGGTGATTCATTCCGTGGAGCTACATGGGTATCAATCCACAACGGCGGTGGCGTCGGCTGGGGAGAGGTGATAAACGGAGGCTTCGGTATGGTCATCGACGGCTCAGAAGAGTCCGACCGCAAGATAAAGGAGATGCTACACTGGGATGTGAACAATGGTATTGCACGTCGCAGCTGGGCGCGCAATAAAGGGGCTATGTTCGCTATCAAGCGTGAGATGGAGCGTACTCCAAACTTGAAAGTGACCCTCCCTAATCTAGTAGACGAGAGCTTGTTTGAATAAGTCCGGTGAAAATTTCAGGGGTCATCCCTGAGATATAACTGTTAATGTCAATAGATGATACGGCGGCAAATATGTCGTCGTATCTGTTTAATACACCTACAAGTCTGGACTCAAGTTCTGATGTGGGGGCTGTAAAGAAGTAGTCACCAAGAATGCGGCACTCCTGTATTATCCCTTTTTCTACATTGAGATACACCTCTATGAATCCAGAGGGGAGCTTCACGGAGTTTGAAAATGTATATTTGGGAGATACACCGAAGTTCCACTCTTGGGTGGAATATTTCTCTTCGTACAATCTCTTAATCTTCTCAAGCTCTTCTGGGGTATAATCTGATGCATCCTCATCCTTGGCCACTTCATTGTAGATGTACTGGATGAAATCCTCGATCTCCATTGGGACAGGGAGGTGCTGGCTGATGTTTGTGACGCGGGATCTAGTGGACTGAACCCCCTTTCCGACAAACTTCTCCGGACGGGCATTCAGAGCGCCGCTAAGATCTGAAATCGATGCGGAGAACATCAGTGTCCCGTGCTGGAGTACCCTGTCTCGATAGATGCAAATGGCATTGCCTGAAAACTTTTTCCCATCTATGAGAAGGTCGTTGCGCCCCTCCAGATATGCATCCACCCCCAGTTTGCGAAGCGCTGCAATGATTGGCGCTGTAAATCTGGCAAACATGGCGCTGGTGTCCTCGCCATCCACTTTCTTGTCGATAAATGTGAAGTTGATATTGCCCAGGTCATGGAATACAGCACCACCTCCAGTGAGTCTGCGGACCACAGGGATATTGTTCTGGTGGATAAACTGGCCGTTGATCTCTGCCGCGGCATTCTGGTTTTTACCAATGATTACAGATGGGGAATTGCGCCAAAGGCGAAAAACAGTTTCGCTGCACTCTTTGAGGAGGTACTCCTCAGCCGCGAGGTTGAAATAAGGGTCATGCCCTTTGTCGACGATACATCTCATATTTGTAGAGAGCAAATTTCCAGATCAGGTATACACATATTGCAAGAGCGGTACCTAAAGCAGCTCCGCAAATGACATCGAGTGGATAGTGCTTTGCAAGGTATACTCTGCTGTAGCTTACGATGGCAGCCCAGATAAACATTGCGGCTGAGAATGGTTTTTTACGGAAGATAAGTGCTGTGAGTGTTGCTAGTCCAAAGGTGTTTGCCGCATGGCTCGATACGAAGCCGTAGCTTCCCCCTTTACCCTCCAGAAGTCTCACCATCCCCTCCAGCGCAGGTTCGTGACCCGGTCTGAATCGCTGTACAGACTCTTTAATGAAGACGGAAATCTGATCGCACAGACCGAAGCAGATGGCTATGGCTGCTACGGAGAAGAGACCCACTACCCATCTCTGGACATTGTCAGATTTGAATGTCTGCCACTTGGGGGAGAAGAATAGCGCTATGATAAGGAGATATAGGGGAATCCATACCGGTATCGAGGAGAAGAACAGCATGATTTTGTCTGCTATAGGGGAGTTCCACCCATTGACAGCCAAAAGGAGTTCTCTGTCGAGATTGAGTAGCGATTCCATAACTCTTATTGGTTAAGTGTCTTCCAGAGAAGATCTTTGAGCTGAGGAATTCCATCTCCTGTCATAGATGATATGAAGATGGTAGGGAGGGTGCGTGGAAGATGTTTTTTCATCTCCTTCTTGAGCTCATCATCAAGCATATCGCTCTTGGTGATGGCCAATATCCTCTCTTTGTCCATAAGCTCTGGGTTGTAGAGTTTGAGCTCTTTAAGGAGGATCTTGTACTCCTCTTTGACATCCTTGCTGTCTGCAGGGATCATAAACAGAAGCATCGAGTTGCGCTCGATATGTCTGAGGAATCGGGTTCCTAACCCTTTTCCGGTGTGGGCACCTTCAATGATACCTGGTATGTCTGCCATTACGAACGACTTGTTGTCGTAGTAGTTTACGATACCGAGGTTTGGTTCAAGTGTGGTAAATGCGTAATCGGCAATTTTTGGTTTGGCTGCAGATACCACAGAGAGTAGTGTCGATTTGCCGGCATTAGGGAAACCGACAAGACCAACATCGGCGAGAAGTTTGAGCTCAAGGATAAACCACCCCTCGACTCCAAGTTCACCCGGCTGGGCATATCGGGGAGTCTGGTTGGTTGCACTCTTGAAGTTTGCGTTACCGAGACCTCCACGTCCACCTTTGACGAGGATTTTCTCTTCACCCGCTTCGAGAACTTCAAACAGTACCTCACCTGTCTCTGCATCTTTGGCTACAGTGCCAAGTGGAACATCCAGGTAGATGTCTTTACCATTGGCACCTTTGCAGAGGCTTCCGCTGCCCGCTTCACCGTGGTCAGCTTTGATGTGTTTGCGGTATTTGAGGTGGATGAGGGTCCAGTATTGTGGGTTTCCCCTCAAAATGATATGACCTCCACGTCCACCGTCACCGCCGTCAGGACCACCTTTGGGTACAAACTTTTCGCGACGAAGGTGCATAGAGCCGTTTCCGCCATTACCTGACGCACAGAAAATACGTACATAGTCTATAAAGTTTGAGCTAGCCATAGTGTGTCCTTTTATTTGATTATTTTACAAATTTCGAGATGTTTTCGAAGACCTCTTCGATGGTACCGGTACCATCTACCTCCTGATATTTGTTCTGCTTTTTGTAGAAATCGATTAGTGGTTCGGTCTTGTGGTGGTATGTGTCTATCCTGTTTTGGATAATCTCCCTCTTGGTGTCGTCTATCCTACCCTCGATAAGAGCCCTGTTCTGGATGCGTTCAAACACCATGCTGTCAGGTAGTGATATCGACAGGATAGAGGTAACCTCTTCGCCTCTCTCTTTAAGCAGTACATCAAGTGTCTCTGCTTGGGGAATTGTTCTTGGGAAACCGTCAAATAGGAAACCTTCCACTTGGGTATTCTCTTCGATGCAGTTTTTGATCATCGCCACTACCACCTCGTCTGGTACGAAATTGCCGGCATTGATAAGGACTGCAGCCTGGTTTCCAAGGTCTGTCCCTTTTTTGATCTCCTGGCGAAGTAGGTCGCCTGTGGAGATGTGATGCAAATTGTATTTCTCTGCTAAAAATTTGGCCTGCGTCCCTTTTCCTGCTCCCGGAGGGCCAAATAGTACATAATATCTCATTACTCTGGATCTTGATTTGGGTCTAAAACATATATGTCCTTGTACTGACGGCCAAGTTCATCATAGTCAAGACCAAATCCTACAATAAAATCGTTAGGTATTTTGAATACCGGATAATCGATCTTGATATCTTTATCGTATGATTCAGGTTTCAGTAGTAGAGTGCACACTTTGATGTCTGCTGCACCAGCCTCTTGAAGAAGCTTCACAAGCTCTACGATAGTGTTTCCTGTATCTACGATATCCTCCACGATAAGGACACTTTTGCCCTTGATGTTTTTGTTGAGGCCAAGCAGCTGTTTTACACAGCCGGTAGACTCTGTTCCATCGTATGATGAGAGCTTGATGAATGATACCTCAGCCTGTATGTCCAAACCTTTCATAAGAGAAGCTGTGAACATGAACGAACCGTTAAGTACACTCAAGAATATAGGATGTTCCTTATCTCTGTAGTCATCAGATATTTGTTTGGCAACTGCATTGATTGCTCCCTCTATCTCTTCATTCGATAGAGATGGGATAAAATGCTTATCGTGAAGTTTTATTCTTGCCATCGTTAGTACATATTTTTTGAAGATGCGAAAATAATCATTAATTTTGTTTAAACCGAAAAAATAGGACATGAAACCACTAGTATCTATAATTATGGGCAGTACTTCTGATATGCCCATCATGAAACAAGCTGCAGAATTCCTCGATTCGATGGAAATTCCTTTTGAGATTAACGCTCTATCGGCACACAGAGTACCTGAGATGGTGATGGACTTTGCTACCAATGCATATGAAAGAGGTATCAAAGTAATTATCGCTGGAGCGGGTGGAGCTGCCCATCTTCCTGGTGTGATTGCAGCATATACCCCAGTCCCTGTCATTGGAGTTCCTATCAAATCTTCCAATTCGATTGACGGTTGGGATTCGATCCTGTCCATTCTGCAGATGCCTTCAGGTATTCCGGTGGCTACCGTAGCACTTGATGGTGCCAAGAATGCCGGAATATTGGCGGTACAGATTCTTGCAGCCGGAGACCCCGAGCTTATGAAGAAGATGGTAGAGTTCAAGAAGGAGCTTGCAGCCAAGATCGGTAAAGCGAATAAAGATTTGCAAGAGGTCAAATACAAATTCAAAACGAACTGATTTTAAACTTTGAGGACATGAGGGGGAGATTTGAGGCGCTAACGAGATATAAGATTGTCATACTCCCTATGGCAATCTTTTTTTTATTTGTTGTACCCAGTGGTGCAGCAGGGCAGTCATTGCCCGAAGGGGTTATGAGAATCCTTGAGGCAGAGGTGGAGAGGGGAGGCTCCGATCTTGAGGGTCTGGTCAATTATTGCGAGCAGCTTATGGAGGCGCCACTCGATATAAATAGCGCCACCGAGGGTGAATTGGGGGCATTTCCCCTCCTCTCGCCATTCCAGGTGGCGAGCCTGTTGGAGTATCGGGAGCAATACGGGGATATCCTCTCCCGAGGAGAGCTTGAGCAGGTGGACGGATTCAATGCGGAAAAGGTGGATAATCTTCTGCCATTCATATCCTTTGGAGGGAGTTCGTTGATTTGCCCCTCTACAGAGGAGAGGATATCACATAAAATAGTTCTGCGCGGTACCGGGAAATTTGCAGCCGAGGATCCGTGGGGGTATTATGGAAAGTACCGGTTCAGAATGGGGGACAGACTGCAGGTGGGCAGTACTATTTCGTCAAATGGAGTCTCTGCACATTTGAAAGTGGGTGGTGTCTCTCTTGGGGACAAATTTCTGATCAGGAGCGGTGTGGTGGGTGATTATAGCGTCAGATTGGGGCAAGGGCTTCTGGTATGGAACTCTTTTTCACTCTCGGGTGCGGGTGATCCATCCTCTTTGCTGAAATTGGGTGGAATGGTGGTCCCGTACACCGCCTCTACTCCAGAGGAGGCATTTAGGGGTGTGGGGCTCTCATTCGGTTATGCCGATAAGGTGGAGGCTTCCCTCTTTTTCTCCGAACAGAGTGACAGGGTAGCGGGTGGCTCTGTGGCGTTCAGAGGTGACAGGTGGAGGGTAGGGGTGAATGCCCTGGCTTCGTCGGAGGGGGGTGGTGTGAGTATTGACGGGGTGTGGTCTATAGGGAGGTTCAGACTCTTCTCTGAGGGGGCAATAGATTTTGATGGTGATGGAGCTATCCTATGTGGTGTGGTGGCCCCTGTAACCGGCAGATTTGAGTGTTCGGCCCTTGTAAGGTGGTATTCTCCGGAATATTCCGCCAAATATGCAGGTGCATTTTCATCCATATCTTCATCCAAGGATCAGGTGGGTGGATTTGTCAATATGATGTGGACACCCATTCCCGGTATTGTGTGGAGGGGGACGATGGATGTGGTTTACTACCCTGCCCCGAGATGGGGCGTGAAGGTCCCATCCTTCGAGGTGGAGAGCTCAAATGAATTGGAGTGGTCTCGCGGTGATCATGAGGTGTTGTTGAGGGGGAGGTACAGATATTATGGTCATCAGGGGAGACATCAGTCCGGGGTGAGGATCCATTACAGCTATAAACCCTCTTCAGGCCTATATGGTGCGGTAAGGGGTGAGGTGGTGTGGAACAATATATATAAAGGTACACTCTCTCCTGGGGTGGCATCGTATCTGGAGTGTGGATATCTCTCTGCAGGTGGAAAATGGGATGTGGTGGTCAGAGGGACTGTGTACCATATTGACGAATGGGACAACAGGATATATTTCTATGAGAGGGATCTTCCACAAAGCTTCTCTGTCCCCGCACTCTACAGGCGTGGCTGGGACATCTACGGGTATATAAAATATGCCCCACTCTCTCGAGTAGGGCTATATCTTAAAGTCTCGACAAAAATGGTCAAAGGTCAGATTAGTTTGACTTTTTAATCTTGAGTTTCATACCGGGGTAGATCTTGGATCCTTTGTTCATTCCGTTGAGATCCATAATGTTCTGCGCACTTACACCCGGGAACTTCTTGGCAATGTCCCAAAGGTTGTCGCCAGATTGGACAGTGTAGATCACATATCCGCCTGAAGTGGTGGTTTTGGCTTTGCTGCTGCCTGATGATTTGGTGGATGCAGCAGGACCGCCACCTTTGTATATTACAAGTTTTTGACCAATGCGGATGTTGTTCTTGACCCCATTCCATCTCTGGATATCTTTCACTTTTACACCGTATTTGATGGCGATGTGGCTGAGTGTCTCGCCGCTCTTCACTTTGTGCGTAATTCTTTGTGAGTTGGTAGAGCCGCTCTCTTTGATCTTCTTGAGGGTAGCAGGGCTGAAGTACAGTGAATCCTTGTATTTGTAGATGGAGTCTTCGTTCTCTACAAATTTGCCTGTGTAGTTGTAAGGGATTCGGAGGATATATTCCCTCTCAACCCCCGGAACTATATCGTGAAGATACTGTGGGTTGAGGTCCTGAAGCTCTTTCTTGGAGATACCTGTAAAGTGGGTGACCTGGTCGAAGTGCAGCATTTTGGTCACCTTGATGGTATCGGTGTGTACAGGCATATTCACAGCTACAGGGGTCAGCTGATGCTCCTGATAATAGTTCATCATATAAAGTGCAGCTATGAAAGATGGGATATAGCCACGGGTCTCTCTTGGAAGGAACGGATAGACATCCCAAATCTCTTTAGAACCGCCAGCCCTGCGGATGGCCTTGTTGACGTTGCCCGCTCCACAGTTGTATGAAGCGATGGCCAATGGCCAGCTGCCGAACATTCTGTATGCATCCTGAAGATAACGTGCAGCTGCGTGGCAAGATTTTACAGGATCAAGACGCTCATCCACAAATGAGTTGATAAGAAGATTGTATCTGATGGCTGTTCCATACATGAATTGCCACATACCTTTAGCTTTCACCCTCGATACAGCCCTTGGATTGAGGGCAGATTCGATGATGGCCATAGCCTTCAATTCAAGAGGGAGCTGGTACTGGTCGAAAATCTCCTCAATGATAGGCATATAGTATTTGCATAGACCAAGCATGGTCTCAGACTGTTTGGCGATCCTCTCGGTATATGTGATGATATAGTTTCTGATGATGCTGTTGTATGGTACAGAGATGAAGGAGTTCATCTTCTGAAGTCTGTCGATATAGATCGAGTCAGGGATATTGGATAGGAGCACAGCTGTATCCAAATCTACATCCTTCTCGAGATTCTCAATGAGTTCAAGGTCTTTCTGATGATACCAGATACTCATAAGTGAATCTGTATCTGCCAATGTGAGTGAATCACTTGGTACATAGTCAGGAGTCTCAAGGTCCAAAGTGCCTGAGTTCAATGTGTCTGATGAGGTGATAAGCTCATAGTCATTGATCTCCATCCTCAGGGTGTCGATAACCCTAAGTAGAGAGTCGTTTACAGAGAACAGACTGTCTCTCTGTTTGAGCAGATTCGATCTCCTTTCTTCTTTGGGTGGGAATATCTTTTTAAAGAAATTGTCCTGCTTTGTTTCTGTGGTTTGACTGGTAACTACGACTGTAGAGTCGTTTTCAGTCACTTTTTGTGCGGCTAGGCTTGATGCGAAGAGTGAAAATGTGATGATCGTTAGTAGTAGTCGCTTCATATAGGTTTAGAATGATAGGTTTAGCTGGAGACCGAAAGAGTTCTGGTTTCCGTATGTTAGGTTTTGTCTCAAATCTGGTGTGCCGATAGGGGTGATGATAGCGGGGGCCAGATCCACCGAGAGGTCGTCTGAAATCTCGAAGTCCGCCATAGTGGCAAATACATTGGCGTCTATGACTTGTAGCAGATAGATAGCTACAGTCGCCAGGATGGAGTAGTCCCTCATACGTCTGTATGTGTCCCTGTAGTGCTTGAGGTTGTCCTTGTTTACACTTCCATTGTATGTGCTGTTGGGATCAGTTGCCTTATTGTACAGGTCCCTGTATCGTGTATATTGCTTTCCATTATAGTTCCATAAGTAGCCGGATACCGCCAGTCCTGTGTACCAGATGGGGATGTGCCAGTAATCTTTGTTGTATATCTGTCCCAGACCAGGAAGCAATAGAGAGTAGAGTGTCGCCTTGGTGGGGTCAGGGTCCATTTTGGAGTCGTAAGAGACCACACCATCCATAACGGATCCCCAGTAACACAGGATAGCCCCTGCAAATAGAATGCTGCTGGTGGTTTTGTGGGAGGGGTTGCCGCTCTTTTTGTATTGAGACAGGTAATAACCACCTGTTCCAGCCAAGCCACCGATACTCAGGTAAACTATAGGGAGTTTCCAGTAATCCTTGTTGTATATCTGAGCGGATCCAGGGAGGACCAGAGAGCCTGCAAATGACCAGCTCAGTTTGATGGTGTCTTTGTGTGCAAGTCCGCGGAAATAGTCCTTGACTGAGAATATTTGGGTAGCAGAGATAGTATCATTGCCCGAATCTGAGGTATTGCTGCCGAATATGCCCCCTACTCCAGAATTCTCACCCATTCCAAAGTTCTGGAATTGGGCAAATCCTGTCAGGGTGGAGAAAAAGAGCAATATGGATAGGACAAGTATTCTCTGCACGGCCTCTTCTATTGTTTAATACCTTCCAAATCCTTTAGGAATGTTTCAACTTCTTTGTCGTTTTCAAACTGGATAGTGATGCTACCTTTCCCTTTCTCATTTCTCTTGAAACTGATATTGTTGTTGAAGTAGCGCCCTACGATCTCCAAAACTCTGTAGTGGGAGTCGGGTAGATTTACAGGGGTCTCCTCTTTTTTAGGGGCAGGGTTCTGGATAGCTTTAGCCTTTTGCTCAGCTTGTCTTACAGAAAGGTCGTTTTTGATTATCAGGTCACATAGCAGAAGCTGTTTCTCCACATCTTCGATAGAGAGGATGCATTTTGCATGACCCATAGATATCTTTCCCTCCCTTAGAGCTATTTGTACTTGTGCAGGGAGTTTTAGCAGACGGAGGTAGTTTGTGACTGTCGCACGTTTTTTACCCACTCTGTCGGCCATTGCCTCCTGGGTGAGTTCGCACTCCTCGATAAGTCTCTGGAAGCTTAGTGCCACCTCTATTGCATCGAGATTCTCCCTCTGGATATTCTCCACGATAGCCATTTCGAGCATCCCCTGGTCGTCAGCCTTGCGGATGTATGCGGGGATATGTGTGAGTCCCGCCATCTTGGCTGCCCTGTATCTTCTCTCGCCGCTGATGATCTGGTATTTTCCATCTTCGGTAGATCTGACTGTGATGGGCTGGATAAGGCCAAGCTGTTTGATGGAGTCTGATAGGGCTTGAAGCGCCTCCTCCTCAAAAACGGTACGTGGCTGGTATGGGTTGGTGGATATCTGGTCTATGGCAATCTCTGAAATAGATACAGGATTCGAAGGGGTGCCGGGAATAGTCACCTTGGGTGTGTGTGGCTCGAAGGTCCCTTCATAGCCCGATATAAGAGCACCTAGCCCTTTACCTAATGCTGATTTCTTTGCCATAGTATCTTACGAGTTCTTTTTAATTATTTCTTTAGCCAGATTCAAGTAGTTGTTTGATCCCGGTGATACCGCATCGTAAAGGATGGCAGGCTTACCGTGTGAAGGTGCTTCGCTCAAACGGACGTTTCTCTGGATCAGGGTATTGAATACCATTGCACCGAAGTGCTGTCTCACCTCTTCTACCACCTGGTTTGCCAAACGTAGCCTTCCGTCGAACATCGTGAGAAGGAAACCCTCGATGGTGAGTGCAGGGTTCAGTTTGTTCTGCACAAGTTTGATGGTGTTGAGGAGCTTGCCAAGACCCTCCAAAGCGAAGAATTCGCATTGTACAGGGATGATGACAGAGTCTGCTGCAGTCAGGGAGTTGATGGTGATCAGACCCAATGATGGAGAGCAATCGATGATGATATATTCATATTTGTCCACAACTTTCTCAAGTGCATTTTTGAGGACGGTCTCCCTCTCTTCGATAGAGAGCATCTCGATCTCTGCACCTACAAGATTGATGTGTGATGGGACAAGTTTCAAGTCAGAAATCTCTGTATCAAGAGTCACCTCCTCAAAGGTTCTTTGGCCGATGAGGACCTCATAGAGGGTTCTGGTAGAGTCAGAATCGGGATCAAAATTGAGACCCGATGTAGCATTGGCTTGCGGATCGGCATCGATAAGGAGTGTCTTTTTCTCCATAACTGCCAATGATGCTGCCAGATTTATAGCTGTAGTGGTCTTTCCTACTCCACCCTTTTGGTTTGCGATAGCTATTACTTTTCCCATAGTCGATATTTTCTCCAATAACGAGCAAATTTACAAAATCTTTTTATCTGCACGATATTTATGTTAGATTTGTCATATATTTCTAAATATATCCGGTATGAGTGGACCAAAATGGATGGTTATAGCCAATCCTAAAGCAGGTAAGAATAAAGTATTGGAGGAGTGGACTCTGATAGACCAGGCCCTGAGGGGTGCCGGTGTGGAATTCGATGCACTCTTCTCCAAAAGCAAATATCATACTATCGAGCTTACTGTAAAGGTGATAAGGGAGGGGTACAGGCATCTTATCGCTGTGGGTGGCGACGGAACCATTCATGAAGTGGTAAACGGAATCTTTTTCCAGAAGGAAGTCTCCCCAAGCGAGATTACCCTGGCTGTTATCCCTGCAGGATCGGGAAACGACTGGGTCAAGATGTACGGAATCCCACACGATTATGTAAAATGTGCAGAGATCATTGCAGCAGGCAATGTCAAAAAGCAGGATATCTGCAGAGTCGATGTGGTGGAGTCCAAGGTGCCGCAAACCAGATATATGATCAACGGATGTGGTGTAGGGTTGGATGCAGCGATCTGCAGAGAGTGCAATGCCATGAAGGAGAGGGGGGATAGCGGCTCTCTTATCTATGTGAAAGCGGCAGCGAGATCCTTCTTCAAAATGAAGCCAAATCTTTTTGAAATAGAGGTGGACGGGGAGAAATTCTTCTCAGACAGCGCCCTGTCTGTGGCATTGGCAAATGGTATCTTTAGCGGAGGCGGGATGATCCAGGCTCCAGATGCAGTGATTGACGACGGACTGATAAATGTGACCGTCATCGGAGCGATGTCCAAGCCTATGATTCTGGTCCGTTTCAAGGAGTTGTTCAGCGGAAGAATCTATCAGGTTCCCAACATTTTCCACACCACAGGCAAACATGTCAAGGTGAATGTCACCAATTCTGACCAGCCTGTCGAGGTAGACGGTGAAGTGGTGGGGAGCACTCCTCTTGAACTGACTGTATTGCCCCAGGCCCTGAATATCGTGGCTAAGTAGTCCTATTGTGGATCCACATCGATAATGATCTTCTCAAAATGGTAGAGTGCCGATGTGAGCAGGTGCTTGATTTTTTGTCCGCTCTTGCTCTTGTGGAGGCGTATCTGGAACATGCAGCTCCCTTCTGAAGTGGGGATCGGGCCGTCGAAATCTGTTGCCCCCGACTTTTTAATTATGTTGGCAATTTCATCCCCTTTAGATTCCATTTTTTCGGCACAATCCTCATGCAAAGTGATCTGAATTATCCTGCTGAAGGGTGGTAGATTCAGCTCTGCACGCTCTTCGAGCAATGTCTCAAAGGGGACTTTGCCGCAGAGGTATCTGAAGATGTTGTGGCGGTAAAGTGAGGTCTGGAGGATGACACGCCCTTCGTTTTTCCCACCTTTGGCCAATTCTACGATTTTGGATATCTGCTGTAGGGCACGCTCTTCTGCCCTGAAGTTTTTGGGTGAGAGGAGTGTCTCGCCGTGGATCACCACAATGAGGGAGGGTTTGCTCTTGAGAGCTTCTATCTGCTGGGTCTCTGTGAAAATTTCCACTTTGGTGTCACCCAATGCCTCTTCAAGTTCGGGGCGCCATTCGTTCTCCTCTTGGGGGTATGCCCATTTGGGCCTGAAGATAGCAGTCTTTATCCCACGCCCGGCGCTTTCGCGCAATGCTGCCAGGGCAATGTTTGTGAGTGGCCCTTTGGTGGATCCTGTACGGCTCTCTTTGTTGAAATCCACTATCTGAAGTGCTCCGGAGATGCATTCTGAATGGCTTGGTGGAGTCACTTGTGGGATAGTCAGCTCCTGATATTTCCCTTTCATTACATTGTAAAGGGTCTCAAATGAGGGGGTGGGGGAGCCCAATATGATATCTGCATTGTGAAGTTGGGCCAATATAAGAGCTGTGTCCCTGCCGTGGTATCTGGGGGTCGGTTCTGACTGTTTGTAAAGCTGACTGTGCTCCTCATCCACAATGACAAGTCCCAGGTCTCTGAATGGGAGGAAAAGGGCTGAACGGAGACCGATCACCACAATGGGATTGGTCACCTTGGTGCCCTCTTCGCCAGAAGATGTGGAAAGGCCTAGAACACGATTGGTCGCTTCTCTTCTTTTGGCTGTGGTCTGTCCTGAGTGGTATGTGACAAGCCTGTCGGGAAGATGTGGAGCAAGCAGTTTCTCCATTGCCCTGCAAGATGGTATATCAGGTGTGAGGATAAGTGTTGTTTTACCCTCCTCAGCCTGTTTTGTGATAATCTCCCGGTAGATTATCGATTTTTGGGAAGCATCTTGTGGTGTTCTCAAGAATTTGGGCACGAAATATGGGTTTTTTGTGCCCAAAGTGTCGTTTTTATGGTGTTCGGGCACGAAAAGCAGGGTTTCTGTGCCCGTTTTTTTCTCCCGTTTGGTCTGGAGCTCCATCAGGAATGGGGTGGCCGCTTTGAGGGCTTCACCCGAACTGCACATATAGTACTCCGAAATGGTGCGCCAGAATCTGATATCTTCAGGGGTGGCTGTAATCCCGGTATCGATAGAGAGGATATTTCTGATCTTTCTGATGTCGTATCTCGGGGTCTGGGTAATCTCCTCTACAAAACCTTTGTACTTTCTATATCCAAGCATCACCTCCACCCTTGAACCAATCTGGAGATTGGGTAAAAGTTCATCAGGGACAGAGTAGGTCACTGTATCCCTAAATCTTACCGGAAGTATCACCTGAACATATGTTTTTGCACCGCTCATACGACTGCGAAGATACAAAAGAAGAGCGAAGATGAGAAAAATGATAAATTTATTTTGGTAGTCCAAAAAATAATCCTACATTTGCAGTCCCAAAACCTATGGTGCCATAGCTAAGTTGGTAGAGCAAAGGACTGAAAATCCTTGTGTCCCTGGTTCGATTCCCGGTGGCACCACGCAAAAAGAGACTCAGAAATCCTGAGTCTCTTTTTTTGCGTGGTGCCAAGTGGCACTCGTGTCTCTCCCACCCCCTCACTCCAACCTCTCCACTGGGGAGACTAGGTCGCGCTGCTCCGGCGTTTTTTCAGCTGTGCGGTATTTTGACCGTTATTTGTTACAGCTCGGGCCAGTAAGCAATCATGACCATACAAGTGACCATGCAAGTAACTATGCAAGTCGCCATGCAAGTTCCCAAGTTGTAAAACCTATTTATAGTAGGTTAAACTATCAAGAATTTCTTTACAATTCAATTGTTGATACATTTGATTCCTTAAAAATGTGGGACATGTCTCACATTTTCCCTGCGACTAAAAACTAATCAAACTCGCAAATTTGCACTTAACTTATCATAAAATAAAGAAAAAGTACTATTTTTGCATATTATATGATATGTTACAGTTATGGTGAAGAGTACGATGGGGACTAAATTGCCCCGAAAGTTGGAGCAGAAAATGCAGATAGTTGGCGAGCAAATAAAGCTTGCTCGCTTGCGTCGTAATCTGAGTGTTGCACAGGTGGCGGAGCGTGCTACTTGTTCACCACTTACGGTATCACGCATAGAGAAAGGTATCCCAACAGTGGCAATTGGCATCTATCTGCGTGTGTTGTATGCCCTGCAACTTGATGATGATATTCTCTCATTGGCAAAAGATGATGAACTAGGCAGGGCATTGCAAGATATGAATTTGCCACAGCGTGAGAGGGCGTCTAAAAAGAAATAGTAGGCTATGGAAAAGTTATATATATGCCGATTTTGATTGGCTGAAAAGGGAAAAGAAAATGCCTATCTACCCGTG
>JAFYXO010000031.1 GCA_017546125.1 Bacteroidales bacterium
AACGTATGATTTGTTATGCATAACCAGCTGATTTGCTGGCAAATATAGAAATCAAAACCGTTCGCCCCTCAAATTACCCCTAACTATCTAATTATCAGTAATTTCAATGAACTATTTATAAATTTTTAGTGGACACTAATGACACCATCTCCAAAAAAGGGCTCCGTAAGATGATTTACCAGACAGTCTGGAGGCAAGACGGAAAAGTCGCCGGACTGGTAGAATTCTCCATCGTCCTCCCCGAAGAGATGCCCCACTACGATCGTGATTAAGATAAAAAAGGTCTGTGAATTTCTCGCAGACCTTTTTTCATCATATGTACCTGTTAATATTTGTGCTCAGATTGTGCGATTTCGTCTTCGGTGATTTTCTTCTTGTCCATTTGTCTCCATGCGTACACGATGTATGCTAATACAAATGGGATAAGTAGTGAGACGATCGACATTACCTGGAGTGTGAACTGGCTTGATGAGCTGTTCCTGATGGTGAGTGAGCTCTGCAGGTCAGTTACAGATGGATAATATGATGTACCGTTGAAGCCAGCAAGGAAGAATACTGTCATCACCACCAATACTGTACCGACACCTCCATACCATATACCACAACGTGACTTGGTGAATCCACCTTTCCAGATAGCCACCAATACACCCACAACACCTGCAAGGAACATAACCAATGCTGCAGGCATCTGGATAAGGTTATGAAGATATTTGTACTTCTCCATACTTACCACTCCTGCCCCATCCACAGCAAAACCTTCACGGCATAGCAGAATACCTGCCCAAGTCAAAAACAGTACAAGGAAAGGTACTGCAGTGATCTTGATGGTGCGACGCATTTGTGTCTCAGTCTCTGTATCATCAATATTATTGATAAGGTAAAGGGCACCAAGAATGATTGTAAGTCCCACAAGGGTCAGACCGAGAAGAACTGCGTGTGGCTGTGCCAACGCTTCAAGACCTCTCCAAGGTGAGTCCCAAGTGCTGATTACAGGTGAAGAGAGGTCCATAATGGCAGTCTTGTTTACTGTAAAAGGTGATCCTGTGAAGAATGTACCCACAGCTGTACCCACGATAAGTGGAGCAAGGAAACCATTTGCCACAAGGGCAATTCTGAAACCTTTCACACCCAGAAGATTGTCTCTTTTATGAAGGAATTCGTACGACACAGCCTGAAATACGAAGGTAAGGAGCAATAGCATCCATACCCAGTATGCACCACCGAAACTTGTACTGTAGAATAGAGGGAACGATGCGAAGAAAGCTCCTCCGAAAGTTACGAGAGTGGTGAAAGCCAATTCCCATTTGCGTCCCGTAGAGTTGGCCACCATCCTTTTCTGCAAATCGCTGAGACGACCGTTTATCAGGTGGACATTTGCACCCTGAACAAACATCAGGAATACAAGCATACCTCCAAGAAGGGAGATTAGACACCACCAGTAATTTTGAAAAAATGTATATGTCATAATACGATGTTTAAAAATTATTCAACTGACGGACCTTTTTTGATGGCGTTGATCATAATCCTGATCTCGATAGCCAAGAATAGTGCAAATACACCCAGGAATACAAAGAATGTGGTCATCACTTCACCGACACTGGTGTCTGATATTGCTACGTTCACAGGGAGGAGACCTTGGATGGTCCAAGGCTGACGACCGACTTCCGCTACGATCCATCCGGCTTCTTCACATACATAGACAAATGGAAGACATAGCATAGAAAGGATCAAAAGCCAGTTCATTTTGGTAAGCTTGTCTTTATAGTTGAACCAAAGGACAAGGACAAGAACAAGAGCTATAAGCATGCCAAACCCTACCATTAAGCGGAAAGACCAGTAGACAATACCTACAGGGGGAATCACATCTTCAGGTGATTCGAGGTATCCGTATCCCATGTATTGGACATTGGCCTCCATAACTTCGCGTGCAGCAGCTGCAGCGACAGGATCTGTATCTTTAAGTGTGCGATATTGGGCAAGGGCATTGATTGCTGTGCGTCCCATCTCCATCTTTTCTGCTACAGAAGGGATGATGTTGCCATCATTGTCGGTGTAGCCATTGATGATGTCATTGATACCTGGAACATAGCCGTTAAGGTCATGTGTGGCGAGAATAGACAACATACCTGGGATTTCCACACCTGGTACGATGCTGAATGGTGCACGACGTCCGCCATTCTCAAGTCCCTCCATTGCTGCAAGCTTCATGGGCTGATACTCAGCTGCATGCACTCCGGAAATATCACCTGAGAGCATCACGGCAAATGTGCCGAGAAGTCCCACAAAACCACCTACCAAGATGCTCTTCCTGGCGAATTGGACATTTCTCCCTTTCCATAGGTACCAGCAGCTTACAGCCACTACGAAGACACCACCGGTCACCCAACCGCTGGTCACTGAGTGGAAGAATTTGCTCACTGCCACAGGGTTTGAGATCACCTCCCAGAAAGCCTCTGCCGAAGCCATTTCGCTGCGAACTGTATCGGGGTTAAATGTGGTCCCTACAGGGTTTTGCATCCAGCCATTGGCCACAAGGATCCAAAAAGCCGATATAGAGGCACCGATACCTGTGAGCCATGTGGAGATAAGGTGAAAACGTTTGCTCACCTTCTCCCAGCCGAAAAACATCACTGCGAAGAATGTAGCCTCCATAAAGAAAGCAAGGATACCTTCAATAGCGAGTGGCGCACCGAAAATATCACCCACAAACCACGAGTAATTGCTCCAGTTGGTACCGAATTCAAATTCCAGAATAATACCGGTAGCGATACCTACAGCGAAGTTGATGGCGAAGAGTTTCATCCAGAACTGTGCCGTCTTCTTCCAGTATTCATCTTTTTTAACGACGTAGAGGGTCTCCATAATTGCCATAGCCATTGCCAGACCTAATGTAAGGGGGACAAATAGCCAGTGGTATGCTGCTGTCATAGCAAACTGGAGCCTTGACCAAATAACTGCATCCATAGTGTTAATCTGTTAAAAGGTTTAGTGTATCTTTTTTATTGAATTTTTCGGGGGGTTGTAAGGTGCTCGCCGACCTGTTCACTCTTCTGTTCATCACTCATACCTGCCATCGCCGGTTTGAAGAAAAAGACCCTCAGGACTGCGAACAATATCACAGCTTTAAGTATGACAAGTCCCCATAGAGGCCTCCCCCAGGTCATATTCTTGAAACCGTCTCTATATAGTTCCCAGACGGCTGTAAATTTCTTTTTAATTTTTCCCATATCGTAAAGTTAAAAAAAATTTTTTATTTGTAAGTTTGTAAAGTCTAATCAAATGAACACAATTATGATCGTATCAGAATTCCTCCTCGAAAAGTATTTTGCAAAGTATGAGTTTTCAGCAGATTATATGTTTTCCTGCTCGGACTGCGACGGATATTCACTAAAATATATTTTGGAGCACGCTTCAGATCAGGAGAGGGAAATGTGGGAAAATCTCCATATGGGATACACTGAGACCCCGGGCAGCCCGTTTCTCAGAGAGGCTATTGCCCAATACTACGGAATGGCGGAGGTGGATGATATCGTGGTCGCTTCCCCTGGCGAGCTCAGCTTCATGACGATGAATATCCTTATGGAGGGAATCCGGAACAAGCACGCCGTGGTGGTCTCTCCGGCATACCAGTCCCTTTACCAGGTACTCAAATCTCTCGGCTGCGAGCTCTCCTTTTGGGCTGCAGAAGAGGAGGAAGATGGGTGGAAATTCGACATTGCGAAGCTCCGTGCCCTGATCCGCCCCGATACACGTCTGATAGTGATCAATTTCCCCCACAACCCCACCGGGGCATATCTGACCCGCGAGGAGCTTGAGGAGGTGGTGGCCATTGCACGTGAGTGCGGCGCATATATCTACTCGGATGAGATGTACAGGGATCTGCTTGTGGGTGCAAACGAAGCGGTTCCCCCGATGTGCGACCTCTATGAGAAAGGTATCTCCCTCTGGGGAATGGCCAAATCTTTCGGCCTTGCAGGTGCCCGTATCGGCTGGATCGCCTCTCAGGACAAATGGCTCACTGAGCAATTGCTCACCTATAAGCCTTACCTTTCAATGTGCAGCAGCGCCCCTTCTGAGGTCCTCTCTGCCATTGTCCTAAACCACCCTGAGGCCTTCCTGAGCCCAAATATCGAGAAGATCCAGAGAAATGTGGCACTCTTCCGCGAATCGATTGCTGCAAGCAAACTCCCTTGGGTGGAGAAATTCATCCCACCGGTGGCAGGAAGCGTAGCATTCGTAAAAATCAAGTGCGACGGCACCGCAATGGAGTGGAGCGAGGCACTTGTGCAGAAACACAGCATCCTCACTGTCCCCGCCGAAATGTTCGAATACCCAGGTACTTACCTCCGCATCGGCTTTGGACGCGAGAATTTCCCTAAAGTGCTGAAGATGATGGAGCAATAAGGGGTAATAGTCATGCATTAGCAAGTTTGGGCACAGAAATGGCTGTTTTCGTGCCCAAAGTTCATAAAAACAGAAGAATGGGCACGGAATGATGGGTTTTCGTGCCCATTTTGCGTTTTGGCGGTGATCGGAGGTCAGTTCTTCCGACTTTCGCTTCGCTTCATCCCTCCCACGACTGACGTCGCGGGCCCCTCTTTCACATGGTCACGGGCGACCATGGTCTTCAGAATCTGACCCTCTGCATCCTTTCGGCAGGCAGTTGGGCATGCTATAGGGAGATTCTTAAGAGTTCTTTCGACAGATTTCAATATTCGGATGGATATATCTGGCCTACTCACGGGATTTGGTACGAGCAAATTCGAAGAGTGCCTGGGAAAGGTGACAGTAGCCTGTCGGGTTCTTATCGAGGTAGTCCTGATGATACTCCTCTGCAGAATAAAAATTGCGTAATGGCTCCAGTTCCACTGCGAGTGGGGCATCGTATTGCTCCGCAATGGAGTCGTATACCCTCTTGAGAGTGGGGATATCCTCTTCTGAAGTGTAATAAATACCGGTGCGGTAGCGGGTACCGACATCCTCCCCCTGTTTATTAAGGGAAAGTGGATCAATTGACTTGAAATATAGCTCTGTGAGGAGTTCCAACGAGATCTGCTCCGGGTCATACTCCACCTTTACAGTCTCAGCGTAACCTGTCTGGTCGGTATATACCTCCTGGTATGTGGGATCCGGTTTGCTCCCATTGGCATAACCTGCTTCGGTACCAAGTATGCCGCGTATTTGCTTGAAAAAATGCTGGGTGCCCCAAAAACAACCCCCTGCGAAATAAATTTCTCTCATAATGGAACAAAGTTAAGCAATTTTTTATCTAATTTTGTAGAGGTTATAATCACTGCCGCTATGAACCATATTATTAAACACAAAGCGCACCCCTGGCACGGAATCAGCCAAGGCGAAAATTTCCCGGAAGTAGTTAGGGCATTTATCGAGATAGTTCCCACCGATACAGTCAAATATGAGGTGGATAAGGAGTCCGGATACCTGTCTCTTGACAGACCCCAGAAGTTCTCCAATATCGTTCCGTCGCTATATGGCTTCCTCCCTAAGAGTTATTGCGGCCCCAAGATGGCAGAACTGACCAATAAAGCTTTGTGCAGGACAGATGTGGAGGGTGACGGTGACCCTCTTGATATCTGCGTATTGACAGAGAAAGATGTGACTCACGGTGATGTGATAGTAAATGCCAGGGTTATAGGTGGCCTGAGACTCCTTGACCACAATCAGGCAGACGACAAGATTATCGCTGTCCTGAGGAGCGATGCAGTCTATGGTATGATGACCGATATTGACCAGGTGCCGGTAGATATCATCAGAAGATTGATCCACTATTTCAGCACATATAAGGATATCCCCGGTGAAAACACCAGCAGAATGCACTTCGTATCCATTTATGGAGCAGAAGTGGCCAGAGATGTGGTGGTAAGATCTTCGCAGGACTACCAGGATCTCTTTGCTGAGTCCGATCAGTAGACCGGACCCGGCTCAGAAATTATCCTCTGTAAGTATAGTATGAACCCGCCTGAGGTGTAGGCATAAGAACCACCTCATTTACATTCATGTGGGCAGGTGCAGACAACATCCAATCTATTGCGTTGGCTATATCCTCACCTGTAAGTGGTGTGATACCGCTGTATACTTTTGCAGCGCGCTCCTTATCTCCGTGGAAACGGACCTCTGAAAACTCTGTCTCCACCATTCCAGGACGAACCTCCCCCACTTTGATCCCTGCACTGAGAAGATCTGCACGCATTGACTGTGAAATGGCGTGAACGGCATGTTTCGAAGCGCAGTATACTGCACCATTCTCGTAGGGTTCAGTTCCGGCGATCGATCCTATATTGATGATGTGACCACCCTGACCTGCCTCCACCATTGCGGAGCTGATGATACGGGTGACATATAGAAGACCTTTGACATTGGTGTCGATCATTGCATCCCAATCTGCAGTCGAACCTTTGTCGATATGCTCAAGTCCTGCAGCAAGTCCTGCATTGTTCACAAGGACATCTACCCTTCCGAGAGGCTCCAGATACTGGCGGCACTCATTTTTGCTACGGACATCGAAGCATAGGGTGAGACATTCTGCACCGCGGGCCTGGATTTCGGCAGCGATCTCCTGAAGACGCTCTGCGCGACGGCCGGTGATGATGATTTGTGTCTGTGGCTTGGCAAGTTTTAGAGCTGTGGCACGTCCTATGCCTGAGGTAGCTCCTGTGATTAGGATACGTTTCATATTGTCTTTTATTTGTTTTTGTTTTTGCTGCCTGCGGCCACCACCACGCTTACCGCTGCTATAATGAGGATAATTCCGAGCCATTCACGCCCGCTGATCTCCTCGCCGAAGATGGTGATGCCGAAAAATATTGCTGTTACGGGCTCCATTGCCCCGAGAATGGCTGTGGGGGTAGAGCCAATGTGCTGTACCGCTTTGGTGGTGCAAATAAGTGAAAATGCAGTCGGGAGCAGCCCAAGCCCCACGAGGCAACCCCAAAGATACCATTTGTCTGCCGGAGGTGCTGTAATCTCGCCGCGGATACATAGCAGTACAGCGAAAATCATGGCACCGAAAAGGATCATATAAAAATTGAGTTTGACCGAACCGAGCCTGTTGACATTGCTCTTGTTGATAAGTACAATGTATATTGCGTAAGCCAATGCCGATATCATTACCAGTAGAATCCCCTTTGCAGAAAGTGCTGCATCGCTCTCCCCTTTGTCATACAGGAGGACAATTCCTGCCAGGGATACAGCCATACAAAGCAATGTGCCGAGCCCGACCCTTTCTCTGAAGAAAATGGCCATTATCGCTGCGACCATTACGGGATATACAAAAAGGAGGCTGGATGCTACACCCGAATCCATATACTTGTAGCTGGAAAACAGCGATATGGAGGTAGTCGTGAAGATAATGCCCAATAAGGCCAGCACCCGGACATCCCTCTTCTCCAGACTGAAGTTTCCGCCTCTGCTCTTCAGCATCACTGCGAAGATGCATACCGCGATAAGATACCTGAAGAAAAGTACCGAAAACGGGTCCATCCCCGCCCCATAAAGGGGTAAGGTAAACAGAGGTAGCATACCGTATGTGGCCGATGCAATTATTCCGTAGATGTACCCTTTCAGTTTACTGTTCATGTCCTGTGTCTGTTTCCGATGCGAATATATGAAATATCCATTATCCTTGTACCGAAATTTTGCTACTTTTGCCACATGGAACATTTAGGAGAGGTAATATCTTTGGCAGTAGCATTTTCGTGGACAATAACTGCCCTTTTTGCCAATGAGGCGAGCCGCCGTCTCGGTGCTATGACGGTCAATGTGATACGTATGGTCCTTGCCACCATATTTCTGGCGGTAATCTTGTGGTTTACAATAGGTACCCCCTACCCTCTATATGCTGACGGAAAGGCGTGGTTCTACCTCGCACTATCTGCACTTGTAGGATATGTATTCGGAGATTTCTGCCTCTTCAATTCGTACGTGGTGATAGGTGCCCGCTTCGGCCAATTGTTCATGACCCTTGCCCCCCCTATTTCGGCCATCACCGGCTGGATCCTTCTCGGGGAGGTGATGTCGTGGAAGTCGTGGCTCGCTATGATGGTCACCATCAGCGGTATTGCCCTCTCCATCCTTTCAAAAGGGGATGATTCCAAAATCAAGTTCAATCTCCCTTTGAAGGGGGTTCTTTTGGGGATAGGTGCAGGCCTTGGGCAAGGTGTGGGGCTCGTCCTCAGCAAGATCGGTCTGGAGCACTATTCGGCAGCCATCCCTTCTGATGCCCCCGAGGCAATGGCTGGGATGCTCCCATTCGCCTCTACCATGATCAGGGCAATGGTAGGTGGAGTCGGCTTCATCCTCTGGATGGGTCTGCAGAAGGATCTTGGCAAATTCAAGACAGTGGCCAAAGACCGCCGCGGAGTCACTTTTGCCACACTCACTACCCTTTTTGGACCGGTAATCGGTGTTTCACTCTCCCTTGCAGCTGTCCAGCATACCGATACAGGTATAGCCTCTACCCTGATGGCCCTAACACCGGTACTTATCATTGCACCATACGCCATCATCTACAAACAGAGGGTCAAACCAAAAGAGATTCTCGGTGTCATCCTCAGTGTCATCGGCGTAGCAATGTTCTTCCTGCTGTAAGGTTTTTGGGGACTTGGCCTCTCTGACCGCACTTCCCGCGTCTGTTTTTAGCGATTTTTTGTCGCGGCAGCTTGATTTTTCACTTCCCGCGTCCACTTTTCGCGTTTTTCTGTCGCGGCGGGATGATGTGCTCACTATTCGGCCGTTTTTCTTATCTTTGCCCAAAACAATGACCATTATGAAAAGACTTACTGCCCTTCTGGCCTCAATTGCCCTCTTTCTTTTCGCACACATCACTTTCGCCCAAAGACCCAATGTCTATATCCTGGCTACGGGCGGGACCATCGCAGGGACAGGGGCATCGAGCACCGGAACAGCATATTCTGCCGGTCAGGTGGCTATTCAGACGCTGATCGATGCAGTGCCGCAGATGCAGGATATTGCGCAGGTGTGCGGTGAGCAAGTGGTCAATATCGGCTCACAGGATATGTCGGACGAGGTATGGCTCCGTCTTGCTGAGAGGATCAACGAGCTGGTGCAAGACCCCGACATCGACGGCATCGTGGTTACCCACGGCACCGACACCATGGAGGAGACAGCCCTCTTTCTTGACCTCACGGTCAATACCCCTAAGCCAATAGTCCTCACAGGGGCAATGCGCCCTTCGACTGCCCTAAGTGCAGATGGCCCGCTTAATCTTTTCAATGCAGTGGTAGTGGCAGCTTCGCCAGATTCACGTGACAGAGGCGTGCTTGTGGCAATGAACGGGCAGGTCCACGCAGCAGCCCAAGTGGTAAAGATGCACACCACCTCCGTAGAGTCATTCGCTTCACCCAATGCAGCCCCCTCCGGTATAGTCCTTAACGGCAAAGTCACCTACAATGCTGCTCCTGACCGCACCCCACTACACTTCGACATCACCGGCCTCAAAGCTCTCCCCAAAGTGGGAATTATCTACTCACATGCCGGTATCACTCCCGATATCGCTATCGCAATGCTCTCTTCCGGCTACCAGGGAATCGTTCACGTCGGTGTCGGCAATGGCAACATCCATAAAGAGATTTTCCCCGTTCTGGATCAGGCTCGTGCCAATAACATAATCGTGGTCCGCTCATCAAGGGTCCCCACAGGTCCCACCACTCTGGAAAATGAGGTGGACGACGAGGCTCACCAGTTTGTCGCTTCGCAATGGCTCAACCCCCAGAAATCACGAGTCCTGCTGATGCTTGCCCTCACCCGCACCCACGACTGGTGCGAAATTCAGAGCTACTTCAATACCCTCTAGTCATTGTTATTGTTGCTAAGGAGCAATATGTCCCGGGGGCAAAACAGGCACTTTCACCCCCGAATGGTGCAAAAAGTAGTGTCCCGGGGGCAAAACAGGCTCTTTCACCCCCGAATGGTACAAGAAGTAGTGTCCCGGGGGCAAAACAGGCACTTTTACCCCCGAATGGTACAAAAAGTGGTGTCCCGGGGGCAAAACGGGCACTTTCACCCCCGAATGAGTGAATGAGAAAGACCATTTAAATAGCAAGACCGGCCAAAATTCCTTCTGGCCGGTCTTCTCTATTATAACAATATCACTAATCTATTTCAGTGCATCCATATTCTTAGGATTGAACAGGTCTTTACCCTCTGGGGTGTAGGCGTATTCAATGCGGTCTTCGAAATATTTCTCCACTTTACCGCGAACGATCTTCATAGTACTGTTTACAAGACCATTCTTCTCTGTCCAAGCTTCTGGAAGTACTGCAAGAGCAGCAGGAAGCCATCTGTCAGGGAACATACCACCTTTTGGACCACCTGTTTTGTAGGCATTGACCTCATCCTGGATCTTTTGAAGCATCATTTTGCAAGCCTCATCAGATGCGAGATCAATAGAAGGATTCACACTCTTGACATACTCTCTCAACGCATCCTTGTTAGGAACGATAAGGGCGATAGTGTAAGGATCCTGGTTGTTGTGGATAATATCCTGATCGATATATTTTGATCCGTCAGTAAGTGAATCTTCAAACCCCTCAGGACTGTATTTTTCACCATCGTGTGATATTAGAAGTGATTTGAAACGTCCTGTAACCCAAAGATACTCTTTATCTTTCTTCATCCAGCCCATATCACCGGTGTGCAGCCATCCGTCAACAATAGTCTTGGCAGTTGACTCAGGATTTTTCCAGTAGCCGGCCATTACGTTTTCGCCTCTGATTACGATCTCACCTTTAACCTCTGGAGCCACCTCTTTACCCTCATCATCACAAATCTTGATATCAAGAGGTTTAACGACGCGGCCTGATGATCCGAAGATAGCGTGACCTGTAGAGTTTGCACAGATGATAGGTGTAGCCTCAGAAAGGCCGTAACCCTGGAACATAGGGATACCGATAGCACAGAAATATCTTTGAAGTTCGATATCCAGAAGGGCACCTCCACCTACGAAGAATTTCATTCTGCCACCGAAATTCTGGCGTACCTGGCTGAAGATAAGTTTGTCAAACAGAGCCATCAGAGGTTTTCTCCACCAGTTAAGGATACCTCCACGGTTGTGATACTCTTTGTTGTATTTGATGGCGTTATTAAGTGCGAAATTGTAAAGTTTCTGAACTTTTGGACCTTTGGCAGCGATACCTGTTTCGATATTCTTCTTGAAGTTACGTGCCAATGCAGGTACAGAAAGCATAACGTGAGGACGAACCTCTTTAATAGCTACAGGTACATTTTTCAATGTAGCCAATGGGTTCTTTCCTACAGGTACAGTAGCGATGCTGCCACCATACATCATCATGGTGTAGAAACCGGCCACGTGTGCGAAACAGTGGTCAAGAGGAAGAAGGATAAGCATCACCTCGCCCTCACCTACTCTGATGACAGAAGAACCTTGCTCTACGTTGGCAGTGTAGTTTCTATGAGTAAGGATCACACCTTTAGGGTCAGCAGTGGTACCTGAAGTATAGCTGATATTTGCATAATCATCTGGACCTACAGATTTGGCGCGCTCATCCACTTTAGCTTCGTTTTCAGCCATATAAGCCTCACCCATCTTGAAGAATTCATTGATACCGATCTCTTTCTCGCTATACTCTTTAAGCTCGTCCAATACGATAATCTTCTCTACCAAAGGAAGTTGGTCTACGATTTTTCTGATTTTGGGGAGCTGTTGCTGAGATGTTACGATAAAACGGGTATCTGAGTGATGGATTCTGAAATACAGGTCATTGGATTCCTCCAATTTTGCAGAAAGTGGAACATCCACACCGCCGGCATACAAAATACCAAGCTCGGCAATAATCCACAATTTTCTACCCTCTGAAAGAAGAGCAACCCTCTCACCTTTTTGAAGCCCCATGCTCATAAAAGCGGCAGCAAGTATGCGACCCTCTTTACGGGTGTCTTCAAATGATGTTTCATGCCATACTCCATCCAACTTTTCACGCAAAAATGTGCTCTTTCCGTATTTGGCGGTATATTTATCTACAAAGTCTATAATAGTTATTCTTTCTGACATAGCTCCTCAGTTTTAATACTTTTAACCTTCAAATATAGTATATATTTATTTAAAATAGCACTCTGGTGCGTTTTTTATATTCAGCATATTCAGGTTTGTTGGCCATCTGCCTTTTCTCCATCATCGGAATACTGATAAAGAGGAAGAGACAAGTGACCACCACAGCTCCAAAAATTGTATACCAATGGCTTGGAACAAATGCTACATACATAATCGCCACACCCCACCACATCAGAATCTCTCCCAGATAGTTAGGGTGACGAGACCAGCTCCATAGCCCTTTATCGCACACTCTTCCAGGATTCTCTTTTCTGAATCTGTGTGCCTGGCAGTCAGCTTTCCATTGCAGCGAAGCGGCAGCAGCACATATAATAGCCCCTAATATGGCCCATTGGGAGATGACTATCGGATTGAGTTCGATAAGGAGTATTGCCGGAATCATGGCGAAGAAAACCACCACTGTAGGCATAAGGTTGATGCCGAACAGATTTACCATCTGCCATACTCTTGGAAATCGCTCCTTGTACATATCGTATCTCCAGTCCTGCACCTGCAAATTCTTGAAAGTGTATCCCCAATTGGCTGTAAGCCTGATACCCCAATACCATACCACCGCCAGAAGAAGAATCACCGGCAAGTTGAATGCTGCGCAATAGAGTGCATATCCTGTCAGAAGGATCGGCGGCGCCACGCTCCAGTAAGGGTCATATACGGATGAATTGCGGAGCAATACCCCGAAGATCCACACTACAATTGTAGCCCAAAAATCTGCCCTGAAGAGCCTGACAAGTGGATTCAGCCCCTCGGTGATTTGAAAGACCCATACCCCTATTGCGGTAGCAAACAGATAGATACCCAGGATTATCCACAGGCCGCAACTCTTCGATGTTTTTATATTTCCCATAATTTCAAATGTTTTCAAAGGTTAAAAACTGCTCCCTCCGATGAAGCTTCTGATCAGAGATGTCGCAGGGACATCCTTGTCGGAAACAGGGGTGAAATAGCTCAGGAATTTGAGCAATCTGTGCACCTCGCTGTATTCCGGGCAGTTCTTCGGAACTGTCATCAGCACCCTCTCAGCGTATGCCCTGATCACAGGGAACTCAACGATATATGATGAGTTGAACAATGCGTCCGCATTCTCCTGATAAGGGTAGATCCATTGGACCTCGGAACGGCGGACATTTGGCCAGTTGGCAATGGTTTCCTTGGCACTGAAAGCCCCTTTCGAGTAGTCACGGACAATGCGTCTGAGGAGCCTATTGTCGCTTGTAGGGATGCAGTTGTGGTCATCCAGCGAAATACTGGTGATGGTATTGATGAAGATCTTGTATTTCTTATCCTCAGGGACCTGGTCGGTAAGACGTGGGTTCAACGCATGGATTCCTTCGATCAGCAGGATGGTTCCCGGCTCCACTCTGAGCCTCTTTCCGTTGAACTCCCTGAGGCCCGTAACGAAATTGTACTCAGGTACATCCACCTCCTCGCCATTGAGGAGCTTGATAAGGTCGCTCTGCAGATATTTGTGGTCTACTGTATCAAAATTGTCAAAGTCGTATGAGCCGTCTGGCAATAATGGAGTCTCCACCCTATTCACGAAATAATCGTCAGTAGAGAACGATAATGGGCGGATACCGCAAGCTTTCAGCTGGATGCTCAATCTCTTGCAGAAGGTCGATTTTCCGCTGCTGCTTGGTCCTGTAATCAGCACCAGTTTGATCGGATTGTCCGAGTGCATCCTCTCATCGATCTCCTCAGCAATCTGCACAATTTTCTTCTCCTGAAGCGCCTCTGCCACCTTTATCAGGTCGGAAGCCTGTCCGTTCTGGCAGGCAATGTTTACATCTCCGGCATTCTCCAGCCCCATGATTCTGTTCCAGCGGAGGTTTTCCGAGAATACACCGAAGGTCTTTGGCTGCTCGGTAAATGGCGCCAATTCCTCAGGTTTGTGCCTGTTTGGAACCCTAAGGAGCATCCCCCCTTTGTAAAGGGTCAATTCCCATACTTTAAGATATCCTGTGCTTGGGAGCAATGCGTCATAGTAATAGTCTACGGTATCTTCAAGGGTGTAGTAATTTACATACACCTCGCTGCTGCTCTTGAGGAGCTTCACCTTGTCCTCGTAGCCCGCTTTGCTGAATGTATCTATAGCCTCTTCAGCCTGCACCTCCCATCTGCGGAATGGGATATCACCCTCTACAAGTTGACACATCCTCGATTTGATATTCTCCACATCCTGCTGCGATACAACTGTACCGTCCCCCTTATCCAATGAGCAGAAATACCCCTTGGAAATGGGTCTGCGTACTACTATTTTGCTGTTTGGGAAGAGGTCCTTGGTCGCTTTGCACAATAGGAAACAGAGTGAACGGCAATAGACTCCGCGTCCCACATACGATGTATAGTCGAGAAATTCGACCTGTCTGCTGTTGAATGCGCGGTATTTGAGCCCCTGGCATACATTGTTCACCTTAGCGGCAAGGATAGGATATGGTTTTGGAAAATCGAATTCGGATAGAATCTCCTGAAGGGTTACACCCTCATTGAAACTTTTAGAGGTCTTGGTGTTGACACAAAATATCTTGATCATCTTTTAAAAGTTTATTTACTCAAAGATAACACTAATTTGTAACATTGACTACTTTTGCACCTCCAAAGGGGATAAAAAGTATGAAAAAAGAGAGTATAGCATTAGGTCACATTTCGGCATTTGTGGCCTATCTGATTTTCGGTCTTAACATTATCGTCAACAAGGATCTGTCCAACAGTGGCATATCCCCACTTGCACTGTTTACTTTCAGGTCTGTCGGTGCAGGCTCCCTTTTCTGGATAATCTCGATGTTCAGACCCTCTGAAAAGGTGGAGAGGGGTGACTTCCCGAAGATACTTGTGGCTGCCATTCTGGGATTCTTCATTTGTCAGCTTACATTTTTGTATGCCATTCCGAGAATCACCCCTATGGATTGTTCCATCGTGACATCACTCTCCCCTATCTACACCATGTTCATCGCTGCCATAGCGATCAAGGAGCCAATTACCTGGAAAAAGTCTTTGGGTGTGGTTATCAGTTTGGCCGGATTCATTTTTCTGATACTCAATAGTGTAAGCAACTCTTCAGGGGTGACATCCACACAACCAATAGGTATTATACTGATGATTTTCAACAGTTTGAGTTTCTCCCTCTATTTGGGTATTTTCAAGCCGGTAATCACCAAATACTCTGTAGTGACCTTTATGAAGTGGATATTCCTTTTTACCACACTGATGTCCCTCCCATTAACAGCAAAAGAGATAGTCACATTTGACTACCTCTCTCTAAATTCGACCTATGTGTGGGAACTCGCTTTTGTGGTAATTTGTGCCACCTTCATCACTTATTTCCTTATCCCGGTGGCACAGAAGAATATCAGACCTACACTTGTCAGTATGTACTCCTATGTGCAGCCCATCATCGCCATTGTCATCAGTATCTACTTGGGGATGGATACACTCACCTGGCAAAAGGTACTGGCCGCCGTCACAGTATTCGGTGGCGTCCTTCTGGTAAACTACAGCCGTACCAGACGCTAATACCACACCGCAAAGCAAATCCCGCGTTCACTTTTGGCGATTTTTGAACGCGGCACCATAAAATAAGCCCTCCCGCGTTCATTTTTTGCCAAAATCGTGCGCGGGAGGGTTCTGTTCTTGAGCAGGCTGTCTGGTGAACACAGCCATAGTCAGCTACACTACTTCAGTATCTGTGCTGTGTGGGCCTTGGTGTCCACTTTAGTGATGATATCGGTGATGATGCCGTTTTCATCGATCACATATGTCTTGCGGAGTGTTCCGATGGTCTCTTTGCCCATAAATTTCTTGGGACCCCATGCTTCGTATGCCTGAAGGATTACGGTCTCTTTATCTGAAATCAGTGGAAATGGCAAAAGATATCTCTCGATGAATTTTCTGTGTGACGCCTCAGAGTCTTTGCTCACACCCAAAATCGAATATCCGGCAGCAAGAAATCTTTCGTAATTGTCCCTCAAGTCACACGCCTCAGCTGTACAGCCAGGTGTGCTGTCTTTAGGATAGAAATACAAAACGAGCTTCTTTCCTGCGAAATCACTTAGTCTGACCAACTTGCCATCCTGGTCTTTCCCCTCAAAGTAGGGAGCTTTATCACCTGTTTTCAACATAATTTTCTTAAATTTAAGTACACTTTTTCCCTCTCAAATCTTTTGCCAAACATAGAGCTATTTTACCCTAAGTTTCTTCGCCTCCTCAGATCTTCCGATGGTCTCCAAAAACGACCTGTCATAGCCTGGGAAGTTTGGTTTGGCCGGAACATAGTCGCAGTGTCCGTTGGTCTTGAATGAACCATCTGCATTCTGCTGTTTGGTATTTCCGTCAATATATTTCACAAGGAGATACTCATCCAGACCTTTCCATTTGGCGAAAAGTTCATCTGCAGCCTCCACCGAGAAGCGTGTAAGATATTTGGCAGCCTTTTTATGTGACATTGCACTGGCAGCCTTGTCTGCCTGTGCCACACGCTGAATCATCTCCTCTTCGTGTGCATCCACCACTGAACGCACCTCTGCTCCCACCTGATTGTAACGGAGATAGCAGAACTGGGCCACTCTGTTCACGAGCCAGAACATCGAGATTGGTGAATATTGCACCATATTTCCCTTGCCGAAGGCGTAGTGGTCCGACACCTCATTCGAACAGCAGTAAACCGGAGTCAAAGGTGATGTCGCTGCATCATCCACTCCAAACCAGATTACCCCACCCACAGCATCAGGGAGCCAGCCACGGGCCTGAGCCACGAACCAGAAACCGGTCTGCTGTGTCGCGATAGCGCGCTCATTGACATAAGTATTGCCATCCACCTCAAACTCCATTGGTCTCCATCTGTAAGGAAGTGAGTGCCCCCCTGCACCAGGATCTTTGGTCATATCGAACTCTGTCCCTTCGTAGTGGTCACGCATCATATCTGCCACCTCTTTGAGGGAGATTTTCGCTTTTGGTTTCACGTAGAGGGGCATCCTGTTGGCAGGATTGTCGCCACGGGCAAAGTCAAGGTATTGTCCCATATCATCAGCAGCATGCTTATTGAAAAAGGCCCAAACCCTCGCCTCGCACCCTCTGAGGGTCGAAAAGTCGAGCGGGCAGAATGTATCTGCAAAGCTGAATTGCTCCGGAGCACCGGTATAAAGCCCCGCCTGAGCCACATATTCGAACAAATCGTCCGCATACATATAGTTCTCGGGATCCTTAGGGTCGATGGTGGTGATTCTGGCAGCATTGGCGTGAGCCGAAATGTAGCCGTCAGGGATGCGGGCAGCAACCCAAACCACACCCTTATTGGTGTTCACACCCGATTCGTCATAGCTGGGTCTCTTCGCAATCATCTCAAGGATCCACGCCTCCTCCTTGTCCGCTACCGAGATCGATTCGCCCGAAGAGGCGTAACCATACTCATTTGCAAGGGATACCATCAGGCGGATCGCCTCCCTCGCAGTGGTGCAGCGCTGAAGCGCAATGTACATGAGCGAACCGTAGTCGAGGATACCCTTAGGGTCAATGTGGTCGGTGAGACCGCCCCAGGTCGATTCTCCGATGATGAGCTGGTGCTCGTTGATATTGCCCACTACGTTAAATGTACTGGGTGCCTCTGGAATCTGCCCCAAATAGCGCTCAGGGCCATATTCATAGATGGCACGCATCGCCCCCGCCTTGTGTTTGGCAGCAGGGAGGAGATTCAGGAATCCGTATCTGGTGTGGGAATCAGCGGCATATGTGACAATATTTGAACCGTCTTTGGAAGCTCCGCGGGTCACAATGATATTTGTGCAGCCCCACATCTCTCCAGCCACCAATAATGCTATCGCAATCGAAATGATAAGTTTCTTCATAATCGTTCAATATTTTCACAATTTTAGTAAATTTGTTCGGAAAAATTTGAATTATTATGGCAAAAATATCTACAATCGGTATACTTACATCGGGTGGTGACTCACCCGGAATGAACGCCGCCATCAGAGCGGTCACACGTGCAGCCATCTACAGCGGATGGAAAGTCAAAGCCATTTACAGAGGCTATGAGGGTTTGATCCACAACGATATAGAAGAGTTTACCACCGAAAGTGTCAGCGGTACCATCCAGCGCGGAGGAACCATCCTACGTACAGCGAGGAGCAAAGACTTCCTCACCCCTGAAGGTCGTGCAAAGGCATTTGAAAATATCAAAGCAAATGGGATAGATGCCCTTATCGTGATCGGTGGAAACGGTTCCCTTGCAGGTGCACAGGAGCTTGCCCAGGAGTACGATATCCCTTGTATCGGTCTTCCAGGCACCATCGACAACGACCTTTACGGCACAGATACCACTATCGGATACGATACAGCACTCAATACGATTATGGACTGTATCGACAAAATCCGCGACACAGCAAACTCACACAACAGAATCTTCTTTATCGAGGTGATGGGTCGTGACGCAGGCTTCCTTGCCCAGAACAGTGCCATTGCAGCTGGTGCAGAGGCTGCTATCATCCCTGAAGAGACCACAGATGAGGAGCAACTTGAGAAATTTGTTGGACGCGGTGTCAGAAAGAGCAAAAACAGTTCTATCGTTATCGTATCTGAGAGCAAAAAAGGTAAAGGTGCCCTTTACTATGCAGACAGAGTGAAAGAGGAGTACCCAGACTACGATGTACGTGTCACCATCCTCGGTCACCTTCAGAGGGGCGGTATGCCTACAGCTTCTGACCGTATCCTCGCCAGCCGCCTGGGTGTCGCAGCTATTGAAGCCCTTAAAGACGGACAGAGAAACGTCATGATCGGTGTCTCAAACGACAAGATAGTCTATGTTCCATTCAACAAAGCCATCAAACTGGACAAGCCTATCGACCGTGAGCTGATCAACGTCCTCAGTGTCCTTTCCATCTAATTTTTCATTGCGTCAGCAACTCTCTGATAATCATACACTTCCTACACCTGAGGGTGGGTAAAATCACCCACCCTCGCTACCAGCAAAACACTGTATATCAATAATTTACTGACGCAAAAAAATTATTCAGCCGATTTCAGTGTGCCGATAATCCACTCCCAGAGGGCCTCCATCTGCTCAGGATAGGTCCAGTGGCCGATATTCTCACCGATGATTACCTGCTTGGGTGCTGGGATCACGTTATATGTCGCACAAGTGGTAGTAGGTGCGCAGGTAATATCGTTATATCCGTACAGGTAGCATACAGGTGCTTTCAGCCCACGGGCAAAGTTGGACACGTCGTAATATCTCGCTGTAGAAATATACGCCTGGGTGCGGTTAGCTTTGTTTTTGAACATATGTGGCCATCCGCCGGCTCTGCCATTGATATACCCTTCGTGGTCACACATTGCCGGGAAATAGGCTACGGTAGCTTTAATCCTCGGATCAAGACGTGAAGTGACAATTGAGAGTGTTCCCCCCTGGCTTCCGCCAAATGTACCCACGACGCCGTTGCATTGTGGCAACGATTCAAGGAAATCTATCCCTTGCACTGCTCCGAGGAAGACTCTGTGGTAGTAATATTTCTCCCTGTCGTTAAGGTTGTCTTCCGGGTACCATGACAGGATACCGCTGTTCAAATCGGAATAGATGCTCCCTTCGAGGTTTACAGGGATGCCGTGGATACCCAATTCAAGGACAATCACACCCCTTTTTGCGTGTGCAATGTCACCCCCTTTAGGCCCGACGCCTGCTCCGGGGAAACGGAGCACTGCAGGGTATTTCCCCTCCCCTTTTGGGACGGTCAATACACCGTACATTCTCGATCCTTTGATATTTCCATAGGATACATGGTATACATCCACCTCATCTGTGCACCTTTCAGGCAAAAGCTCCATTTTGGGATCCAGTTTCACCTTTTCAAGCTTTGCCAACGATTTGGTCCAGAACTCATCGAAATCCTCCGGCATCACGCTTGTAGGGACAAGCTTCTCAGGCTCAAATCCCACTGTGCTGCGGACAATATACCTCTCCCCTTCGTATTCTACGGTAGCTTTCACCCTCAAAAAACCGGGCTGCTTCATTGTCCCCATTTTGATCTGTCCCTCAGCACCTTTGAGGACAACTTCCCCTTTCGAATGGGGATCCATCAAATCCTCAGAGACCTCATATTGCACGGATACCCCTTCAAGCGGCAAACCGCAATTCAGTGCCATTACCCTCATTTTCACCTGCTCACCCACTTTATAGAGGGCATCGGCGTGGTCCGGGACCCATATCACTTGCACCTTTTGCTGGCGGGGCTGACCCAACGCTACAAGTGCGATCAAACTCAATGCTAGCGCAACAATTACTCTTTTCATATCTATTTAATATTATCTGCAAGTACAATGGCGGCTACCGCCTCAATGATAACGGGGCAACGGAGTGCAATACATGCGTCGTGGCGCCCTGGGACTGAGAAATCTACCATCTCACCGGTGAGGAAATTGAAGGTTTTCTGCACTTTTGAGATGCTTGAAGTGGGTTTGACAGCTACTCTGAAAACGACAGGATTGCCATTTGTAATCCCTCCGTTGACACCACCAGCACCATTTTTGGCAGTGGTTCCGTTTTCGTCGATGTAGGTATCATTGTGCTCGCTGCCACGCATTGCGGCAGCTTTGAATCCGTCTCCAAACTCCACCCCGCGAATACCAGGGACACTGAATGCAAGATGGGATATCTGCGACTCGATCGGATCGAACATTGGCTCGCCGAGGCCGATCTCGACCCCTTCACAGGTACACTCGATTATACCACCAACCGAATCCCCCTCTGCAAGGGCATTGTCCACTATTTCTGCCCATTTTTCCCTCTCTGAGGAGCCTCCCAGTTCAGTGATATCTGCTTTGATCGATACCCCCTCTCCGAGGATCTTTTTGGCCACTACGCCGGCTGCCACCAGGGTGAGTGTCATTCTGCCGGAGAAATGCCCCCCGCCGCGGATATCGTTGAAGAAATTGTGTTTGACCTGTGCTACAAAATCGGAGTGTCCGGGGCGTGGAATCTCCCTGAACAGCGAATAGTCGGACGAATGGGTATTCTCATTCCTGAAAATTACGGTCAATGGGGCACCGGTCGTGCAACCCTCGAATACTCCGCTCACAATTGTGGGGATATCCCCCTCAATACGCGGCGTGGTCCCTCTGGCCCCCGCTTTTCTCCTGAGCAAATCTTCTGTAAAATCCTCTGCGCTGAGTGCGATCCCTTCGGGAACTCCATCCATCACAACACCAATCATATCTCCGTGAGACTCACCGAAAACCGTAATTCTGAAATTTCTCCCAAATGTATTCATAGATACCCGTATTTATATCGTAACAAAATTAGGAAAAATTATCTATTTTTGTTCCCTTATGAAGCGTAAAGTAGTTATTCAAGGAATAGGTGGATGTAACCACTATATAGCAGCGAAAGAGTTTTTCCGTGATGACGAGGTGGAGACCATTGACTGTGACACATTCAGAAATCTTGTATACCAGGTGGTGAAGGATCCTTCCAAACTGGGAATCATGGCGATAGAGAACACTATTGCAGGGAGCCTTCTGGACAATTTCAACCTTTTGAGACAGAGCGGTCTGGTAATCGTAGGTGAATACAAATTGAGGATCAAACACGCCCTTGTGGCCCTTCCCGGGACAGATATAAGGGATATCAAAGAGATAAATACACACCCTATGGCATTCAGACAGTGCCAGGAATTCCTCGACACACTTCCAAATGTGAAGCTTGTGGAGAAAGATGATACTGCAGGGAGTGCAAAATGGATCCAGGAGAACAATCTGACAGACCACGCAGCGATTTGTCCTGCCGGTGCAGCGGAACTCTATGGTATGAACATCCTTGCAGACGGCATAGAGACCAATAAGAGGAATTTTACCCGCTTCCTTATCCTGGCAAACAAAGCTGTGGCCAAAGATGTACTCAGTGAACTTTGTGAGGTACCTGAGGATCTTAACAAGAGCTCCATCGTATTTACCCTTCCTCACACCAGCGGAAGCCTCTCAAAAGTGCTCACAATACTCTCTTTCTACGACATGAACCTCTCGATGATCCAGTCTATGCCTATAATTGGTGAAGAGTGGAGATATCAGTTCTACGTAAATCTGCAGTTTGTCGATTATACAAGATATCAGCAGGCCATCAATGCAATACTACCTCTTACCAAGGATTTTGCGATTCTCGGAGAATATATGGACGATGTAACACTATAGATATGAAACACTTCCACTACATAACACTATTCCTTCTCGTTTTTGCCCTCAATGTTGCCAACGCTTCAGACAAAAACAAAACATTGACAGTAACCAAAATCGAGAAAAGATGTACAGACCCTAAGAAGGTCCCAGCCCTAATGGATAAAAACAGCCGGATAGAGTGGCACAATGTCGATGTGATCAACTGGCAAAAGTTCCCATATCTTCCTGAGGTAAAATTCCGTATAGCATACACTGATGAAGCTATCCTGCTCCATTATGTGGTGACAGAGGCCACTGTAAGGGGGATTGCAGATAAGGACAACGGACCTGTCTACAAAGACTCCTGTGTGGAGTTTTTCCTCTCTCCTGAAGATGACGGACTCTATTACAATATTGAGTGCAACTGCATAGGCACCATCCTGTTCGGTTCCGGCGGAGATGAAAAAGGTAAAGTTCTGGCAGATGAGAAGATGATGAACGGAATCAAGAGGTGGGCATCACTCGGCAACAAACCATTTGACGAGATAATGGAGGAGAAAACTTGGGAAGTGGCTCTCATTTTCCCATTCTCATCACTATTCAGACACGAGATAGAGACATTGGAGGGTAAGACCATCCATGCAAACTTCTACAAATGCGGTGATGAACTACAAACACCACACTATGTAAGCTGGAACCCTATTGGCACCAAAGGTCCACATTTCCATACACCACAGTATTTCGGAACTGTAATATTCAAATAACATCATCAATATGCAGGTATCTTCAAGATTCTCAGACACTAAGCCCCATTATATCCTTTTGGATGCATTGAGGGGTGTAGCGGCCATAATGGTGGTCATATACCACTTTTTCGAAGCATTTGCCACCTCCCCGTTTGACCAGAGGTTCAACCATGGATATATGGGTGTCGATTTCTTCTTTGTCCTCTCAGGATTTGTAATCGGATATGCGTATGATGACAGATGGAAATCGGGTAAATTCACCCTTGGAGCCTTCTTCAAGAGACGCCTTATCCGTCTCCACCCGATGGTGATTCTGGGTGCGGTGATAGGAATGGTGACATTCTTTATCCAGGGTGGAGTCCAATGGGATGGGACACAGGTACCTGTATGGCACGTTCTCATAGCATTGGGATGCACTATGCTATTGCTTCCAGCAGCACCGGGAACTCCCCCTGAAGTGCGTGGAAACGGCGAAATGTACCCATTGAACGGACCCTACTGGTCATTGTTCTTCGAATATATAGGTAATATTCTCTATGCACTCTGCATCCGCAGATTGTCCACCAAAAAGCTGGCGGTGCTTGTTTGGATCCTGGGAACAGGTCTCGCAGCATTTGCCATTATGAACGGATCAGATTATGGCCATATCGGTGTGGGCTGGACCATGGCGGGGAATAACCTCTGGGGAGGACTCCTCAGAATGAGTTTCTCATACACCGCAGGTATGTTCATCTCCCGTATTTTCCGTCCGATGAAGATAAAAGGGGCATTCTGGATATGCTCTGCAGCCCTTTTTGCACTTCTCGCTGTCCCTCACCTTGGTGCAGAGGGAAATCTATGGCTAAATGGCCTTTACGACTCTGTCTGTGTACTGTTCCTCTTCCCACTTATCCTGTATATTGGTGCATGTGGCAACGTGACAGCTGTAGGGGCAAAAGGTGAGAAGGTGTGGCGTCTCCTCGGAGATATCTCCTACCCTCTTTATATGATACACTATCCTTTTATGTATCTATTCTACGCCTGGTGCTGGGAAGACGGCAAAACAATTGCCCAAACCTGGCCGGTAATGGTAGGAATCTTCTTCGGATGTATTGCGTTAGCATACATCGTCCTCAAACTCTACGACGAACCGGTAAGAAAGTGGCTATCCAGACAATAACCACTCGCAGCAAATAGCCCTTCGCTGTATTCCCATATTTTTCTTCGTCAGCAACTCCCTGTCAGTCAGCAAGTTCCTTACTTTTAGGGTGGGTAATTTCACCCACCCTCAGGTATAGGAAGTAACTGGGAATCAGGATGTTGCTGACGAGTTAAATGTAATTACATGAACAAATTGACAATAGAGTAGATACCGCAGGCAAGGAGTGCGCTGACAGGTATAGTGAGAACCCAAGCGATCAGCAGGTCTTTGGTCACGCCCCAACGGACTGCAGAGAGCCTTTTGGTGGCACCGCAACCTATGATGGCACCTGTGATAGTGTGTGTAGTACTTACAGGGATGTGAAGCCACTCGGTAAGGTACAGTGTAAATGCACCGGCGGTCTCAGCCACAACACCCTCAAGAGGTGTTACTTTGGTGATTTTTGAACCCATTGTCTTCACGATCTTCCATCCACCTGACATGGTACCGATAGAGATGGCGGTAAAGCAGGCAAATGCTACCCAGTTAGGGAGGTCGTTGATGCTGTTGATACCCATGCCAAGTCCGTCAGAGTGGGCGGCGATAAGTGCTGCAGCAATGATACCCATAACCTTTTGTGAGTCATTCAGACCGTGTCCGATACTGAAAAGTGCAGAAGATACGAGCTGTAGCCTTTTGAACCACACTTCACATTTATGGGGATTCTTGTTTTTGCAGATATTCAGCACCAATAGGGTAAACAGGAATGAGATAACCATACCGATAAGTGGTGCCAGGAAGATGAAGAGTGCGATCTTAAGGATGATGCTCCCTTGGATAGCGCCCCACCCTGCAGCCATAATGGCAGCACCGGCAAAACCACCGATAAGTGTGTGTGAAGACGACGATGGGATACCTTTCCACCATGTGAACAGGTTCCAGATGATAGCGGCGATCACACCTGAAAGTATGATAGGTAGTGTAATGAAATCTTCCAATACGGTTTTTGATACAGTGTTGGCGATACCGAAGCCGCCAATGATGTATTTCGCAATAAAGAAGGCTACGAAGTTAAAGAATGCAGCCCACAAAACAGCCTGGAATGGGGTCAATACACGTGTGGAGACAATAGTGGCAATCGAGTTTGCCGCATCGTGGAATCCGTTGATGAAGTCAAACAGGAGTGCAAGAACAATGATGGCTACCAATAATTCCATAGTGGTCTGTTAGATGTATTTAACCAGGATACTCTTCAAGCATTTGCCTACGTGCTCAGCAGCATCTGTAGTTTGCTCCATCTCGTGCATGATCTCTTTAACTTTCATCAGCTCGATGCCATCTTTCTCCTCTTCAAACAGACGGATAATGAAAAGTTCGTAGATATCGTCACCTTTATTCTCCAATTCATGAAGTTCGTTAGCGTATTTCAGGATGTTTGAGCCATTTTTATGTACATCTGTAAGATCCATCATCGCTTTAACGATGTATTCAGCCTCTTTTTGAATAACTCTGGCAAGTTTTTTAGCCTCTTCTGGAAGTGGTTTCGGATTGTAGATATTGATACGTTTTGCTACGCTGTTGATTCCGTCGATAGTGTCATCAATAGCAGATGCCAAATGGTTGATATCTTCGCGGTCAAATGGGGTAATGAATGAAGATGCAAGCTCAGTGTGGATAGTGTTGTTGATCTCATCACCTTTGCGCTCCACATCTTTCACAAGTTTGTAGTATTCGGCACGCTTCTCAGGGGTGTGGTAATCGATACCTTCTGCAAAGATATCTGCAGCCTCTGATAGAGCTTCTGCCAATGATTTTAGAAGGGGAAAGAACTTAGGTTGTTTAGGTGCAAATCTGCTAAAAAATGAATTATTCATATGTAGTTTTGTTAATACCTTGCTTTTTAGGGTCGCAAATATACAAAAGGGGCAAAAATCTTACAAATTTTTCATAAAAAAACAGGGCGGTCACCTTATGATGACTACCCTGCTCATAATTTTACCTAAACAACTATATATCAATAAGTATAACAAACTTGTTTATCGTGTTAACATTTTTGTTATAGCTTACTCATTCTGGTTTTGAAGTCATTTTTCATGAGTAATTCTATCTTCTTGGGGATATCGGTATTTTTCATGAAACCTCCGAAGCATTCAGCACCAACACCGTATGCGAATACCGGTACTACAGTCCCTGTATGACCTTTGGTGCTGAAACCTAGTTTCACAGTATCAACTGCACCCACCTCATGTTCGTTATATGCAACACCTGTACCTCCTGTCTCGTGGTCAGCTGTCACCACCAATAGTGTATTAGGGTGATGGTTCACATAGTCAACAAGGAGCATAAGTGTATTGTTGAACTCGTACATCTCGGTGATCATACCGTCACTGTCATTGTTATGGCCGTATCCGTCTATGATAGCGCTCTCAATCATAAGGAAGAATCCGTTCTTAGAGTGTTTCTCAAGTGCTTCAAGTGCTTTCATCGATGCTATAGAGAGGTACTCGGTAGGGTTTGAGATGTCGATGTCATTCTCTGCATACACTTTACCCTCTGATGCCAATTTATGGGCCAAACCGATATATGAGCCATCTTTTGCACTTCTAGACACCTGCTGTTTGTTTCTTCTGTGGACTTGCTCCATTGGCAATATTGCCACGAATTTCTCAGATTCATTGCCTGGGATATATTTCCAGTCAAGATATACATCGTACTGCTTTTTCTTAAGTTCCCAGACAAGATCCAAAGAGTCAGGTCTGTTGATAAACACCGATTGTCCTGCACCTATAGCGACATCCACACCACTCGCCACAAACTGTTCGGCTATCTTCATCCCTTCATTTCTGCTCTTGACACCTGCATAAAATGCAGCAGGGGTAGCTTCTGTGAGTGTGGTATTGACCACTATTCCTGTCTTTTTACCCATTTTCTGGGCTTTTTTAAGGATACTTGTAAGAGGTTTTTCGTTAGGATCTATACCCAGATAACCGTTCTTGGTACGTACTCCGGTGGCCAATGCTGTACCTCCGGCAGGAGAATCTGTTACGTGATTGTTGGCAGAGCAAGTCTCTTGAAGGCCCACTACCGGTGCCATCTCAAATCCTGTCACATCTTCATGAGACAGAAGAGCGGTCGTGACTGCTCCAAAACCCATACCATCACCTATCAGGTAGATAACATTCTTGACATCTTTTGACCTGTCATAAGTACAAGCGCTGATTACAGCCCCTATGGCTATTACCAACATGAGTTTGAAGTAGTTTTTCATTTTGAAATCCATTAAGTGTTATCCCTCTTTAACAAAAAGTGTACCGATTTATAATTATTATTTAAGCTTGGGTTTAAGAATATGACTTTTCCATAGGATCAGGAACTGATTTATAAGCCCTTCCTTGTAAACGATCTTATTTTTCCAGCTATTTGAAGTCCATCTCCTTAGTTTCCAGAGGTATATCATTGGGTTACCTTTTTTAGGCATAGGCTTCTGGAATTTAGGGGACATGATTTCATCGAGAACCCTCTTCTCGAGTTCCGGCTCCCTTTTATATTGCGGAAGCAGCTTCGAATCTACCCCCAGCTGCTCTATCGCGATGGTATTTATCGCGTTAAGAAAGCTGTGCATATTCATCTCCTGCGCAAATTGGTAGAATCTGTCCCAATCTACCTTCTCTGCGTAATTGTTCAGGAACAATGCCCAGTCGACAAGGTGCCTTACCCCCACCCTCTCTGCCGCAAAATGGGCTGCAGCGTGTCTGAGAAGGAACAATGCGTTGAATTCGGGGCATGGAATATAGAATTTGGCCCCATTTGAGAGCTCGCGCAATTCCCCTTTATCAGCCTTCACTTCATCTATGAGCCTCTGCTCTATGATTTTATTCGACTCGTGGGACTCAATATTGAGGAAATCGTAGTGGTTCTCAAGCATCACACCTTTATAATAATTGACGGTATGGTGGTGCTTATTGAGGTCTGTGGTGAGATTGTGTGTCTCCTCCAGAACTTTGTCCCCTTTTGCGTATTCTCCGTAGAGGTAGAAATCAATATCTCCGCAAGGGCGGTGTTTTGGTTCAGGGTACAACAGGCTCAGGCCGTACCCTTTTATCACCATCATCTCCATCCCGTGGGCAGCAAAAAGCTCTGCAAGCTCCTCAAGAACAATGCGCTGGCGCTCATATCTCTGCTCGATTTTCTCGACGTTGAGAGCCCAGTTCAGCCTCATACCGGTATCCATTGGGAGATCCTTCACTCCATCCCAAAGAACCCCCAGCACCCCCTGATATGAGGCCTGCTGGTATATTTCGCGCCACTGGCTCTTCTGCAGAGGCTGGAGCTCGAATTGCTCTCCATAAAGGGCTCTGCGAAGCAGTTTGAACAATATTTCGTCAGTTTTCTTCATCGCTGTCCGATTGTTAGAAGTTAATCTTTTCAGCAAATGTGACTATTTGTCTGGTGTACTCCTCGGGGTGGTCGGTAAATGCTTTTGCGTGTGCCGATCCCGGGGCTATCCACAGATATTTTTCACCCTGTTTTGCCTCATATAGCGGATATACCATCCACGATGGGACAAAATCGTCGTTGTCCCCGTGGATAAACAGCATAGGAAGTGTGCACCTTTTTACCGATTCGAGCGGTGAAGCCTCTTTGAAGTTCCATCCGTAGCGGTTTTTGCACATTTTGCTGGTTATATGCAAGATAGGGAATGCAGGGAGGGAGTAATCCATTTTGCCCACATGAGCAAATTCGTCCCAAACTGAAGTGTATCCGCAATCCTCCACAAATCCAATTATATATGGAGGGAGGTTCTCCTTTCCGGAGATATTCATCGTGGTGGCAGCTCCCATTGAGATACCCATTATCACCATTTTGCTTTCAAAACCTTCTTCTCTGAACCTCTCCTCAGCCACTTTTGCCCAGTGCAATACGTCGTCAGCATCCTTCCACCCCATCTGAATCATCTCACCTTCGCTCAGAAAGTGTGCGTGAAGGTCCGGAAGGACGACATTGCAATTGAAATTGTCGTAGAACATCTTGGCGAAGTTGAGCATATGGTATGCGCAGCTCTTGTATCCGTGGACCGCAATGATGGTTCTACCCTGCGCTTTCTCATTTTTCAGGAAATAGCCGTGGTGACGCTCACCTGATGGCATAGTGACAAATGTGTCTGTAAGGATTCCATTGGCGGTATTCTCCTCCACCCAGCCCACAAGATCGGGGTTCTTCTCCTGGAAATAGGATTTTACACTCTCCACATTCTCCCTGTTCTCTCTGGGGGAGAGTGAGAATTTTACCATATAATTACTGCCGACAAATACCCCCACTACCAAGAGTACCACCAGCACCAAAGCAACATAGCCCAACACTTTCAAAAACTTTTTACAATTCATCTATTCTTATACATATCTTCGTAATACTTCATATAGTCTCCGCTGGTGACATTGTCCATCCATTCCTGGTTCTCAAGATACCAGCGGACTGTCTTCTCGATCCCCTCTTCAAACTGCAGGGATGGTTCCCAACCCAACTCCTTCTGGAGCTTTGTGGAGTCTATTGCGTAGCGTGCATCGTGTCCGAGACGGTCTGTGACATATGTGATGAGATCCAGGCTATACCCCTCAGGATTACCGAGGATACGGTCGACTGTTTTGATCATCACTTTGATAAGGTCTATATTTTTCCACTCATTGAATCCGCCGATATTGTATGTCTCAGCGATCTTTCCTTCATGGAAGATCAGGTCTATCGCTCTGGCATGGTCCTCTACATAGAGCCAGTCACGGACATTTTCACCTTTCCCGTAGACAGGGAGTGGTTTGCGGTGACGGATGTTGTTTATGAACAGTGGGATAAGCTTTTCAGGGAATTGGTATGGGCCATAGTTGTTTGAGCAGTTGGTCACGATGGTAGGCATCCCGTAAGTATCGTGATATGCCCTCACGAAGTGGTCGCTCGAGGCCTTCGCAGCGCTGTATGGTGAGTGTGGGTTGTACTTTGTGGTCTCGTAGAAGAAGTCGTCGCCATATGCTTTATGTCCTTCTGATGATGCCACTGTCTTGAATGGTGGTTCAATTCCTTCGGGACGGTTCATCTTGAGGGCCCCGTAGACTTCGTCTGTGGAGATGTGGTAGAATTTGCATTGAACACTTTGATCCTGCAGACCATTTGAGTCAGAATAATCTCCGCTTCGCTTCGCCCTCCCATCGCTACCAAACAGAGCTGCTCGCTGTGCGCATCCACCGGATGCACACTCATCGCTCACGACCACTAGTGCCGTGGGCGGCAAATCATTCTGACTCAATTGGTCTGCAGATTCAACGGGCATCTGATATCCCATTGGCTCCCAGTAGAGTTTGGCGGCCTGAAGGAGTGATAGTGTCCCCATTACATTGGTTTGGGCAAATGTAAATGGGTCTTTTATCGATCTGTCCACATGTGATTCGGCTGCGAGATGAATAATACCGTCCACCTTCTCATCCTGAATAAGGCTGTAAAATCCTTCGAAGTCACAAATGTCCATCCTTACGAACTTGTAATTTGGTTTATCCTCCAAGTCCTTAAGATTGGCCAAATTACCGGCATAAGTAAGCTTGTCCAGACAGATGATATTGTACTCTGGGTATTTGTTCACAAACAATCTCACTACATGACTCCCAATAAAACCGGCCCCACCGGTAATCACTATATTTCTCTTAGCCATAATAATCAAATTCTTCTATAGACAAAGTTAAGAAATTATATTGAATGTGAATACCGCAAAGGGGTATCTTAATATAAGACACCCCTTATTGGTAACCAGATGCTGATAGATACTAGCCTAAACTAGTCAAAAGTATAACAAAAGTTCCCTATCTCTTTCGTATATACCCTTTAACAAATTCTTTTTTACCATTTCGCATTCTTACATAAGATGCTACTCTGGTCGGCAGAATCTTCTCCTTGTCTGAGAAGTACTCCACCTTTACAGTAATAGCTTTAATTTTCATGAAGTAATAAATTTAGTTTGAAAAGCATTCGATCGGGTGTAGAGTTCTAGACCATCCGGTTGTATGTCTATAAAAAAACAAGGAGTAACCGATAGGGCGATTACTCCTGTAGTATTAAAGCTATTTTCTCCCCCTCTCGCTTTCTTTTATTACTTCTATCTGCAAAGGTAATTGATTTTCTTATTATTGCAAATTTGCGATGCACTTTTTAAGTGAGTCTGTCCAGTATGGAATCTTGACACCGAAAGTCTCTTTAATCTTGGTTTTGTCAAGGACTGAGTATGACGGGCGTGTCACCGGACTTGGGAATTCGTCGCTGTGGCACGGCTGGATATCGCACTCGGTATGCCCGGCGTATTCCGCTATAGTCTTCGCAAAGTCGTACCAGCTGCAGACCCCCTCATTTGAAAAGTGATAAATACCAAGCTGCAGAGCTTTTGCTTCAAAATAATCTCCGCTTCGCTTCGCCCTCCCATCGCTGCCAGACAGACCTGCTCGCTGTGCGCATCCACCGGATGCACACTTATCGCTCACGACCACTAGTGCCGTGGGCGGCAAATCATTTTGAATGCAAAACTCTGCAGCATTATTAATTATAGAGATGATCGCTTCCGCCAGATCCCTCGCATAAGTCGGGGTGCCGATTTGGTCGAAGACCACTTTCAGCTGAGGCTTGGTAGCGGTAAGCTGAAGCATTGTCTTACAAAAATTCTTCCCGAACTCTGAGTAAAGCCATGCAGTGCGGATTATTATATGGCGACACCCTGTTGCTGCAATAGCCTCTTCTCCACGGAGTTTGGTAAGGCCGTAGACACCTGTAGGGGTGCCAGATTGCTCTTCACGGCAAGGGGTATTGTACGGATCCCCTCCGAACACATAATCTGTCGAAATATGGATCAGAAGCCCTCCGACCTCTTTCATTGCGACAGCAAGATTCTCGGGGGCCTTGGCATTCAGAAGATCGGCAAGCTCGTAATGGTCCTCGGCAGCATCGACATTGGTATAAGCAGCGCAATTGACCACCACCTCTATCCCCTCAGCAGCCACCATTGCCCGCACAGCCTCCAGATCGGTGATATCAAGCATCTGAGTCTGAAGCCCTTCCGCCTCCACCACATCGGTAAAAACGAAACTATGCCCGCTATCCGGGGCAATAAGCCTGATGCAGCGGCCGAGCTGCCCGTTTGCACCTGTTACCAGTATTTTCATAGCTCTGCCTCTTTTAATCGTGGGTGCTTGCGGTCCTTGTCGCTGAGAATCACATCCTCAGCAGGGAGCTTCCAATCGATCGCAAGATCGGGGTCATCCCAGGCGATAGCTCCCTCTGCCTCAGGGCAATAGAACTCGTCGCACTTGTATTGGAATACCACCTCGGGGCTGAGAACGGCAAATCCGTGGGCAAACCCTTTCGGGATGAAAAACTGACGGTGATTTTCGGCAGTAAGCTCCGCAGAGACATATTTGCCGAAGGTGGGGGAATCGGGGCGTATATCTACCGCCACATCAAGCACCCTCCCTTTAATTACTCGCACCAGCTTGGCCTGAGCCTTGTCTCCCTTCTGGAAATGGAGCCCGCGGACCACTCCGTAGCACGATTTGGACTCATTGTCCTGGACGAAATGGAGCTCCTGCCCCGTTTTGAGGGCAAACTCCCGTTCGTTGAAACTCTCGAAAAAATATCCTCTGTGGTCCCCAAACACCTTCGGTTCGATGATGAGAACCCCTTCTATCGCTGTCTTAATTACTTCCATTTTTCACATCCTCAATAACTTTGAGCAGATACTGCCCATATTGGTTTTTAAGCATTGGCTGCGCCACCTCGCGCAATTTCTCCTCGGTAATCCACCCGTTGCGGTAGGCAATACCCTCCAGGCATGCGATTTTGAGCCCCTGGCGCTTCTCTATCACCTCTACGAAGGTCGAAGCCTCGCTGAGGGAGTCGTGGGTGCCGGTATCGAGCCATGCAAATCCCCTTCCGAGGGGTTGGACACGAAGCTCTCCATCCTCCAGAAAACGCTGGTTCACGGAGGTTATCTCCAGTTCGCCGCGAGCAGAAGGTTTGATGGTTCTGGCTACCCCGACCACTTTGTTGGGGTAGAAATAGAGCCCCACCACCGCATAATTTGACTTTGGCTTGGCAGGCTTCTCCTCTATCGAAATGCAATTGCCCTGAAAATCGAACTCCGCCACTCCGTAGCGCTCAGGATCGCTCACCCAATAGCCGAAGACCGTCGCTTTGGAATCCTCCTCGGCTGCACGGACCGCTTCGCGCAATTTCCCTGTGAAATGGGCTCCGTAAAATATATTGTCCCCAAGGACAAGGCAGACTGAGTCATTCCCAATGAACTTCTCCCCTATTATAAACGCCTGCGCCAGGCCGTCGGGACTCGGCTGCTCTGCATATTCGAAGCGGACTCCATAATCGGAGCCGTCCCCTAGAAGACGACGGAATGCTGGGAGGTCATCAGGGGTGGAGATAATCAGTATCTCCCTGATTCCGGCCAACATAAGGACCGATATAGGGTAATAAACCATCGGCTTGTCATAGATCGGGAGGAGCTGTTTGCTCACCCCTTTGGTCACCGGATAAAGCCTTGTGCCGCTTCCACCTGCCAAAACAATACCTTTCATAAATTTCACTTTAATAAAATCTCACGAATATAGCACAAAAGTGCCACAAATCAAATAAAAAAGCCCGAAGGTAGGTATGATAGCACCTTCGGGCGGGGAAATGTATGTTGTGAGGGATTATTTGTTTCTTGACTGGTCTACCCAGATAAGTTGACCGATGTCATAACCGCGTTCCTCAGCCTCCTTCAGCATAATGTCCAGCAGCACTGGGTCGGGTTCGGGTGTGCGGGAGAGGATCCAGAGGTAGTTGTCCCTTTTGCTCCCTACGAGCGACATCTGATAATTCTCATCCACCATCATAATATTGTACTCTGAGTAGAAAAACAGGAAGAATGAAACCTTCAACGCACCGGGGGCACCGCTTGGATCGGGATATTTTGCCTTCCCTTGTGCTATATCATATTTTCCATCCTTCCAGCCTGAATTGATGACAGCCACTGTGCCGTCATCCTGAAGAATGTATTGGGCCATAGTATTGTCCATTCCCCTCTCGAATGAGTGGTCATACCTAGCCACTTCATACCATATTCCCAAATACTTGTTAAGATCGAAACGATCCACTGTGCTTGTATCTACAGTCGATGCGCAAGACATCAAGGGCAAAGCACATAGAGCCATAATTCCTAATATATGAGTTTTCATTTTATATTCGTTCTAAATTGTTTACAACAGGATAATGTCAAGAAGTGTGCCACTTTAAAATCTCTACAGGCTGCACTCTGCTTTTATCAAGAGGTCTGACCTGATATTTGCATTTTTTGAAGTCAATTCCCTTAAGTTCCACGCAACGGATATTCGAATTCCATGCAGTCCTATAGTAGAGTTTCATCCCCTTCTGGTCTATCGCCACTGTAAATTGGGTGGCACTTGGAAGCCCCTGTGGAGCCATATCTTTCGGATGCTCCGCGCCGACGGGTACGTCGAACTGATTGAGGAGATGAAATGCCTGTGTAACAGCATCAAAGCCAGTATTGCACAAAGGGGCAGTATTGCTGAAAAACGCAGCTTGCACAAATCTTGAAGGGGATGTAAAATCCCCGGGAAGGCCAAGCATCCTGCTTTTGCCGGGGGCAATATTTACGTAATGGCTCAGATTCTCAAGATGCCATGGAAAATCGGGCGAATTGGCCATAACACCGACAGGGTTCTCATAGAAGACGGGGACTCCATCCACCACTTCGACTACCACCATCCTCCCTGATGGCTCTGCTATACGCCAATGGACCGACCCTATCCTATGGTCAAGGCTCACCAGATCCACCTCCTTCAGACCCTTTTTCACCTGCTCAATATTGGAGAAATTGGCCAGAACCCATGAGACAAACTGCATATCGGTCAAGGTCCGCTGGCTATCCTGTGGATCTTCGCAGAGGAGGTCCTCATGTCCGGGATAAAAAAAGAGCCCGGCAGAGAGCCCGGACTCATTTATACCATCAATAATAAAAGGTTCGTATTCAGCATAAATACCCACATAACCGTAGAGAGATTTGAACTCGAGGCCATAATTCCCGGATGCTGTGTATACCCTGTGCCAATGCCCGCGTGGCACTACCACTAATCCACTCTCCATCGGTTCAGCAGCCCAGTCCACAGTCCTGGCCACAATCTTTGAACCATCTTTTGCACTCAAACTGATGCCTGTACATCCACTGGCATCCACTGCCGACACACCCCAAAGGGCCACCACAGCAGCTATAATCAAAAAATATCGTTTCATAATCATTGTCTTTTTAAACGTTTGTAAATGTTTATAAATGTATCTAAATGTTTACAAACGGCTAAAAGCAATGATTGGGCCAAAATTTTAAAAGCAAATCGGGCCAGCATTATTAGTGCTGACCCGAATTACATATAATCCATAAGGGAACCTAGTCCCTTCTGAAAACATCCCCTACGCTTTCTCATGACTCCTTCGTCTTACCCCAACAGTCATCTTTATAACCCCTATATAAGCTTCCCCTATCAATCGACTTTGTGGAGTCTCTCGTGCCTAGCAAGTGTAGGGATCATAAACGAAAAACATATTCTAATATTGTTTTTGCATTGAATTTCCATATTCCAATATGTTTTTTAAGATAACATACAAGCGTAGTTTGCAGATAAAGATATAATGTATTTGGCAATATTTTTGTTTATTGCCAAAATGTTTATAACTTTGTCATACCATGACTAACACAGATATCATACTTAATTTTGCACGATCTCACGACAATAATTTTGCGAGGAAAGAATTTATGACCTGGTATTCGCAGGAATTCCCAAATGGATCTCTCGGTAGTATAGATACCACACTGCAGAATTTGGTCAAGAATGGCATACTGACAAGATCGGGATACGGAAGGTTTCAGATATCAAGCACCACTAAACCCGAATTCAGATATGCCATATCTGACACTGACTCCAAACTATACTCTTTAATTAAGGAGTTATACCCATATACACACCTATGCATATGGAATGCTCAGGCACTCTCACCATTTATGCAACATGTACCTAATGTTGACACCATAATTATTGAGACCGAAAGAATAGCCGCAGAACCTATATATGAAGACGTCAGAAGATTTGCAGAAGGCAGAATAGTTTTACTAAAACCTAAAGAACGTGAATATCATCTCTATGCAGCAGGAAGCCCTGCAATAATAATCAAAGACCATATCACAGAAGCCCCTATCGTTACCATTAACGACATCACGACTCCAAGTATAGAAAAGATTCTTGTAGATGCCACTATAGCGCCTGAACTCGAATTTGCTCGTGGAGCTGAGATATACTATATATATGAGAATGCTTCAGAAATGTTCAAGATTAACAAAAAGACAATGCTGCGCTACGCCACAAGACGAGGAAAAAAAGAAGAAATAGAAAAACTCATAAATTCCACAATGCCATGATTGACCCTAAGAGCAGAAGCAAAGAATGGATTCTTGAATCCTGTGAGAAGAACAAAGTGAACGACCCTACTCTGATGGAGAAGACCATAAGGGCATTCTCATTACTTGAAGCGCTGGCCAAATCCGGCTGTCCATTCCTCTTTAAGGGTGGCAGCGCACTAATGCTTCAGCTAGCTTGCACACAACGTCTATCAGTAGACATTGACATCGTATGTCCCCCAGGCACAGACGTCATATCATATCTTGAGCCATACGCAGAGGAATATGGCTTTGGAGAGATCGTTCCGACGGAGCGTATATCCAGAAACAACGTACCAAAGACACATGCCAAGTGCTATTATCAGGTATCATATATCACTAATACCATAAGCGAAAAGATACTTCTCGATGTCCTCTTTGAAGAAAACTGGTACAGCACAATAGACACACTTCCTATCACCAGCCCTTTCTTACAGATGAACGGCGAGGAATACACAGTGCAACTACCAAGCAAAGACGACCTACTGGGAGACAAACTGACAGCATACGCTCCAAACACAACAGGCATCCCTTATATAAAGAAGATCACAAGAAAAGATGGAACAGTTGAAGAACGTGACTGCTCAATGGAGATTATCAAACAGCTCTTTGATATTGCATCCCTCTTTGATAAAATTGACAATCTCAATACAGCAAGAGACACCTTCTTAAAGATAGCCCCAATCGAACTGGAATATAGAGGCATGGATAAAGATAACATACAAGTTATTCTTGATGACATTTATTCCACATCTCTGCTTATATGTACTGGACTATACACAAAAGACACCAGTGAAGAGTATACAAGACTCACTAAAGGAATCAGACGCATCCATGATTTGATTATCAGTGAAAACTATAATCATTACTCAGCCATCGTCAATGCATCCAAGGCCGCATATCTATCAGTGTTAATCGGCAAAGGAATCAACACCATCAAACGGTATGACCCAACAATTAACCTTAGACACATACAGATTGGAGAACCAATTCCATCTGCAATAAACAAGCTTAAGGCAATCAGACAGGAAGCATTCTTCTACTGGTGCGAAATTGAGCAATTGTTAACAGTCCAATAGCACCGAAGCGAGTCTGTGACATCTGCAAGAATGCGCAGCATTACAAGGATGGCACTGTCTCGCCGGTGCGGCATAATAGCCTTTGAATGGCTAACTGATTGCAGCACTTTAAATGTACCGCCCATATCACTTTCAAATGTACCGGGTATATCAGAATGAAATGTACCGTCTGTATCACTTTGAAATGAACCGCCTGTAGCGGAATCAAATGTACCCCCAGTTAACCAGTGCCAGCATGGTTGGGGCAGATCCTTCGGAATGGTCGCAAACGGTTTAACAATGTAACTTTGTGGTAATCTATACCACAGGACTATGTTAAACATAAAAGCAATAAGATTTGATTATATCGTATATTGTAGACTATTTCTCCAAAAAGTGTGACCATCTTATGACCTATATATTACTTATAAAGGGAAATTAATCCTTACCCCCTCCACAAAATAAGTTAGTTAGTAGCATCCTGATTACGAAATGCTAACTGATGAAACAAAACATAGGCCTTCAACATCTCAATAGCTGCTATAGCATTTATCACTCCCTGCTCATACAATCTCATCGTGGCATATAACTGATCGTTGGCAACTGGTACCATCGTGATATTATATTCAATCATTGAGAGACCTTTTCTATTATTCACTATAAAATTCAACCACTCCTTATGTTTCACTTTTTATCCAGACTACTAAAACCTTCCACAAGCAAAGATATACCATCCATCAAAGACATTACTCCATGTTTAGAGATTTCTCTATTACAGTCTTCTATATGTTGCTTACACTGCATTACGATGTTATATTCATCTTGGGTATAGAAACCCCTTAGTTGGCTTTGATATATAATGCAACTACAGATTTGAGCATATTCGGAAACTAAAGATTTTAAACGTGCTATCTGAGCAACATTGTATACAAATGAGACGCTATCTACTGCTATCTTCTCTTTTTCATTATTCAAAGTTGCCAACTTTGCAGCTATGAAAGCTAAATCTATAAAATTACTCATGATATTAATCTTCTTATAACATATTTAACACCGAATCAATTTCTTTTTCATATTTATCTCTACTGGTCTTTCGTAATTGAGAGATAAAATCTTTCACGTCATTTCCCATTCCATCTTTTGTCATTATAATTTTAAAATCATTATGATGATAGAGAAGATTTGTCTTTTTATCATTCATTGTTCGAAGTTGATTAAGTATAGAAATCCTGGATGCATCATCATAAGTAAATATAGTAATTTTCTTTGCTTCGGATCTCATCATATCTTCCCTGCATTGGTTCTTAAAGAATAATTGGAAATAATGGTAGTCAGTTGGGCCTAGTGAATGTCCAAAGAAAACCACCTCCTTAGCGTCCTGCAAGTCATAAATTATACTGCTTGACTTATAATTAGAATTAAATGTTTTGTAAAGAAACTCATATCCTTTAAGTAGTTTCGCCTCCTCCGGAGCTCCTATTATTAGGCTATCATCGTTTATTGAACCATGAATATGGGTGTATGTAAAATTAACCGGAATATCTAGCCTTTTGGCTATATCATACAAATCTGTGTAATTAAATGAAAATATGGACTTGAAATTTTGGTTCTTAACTACCTCAGAGAGCATCAATGCTGCGACACTTTCCTTTCTTATATTATTTTCAGTTTCTCTCTTCAAATAATTCTTAAAGCCATCAACAACACTATGATATAACCCCTTATTTATTTCTATCAATTGTTGGCTATGTTTATGTATTGAAGAAGATGATGATGCATACAATCCGATTAAATCCTCTATATCAAACCAGTTGGTGTAAGTCTTATGCCTTTTAAAAACTCGATAATAGATCCTATATGAGAATTCTTAGGCCAAAATTCACTCTTCGCAAAATCCAAAAACCTAGTATTCCACCCTAAATCCAAATCAAATCCATTACCTAGAACCAATACTTTATTATGATTTGAAGATTCGATAGTATCATTCATAAACCAAACATTTTTTTATAAAACCAGAAATTAAATATACAAATTTAAATCCTTCCATTAATTAAATCCCCCTTAATTTAAACGCATAGTCGTATGATATTCGTGCATGGCTTTCGTGACAATCGAGCCAAGCTGGTTCGTTGTGACTGATTCGTGACAATTCTGTTGAAGAACAATTGGCAAATTGAGAACATATTGTATCCAATACATAAATCTCTTTGTCTGTAAATAGAGACATATCAGCTTTCTCAGATGATGTCAGAATTGTACCCTCCTTCTCTCCTATCACAATTGGTTCTTGGATAATTTCATCAAAATAGCTGTATACTCTGTCCCATCTTTCAGGAACAGGACCGTAATCTATAGCTTTATATGTGAGTCCGGTAATAGACATTCCATTTAAACGATATGAAAGGAAATCTGAGTAAAATAGAAGCTTATTCATCTTAGTGCAAAATACCTTATCTATTCTCTCAATAAAATAAAGCAATGTATTCTTAAGTCTATTTAGGTCCATCTGACCAAATCCATTTTCTTTGCTCCTCTCACACATATATAATCTTGAGCCCACATCTACCCTACTCTTACCTACTATATTCTGTGAGATCTTTTCATATTCTTTTGCCGTAAGCAAATGTTTGGAACTGTTCAGCATTTCCAGGAACACTGATGGGGTCATAATCGAACGAATCATGCGGCCATTTGATACACTGGGTACCTCTCCATCTTCATAATATCTCCACTGATTTGCACCAAATCCTAAAATCAATGACATTTTAGATGCAGACACATTATAATACTCTCGAATGGCAACAATCTCATCTTGATATGGAATACCATAACGATCCCTATATTGATTAGTGACCTGTAAAAATGACACCATATCAGATTCATCTGTAGTGAAAGACTCACCACTATCCTCACAAATCCATGAAGTATGAATATACTCATACTCATCCCCTCTAAACTTCCAAGAACGTTTTTCGTACCTTGGTTTCATCTCTTTACCGGTAAATGGACTTTTCATATATACTATTTTTTAAAAGGATATTTCATTGGTTTCTCTGCCAAATGGAAAGAAATACAAATTGTCTGAGTATTAAATGAACTAATCATAATCTTTATATATACTTCCCTTTCTTTGACGTCCTTTCCAAAGACCCACATTTCTCCCAATTTATTCAGTTTATCAATAAGCGGGCCATCCACATAATCTTCAGCACAAAGGTTTTCTATAACAACCTTTCTATAAGATGGAACTATCTCCAACTCCTCTAGTGCTTTCTGGTTCTTACCACGATCATCCCTGTAGATAATATCAAACACTTTCATTTTAGCATGAAAGAGATCAAGAAAACACTGAACATCATCTTTTGTAATCAAATCCATAACTCCACATTCTAATTTTCCCCACAAAAGTAGAACTATTTATCTTAAAATTCAACTTTATGGTTGAAATAAGCAAAAAATCCGATCATTATTATACTTTCTTCCCTAATCAATAATAAACTTATTAATTAGATAAATTCATTAAATTCTAGTTTATAAAATTATAGGTATATTCAGAAATAGTTATGTTTTTGCTCATGATGGTCGATAGGCTCTCTCATTGTTCTACCAAAAATTTCATATACGGCGAAAATCTAGTTATATTTGTTATCTAAATTCTTTGAAGATGTATATACTGGATGATATTTTATTGGTTATCAAAACCTTTAATAATGCTAAGACTTTCTCGAGCAAGCTGTTCCCGAAACTCAAATATTTCAAGGACTACTACCTTAATTCATATTTTTATCCAATATCCATCATCAAAGAAATAATTCATTATCAAAAAGATAATAGAATTTGTGATACCCTTTTCCTAAACTATGAGTCTGCACCGGAAGACTGTAAATATACTAATGTAGAATTGAAGTCATTCAGATTCAAGCAGAATAAGAAGACTAAAACATACACCACTTTCTACCAAGAGATTATCAACTATATCTCGGCACCTGAGACATTTATCAAAATAAACTCTTGCGACAGCAATGTCCACAAACTAAATGATGAGGTTATAGCAAGAACAGAGAAAAACTTGGCAGAATTTCTTAAAAAGAAGCCAAATACATTTAATGGCAATACAGCCTTAAGAATCAAGAATCTGGAACAGACTGGTGAGAATTACAGCGTAGACCTTCAAAGAACAGAATACTTCAACGAGGTACGAACGCATCTTACGGCAGATTACCCATTCGGATATAATAAGACCATGAGGACCATGGATATGGGTGCAGACAAGATATTAAGACCTTTCTCCGATTCCTTATTTACGAATACAATCGGTGTTTCAGCGATATGGTTTACAAGGTGTGAACCATTAAAACACAAAAATGACTATGTCCACTTTTTCTTAAAACCCAGAGACAAAGGGCATGCTATATATGATGGAATGTTGGGAACTGTCAGTGGCGGTGTAAAATTCCCGACAGAGGGATATGATATATTATCGGAATCTTTAGAACAATATGTATCAAAGGCTTTGTTGAAAATCTTTTACAACAAAACCCAATATGACAAATATATGCAAGAGAACCAGATTCCCGAGAGCGAGATAAAGATTATTCCATTGGCTTTTACCAGGGAACTACTTCGAGGAGGTCTGCCTCAATTCTTCTTTGCCATTGAAACACCACCGGTATGTGACAATGACATTAAGAGGTACTTGAACCAAAGTGCGTTCTATAGAAGAATAGCCTTCAGAGAAAGCTTCCTTAAAAATGTCTTACCATGTATCTTCTCACCAGAAACTATGATAAACTTGCTATATACCATACAATATTTGAACAAAGGCGTAGACGAGAAAGATGATGGATTGATAAATTTGAATCTGTAGATAATAAAATTTATTATATATAAACTCATATAGCAGCATCGGCAGCCTCATTGATATTGTGCGCTTCCCGACTAACAGGGAAGGGTACAAAAAGGGGAAGCGCACAGGTACAAAATGACATACGCCCAATAAACAACATCGGCAGCCTCATTATTGATATGAACGAGACTGCCGATGCTATTTTAACGACCCCACTGCGGCTAAAACAAATAACGACAAAACTGCCAGAAGGAGGAGAGGATAGCTTTTAAAGTCATTGTTATTTGACTATCGCCTCTTTAATACACTCTACGATATATTTTACATCCTCATCAGTTACGCAAGGACCTGCTGGCAGGCACATTCCCACTTTGAAGATCTCTTCTGACACACCGTTTACATAAGCCGGAGCATCTGCATAAACTGGTTGTTTGTGCATTGGTTTCCAAACAGGACGAGCTTCTACTTTCTTTTCAAGCATAAATACACGAAGAGCCTCCACATTGTCATTTGGCTGACAATCTGTGGTAGCACTATCCACCGCTTGGATCACACCTGCAGCACCACCCACAGCAGTTTTAATCACCTCTTTATAAGAGTTTTCTTGTCCTTGGATACGGAGCGAAGGATCAAGTGTAATGGTGCAAAGCCAGAAGTTTGAATCGTAGCGTGGATCAGCTGGTTGTCTGTGGATTTCAACTCCAGGAACATCTGCCAACAACTCCTCATAAAGGGCCTGTACATGTTTGTGGTGATCAATATGTGCTTGCGCAACAGTCATTTGGCCACGGCCAATACCTGCACAAATGTTAGACATACGGTAGTTGTAACCAATGGCTGAATGCTGATAATATGGATAAGCATCGCGTGCCTGAGTAGCGTACCACATAATATTATTCTTCGACTCAGCATCAGCGCAAATGAGCGCACCACCACCGGAAGTGGTAATCATCTTGTTGCCATTGAACGATAGAACACCAAACTTACCAAAGGTGCCAAGCATCTGCCCATCAAACTTCGATCCGAAACCCTCTGCAGCATCCTCCACCACAGGAATATCGTAGCGGTTAGCAATCTCCATAATCTTCTCGCAGTCGTATGGCATACCATAAAGTGCTACAGGGACAATTGCTTTTGGCTTCTTACCAGTTTTCGAAATACGATCCTTAATGGCCTTCTCAAGAAGCGCAGGATCCATATTCCAAGTCTCTTTCTCTGAATCCACAAACACCGGAGTAGCACCGAGATAGGTAATAGGATGGGATGAAGCACAGAAAGTAAAGCTCTGCACAAGCACCTCATCGCCAGGGCCAATACCACAAGCAAGTAGGGCCAAATGCACAGCTGCAGTACCAGCAGACAAAGCTACAACCTTCTTATCTGCCCCCACAAAGGCTTCTAAATCGGCTTCAAATCCATTAACATTGGGACCAAGAGGCACTACCCAATTAGTATCAAACGCCTCTTTAACATATTTTTGTTCCACTCCATCCTCGCTCATATGCGCAAGACAGAGGTAGATCGTTTTTCTTTCTGACATAAATATATATTCTTAATATTTTCTAAATTATTTCACCGGTATATTTGATCTTTTTTTCAAAACGGTAGCAAAACTATTGGGATAGCAGTGATCACAAAGAGTACATAAATATATTATTAATATATAATAAATTGCTTCTTATATATTTTGATATTTAATTATAAAAGCATATTTATTATACATTCCTTACTTTTAGTTGAATAAATAGTCAATGATTCTTGTAATGGTTTAACATTCAGTATTCCAATATTTCCATTTCCACCATTTTCAAAATGTTGGAAGTTTACCATTATCAACTTGACTGGATTACCATTAATATTCATTTGAGTATTAACCTTAAAACCTTCTTTAGGCAGAGAATGACCGCAAATAATATATTTTAAATTAGAGCATGTACTAGTTAATGTATTGAATATTTGCTCACTATTTCTGGTATCTTCATCATATGACATAGCATAAGACTGTGGATTATCACAAATCGCTTCTATTTTTGATTCGCTATACATATTGCCATCTGAATTTAGAAAAGCATGTGTAAGAACAATAAATTTATTATCAGGGTATAGTTTTAGTATCTGCTGTGCCCATTCTAACACATCTGATCTAACAGCAAACTCTAATACTAATATTCCATATTCTTCTTCACCAATTTGTACAAATTGCACATAATTCTCCCTAAAGTCGCCAAAATAGATTTTTGAGTTATGGCTTATATCCCAATAAATATTGGAAGATCTAACATTTGTTGTTCCATTATACCCATAGTCATGATTTCCTAAACATTCATAATGTGGTATCTCAGGATACAATCTTTCTATATAACATTCAAATACATTACGCCATTGATCAGGTCTATTATTGTTGGTCAAGTCTCCAGTTTGTAAACATAAAGCAATATTTGACTTGTTATAATTGATAAAATCTACTATTGACTTTAAATCAGAAGAGTTATTAGAATCAGTATATATCTGTATATCAGGTACAATTACTATTGCATTAGAAGTAATTTCAAACTCACATGAGAGATTATCTTCCCTGCTACAGCTAAACAATAAAATGGTCATAAGGAAGATTATCAATAGATTGAGACACTTACTATTCATATAACATTGTAATACATTCATAGATATTCCTAATATCATCAATATTAAGTAATATAGGATTATTCTTCAAGCGAACTGGATTAACCGAAGAAGATAACACAAATAATTCTTGATTTCTAGTTACAGAAATAGGTCCTTTTATTTCCATCTCATACAGCATTTTCTTAAAGAATTCTATAGCATCAGCAGAAGATACTTCTCCCATAGCGCTTGCTATTTTTATGAAAACATCTGATAGGTACTCGACTCCTCTACAATCTATACTCTTATCCATATGGTTAAGCATGAATAACCATATCGCTGGCAAACAGATTGCAACTGCATGACCATGCGGTATACCATACAAGGACGTAAGCTTATAGCTAAAGGCATGAGGTGCTGTAGTTTGTGTTATATTGATAGCTCTCCCAGCATAATTAGAACCCAACATAATTTGCTCTGCTGCCGTCTCATCCTCTTCAAAGATATATTTTCTCCAGTTTTGCATAATTGTTTCAACTGCTATCTTTGAATACTCTTTAGATTCGTCTGTTGAGTTAACTGACCACCAAGACTCTATACCTTGACAAAGTGCATCAAGCATGGCACATTTCTTCTGATATAGCGGTAGTGTTTTCAATAAAGATGAATCAAGTACTGCATAATTAGGCACAATGCTAGGATGGGTAACAGATTGCTTTTCATCGTTATAATAGATGACTGCATATCTGGTAGATTCACTACCTGTACCTGCTGTAGTAGGTACAGCAATAAGTGGGATTTTTGTATCCACCAAATCTTGCATCAGGTAATTCTCTTTAGGATCCATTTTGCAAAATAGCTTGATACACTTAGCCACATCTATTGCACTACCGCCACCAATGGCAACAATAGCATCACAACTATTAATGTTAAAGGCCTCTATACCTTTGCAGACCTGTTCATATTTTGGATTCGGCGAAAAATCGCTAAACCTGATATATTCCGGACATTTGGCATCTATAAACTTTTGGATATTCAAAGCATCAAAGGAGTTCTTGCCACACACGAGCAAGAACTTCTTTGAGCCTAACGTCTTTAGAATATCGGGTAATTGTTTATAAGATTCTTTACCTTGGATAATCTTTTGCATCCTTAATCCTGTAAAAAAATCATCAATGCCTCCTTATTCTGAACTGGAGTAGTGGTTGGACGTCCAAGATCCTTACGATTACCCTTCTTTACGCATACCTGTAGAAGTACCGGACCTTCTGTATTCTTCACTTCGGCAAGAATTGCATCCAACTGCTCCATAGTATCAACCGAATAGGTAGCCTTATATCCTACTGCTTTCGCCACACCACAAAGGTCAATCTTAAGGCCTACTGTTGGCTGACCACCTACAGAGTCATGTGCACCATTGTTGAACACTACGTGGACATAGTTCTTACAATCCATAGAAGCTGTAATAGCCATATTACCCATGTGCATCAAGCTGGCACCATCACCATCGAAACAATACACCTTGCGCTCTGGCTTCTGAAGAGCGATACCGAGGGCAATCTGTGAAGCGTGACCCATTGAACCAACAGTCAAGAAATCACGTTCATGACCTTGATTCCAAGCAGTACGAGCCTCGAAAAGTTCACGAGAAATCATGCCTGTGGTTGCGACAATACAAGCAGATTCCTCAATGCTTGCAGCTACTTTCTGAATAGCCTCTTCACGAGACATGGTAAGGTCGTTATTCTCTACGTTCTGCAACTTGTATGAGTCAAAGGTATCTTTCTCAATCACCAAGGCATAACACTCATTAGTTGCCATCATGTAATCAACCGCAATCTTTATCTGTTTGGCTGCATCTGCCTCGTCTTTAGGAAGGATAGCATAGTTGATGCCCATCACATTCAAAAGTCCAGTAGTAACCTTACCTTGCTTCACATGCTGAGGTTCATCTTTAACACCTGGGCGACCTCTCCAACCAATCACCAACAAAACAGGGATGTTATAAACCTCCTTGTCCGTAAGGGAAGCCAACGGATTGATGATATTACCCTCACCTGAGTTCTGCATATAGACTACAGGCACCCTGCCAGTTGCCAAGTGATAACCAGCTGCAATACCCATTGCACCACCTTCGTTGGCAGCAATGATATTCTGCTCTGCAGGAAGATTGTCTGTAATATAGGCACAGATGTTCTTCAGCAATGAATCAGGAACACCAGCATAGAAATCTATGCTGTGTTCCTTAAGTGTATTTACGAAAAATTCGGGTCTTACCATAACAATTACTCTTCAGGGATAAGGGTGATAATTTCTTTGATAGACATACACATGTCGTCACATTCTTTTGCACGATGGTGCTCAAGGATAGTGCGAGCGGCTTTCTGCATAGCAGGGAATCCGGTACGTGTAAGCTGATTGGCATAAATCACGACATTCACGCCTCTCTCCTTGAATTCTTCTTCAGTTACAGTGTTGAACGAAGTAGGAACAACCACTACCGGAGTATTCTGGTTTCTCTCACGGAACTTAGCCACGAACTCGAAGATTTCTGATGGGTCTTTCTTTCGTGAGTGAATCATAATGGCGTCTGCACCAGCACCAGAGAATGCAAACGCACGTTCAAGGGCATCTTCCATACCACGTTCAAGGATAAGTGACTCAATACGGGCACAAATCATAAAGTCAGCAGTCTTCTGAGCCTTCTTACCTGCCTGAATCTTTGCACAGAAGTTTTCAATTGAATCCTGTGTCTGTTCTACCTCAGTACCGAATAGAGAGTTCTTCTTCAAGCCTGTCTTATCCTCAATGATAACCATAGAGACACCCATACGTTCGAGGGTCTTCACGGTATATACAAAGTGCTCTGTCAAACCACCTGTATCGCCATCAAAGATAATAGGTTTAGTGGTTACCTCCATGATATCATCAATGGTACGGAAACGAGAAGTCATATCCACCAACTCAATATCTGGTTTACCCTTGCTAGTAGAATCACACAGAGAAGACACCCACATAGCATCAAACTGATAAGTTTTGCCATCCTGAAGAACAGTTGTCTGCTCTGCGATAAGACCTGTAATACCTGAGTGAGCCTCAATAGCTGTTACAAGCCCCTTCATATTGATGAGCTTCTTCAAACGGGCACGTCTCATATCAGGCATTGCCAGTTCTGCGCGTGAGAGTTTCTCCAATTCCTTGTATTTAGGATCATTACCATACGGAAACTCAACCAGCTGTCCTCCATATTCTGAAAGTAATTCCTGAACTTCTTGACGAATTGGTTTCTGGAAGCCAGTCTTCCAATCATCTCCATGTACGATATAATCTGGATGAAAAGCACGTATATTTTCTGCATATGAAAGCTCTTTCTGCTCAACCACACGCTCCACTCCAGCGACATTGCTGAAAATAGCTACACGCTCTTCAAAAGGGATAAGTGGGAATCTCTTGAAACTTGCAATAGCATTATCTGAAAGCACACCAATAGTGAGCTTACCATATCTCTGCGCCTTCTTAATAATAGCGATATGTGCGCTATTCAAGTACTCAGCAGAGAAGCACATATATACGGTACGATTGTTCACTTCTTTCAACTTTGCGGTAATAACTGCCAAATCCTCAGGTGTATCAATTTCTGCACAAAGACAATTCTTTACATCCAAAGGATAGAGGTTGCAGAGATCAGACACCTCATTGAATGCATTCTCAGCATAACACTTGCGGTTGTCACTCTCACAATAGGCAACAATCTTATCCAACCATACCTTCCAGTCTTCCTTGTTAAGTTTGTAAAGAGGTTGTGCAGCTACTGCATTATTGAAGAACTCAATACCAACCTTTGTAATCTTTCCATCCATTACCACTGCCTTGAAATCCTTTTCTGGAAGCGCAACAGTAGAGCTTACAGTCATTACACTCCTTTTACTTTCAATAACAGCATCAAAAATGGTATTTTCAAATACAAGGTCACCATGCATCAGCACAACATCAGTGTCCTGAAGATGCTCCTTGGCACAATAAATGCTGTAGATGTAGTTAGTCGCGTCATAAACAGGATTGTTTACGAAAGTAATCTTGAGCGGCAAGTTAAGGAAATTGCAATAGTCGATGAGTACCTGGTCATAGTAACCAGTTGTCATCACTACTTCCTTAATACCAGCCTCAGCAATCTGACGAAGCTGACGGCTCAAGATAGTATTTTTGTGGGAAATTTCAGTCATGCACTTGGGATGCTCACTTGTAAGCACACCCATTCTGTGACCTAAGCCACTGTTTAGAATTAATGCTTTCATTTGTATCTATTTAAATAGTTTTATTGAATTCCTACCTCAGGGTGGATATGTTTACCTAACTTAACCTTTGGTGGGAGCATATAGTTCCCATAATGAATTTTAAGGAACTCATCATAACCGGATATTATATATAAATTGGTATCTTCAAAAGGTACAAGATTATAATTATTTATAATGCTACGACTGAACTTTTTAGGTATATATTCAAATATCGTATTATATATAGCATATTCTTTAGAATATGAATTATTTGAAATTTGACAAATCTTTTCATAAAGTCGATATTTGAAAGATTGTGTAAAGAATAAGCCAATAAACCATGTACAAATAGCACAGAATTTGAAAAATAAATTTCCTTTCTTTATACTTAATTTAGTTTTAACCAAGCCTTGACATGTATATACTAAAAATAATTTTAGTTTCTGTATTATGATATTATTAGGTACATTATCTATAATAAACACATCAATCATTGGTGGATATAAATCATTGACTATATATCCTTTGGAAATTCTCCCTGTCCATTTAGAATCTTCGTCTTGATATTTCCAAATAAAGGACGATTGCTGAGACAATGCTAATTTAAGTTTATTAAAATTATCCCTTGTAACACAGATATCCACATCATCATCCCAAGGAATAAAACCTTGATGTCTTACTGCCCCCAAAAGACTTCCGTAAGCTAAACTATATTGAATATTATTACTGATAGCAAATTCATGAAAATCCTTTAGCAATATTAAAAGAGACCTTTGTAGATCTCTAGTACCATATTCATTATAAATATCCATTTATTTTAATTTATATGATAAAATTCTCATCACATCTTTAAAACTTTTCATTTTCCCTATTTCCTCTGGCTCTAAAGATATATCAAATGCGTCTTCCAATTCTGCAACAAGATTAAGTTGCCCCATAGAATCCCACTTGTCACAAGTATCTTGTGAGCATGTTTGATCAACAGTTTCCAATTCGAAAACTTCTTTCAATATTTCTAATACTTTCTCTTCCATAATTATTTGATATTTACATTATAATAATCTTTAATTGATAAATCCATCGAATCAAGTTTCACAGAATATTTTTTGCTTCCATCTTCATTAATACAAGTGCAAGACAATCCACATTTTTCATAAAAATCACTCACTTGTGAATTTTTAGCAGTAGGTAAATACAGTGCCGTTACATCCATTATACCCTCATTTTGGAGAATAGATAGAATTGTTTTCACAAAGGCTGTTTCAATCCCCTTCCCAAGTATTCTGCAACTGAGCAATAATGAATCAATATTATTTCCATTCATCATTATAGCACCTGTTATTCCGTTGTCACCAAACTTATCAGAAACGCTTATGCACCAAATTTTCCACCCGGAAGCAATAAAACTTCTAATATCTGCATCTGTATATCTTTTTGTAGTCAGGTTGAACTGATTTGTCTTTTGTGTCATTTGGGCAATACGAGAAATATTGAACTCATTTGCTGCCTCAATTGTCACGTTAATTTCCAGACTATTCAAGAATTCATCAAAATCTGCAAAAGAATTTTGGGCTTGTGCTCTAGCAGCATTCGCCTTATACTGTTCTGTTTTCTTTTTATCTTCATCTGTTATAGAGTAAACCTTAAAGTAGTCTTCTACAAGTTTCTTAAAGAAAACTGGAAGTTCATAAGGTTGCTCCGGAAAATCGGGAACAGAAACCATTGGCAACATCTGTTTGACAAGTTCCCTCTCTGTAGGATTGTCATCAACAAATACAAAGCTATCCAATCCAATATTCAATTCATCAGCAAGCTCCTTTATATTTGTTGCCTTATCTTGCCAGTTGATTCTATATGCTGAGAATGAATCCTTTTTGAGTATAATATAAGGATTATTATCCCAGGCATCAAGGACATCCTTTTCATTGTTCTTGGAGCATACAGCGAGAATTATTCCACTTTTGGACAAATTATGTATTGCATCTTGAAAATATAAGAATGCCTTTCCAGGATAATCTCCACCAATTTTGATTCCATCAATACCATCTTCTCCCAATATTCCTCCCCAAAGAGTGTTGTCAAGATCAAGCACAAGGCATTTTTTTCTTTTTAGTGCAATGCTTGATAATTTCCTATTAAACCAAGTCTTGAACTCCTTATGTAATTTTGGATTCATCCCCATTTGACTTATGAAGTAGTACTTCCAATCAAATATATCTTGTACAGGATATTTTCTTGTAAACTCTGTAATGTCCAAAACTTTGACATTCGAGTTCTTCAGTTCCAAGTCAAAGAGTTGATTGTTGTATTCTGTAACAGCTTTCACTACACTATAATTATCTTCTTGCAGAGGAATATTATATATGATATCCATTGTAAGAACAATAACCGTCTTTCTGCTGTCAATTTGTGTAACTACATATGAGAGTTTTTGCATGTATGATTCAATTTCCTGAACGACAAGAGCTGAATCGAACTTAATTGGGACCTGATACCACCAAACATAATTCTCAACATCCTGTGGGATATGACTTATATCGTCATATCCGCTGAAAGAATATTCCTTTTCAAAGAAACGCTCAATGGTATTATTACGAAAAACAAAAGCAGACATTTAATATTCAATAAGTTGTGAAATATTACACTTAGATAAATCAATCAATGCAGAAGCCCAAGACAAACCTGCGCCAAATCCAGATACAATAACTTTATTCCGTTTGGTATATCTGTCATCCAACTCTGTAACAATTGTCAATGGTATAGACGCAGAACTAGTATTACCAAATTTCTCTAAAGAATATGGAGTTTTATCTAATGATATTTTAAGTCTTTTTGAAAAAAAGTCTGTCATAAATCTATTTGCTTGATGATAAATTAGCAAATCAATATCATCAATTGTTAAATTGCACTCTTTCAATAACAACTTTATATCTTTTGGTTCAACACTCATTCCAAAGTTAAACACATCCATTCCATCCATAAAAAATTGTTCACCATTTCTAATATTACCATCAGCATCAGTAATATTCTTAAATCCTTCTGGTGAACTTTGGTTTCTATATCCTCCATACTGCATTTTTATAACATCACTTCCTGATCCATCTGTATGAAGTGAAAATATTGCCTCAGGGAAATCGCCTTTTGAGATCAATGTTGCTGTTCCAGCATCTCCAAATAATGGTGTTGAGACCTTATCATGTTGAGATACTGTCTTTGACATTGTTTCTCCCACAAGTAGCAGTACATTATTAATACTTTCAAGACTTGCATATGCATAAGCTATTGACAAACCATATACATATCCTGAACAAGCTAAATTTACATCAAAACAGAGGGTATTTGTTGATAGACCTAACTTATGTTGTAGTAATGGTGCTGTTGAAGGTTGATGGTAATCAGATGTTTGACTCACAAAAATCAAAACATCTATTTGATTTTTGTCAAGATTTAAATCATTTATCAACAATTCTGCCGCCTTTTGACAAAGGTCAGAAGCACAAACATCGCTATCAGCATATCTTCTTTCACTTATGCCTATATTTTTTATCACTTTCTCTATTTCATCATCGGGCATTAAATAATTTAAATCTTTATTATACTTTATCGTTCTAGGAACGCAGGCAGAAACTGCTCTAATGCCAACATTTTTATATCTAATAATTGCCATCTTATATCAAAGTAAAACCTCCATCAATAACTAAACCAGCACCTGTAGTGAAGGTACTAACATCTGAAAGAAAATAAATTGCAGCGTAAGCGATCTCTTCTGGTCTACCATATCTTTTCATAGGATATTTTTCCATATCCAATGCCAATTGATCTTCAGTTATAAACTCATTATGGATAAGAGGAGTCTCTGTTTGACCAGGCATAAGATAATTCACTCTAATATTTTTGGGTGCCAATTCTACTGCCATACCTTTAGCCATTGCAGCCAATGCTGCTTTTGTTGCACTATATGATGAATTGCCAATATGCGAATTTATTGGACCATCAATAGAAGAGAGAAAGACAACAGATCCATTTTTTGCTATTTTTTTCTTTTTAATAAGCAATCTAGTCAACTCGACTGGAGAAAAGAAGTTGACATCAAATACGTGTTGCATTTTTTCTCTTGTTAAGAACTGAAACAAATTGGTAGTACCAATACCTGCACAATTGACAACGCCATCAAATACAGGCAATTCTTTAATGCTAAATTCTAACCTTTCATAATCAGTTAACTCTAATAGCAACTGATTATGATTATTTTTATCACCATCAAGAGAAATAAATGTTTCATTGAGTCTCTCCTGATTTCTTCCTACAATGGTAAGATGAGCACCCAATTTAGAGCACTCTATGGCTATAGATTTACCTATACCCGATGAAGCACCAGTAACTAGTACTTTTTTGCCTTCTAAAGAAAATGGATTATACATTTATAATTCAATTAATTCAGGTACAACAATATTTTCAGTATCAAAATAAACAGATCCCCAAGAGAGACCTACACCAAAAGCACATGCAATATGACTCATTTTTGATGATTCCAGAGACTCTTTTCTTTGTGTCACCAATGTCAAAGGGATTGTAGCACAAGAAGTATTTCCAAACATTTCCATAGAGTTTGGGCACTTATCTGCATCTAATTTCAATTTTTTACAGATCTTCTCTGTAATAAGTTTATTAGCCTGATGAAATGTAAAACAATCAACTGATGTCATATCTATGCCATAATGCTCACACAACATCTTAACACTTTTCGGACCTTTAGTAATAGCAAAAGAGAAAACACTCATACCATCCATTGACGCATGTAAACCGGTTCTCACTTCTCCATTTCCATAATCCTTATACTCTAAAGAATCTACAGTAATAGGATTCCTATAACCTCCATAAGGTATAATAATAGCATCTTTTCCTGAGCCATCTGTTGCTAGGTGGAATTTAATTCCACTAGCACCTTCATCATACTCAATAGCGGTACATGTGCCAGCATCCCCAAACAATGGGAAATCACTTCTGTTGCGTGGTGAATTCGTTCTTGTTGCCAAGTCCCCTGATAACAATAGAGCTTTAGCAATATTGTTTTTTCCCATATAAGAAGCCAAGGTGGACATACCATAAACCCAACCTGAGCATCCTAGAGATATATCAATAGCTAAACATTCGCTCGACAATCCCAACCTATCCTGTAGAATACACGAAGTTGCAGGTAATATATAATCAGGTGTTTGAGATACAAATATCAATGCTTGTATTTCTGATTTATCCCACTTGAGTTCTTTGATAAGTTTCTCTGCTGCAAAATAACACAAGTCAGATGCACATACCCCTTCAGGCGCTATTCTTTTTTGGACTATGCCTATAGAATTGATAAGATTCTCCCTTTCGTCATCAGGAATCAAGGAAGTTGTTCTATTATCATCTATCTCCTTCGGAACGCAAGCAGATATTCCTGATACTTTGAGATTCTCAAACGACAAAAAAGCCATATTATGCTTTGTTTATAACAATATTATACAAATCTTCTACTGTAACAGCACTACGCATGTCGTCACCTTTAAGGGTAACATCAAACTCTTCATCAACCATTGCAATAATTGATAATGCAATTAGAGATGAATACTCATCCAAATCATGAAATACAGTATTTGGTGTGATTTCACTTGCGTCAGTCTCGTCAAATTGTTCAGCGAAAAGCTCAATAAATTCATTCAGTGTTTTCATAATTGTTTAATATTTGTTTATAGTTTATAGTTTATAATTAGTTAAAGCTCTATTTTTTTTGCTGGATTGCCCATATATAGTTTTCCATCCTTAGGTTTAGTCATCAATACACTACCTGCAGCTAGTCTAATATTATCTCCTATTTTTATTTGTTGTAAAATAATAGAACCTACACCAAAAAAGTTACAATCGCATATATTAACTCCACCAGAAACTCTAATTGCAGGCATAAAAGTGTTATAGTTACCCACATTACAATCATGGCCAAAAACAACTGAGCCATTTAATACATTAAAATTTCCTAAAGAAACATTACAACTAACAGAGCAACCACTCTGTATTATGTTACCTTTTCCAATTTTAAAAGATTCTTCATCATTAATAACAAAATCAGGATGAATTATATTTGGAAAATCAATAGAGGGATTACTGATCTTACTAACGATATTCTTTATTGCAATAGGGTTTCCTACTGATATAACTATTGATAATGGCTTGTTCCACTTATTTAATGTATCAATATCACCTAAGCATACTCCAAAATGTGATATATCCTTACCTTTTAAATCAGTATTATCATCAAAAAAGCCAATCAAATTCCACTCGAATGAAGACTTAGATTGATTAATTTTATTTATTAAGCAGGCCGTTTCTCTTCCAAAACCACCTGCACCAAATATTGCTATATCTTTCATTTACACTTACTTAACTTAATATTAGCTTCTTCTATATCTTTTAAAGAAAACTCTATCATGATTAATAATCTCTCCCCTCATCTTTTCAGACTTTTTATCTAGATGAATATAGATGTCTGTTTCTGGCGAATTATAAAGAAATTGTTGAATTTGTATATTCAATAAATATGAATCCTTGTGCACAAAAGTCAATACAGCCTTTTTCATTTTAATCAGTTTTTACCACTGCTGTCCCGTTTAAACTAACTCATACTGAATAAGTTAGGATATTCGTCAGTAGAAACGGAATTTTGATTTTTGTTAAACAATTGATTTATAGGCACTTTCTCAAATAACACAAAGCCTAACGTTTGAGAAATTGT